>CAUAAR010000016.1:0-46932 GCA_958427035.1 uncultured Collinsella sp. | reverse complement strand
ATTAATGGATAGAAACGGGTGTTCTATCGGGACACACATTTTGTCCTATAAGCCAGAGTGTTGCCCTTTTTTCATGCATGTAATGTGTGACGTGCTAGCTAAACGCCATTCCGGCAATGGAATGGCCGAACACGGGCGGTTTGGTACCTTATACCTGCTGTCATTGGTGTAGCAAGCACTTGATTTAGCCTACTTAAAGTATATAATCAAAGAAAAACTCTGATATATCTTTTCAAAATAATGAAAGGAATGTTGAGTATCATGCTTTGTCAGTTCACCTTTAAGAACTATCGGTCCTATCGCGACGAGGCGGAGCTTTCCATGCAGGCGACGCCGATGAAGGAGTTTGAGCGTTCCCTTATCGCGTGTCCCGACGGGCAGAGTTTCCTTCCGGTGGCTGCGGTGTACGGACCCAACGCCGGCGGCAAGTCTAACCTGCTCGAGGCTCTCGATTACGTTCGCTCGGCGGTGGCCAGACCGATAAGACTGCTATCTGCCAGTGCTGATGCGGCGGAGGGCGATCGTCCTTCGATACCCCGTTGTTCGGCGTTTGAGTTCGATGACGTGTCTGCTGCCGAGCCCACCGAGTTCGAGCTCTATTACCGCGCGGGTGAGCATGAGTACCGCTATGTTCTGTCTGTACACGCCGATGAGATCGTGTCCGAAGGGCTGTGGCGGCGTAAATTGGGAGCGTCGCGTACGGCGATGCTGTTCGAGCGCGAGGATACAAAGGTTGAACTCGGCCCCACACTGCGTAAGCTTGTGACAGCTGCGAGGTTCAACCCGAGCCTGCCGTACCTATCGTTCCTTTGCATCAACTTCGATGCGCCGGTGGTCCAGGAGGCGGCCAGCTGGTTTCTCGACGCCGTGTTTCTCAACTACAACAGTTCCTACCTGGAGCGGATGCTCGAGCAAATGCTCGACGAGGGCGACTCGCGCGAGGTCACGCGTTTTTTGCGCGCCGTTGATGTGCGTATTGATGGCTTCAGAGTGGAGAGGGCGCCGGAGTGGCGCGGCCAGCGCGTCTTCGTGAGGCACGAGGTGGGCGGCAAGTCGTACGAGCTGCGTTTATCCGAGGAATCTGCCGGAACCCAGAAGCTCATGGGGTTGGCTGCGTATCTGATGACAGCGCTTGAGCGTGGTGGCACCGTTGTGGTAGACGAGCTCGACGCCAAACTGCACCCGAAGCTTCTTCGCTATGTGATCCTGCTGTTTAAGGACCCTGAGGTCAACAAGAGTGGCGCACAGCTCATCTTCTCGTCCCAGGACGTGTCTACCATGCGAAACGATGTGTTCCGCCGTGACGAGATATGGTTTGCTGCGCGCGGCGAGGGAGAGGCGAGCCAACTGTGGTCTCTCGCCGACATCCACGAGGCGAACGGTAACCTGGTAAGCAAGAACGCGGCTTTCGACAAGCAATACCTGTCCGGTCGCTACGGCGCCGATCCGTACCTCACCCGCATCGAGGAGTGGGATTAGCATGGTGGCGAAGAAGTCGAAGGACTGGCGTAGCGGCAAGCGAGAGGGCCGCTCGCGCATGGTTCAGATGACGCGTCATCTTGTAGTGAGCGAGGGCAAGGAGACCGAGCCTCGCTACTTTGAGGGTGTGCGTGCGGCGTTGGGCGCGTCGAACGAGCGCAAGGTTGCCATTGTCGTTAAGGGAACCGGCAAACATACGCTTGACCTGCTTGACTTCGCCGTCGAACACTGCCGCTATGCGCCCGAGACGTTCGATCACGTGTGGCTCGTGTATGACAAGGATGACTTCCCTGCGTCCGACTTCGACGCGATGGAGTGCAAGTGCAATGAGCTCTCTGATGGTTCGAGGACCTTCCACGCGTTGTGGTCCAACCCCTGCTTCGAGCTGTGGCCGCTTCTGCACTTTCGCTACACGACCGCGCATATGTCCGCGTCCGACTGCCAGCATGCCCTCGCGCAGGAGATGTCGAAGAACTTGGGCATCGAGTACCGCAAGAACCTGGTCGGGATGTTTAGGGCAGTGGATGATAGACGAGGCGAAGCATTGCAGCGTGCTGGGCGCCTCGTCACGTACCATAGGGAACTGGGTAACATTAAGCCATCTGCGCAAAACCCTTCAACTAAGGTGGGCGAGATATTCGATGTGATTGGGCCGTATCTGGTTGGATAGCCGAGTTCGATCGGGCTCGATAGGTCTGGAGATTCATGAAAGATGTTGTTTTGGGCTGCCTGCCGTTTTTAACTGGATTGACCTTTTGGGACCCTATAGGTTACTAGGGTGAATCTAGCGGTATTGACGCAACCAACCTACGGGCCTGCGTCGTACAGAAAGGCGGTTGTTTTCCGGATGGCCGCCTTTCTTCATTACGCTTATGATGAGAGGCTTTATTGAAGAGTATTCGGCGTAACAGTCATATCTAGGTGATTCGCCCAGTTAAACGCTCTTACATAGTATCTCGAGCCAATCAGCGCGAACGGAGATCTGATGACCGACGCCAATAGAAAGCCGTGGCTTACGGCGTCAGAGCAGATTGACCGTCTCAAATCGAGGGGTGTCCATTTCTCGCTGATGAGCGAAGACGATGCCAGAGCTTACTTGGAGAAGAACAGCAACTATTTTCGTCTGCGTGCTTATCGACTTGGGTTTCCTAAAGTTGAGGAGGGAAATCGCAAGGGAGAGTATGCAAATCTAGACTTTTACGCGGAAACGGAAACGAGCGATACCCGTGCCTATGAGCAAGCACTAGATATTGAGTATATTGTTCATCGCGAGATGCAGCGCTCGGGCTTGAGTAAAAGCGAGCTGACAAAACGTATGGGCGTGAGTCTTCAGTCGCTTTCGAAATTGTTGAATTCTCAGTCCAACATGACGCTGAAAACGGTCACAAAGTTTGAGCTTGCGTTGGGTATCAAAATCATTCCTCAGGTCATTTCCGGTTATTCGAATGAGGCACCGTTTTTTCTCTCCACTGCGATTTCCATGGCGTATGGTCACGCTAAGAGCTATCTGATGGTCGTTACTGGACTTTCGCCCATGGGGGCTTTGACGCTGCCGGCAATTCTTCCTTCGGAATTGGCAGCGGACAGCGATGCGTTTTTCCAAAGTGAGTAAGTTGTTCTCGAGTTGGATTTTGCCTGCCGCTGTGTGCAAATGTAACGGGGTGCCGAATCGGTAGCTTGACTGATTCGGCATTTATATTTCGAAGTTTCTAGTTGAAGCCCTGCGATGCCCGTGCTACGACAGCTAAATTGACCGTAACGTACTGTCTTGCGACACGCATGTAGCTCCGCACGGGTATCATGGTGAAAGCGATTTCAACGACGGGGGTGCTCGTGGTAAAGATGAAAGATGTGGCCGAGCTGGCCGGCGTTTCTAGCGCCGCCGTTTCGCGCTACCTCAACGGTGGATATATCTCGGCGGACAAGGCCGAGCGCATTAAGCAGGCAATCGAGCTGACCGGATACGTGCGATCCAGCCAGGCTCGCGCGCTGCGCACCGGTTCCACCAAGCTCATCGGCGTCATCGTACCTAAGATCAACTCGGAATCCGTGAGCCGCATTACCGCTGGCATTGGTCAGGTGCTCGGTCGCCGTGGCTACCAGATGCTGCTTGCCAACACCGACAACGCGGCCGATCGTGAGCTCGAATACCTCGATTTATTCCAAAACCACCCGGTTGACGGCATTGTTCTGGTGCCAACTATGATCACCGACGAGCACCGTCGCGCGATTGAGTCGTGCCGTGTGCCCATTGTGTTGATCGGCCAACATGTCGAGGGCGCGGCGTGCGTCTATCACGACGATTACGAGGCTGCCTTTGAGCTCGGCCGTGCGCTTGCGGGTCGGGTGGATGGCAAGATTGCCTATATTGGAGTTACCGAAGAGGACCGCGCGGCCGGTTATGATCGCCGTCGCGGTTTTGAGGCCGGCTTGCGCGCCGCGGGTAACCCGCTCGATGCCGCCTTGATTCGCCTGGGCTCGTTTACGCTCGACTCGGGCTATCGCGCTGCGCGCGAGCTGCTTGCCGATGCCCCCGATGTTTCGTTTATCGCGTGCGCGACCGACACTATGGCTGCCGGCGCCCTGCGCGCTCTTGACGAGGTGCGTGGCATGGGCGATGGCGTGCGTCGCGTGAGCGGCTTCGGCGACAACGCATTTTTGCGCGCGCTGACGGGCGGCATTCCCACCGTGCATTACGGCTACCTGACCAGCGGCGTCGAGGCGACCAATATGTTGCTCAACGCGCTCGATGGCGAGGAGGGGGAGAGCGGTCTAAAGTCGCTCAAGCTCGGCCATCAGCTTATGAATGTCTAGGCCTTGGGCACGTCTGCCTGCCTCTGAGACCCCTGTTTTTGCTTCAAAACTACCTTTCGCCGGCTTTTTCCTACCGTTCACCCTACTATGAAAACGATTACAGTCATATCAAACTGAAAACGATTACAGTGTATATGTCAAAGATGGCCGGGTGCACATGCGCCCGTTGGAGGAAAGGGAAGTTATGGACTACCGCAAATCAGCCCAAGAGGTGCTCGACAACGTCGGTGGCGCCGACAACGTTGTTTCGGCCGCACACTGCGCCACGCGTCTACGCCTGGTGATTGCCGATAATTCCAAGGTTAACAAGGAGGCCATCGAGAATGTCGATGGCGCCAAGGGCGTCTTTGAGGCCCAGGGCCAGCTCCAGATTATTTTTGGCACTGGCACCGTCAACAAGGTCTACGAAGAGTTCATCGCGCTCAGCGGCGTCGAGGCTGCCACCAAGGCCGAGGTAAAGGAGGCCGCGGCTCAGCAGCAGAACATCTTTATGCGTGCCATTAAGGTGCTCGGCGACGTCTTTGTTCCCATCATCCCCGCCATCGTGGCTTCGGGCCTGCTGCTGGGCATTATGAGCGCCCTCAACTTCATGGCCTCCAACGGCTTTATCGCGCTCGACACCAATAACTTTATTTATAAGATCGCCGACTTGGTCTCGGGCACGTCCTTTGGCATTCTGCAGATCCTGATCGGTTACTCCGCCGCTAAGGCCTTTGGCGCCAACCCGTATCTGGGCGCTGTCGTCGGTGGTGCATTCATCAACTCCTCGCTGCAGAGCGCCTACACGGTTGCTTCCGAGGGCGTTCAGACCATGGTCACCGTCATTCCCGGTGTGTACAGCTTTGAGTGGGTCGGCTATCAGGGCCATGTGATCCCCATCGTTATCGCCTGCGCCATTCTGGCCTTCCTCGAGAAGCGCCTGCACAAGATCGTTCCCGAGATGTTCGACCTCTTTGTGACTCCGCTCGTCTCGGTGTTCGTGACCGTGCTCGTGACGCTCGTTGCCGTCGGCCCCATCTTTGTCTGGGCCGAGAACGCCATCCTCGGTCTGATCCAGGCCCTGCTGACCCTGCCCTTCGGCATCGGTTCCTTTATCGTCGGCCTGTTCTATGCCCCCACGGTCGTTACCGGTATCCACCAGATGTACACCGCCATCGACCTGGGTCAGCTTGCCCAGTACGGTGTGACCTATTGGCTGCCCATCGCCAGTGCCGCCAACATCGCCCAGGGTGGCGCCGCGCTCGCCGTTGCCTTTAAGACCCGCGATGCCAAGATCAAGGGCCTGGCGCTTCCTTCGGCCCTGTCCGCCTTCATGGGTATTACCGAGCCTGCCATCTTTGGTGTGAACCTGCGCTTCTTTAAGCCTTTCATCGCCGGCTGCATCGGCGGCGGTTGCGGTGCCCTGGTCTGCGCACTCACCTCGCTTGCTGCTTCCGGCACCGGCGTTACCGGCATCTTCGGTATCCTGCTGTGCCTGGCCCAGCCCGTGCAGTACGCGATCATGTTTGCGGTCGCCGCGCTGGTTTCCTTTGGCGTCTCGTTTGTCCTGTACAAGGACGAGCCCAAGGCTTCCGAGCAGGCCTAAGAGCTTTTGATTGAGGGGCGCCCGCGGGTTGTATGCTCGCGGGCGTTTCCCGTATCTGGTGTCGATCTCTGGCGCCTTGTTACTTTCGATCCGTTAGGACTTTGATATGTCTAATGCACTTGGCCGCGACCTTGCAAAGCTGGTTGCCGCTGTTGACACCGCCGCCTCTGAGTGCGGTCATGGCGCGTATGGTCAGCGCTTCCATATTATGCCGCCGGCGGGTTGGCTCAACGACCCCAACGGTCTTTGCCAAGCGGGCGGCGTGTTCCATGCCTATTTTCAGTATGCGCCGTTTGATGTCGAGGGCGGTGTAAAGGCCTGGGGCCATGCGACGAGTCGCGATCTTATGACGTGGGACTACGTTGGCGCCCCGCTGCTGCCCGACGAGCCGTTCGATTGCCACGGCGTGTATTCGGGCTCCGCGCTTGCCGAGGACGGTCGCATTCGCGTACTTTATACGGGCAACGTTAAGCTTTCCGATTCGGACGGGACGTACGACTACGTCAATACCGGCCGCCGCGCTGATACCGTCTATGTGGAGAGCGTTGATGGCCTTGCCGGTCGGGAGTTCAGCCAAAAGCGTGTGGTGCTGGCGTCCGAGGATTATCCCGAGGATTTGACCTGCCATGTGCGCGATCCCAAGGTGTGGCGTGACGCGGACGGGCGCTATCACATGGTGCTGGGCGCGCGTCGTCGCGTGGATGGGCCGCATATCGAGAGCCGTTTTTGTGCGATGCACGGCGAGGGTGCCGGGCGCGATGTGGGCGAGATCCTGGTGTATGGCTCGCCCGATATGCTGAGCTGGGAGCTCGAGAATCGCGTGTCTACGCCCGAGCGCTTTGGCTTTATGTGGGAATGCCCGGGATACCTTGAGCTTGAGGTGGATGGCGGTGTGCCGGCAAGGTTTCTGTCTTTCTCTCCCCAGGGGCTCGAGGGCGGTCGTTGGAACCGCGGCAACGTATACGCCGCTGGCTACATGCCTGTAACGGGTGACATCACCGGTGGTGACGGTGCCTATGAACTGGGCGAGTTCCGCCTGTGGGACGCTGGTTTTGACTTCTATGCTCCGCAGGAGTTCACGGCCGAGGACGGTCGCCATATTCTAATCGGCTGGATGGGCATGCCCGATGAGCCGACCTATGGCAACGCGCCTACCGTGGCGTGCGGCTGGCAGCACTGCATGACGGTGCCGCGTGAGCTTACAGCCGGTGCCGGCGGCGTAGTGCTGCAGCAGCCGGCGCGCGAGATTGAGCTCCATTATGCCTCGGTGCGTGTGGGGGAGGGCTCGTTGGGGGTTGCCGGCGATACCTGCTTTGACGTTGTTGTTGACGGTGTCGACGGCGCGTTTACCGCGACCGTTGATGGCGAGCTAAAGCTGGCGCTTGTGCCCGCTGGGGACGAACTGCCCTCACGCTTTGAGATGCGATTTACCGATGGGGGTCGCGCTTCTGCCGGCTGCGGTCGTACCATGCGCTGGGAGTCCATCGACGAGGTCCGTAATGTGCGCATTGTTGGTGATGTCTCGTCGGTCGAGGTGTTTGTGAATGATGGCGCGCTCGTGTTTTCGACGCGCATCTATCCCGAGGCCTATGGCGTGACCGTTGACGCTCCGGGTGCGAGCGTGAACTATCACACGCTCAACATCTAGGCGTTTCGTCGCATATCGGCGCTATACTGCAGCCGTTGCCCACGATGAGGGGAACACCCGCATCGTGGGTTTTTGTTTTGAAGGGACGGTACCGCATGGGCGTACAGCAGCTAGAAGAGGCCTGGGCTTTGAGGACCGGCGCGCGTGAAGCGCGGTTGCTCGCGGCCTCGCATGTGCCAGCAGCGTTGTCGCAATTGGGGATTGTGCGCCCCGGTGACCGCCTGGTGGCCTTTGCGGATGACTTTGCCGAAGCCTTTGCGCGCGGCTTTGATGCCTGCGACGTGGCTATGGTGGGCTCACCGTCCGCCGATGCGCTTGCTGCCGCATCCAAGGGCTTTGATGCTTCATTTGATGCCGAAGGGCCGCATCTGTGGTGGTTCGTCAACTCCATCGGCGGGTTTGGTCTGCGTGTGCCCGACCTTCGCGCTCTTGGCCGCGCGGCTCGTGAGGCCCGCGCGCTGCTTGTTGTGGACAACACCGTGGCGTCGGCTTTTGGCTGCAATCCGCTGCGGCTGGGTGCTGTGCTGTCGCTTGAGGCGCTCGATCGCGTGAGCGCCGGCAAGGCTCCGCGCAAGCTCGTTGCCGCTTCGGTGGCGCGCTCGCAGCTCAAACGCCATCGCGTGGATGCCGCGGCTGAGTGCGCGCATGCCCTGCTTGAGGGCTGTGGCTTGGCCAAGCTTAATATGCCTGCTGACGAGGCCGCTGTGCTGGATCGCGGGCTGGACTCGCTCGATGTCCGCATGCAGGCACATTTCGACCGCGCACGTGCGCTGGCCGAGTATCTGGCCGCCAACGAGATGGTGCGCAACGTGCGCTTTCCCGGACTGAGCTCGCATCCCGACCATGCGGTTGCAACGGGAATCCTCGAGCATGGTTTTGGCCCGGCAGTTGAATTTGACCTTATCGAGCGTAGCGCGGGAGAGCTGTTCGACGCTTTGCCGGGGGAGTTTCGCACATCGCCTGCCGGCGGCGCAACGACGCGCCTTTCGGCCCTACGCGGCAAGCAGGGGAGCACCGTCCGCCTCTTCGCCGGCACCGACAACCCCTTGATCGTGGCCGCCACCCTAGACAATGCCCTCCGATGATTATTCTGGGACGGGGATTAAAAAATCATTAGGTACACAATGATTTTTTAATCCCCGTCCCAGAATAATCATCTATGGTGACCGACCAGCTAAAAAAGCCCCGTCCCAAATTGGCTATTCTTTGATGCTGGCGATGAGGTCGCTTGCTTTATTGGCAATGATGTTGTTGATGTCGGCCTGCAGCTCCTCGTAGACCGCTATGGCTCGCTCTCCGGCGGGCGTGAGCGTTGATCCGCGGGCTCCGTCGCGCTCGATGAGTTTGCAGCCCAGCTGGCCTTCGGCCTCGTTCACGATGCGCCAGGCCTTGGAATACGCCATGCCAATGCTCTTGGCGGCGCGGTTGAGCGAATGCTCGCGGGCGATGCCCTGCAGCAACAAGACGCAGCCGTGGCCGAACACGCCCGGCAAATTCTTGTCGCACGCATGAATGACCAACTTTGCCGTCGTTTTGTACTCCATACGCTCCACGTCTCCCCGCTAAAGTGTTTGCTGGGCAAACGCAAAGCCTGCGTCAAACCCTCGTGTGCTCTTCTTAAATCATGCATTGTAGCAGTCAAAGTGCGTTAAGATACTTCCCCAGTATTGGGCGCCCAAGGTTGGGCTGGGTCCTACGAGGCCTGCAGCCGACCGGTCGCATGGAAAAAGGAGAAACATGGCTACGTTCTTTCCCGGTGAGTCCCACACGTTTTCGGAGTATCTGCTGGTTCCTGGTTACTCGTCCTCGCAGTGCATCCCCAACAACGTCTCTCTTAAGACGCCGCTAACCCGCTTTAAGCGCGGTGAGAAGCCGGCAATCACCCTGAACATCCCCATGGTTTCCGCCATCATGCAGTCCGTCTCGGGCGTCGATATGGGTGTCGCGCTCGCTACCGAGGGTGGCCTGTCCTTCATTTACGGTTCCCAGAGCGCCGAGTCCGAGGCCGCTATGGTCAAGGCCGTCAAGGATCACAAGGCCGGCTTCGTTCAGTCCGATTCCACGCTGACCCCCGACATGACCATGGAGCAGGTCATCGAGCTCAAGGAGAAGACCGGTCACTCCACTATGCCGGTCACCGACGACGGCACTCCCAAGGGTAAGCTCCTGGGCATCGTCACCAGCCGTGACTATCGCCCCAGCCGCGATGACCACCAGACGAAGGTCTCCGAGTTCATGACCCCGCGTGAGCAGCTCATCGTGGGCGACAAGAACATCAGCCTCAAGGTTGCCAACGACGTCATCTGGGACAACAAGCTCAACGCCCTGCCGATCGTCGACGACAACGATCACCTGATGGGTATTGTCTTCCGCAAGGACTACGACAGCCACAAGACCAACCCCAACGAGCTGCTCGATGGCGACAAGCGCTACATGGTCGGCGCCGGTATCAACACCCGCGACTATGCCGAGCGCGTGCCGCTGCTCATCGAGGCCGGTGCCGACGTTCTGTGCATCGACTCCTCCGAGGGCTTCAGCGAGTGGCAGAAGCGAACCATTGAGTGGATTCGCGCCAACTACGGCGAGGACGTCAAAGTCGGTGCCGGTAACGTCGTCGACGCCGAGGGCTTCCGCTTCCTGGCCGACTGCGGTGCCGACTTCATCAAGGTCGGTATCGGCGGCGGTTCCATCTGCATTACCCGTGAGACCAAGGGTATCGGCCGTGGCCAGGCCACCGCGCTGATCGACGTCTGCCGCGCTC
The DNA here is from genome assembly GCA_958427035.1 of uncultured Collinsella sp. Taxonomy (GTDB): domain Bacteria; phylum Actinomycetota; class Coriobacteriia; order Coriobacteriales; family Coriobacteriaceae; genus Collinsella. The sequence goes on along the minus strand of CAUAAR010000016.1, from coordinate 36,645 downwards.
GCGACGAGTACTACGAGGAGACCGGTGTCTACGTGCCCGTGTGCTCCGACGGCGGCATCGTCTACGACTACCACATGACGCTCGCCCTTGCCATGGGTGCCGACTTCATGATGCTGGGCCGCTACTTCGCTCGCTTCGACGAGAGCCCGACCGAGCGCGTCAACGTGAACGGCCAGTACATGAAGGAGTACTGGGGCGAGGGTTCTGCGCGTGCCCGCAACTGGCAGCGTTACGACCTGGGCGGCGCCGCAAAGCTCAGCTTCGTCGAGGGCGTCGACTCCTACGTTCCTTACGCCGGCTCCCTCAAGGATGGTGTGGGCGGCACGCTCTACAAGGTCAAGTCCACGATGTGCAACTGCGGTGCCCTCTCGATCCCCGAGCTCCAGGAAAAGGCACGCCTGACCCTGGTAAGCTCGACCTCGATCGTCGAAGGCGGCGCCCACGACGTAGTCGTCAAGGATTCCCAGCAGAGCGTCAGCTACCGCTAAGCGGCTTTCCCAAGCACCGCACCTTGCCGTTCAAACCGTCGCTTGCGTACCTAAGTACGCGGCGCTCCTCTTTCACGGCAATCTGCGGCACCTGGAAAACCCGTTCGTGCTTGGGCGGGTAACAATTAGTGGTTGATTCACAACCACGTTATTTAGATAAAGCGAGATGCCTGCAAGTCGCAGGCATCTCGCTTGTCGTATTTGCTATCATCATGCGAGTTAACGATGTGGCGGGGCGTTCTTACCTTTGCTCGCTGCAAGTTCCGCACGAGCCGAAGAGCACTTAATGTGCTCTTCGTGCGAGCAGGACTGTCCGCAGCAGCGAGTAAAGGTAAGAACGCCCCGCCCCAACCCAGCTAACAAAGGAGCTGATATGTGCGATTGCACAGATCATAAGGACGAGATTCCTGCCTACGACGCACAGGCCATTGAGTCCAAGTGGATGAAGGCCTGGGAGGACTCCAACCTCTTTGCCGTCGACACCGACGACAGCAAGCCTAAAAAGTATGTGCTCGAGATGTTCCCGTATCCGTCGGGCGACCTGCACATGGGCCACGCTCGCAACTATACCATCGGCGATGCCATGGCCCGTCAGGCCCGCATGCGCGGCTACGACGTGCTGCATCCCATCGGCTTTGACGCCTTTGGCCTGCCTGCCGAGAACGCCGCCATCAAGCACAACACGCAGGCTGCCGCCTGGACGTATAAGAACATGGACCAGGCGCTCGCCACGATGAAGCGCATGGGCTTCTCCTACGATCTGGATCGCATGGTCAAGACCTGCAGCCCCGACTACTACCGCTGGGGTCAGTGGATCTTTGAGAAGATGTGGGAAAAGGGCCTGGTCTATCGCAAGAAGAACCCGGTTAACTGGTGCCCCACCTGCAAGACCGTTCTGGCCAACGAGCAGGTTACCGAGGGTAAGTGCTGGCGCTGCGGCACCGAGCCCGAGAAGCGCGACCTTGAGCAGTGGTACTACAAGATTACCGAGTACTCTCAGGAGCTGCTCGACGACCTGGAGAAGCTCCCCGGCTGGCCCGAGCGCGTCAAGCAGATGCAGGCCAACTGGATCGGTCGCTCCGAGGGTGCCGAGGTCGACTTTACCCTGTGCGACCAAGATGGCGAGCCCATCGAGGGCGACGAGGGCAAGATCACCGTCTTCACCACGCGTGCCGATACCCTTTTTGGCGTCTCCTTCTTTGTCCTGGCTCCCGAGTACGCCGGCCTGCACGAGCTCGTCGAGGGCACGGAGTACGAGGAGGCCGTCACCAAGATCGTCGAGGACTCCAAGCATATTTCTGCCGTCGAGCGTGCCCAGGGCACCCTCGAGAAGCACGGTGCCTTCACGGGCCGCTATGTGGTAAACCCCGTCAACGGCGAGAAGGTCCCCGTGTGGGTTGCCGATTATGTCGTTGCCGACTACGGTACCGGTGCCGTCATGGCCGTTCCCTGTGGCGACCAGCGCGACTTTGAGTTTGCCCGTAAGTACGACCTGCCGATCGTGCCGATCATCCTGGACGATGAGGATCGCGCTGCCGTCGAGGCCAGCGGCGAGACCATCGATACCTTCCATGCCGAGTCCGTCGACTGGGATTGCGCCCACGCTGCCGAGGGCACGCTCGTCCAGTCCGGCAAGTACACCGGAATGCGCGGCGGCAAGCACTCCGAGGGCGAGGCTGCGATCGTGGCCGACCTCGAGGCCATGGGCTGTGGTCGTCGCAAGGTCGAGTTCCGTCTGCGCGACTGGCTCATTTCCCGTCAGCGCTATTGGGGCAACCCCATCCCGGCCATCCACTGCGAGCACTGCGGCATCGTGCCCGTGCCCGAGGATCAGCTGCCGGTGACGCTGCCCGAGAACCTGGACCTGGGCGCTGGCGAAACCCTTGCCGAGTGCAAGGAGTTCTACGAGACCACCTGCCCGGTCTGCGGCCGCCCGGCCAAGCGCGAGACCGATACCATGGACACCTTTACCTGCTCCAGCTGGTATTACCTGCGCTATACCGATCCGCACAACACTGAGCTGCCCTTCTCCCGTGAGGCTGCCGACCGTTGGATGCCCGTCGATAACTACATCGGCGGCATCGAGCACGCTATTTTGCACCTGCTCTACAGCCGCTTCTTTACCAAGGCACTGCGCGACCTGGGCCTGCTGAGCGTGGACGAGCCCTTCACCAACCTGCTGTGCCAGGGCATGGTCAAGGACGAGAACGGCGACACCATGTCCAAGTCCAAGGGCAACGTCGTGCCCCCGAGCTCGGTCATCGAGCCTTACGGTGCCGACACCATGCGTCTGGCGATCCTGTTTATCGCCCCGCCCGAGAAGGACTTCGACTGGGATCCCAAGGCCGTCGAGGGCGCCAACCGCTTCATCAAGCGCGCCTGGCGTATCGTTTGGCAGCTCGTCCAGTCCGGCGATGCCAACGTGGCCTTCGACAAGTCCGCGCTCGATGAGGTTGCGATGAAGCTCTATCGCGAGCGTCACCGCACCATCGCCAAGTGCACCGAGGACTTCGATCGCGGCCAGTTCAACACCGCCATCTCGGCCGTCATGGAGCTCGTCAACGCGGCGAGCGCCTACCTCAACGCCACCGAGGGTACCGCCCGCGACAAGGCGCTGTGCTACGGCGTGGCCAAGGACATCGTGAGCGTCCTTGCCCCCATCTGCCCGTTCTGGGCCGACGAGCTGTGGCACGAGGCGCTCGGCTGCGAGGGCAACGCCTATACCGCTGCCTGGCCCGAGTTCGACCTGGCCGAGTCCATCGAGGACACGGTGCAGATCGTGGTCCAGGTGCTCGGCAAGGTCCGCGGCCGCGTCGACGTTGCCCGCGATGCCTCCAATGAGGATATGCAGGCTGCCGCCGAGGCCGCCGTCGCCAAGTGGCTCGAGGGCAAGACGGTCGTCAAGGCCATCTGCGTGCCCGGCAAGCTGGTCAACCTGGTGGTCAAGTAAGCACTGCGCGCTTAACTGACGCATAAAAGACGAGGGGCGATCCGGTTGGGTCGTCCCTCGTTTTGCATGTATCTGCCTAGTTGCCTTCGGCCAATTGTCCTATTCTTATGGAGAAGCTGTGCGCACGCTGACCTGCAGGTTCGTACTGTGCTTGCACGTTTCCGCAGCTATTGGTATAGTTTGCTTGCAAATGAAGTTGTAATTGAAAGAAGTGGGGTTTCGGCCCCGCTTCTTTTTTGTATGGATGGAGGTGCCGCAATGGTCAAGACCAAGACCGAGCAGGCGATCATCGACGCGCTCGAGGCTGTCGCTCCCCAGCACGATATCGACATCGTCGACGTCGAGCTCGTGGGTGCCACCAAGGCCCCCTGCGTGCGCGTGCGTATCGAGGGTACCGAGGGTCAGAGTCTTTCGCTCAACGACGTCACGGCCAACACCAAGTGGGTCGGCGATGTGATTGAGGAGCTCGACCCCATCTCTTCGAGCTATACGCTCGAGGTGTCGAGCCCGGGTATGGCGCGCCCGCTGCGCCGCCCGTGCGACTTTGCCCGCTTTGTGGGCGAGAACTGTGAGCTCACCTCCACCGCCACCGAGGGCCGTCGCAAGTACGCCGGCAAGATTGCCGCCGCCACCGAGACGAACGTGACCCTCGAGCTCGAGGGCGGCGAGTCCGTCACCCTCGATTTCTCTGATGTTAAAAAGTGCAAGTTGAAGCCCACCTACGACTTCAAGCCCGTGAAGGAAGGAAAGTAAGATGGCAGCATCCGACATGATGTCCGCCCTGATGGAGCTTTGCCAGGAGAAGCACATCGACCAGCTCTACCTGATTGACCGCCTGGAGCAGTCGCTTGCCAAGAGCTATGCCGAGATCCTGCATCTTGAGTGGGGCGCCAAGGTGACCATCGACCGCACCACCGGCAAGATCTACGTCTACCGTCTGGAGCCGATTGACGATTCCATGGACGAGGAGGGCAACTTCACCGAGTTCGAGGAGATTGACGTCACCCCCAAGAACACGAGCCGCATCGCCGCCCAGCACGCCAAGGCCGAGATCAACGCCATCGTGCGCAACTCCGCCCGCGAGCAGATCTACGAGGAGTTCTCCGGCCGCATCGGTGACCTCATCAGCGGTACCGTGCTGCAGTCCACGCCCGACTTTACGATCGTCAAGATCCGCGAGGGCGTCGAGGCCGAGCTGCCACACTTCGATCAGCGTCGTTACGAGAACGAGCGCAACGAGCGTCCGATGGGCGAGCGCTACCTGCATAACCAGCACATCAAGGCCGTGATCATCGACGTTCGCGACCCTAACTCCAACCTGCAGCCGGTTCGCGGCGAGCACAGCCGTCCGCCGATTGTCATCTCCCGTACCCACCCCGAGCTCATGCGTCGTCTGTTTGAGCAGGAGGTGCCCGAGATCTATGAGGGCACCGTCCAGATCAAGTCGATCGCCCGCGAGCCCGGCCAGCGCTCCAAGGTCGCCGTCCACTCGCTCGACGACCGTCTGGATCCCGTGGGCGCCTGCGTCGGCCCCAAGGGCAGCCGTGTTCGCGCTGTCGTGGGCGAGCTCCGTGGCGAGCGCGTCGACGTCATCCTGTGGGATGCCGATCCTGCCGTCTACGTCGCCAACGCCCTGTCGCCCGCTAAGGTCACCCGCGTCCTCATCGACGAGGAGAAGGCCTACGCCGGCGTCATCGTGCCCGACGACCAGTTGTCCCTCGCCATCGGCAAGGAGGGCCAGAACGCCCGCCTCGCCGCGCGCCTGACCGGCTGGCACATCGACATCAAGTCCGAGACCCTTGCCGCCGACATCCTCAAGAACGTTCCCGTTCACGAGGAGCCCGCCGCCGACCTGATCGGTGACGAGGAGGACGAGGACGTCCGCCGCTGCGAGTACGTGTCCGAGGACGGCATCCAGTGCCGCAACCAGGCTCGTCCCGGCTCCCGTTTCTGCGGTGTCCATGACACCGACGCCTTCGATGATGCGGAGGACCTGATCTAGCGCGCGGTCGCGCCGGGCGGGTCCCGGCGCGTCTCCCACGCTCGTTCAGTCTCTAGGCACCCAAGGTGCCAGAAAGGGTAGGTGAAGTCATATGGCAAAAGTCCGTGTGTCCACCCTGGCCAAAGAGTTCGGCATGACCTCCAAGGAACTGATGGGTCATCTCGCCGATATGAAGATTCCCGCTAAGTCCGCTTCCTCCACCTTGGAGGACGCCTATGTCGCCATGGTCCGCAAGCAGCTCGCCTCGGTGATCGAGGCCCGCGCCCAGGAAGTCGAGGCCGCCAAGCAGGCCGAGGAGCAGGCAGCTGCCGCCGAGGAGGCCGCACGCGCTGCCGAGGCCGAGCGCGAGCGCATCGCCGCCGAGAAGGCCCGCGAGGAGGAGCGCCGCCAGTTTGCCGCAGCCCAGGCTGCCGAGGAGGCTGCCCGCGCCGAGGCCGAGGCCAAGAAGAAAGCCGAGCAGGAGCGCCTTGCCCGCGAGAAGGAGGAGGCTGCCCGCGAGGCCCAGCGCCGCGCCGTTCCCGCTTCCGACTCCGGTTCCCGCTTCCGTTCGCTGCTCGACCAGATCGCCGCACAGGAGACCGTGCTCAAGGAGAAGAAGGACGCCGAGGACAAGGCCAAGGCCGAGCGCGCCGCCGAGCGCGGTAACCGTCGTGGCGGCAACAACGACCGCCGCGGTGGCCGTCGTAACGATCGCAACGCCTCCGACAACAATTCCGATCGCAACGCCTCCGAGAGCCGTCCGCACAGCCATCGCACCAACGCCAGCAACAACGTCGCTGCCGGCATGGACTTCCCCAACCCCGATAAGCAGGGCAAGGGCAAGAAGCGCAAGGGCGGTCACAACAACGAAGAGGACCACTACAGCCGCATGGCTCGCGAGGCCGAGGAGTACAGCCGCGAGAAGGTGCTCGAGGAGGCTCGTGCTGCCGTCGAGGAGGCCTCTCGCGAGTCCACCGGTCGCCGCAAGAAGCGCAAGGAGAAGCGCGAGCGCGAGGCTGCCAAGGCTCAGGAGGAGCGCAAGATAGAGGAGGCGCTGGCCCAGGGCGTGAACCCCGAGGACCTCGACGCCATCAAGGTCTCCCAGGGCGTTACCGTCCAGGAGCTTGCCGAGGCGCTCGACGTTCCGGCCAACGACATCATCAAGCGCCTGTTCCTGCTGGGTACGCCGCTCACCATGACGCAGTCCATGTCCGACGACCTCGTTGAGCTCGTTGCCGACGACCTGGGCCGTCAGATCAAGATCATCACCCCCGAGGAGGAGAACACCTTCTCGTTCTACGACGATCCCGCCGACCTTAAGCCGCGTGCCCCGGTCGTCACCGTCATGGGCCACGTCGACCACGGCAAGACGTCGCTGCTTGACGCCATCCGTCACACCGGCGTCGCTGCCGGCGAGGCGGGCGGCATTACGCAGGCCATCGGCGCTTCGCAGGTCATGATCAACGACCGCAAGATCACCTTTATCGATACCCCGGGTCACGCCACCTTTACGGCTATGCGTGCCCGTGGTGCCAAGGTGACCGACATCGTCATTCTGATCGTGGCTGCCGACGACGGCGTCATGCCCCAGACCGTCGAGTCGATCAACCACGCCAAGGCCGCCGGCGTACCCATCGTCGTCGCCGTCAACAAGATCGATAAGCCGGGCGCCAACCCCGACCGTGTGCGTCAGGAGCTCACCGAGTACGGCGTCATCCCCGAGGAGTGGGGCGGACAGAACATGTTCGTCAACATCTCGGCCAAGCAGAAGATCGGTATCGACGACCTTCTGGAGACCGTGCTGCTCCAGGCCGACGTGCTCGAGCTCAAGGCCAACCCGGACACCTTTGCCTCCGGCAACGTCCTCGAGGCCAAGCTCGACAAGGGCCGCGGCTCGGTTGCTACCGTGCTCGTGACCCGCGGTACCCTGCACGTGGGCGATACGCTGGTCGCCGGCCTTACCTATGGCCGCGTCCGTGCCATGCTCGACCCCAAGGGTCGTGCCGTCACCGAGGCCGGTCCCTCCGACGCCGTCGAGATTTTGGGCCTGCAGTCCGTGCCCAACGCCGGTGATGAGTTCCGCGTGTTCGAGGACGAGCGCGAGGCTCGTGCCCTGGCCGACGAGCGTTCGCTGAAGGCCCGTATCGAGGAGCAGAGCCGCGTCAAGCACGTCACGCTCGAGAACCTCTTCGAGACCATTGCCGACGCCGAGGTCAAGGAGCTCAACCTGATCATCAAGGCCGACGTCCAGGGTTCCATCGAGGCCCTTCAGGACTCGCTCGACAAGATGGATCAGTCCGAGGTTCGCATCAACACGATCCACTCCGCCGTTGGCGCCATCAACGAGACCGACGTCGTCCTGGCCGACGCCTCTAACGCCATCATCATCGGCTTTGGCGTCCGTCCCGACGGTAAGGCCCGCTCCGCCGCCGAGCGCGAGGGCGTCGAGATCCGTTGCTACGACGTCATCTACAAGTGCCTCGAGGAGCTCGACGCCGCCCGTATCGGCATGCTCAAGCCCAGCGAGGTCGAGGTCGCCACGGGTACCGCGACCGTCCTGGACACCTTCAAGGTGCCCAAAGTCGGTATCGCCGCCGGTGTCCGCGTCGAAGAGGGCGAGATCGCCGCGACCGATTCCGTGCGTCTGGTGCGCGACGGTATCGTGGTCTTCAACGGCAAGATCGCCTCGATGCGCCACTACAAGGACGAGGCCAAGAGCCTCAAGAGCGGTTCCGAGGGCGGCATTGGCCTGGAGAACTTCCAGGACATCAAGCCCGGCGACCAGATCGAGGGTTACCGCATCGACCAGGTTGCCCGTACCGAGTAGGGGGTAGCGCTATGAAGCAAACGCAGGCAACCCGCCGTCTGGGCGAGCAGCTTCGCGAGAAGCTCGGTTATATCCTGCTCTTTGAGGTTTCCGATCCGCGTCTCGACCTGGTTACTTTGACCGCGGTCGAGGTCGCGGTGGACCGTTCCTTCGCGCGCGTGTACGTGTCGTGCGATGCGAGCCGCTACGACGAGGTCATGGAGGCGCTCGCAAGCGCCAAGGGCCGTATTCGCAGCCTGTTGGCTCGCTCGCTCGATTGGCGTGTCACGCCTGAGCTCGATTTTCGCATCGATCGCTCGACCGATGAGGCCGAGCGCATCACGCGTGCGCTGGAAAACGTTCCCGCCACGCTTGCGATCGAAAAGGACGAGGACGGCTATCCGATAGCGGATGCCGCCCAGGAGGCAGCTTTAGATGACTAATTCCGCCGACCTCGCCTCGTGCGAGTCTGCAGATATTCAGCGACGCATCCTCGAGCTCATCGAGGGTGCGTCCTCCATTGCGATTTCGGGACATACTTCTCCCGATGGCGATGCCTTGGGCTCCGTATTGGGTCTGGGCCTTTCGCTCATGAAGTTTTTCCCCAACAAGGACATTGCGCTGCTGCTGGCAGACGATGACCCGGTTCCTCGCATTTACCGCTTTATGGAAGGCTCCGATCGCCTGGTGCCGGCATCTGCGTACGCCGGCAATCCTGACCTGTTCATCTCGGTGGATGTACCGGTCGTCGAGCGCCTCAATAATTCCGCCGAGGTGCTTCGTCGCTCCAAGCATGTGGTGTGCTTCGATCATCATCCGGCGCGCGAGGAGTTTGCCGAGCTGAGCCTGAGGCGCGTCGATGCCGCGGCCTGCGCCATGATCATCGACCGCTTTTTGGACAATTGCGGCATTGTCGCACGTGATGGCGTTGCGACCTGCCTGCTGTGTGGCTTGGTTACCGATACCGGCCGTTTTCAGTACCAAAACGCCGATGCCGCCGCGTTCCATGCGGCCTCGCGCCTGGTGGCGCACGGTGCCGATCCGGCGCGCGTTGCGCTCGAGGTCTACCAGAGCATGCGCGTTGAGTTTTTGCACCTCAAGTCCATTGTCATGGGTCGCATTAAGACGGTCGCGCATGGGCGCGTGGCGTATAGCTATGCCTACCAGAGCGACCTTGAGGCCTGCGGTGTCACCTCGGACGAGTGCGACGGCCTGGTCGATGTGGTGCGTTCGGTGATGGGCGTCGAGGTCTGCATGTTCTTAAAGGGCATTGAGGGCGATACCAAGGTGCGTGGCAACCTGCGCTCCAAGGGCGACCTCGATGTGTCCGAGATTGCTGCCAACTTTGGCGGTGGCGGGCATCATGCCGCCGCCGGCTTTTCCAACAACGGAACAATTCGCGAGACGCTCGCCGTGGCACTTCCCATGCTGGCCGAGCTGGTGGGGGAGGATCCCGCTTCGGTGACCGTCGAGCTCTAACTCATTGGATGGTACATGGCTCGTCGAACGCCTTCTCAATTGAATATGCTGCTCGCCGTCGATAAGCCGGTGGGCTGCACGTCCCATGACGTGGTCTCGCAATGCCGACGCGCCCTCCATGAGCGGCGCGTCGGCCATGCCGGTACGCTCGACCCCATGGCATCGGGTGTCATGGTTGTGGGCGTGGGTCAGGCCACCCGTCTGCTGGGCATGCTCACGCTCGATACCAAAAGCTACGTCGCCGATATTTCGTTTGGCGCCGAGACGAATACCGATGATGCGGAGGGCGAGGCGGTCCGTACGGTGGCTGTTGCCAACGAGCTCCGCGATCCTGCCTATGCCCGTGAGCAATTGGCCTCCATGCTGGGTCCGCAGATGCAGGTGCCGCCGGCGTTTTCGGCTATCTCGGTCAATGGCGTTCGTGCCTACAAGTCTGCTCGCGAGGGCAATGCGGTGGACCTACCTCCGCGTCCCGTCGAGGTCTATGCCGCCGACCTGATCGCCGTGGGCGGCGAAGGTGATACGTGCGTGTGGACCGTGGCGTTCTCGGTGAGCAAGGGAACCTATATCCGAGCGCTCGCTCGCGACCTGGGCCGCGCCTGCGAGAGCGCCGCGCACATTTCCGCGCTGCGCCGCACGGCCTCCGGTATTGTTTCCGTTGGCGCCTGTCATGCGGTTGAGGAGCTTTCTCCCGAGTCCGCGGCGGGGCTTGCACTGGATCCCATTGCGGCCCTGGGCGCTACGCGTGTTGACTTGCCGGGCAATCTTGCCGACGACCTGCTCTGCGGCCGTCGCATTCCCGTTGAGCATGCGCTTGCCGATTTCGATGCCTCGAAGGCGCCGTTTGCGTTGGTGCTCGATGGGGGACTCAAGGCGCTCGCCCGTATTGAGGGTGGCCGCTTTGTCATGGAGCACGTATTTCCTCAGGCAATCGGCGGTGTTCGATGATGTTGTCCGCTCGCGAGCTCGCGCGTATTTTTTTCGTGGGCGGGTCGGACGAGGCTCGCATCGTTGCTGCCGATGCGTTTGATGAGTTCGAGCACCTGGGTGCCGCATCGATTGCCATCGGTGTGTTCGACGGCGTGCACCGTGGACACCAGGAGCTCATTACGGCGCTTGTCCGTGATGCCCGTGCCCATGGCTGTAAGGCGGTCGTGGTTACCTTCGATCCCGACCCGGACGTTGTGGTGAGCTCTTCGCCCGCTCAAAAATTGATGACGACGGCCGACCGTCTGCATGCCCTGGCTCAAACTGGGGTCGATGCGGTGGTGGCCGTTCCCTTTACGCCTGAGGTTGCGGCGCTTGACCATGTTGATTTTCTCTCGCTGGTGTCGCGTCTGGTCGACATTCGATCGATTCGCGTTGGCAGTGACTTTAGGCTGGGTCGTGGCGGTGCTTCTGGTGTTGCCGAGATGCGCGCCTGGGGTGCCGAGCACGGCGTTGACGTGTACGGTCACGACCTGCTTTGCGAGGGCGGTGAGGCCATTTGCGCCACCCGTATCCGTCATGAGCTCGGACAGGGCCATGTGGAGCTTGCTGCTGAGTTACTCGGCCGCCCGTATATGGTGCGTGGCGGTGTTATTCGCGGCCGTCACGAGGGTTCTGGCATGGGCTTTCCCACGGCAAACCTGCAGGTTCCCGACGGCATTCAGGTGCCTGCCGATGGCGTGTATGAGGGTCTGGTGCTGGTCGATGACACCGTGTGGCCCGCTGCCGTTAACGTCGGACTGCCGCCGACGTATGCCGACGATGCGGCATCTGCACATCTTGAGGCTAACTTAATTGGTTATACGGGCGACCTGTACGGCGCTTCCGTTTCGCTTGCGTTTACGCGCTGGCTGCGTCCCTCGCGTGTGTTCGATTCGCTGGATGAGTTGATCGCGACCGTCGAGGGTAATATCGAGGACATTCGTCATAACTTGGGTGAGCAGGGGGTGAGCATCCGTGATTAGTGATGAGGAAAAAGACCAGGTACGCGCTGCGTCCGACCTCGTTGCCATCGTGCAGGAAACGGTTGAGCTCAAGCCCCGCGGCCATGAGTTTTGGGGCTGCTGCCCCTTCCATGGCGAAAAGACGCCGTCCTTCCACATTATTCCCGCCACGCAGGTGTGGCATTGCTTTGGCTGCGGCGAGGGTGGCGACGTCTTCACCTATATCATGAAGCGCGAGAACCTGAGCTTTCCCGAGTCAATCCGTTATTTGGCCGATCGCGCAGGTATTGAGCTGCACGACACCGGAGATCGCCGCGAGCGCGGTACTAAGCGTGCCCGCATCTACGATCTGTGCGCCGAGACCGCCCAGTTCTACCACACCATGCTTATGCGCGGTAAGGACGGTCGTCCGCGCGAGTACTTTGCCAGCCGCGGCATGGGTGGCGACGTCTGCCGCCGCTACTGCCTGGGCTTTGCACCAGGCCGTAACGCGCTGGTGTCGCACCTGTCCCAGGCGGGTTTTACCCCGCAGGAGATGATCGACGCCAATGTTGCCGTGAGCCGCGGGCGCGGGCAGCTTGCCGACCGCTTCTACGACCGTGTGATGTTCCCCATCTTTGACGAGCAGGGTCACAACATTGCCTTTGGCGGTCGCATTATGGGCGACGGCCAGCCTAAGTACCTCAACACCGCCGAGACGAGCGTGTTTCATAAAAAGCGAAACCTCTACGGTTTTAATTGGGCCAAGGAGTTTATCGTCGCGCAGGATACCGCCATCGTGGTGGAGGGCTATACCGATTGCATCGCCTGCTGGGAGGCGGGGATTAAAAACGTTGTCGCCACGCTGGGCACCGCGCTCACGGAGCATCATGTAAAGACGCTCACCCGCTTTGCCAAGCGCATCGTGTATATGTTCGATGGCGATGCCGCGGGCCAGAAGGCCGCCCGCCGCGCGATTCAGTTTATCGAGCAGGATTCGATGGACCTGCGCTGCGTGGTACTGCCCGACGGCAACGACCCTATGGAGTTTATTACGGCGCACGGCGGCCAGGAGCTGCAGGCGCGCATCGACGCGGCCGACCCGCTCATGGACTTTGTCTACCGTTCGCTGCAGGAGTCGAGCGACATCACCACGCCGGGCGGTCGCGCCAAGGCGCTCGAGGATGCGCTGACGCTCATCTATCCGCTGCGCGATAGCTATATGATCGACACGTACTTTATCCAGATTGCCGACCTGCTGGGTTTGGATCTGGAGACCGTGCGCGCGAGCTCGGGCCGTGTGTTTCGCGATGTCGCCAAGCGCGAGGATGCGGAACGACGTCGTGAGCAGAACTATGAGCGCCAGCGGGCACAGGCTGAGCGGTCCGGTAGCGCGGGCGGTCGGGCGTCGGGTTCTCGCGATGCCGGTCGCGGTGCTTGGGCATCGGGCGCGACGCCGCCGGTGTCCGCGCCGGTCGAAGAAGAGCCGTACGACTACGTCCCGCTCGATGCCTACGATGCCGCGCCCGTGGAGGTTGTCGACGACCTGCCGCCGATCGATGTGCCTGATGGTATGGGCTTTGTTCCTGTGCCTGATGGTTCGGACGCACCGGCTACGGCGGCGCCGATGGTTCTTACCGATCTTGAACGCAAGTCCTTGGCGGGGGAGCGTGAACTGCTGACCATGCTCACGAGCTACCCCGACCTGTTCCGCACGTATGCCGATCGCATCTGCTCCATCGAGTGGGTTGACCCACGTCACGAGTCCATCGCATGGGCCGTTCTGGCAACGCCACCGGGAACCGATCCTGCAGCCTGCATGGATGCGGCGCGCTCGGTGTGTCCCGAGGCGGCAACGCTTGTGAGTGCCGGGCGCATCTCGGCGACGAGCAAGCACCCCACCGAGACGAACATCGTGTTTATGCTCGATACGCTTGAGCTCTACACCATCAAACGCCGCATGCGTGCCGCACAGGCCAAGCTGCGCCAGGACCGTTCGCTCGATGATGAGGCCCGTCGCGCGCTAACCATGCAGGCCGCGCAGGATTCGCAGCGTCAGCGCGAACTGCAAAAGTCAATCGGCGGCGTGGCGGACCCGTTCCGTTTGATTGGCCTGGAGGCCGCAGGCACCGAACAAGCCTAGATGTTGTGGTCAACCAGCGTATTCTCGCCTATATCCAGCCCTCTTTTTGGGTATAGACGTCAATGTGTGTGCTAAAGTATTGAGTCCTGTGGACTATGAAGGGAGAATCTGTGCCAAAAAAGACTGAGAGCACGGGTACTGGGCTGGAATCCTACGTTGCAAAGCTTATGGGCAACGGCTCAAACAGGACTTCGGTAACCGAGGACGAGATTCAGGTCGCCCTGAAGGATATCGATGTTTCTGACGAGCAGCTCACCGCGGTGTATTCCGCGCTGCGCAACAGCGGCATCCAGATTATCTCCGCGAGCGGTAACGACGACGCCCCCATGGACGTCGACGATGACGATAACGATACCGATACCGACGATTTCGATGACGACGACGAGCACGATTCCGGCTCGCTCGACGATCACGAGCTCAAGATGGCCCGTCAGGCCGACGCCGAGATGGGTTCTTCCAAGAGCAAAAAGAAGCGCACCGTGCGCACGTCCCGTTCACGCTCCCGCGTGCGCGGCATCGATGCCTCCACGGTGATGCTGACCGGCGACCCGGTCCGTATGTACCTCAAGGAGATCGGCAAGGTCGACCTGCTGACCGCCTCCGAAGAGGTCGATCTGGCCATGAAGATTGAGGCCGGTCTTGAGGCCACCGAGAAGCTCGAGGCTGCCGAGGCAGGCGAGCTCGAACTCACGCGTGCCGAGATGCGTCGTCTTACGCGTATTGAGAACGTGGGCCTCGAAGCCAAGCAGGCGCTCATCAGCGCAAACCTGCGTCTGGTCGTCTCCATCGCCAAGCGCTATGTCGGTCGCGGCATGCTTTTCCTGGACCTGATCCAGGAGGGCAACCTCGGTCTGATTCGCGCCGTCGAGAAGTTCGACTACCAGAAGGGCTTTAAGTTCTCCACGTACGCCACGTGGTGGATCCGTCAGGCCATTACGCGCGCTATCGCCGACCAGGCCCGTACCATCCGTATTCCCGTGCACATGGTCGAGACCATCAACAAGCTCGTCCGTGTGCAGCGCCAGCTCCTTCAGGACCTGGGTCGCGACCCGACCCCCGAGGAGATCGGTGCCGAGATGGACATGAGTGCCGACCGCGTCCGCGAGATCCAGAAGATCTCGCAGGAGCCCGTGTCGCTCGAGACCCCCATCGGCGAGGAAGAGGATTCCCAGCTGGGCGACTTCATCGAGGACTCCCAGGCCATCGTTCCGCCCGATGCCGCCAGCTTCTCCATGCTGCAGGAGCAGCTCACCCAGGTGCTCGATTCGCTTGCCGATCGTGAGCGCAAGGTTATCGAACTGCGCTTTGGCCTTGTCGACGGACATCCCCGCACGCTCGAGGAAGTCGGTCGTGAGTTTGGCGTCACGCGCGAGCGCATCCGCCAGATCGAGTCCAAGACTCTGGCCAAGCTTCGCCACCCGAGCCGTAGCAGTAAGCTGAAGGACTATATCGAGAGCTAGTCAAGCAAGAGGCGCCCTCAAGCACATCCGCTTGGGGGCGCTTTCATGTAGACATTGGGGACGTTCTTGAATGACTGGTCGTTTAAGAACGTCCCCAATGACTGGGTCGGAAAATTTCTTAAAAAAGTTCTTGCCCTGAGCTGATTCGTCCGTATAATAAACTTCGTTGCTTGAGAGCACGCACCTATTCCTCGGTAGCTCAATGGTAGAGCACGCGGCTGTTAACCGCGCTGTTGTAGGTTCGAGTCCTACCCGGGGAGCCAGAATTTTCCAGCCCTTTCCGTTGGGCTTTAAATTCCTCGGTAGCTCAATGGTAGAGCACGCGGCTGTTAACCGCGCTGTTGTAGGTTCGAGTCCTACCCGGGGAGCCAGGTTGTAAAACCCGTCGCTTATGCGGCGGGTTTTTTCATGCCGCGATCGCCGTTCGCGAACGTTACCATATCAACATTTCGTGTCGAGGATGTAATCCCGAGGCCCGCCACCTCAACATGCCGCGGTCGTTGTAGAATATTGCAATGATTGCTCCCACGACATGGTGCCGCGAGCACCAAGAAAAGGAGATTCTTGTGTCTGAGACCATTAACGGCAGCCTGAGCGTCTCGAACGACGTTATTGCCGATATTGCCGGTTATGCCGCGATGACGTGCTATGGCGTTGTCGGTATGGCTGAGCAGCTCCAGGGCGCCGAGAGCGTGCGCCTGCTTGCCGGTCAGCGCCTCCGCAAGGGCGTGCTTGTCTCCGCCGACGAGAACGGCCTTACGGTCGATCTTCACGTCGTGCTCGAGAACGGCGTCAACATGAAGTCCGTCTGCCACAATCTTTCGAGCTCCGTTGCCTTTACCCTGCAGGAGATCGCCCAGATCGATCCCGCCAGCCTTAAGATCGGCATCCATATCGACGCGCTCAAGAGCCGTCTGAACTAGCATCCGAAAACGGAGATTCAAATACCCATGATTGCAAAGACCATTCGCACCTGTTTTCCGATCGCTGCGGCTGCCGTTTCCGACAAGGCCGAGGAGATCAACAAGCTCAACGTCTTCCCCGTACCCGACGGCGACACCGGCACCAACATGTCGCTCACGCTCGCCTCGGTGACCAAGGAGCTCTCTGCCCTTCCCGCCGATGCCGATATGGAGGCCATCGCCGGTGCCATCACCCACGGCTCTCTCATGGGCGCTCGCGGTAACTCCGGCGTTATTACCTCGCAGATTCTTCGCGGCGTGGCCGAGGGCCTTGTCTCTGCCGACGAGCCTATTACGTCCGCCAACATTGCCTTCGCCTTCCGTCGTGCCGTCAAGGTCGCCTTCCAGGCTGTCCGCAAGCCCATCGAGGGCACGATCCTCACGGTCCTGCGCGATGTCTCGACCAAGGCCGATGAGTGCGAGAAGAAGAAGTTCTCGGCCGAGGATGCGCTCGATGCTATCGTCGTCGAGGCGTACCAGTCCGTCGCCCGCACGCCCGACTTGCTGCCCGTCCTCAAAGAGAACGGCGTGGTCGACTCAGGCGCCTTCGGCTTTGCCATCTTCCTGGAGAACTTTGTTGCCGCCGCGCTTGGTCGCAGCACCGTTGTCGAGGATTTCTCCGCTACGTTTGACTCCGCCGGCTCTGCCCGCGATGCCGCTCTTGGCCGCGTTGAGATCGAGGCTAACGACGACTGGGAGGGCTCGGAGTTCCGCTACTGCAACGAGTTTCTCTTTAAGGCCGACGCCCCGTTTGACGAGGACGAATGCCTTAAGTTCCTAGGCTCCATGGGCGACTGTGAGCTGCTCGTGGGCGCCTATCCCGACTACAAGATCCATGTGCACTCCAATACCCCCAACCTGGTGCTCGAGCACATGCTGCAGCTCGGTCAGATCTATGAGGTCTTTATCCACAACATGGAGATGGAGGCCCACGACCGTACCGCCAAGATTCACGAGGACCAGGAAAAGGCCTCCGAGCCCGCCAAGGCGCTGGGCTTTGTCGCCGTTGCCGCCGGTTCCGGTGAGGCCGACATCCTCAGGTCCCTTGGCGTCGACGTCGTCGTCTCCGGTGGCCAGACTATGAACCCCTCGACCGCCGACCTGCTGGGCGCGGTGGACCAGGTCAACGCGACCTCGGTCATCATCCTGCCCAATAACGGCAACATCCGCATGGCTGCCGAGGCCGCAGCCTCTGCCTGCACCGACAAGAAGGTCGCCGTCGTTCCCACCAAGACCGTTCCGCAGGCGTTCTCCGCGCTGTTCGCGGTCCTGCCCGATTCCGAGCTCGAGGACGCCGTCGCCGCCATGGTCGACGCCATCAGCGAGGTCCGCGATGGCGAGGTCACCCGCGCCGTGCGCGATTCCAGCGCCTCTGACGGCTCTCCGATTCACTCCGGTGACGTCATGGGTATCATCGCCGGCTCCATCGACGTGGTCGGCTCCGACGTGAAGCAGGTCACGCTCGACTGTATCGACCGCATGCAGGAGGAAGAGGAGGGTGACGCGCTGACGATTCTGGCCGGCGAGGAGCTGTCCGATGAGGCCTTCCAGGAGATTGTCGACGCCATCGAGGAGGCTCAGCCCGATCTGGAGATCGACGCCCATCGTGGCGAGCAGCCGCTCTATCCCGTGATCTTCTCGATCGAGTAGGCAACTGCCCATGTCCGAGCTGTGCTCCGTGCCGCGCGTGTCGGAGCGCTTTGACCAGAGCAATGCGCTCGACGAGGATATCGCGCGGCTCAAATATGTTTCGGGTAAACGTGAGGAGGCCCTTCGCCGTCTGGGAATTCAGACGGTGGGGGACCTCCTTCTCCATATCCCTCATCGATACCTCGACTTTTCCCGTTCTTGGTCTATCGAGATGGCGCCCATCGGTACCGTGTGCACCATCATCGCCACGGTCGACCGTATCGTCCAAAAGCAGCCGCGTCCGCGCATGCAGGTGACTGAGGTCTCACTCGTTGACGAGACGGGCGTGCTGCAGGTCGCCTTTTTCCGCCAGCCCTGGATTGCCCAGCAGCTTAAGCAGGGCGACCGCCTGGCCGTGATGGGCAAGGTCGAGTTTGCCTACGGCTTTAAGCAGATGGCCTCGCCGCACTTTGAAAAGCTCGAGGACGGGCGTGCCGCGGGCACTATCCTGCCGGTCCATTACGTGAGTGATGGCGTGAGCCAGGCGTGGATGCGCCGCATCGTAAGCGGCGCGATCGAGGTCGTCGGCAATCCCTTTGATCCCATTCCCGCGCCGCTGCGCGCAAAGCGGAAGCTCATGAGCAATGCCCGCGCGTTGCGTTCGATCCACTTTCCCTCGAGCATGGCTGAGCGCGACATCGCGCGCGCACGGCTTGCCTACGAGGAGTGCCTCTACCTGCAGCTGGCGCTGCGCCTGCGCAACGACGGCGGCCTGGTCGATGTGGTTCCCTATGCCCACACCGCGGGCGAGCACCTGGCCGCGCTTAAGCAAGCCTTGCCGTTTTCGCTGAGCGACGAGCAGGAGGCCGCGTTCCAAGATATCCTGCGCGATATGTGCGATGGCGGGCGCGTGATGAACCGTCTGCTGCTGGGCGATGTCGGTACCGGTAAGACCGCCGTTGCCGCCTGCGCGCTGGCTGTGGCTGCCGATAGCGGCACGCAGGCCTGCGTTATGGCGCCCACGGGCGTGCTGGCGCGCCAATATGCCGATAAGACCGGCCCTCTGCTCTCCCAGGCCGGCATGTCCTGGGCACTTCTGACGGGTGCCACGCCGGCCGCAGAGCGCGAGCGCATCCATGCACAGCTGGAATCGGGCGAGCTTGACGTGCTCTTCGGCACCCACGCGGTTCTTTCGGATAACGTTGTGTTCAAGTATCTGTCGCTCGTGGTCATCGATGAACAGCACCGGTTTGGTGTGGGCCAACGCAACGCCCTGCGCGCGAAGGGGCCGGGTGCCGATCTGCTCGTTATGACGGCGACGCCCATCCCGCGTACGCTGGCGCTTTCGGTCTACGGCGATCTGGACACGAGCATCATTCGCCATCGGCCCGTCCCTGGTGCTGGCGTGACGACACGCGTGCTCACCGAGTCGAGCCGTGACCTCGCCTATGGCGCCATCCGCGAGGCGCATGAAAAGGGTCAGCAGGCCTACGTGATTTGTCCGCTCGTGGAGCCGAGTGACTCGGCCGATGAGCTGGAAGACGTGCCCGGTATTGCTCGCGACGACGAGGGCCGCGTAACCGTCCCCGTGCCGCTGCACGATACGGCAACCGAGCTCGACCGACTGCGTCTTGCGTTGCCGGGGCTTACCGTCGAGCGCCTTCACGGCCGCATGCCGGCGGGGGAGAAGGACCAGGTTATCGATGCCTTCAAGCGTGGCGAGATTGACGTGCTCGTCTCGACTACGGTGGTCGAGGTGGGCGTCGACGTGCCTAACGCCACCGTCATGGTCATCGAGAACGGCGAGCGCTTTGGATTGGCTGCCCTGCACCAGCTGCGCGGCCGCGTGGGCCGTGGCAGTGTGTCGGGCACGTGCCTGGTCATGACGCACTCCAAGGGCAACGGCGGCGCATCGGCGGCACAAGACCGTCTCCAGTCGCTCGAAAAGACCTCGGACGGCTTTACGCTCGCCCAGATGGACCTGCGCCTGCGTCACGAGGGCGAAATCCTGGGTTATCGCCAGCATGGTGGTGTGACCCTGCGCTTTGTCGACCTGGACGCCGACGAGGAGCTGATCGAGTGGGCCCATTTGGACGCGGTCGAGCTCTTGCGGTATGCTTGCAACCTTGACTCTGTGGCGACGCGTCCCTTGCGCGACGCGGTCGCCATGCGTTATCGACATATCTTTAAGGAGGTCAGCGGAGGATGAGAATCATCGGCGGCGAATGGCGCGGTCGTAAGATCGAGGAGCCCCGTGGTCGCGATGTCACCCGCCCCACGACTGATCGCGTGCGCGAGGCGTGCGCATCTATGGTCATGTCGGCATTCGATTTCGATTTGGACGAGGTTCGTGTGTTGGACGCCTTTGGCGGCTCCGGTGCCTTAGGGTTAGAGATGCTCTCTCGTGGGGCCCGCTCGCTCACGACGTTTGAGATCGATCGCAACGCCGCGCGGCTCATTACCAAGAATATCGAGTCGCTCTGCCATGACCGTGCGCGTTGGCGCGTGGTCACGGGCGACATGCTGACGAGTGCCTCACGCGGTCGTGTACCGGGCGGCCCCTTTGATCTGGTCCTGCTCGACCCGCCCTATGCTTTTGGTGCCGAGCCGGTCGAGGAGCTGCTGCAGAATCTGGCCCAGCAGGGTCTGCTTGCGTCTGGCGCTTACGCCCTGTTTGAGCATGCCGCCGCCGATGCGGGCGCGCATCCGGCAGACTTTGAGACTGTACGTGAGAAGCGCTACGGCATTACCTCGGTCGACCTGCTCCGTTGGGTCGGCGATGACGATGGTGAGGGCGATAGCGCCGGCACCGATGCTGACAACAATGATGCCACGACGTTTCAGGAGGACGCCCATGAATGACACCATCAACCGCGTGATCGTCCCGGGCACCTTCGATCCCATCACGTTTGGCCATATCGATGTGATCCGCCGCGCCCGCCGCATCTTTCCCAGTGTGATCGTCGCTGTTGCAGAGTCGCAGGGTAAAAACGGTGTGGGCACCACGTTTATGCTCGATGAGCGCGTGGCGCTGGCCCGCGAGGCGCTCGGTGATATCGACGGCGTCGAAGTCCTGCCCTTTACCGGCCTCTTGGTCGACTTCGCTCGTGAGCAGGGGGCGGGGGCCGTGGTCAAGGGTCTGCGTGCCATGACCGACTTTGAGTATGAGCTGCAGCAGGCCGACCTCAATTATCGCTTGGATAGCGAGCTGGAGTCCATCTTTGTCATGAGTGCTCCGCAGTACGGTTACATCTCGAGCTCGGTCGTTCGCCAGATCGCCTCGCTCGGCAGCGATGTATCGACGTTTGTGCCGCCCAACGTGGTCGAAGCGCTCAGACATCGCTTTTCGTGACGTTTTTTATTGCCTGGTGGCATGTGGTAAACTAGCACGATGATATGTTACCTATGAAAGGAGACCGGATGCCGGGCGAGAATTTTCCTGGCGATAGGATCGTCAGCTTGGTCGATGAGCTCGAAGGGCTGATCGAGGAAGCCAAGCCGCCTTTCGGCAAGAACGCTCAGTTCAAGGTCATCGACGCCGACGTGTTCTTCAACATCCTCGATGAGATCCGCATGAGCTATCCCGAGGAATGGCAGAAGTCCCGCCGTATCCTCAAAGAGCGCGAGGAGCTTATGGCTTCCGCCGCCGCTCAGGCCGATTCCATCATCGCCGATGCTCAGCAGCAGGCCCTCACCATTGCCGGTGAGCAGGAGATTGTCCGCCTTGCGCAGCAGCAGGCCGACGACATCCGCGATCGTGCCCAGCAGTACGAGCGCGAGACGCGTTATGCTGCCGAGGACTACGCAGAGCAGGTCTTTACGCACCTGGAGGAGAACCTCAAGAGCCTGACCGGCACCGTTACCCGTTGCCGTCAGCAGCTCAACGAGGGTGCCGCCCAGCAGAATGGTCAGTGGTAATGGCTGAGTTCCCGAGCGTTACCGTCGATCTTTCCGAGCAGCTCGAGTTTCCTGGAGATTCGTTTCCGCTGACCGGTAAGGTCGATGTCGCCACCTACACGGTGGGCGAGAAGGAGTACCAGCTACAGGACGGCATCGACTACGACGTTGTCTTTACCAATGCCGGTACCGGTGTCTTGCTCACGGGCATGGTCCGCGCGCACGCCACCGGTGAGTGCGACCGTTGCCTGGAGCCCGCCTCGTTTGATATCGCCGGAGAGATCGAGGAGTTCTACCTCTTTGAGGAGCCCGAGGATCCCGAGGCCTACGAGGACGGCTACGAGCTCCTGGGTGAGGACCGCATCGTCGATCTGGGTGAGCCCATCAATGACGCGGTCGTTATGGACACGCCGTTTGTGGTGCTCTGCAAGCCCGATTGCCGTGGTCTGTGCCCCACCTGCGGTTGCAATCTCAACGTCGAGCAATGCGATTGCGCCGCCCAGGCAGAGGCAGAATGGGCCGCTGCCACGGAAAATCCATTTGCAGCATTGAAGAATCTCAAGCTCGATGAGTAAAACTGTGGTAGTATCGCTACTTGCGCGTAATCGCCACACTGGATAGTTCATAAGGAAGGTCACTATGCCCGTACCTAAACAAAAGCAGGGTCGTATCCGCACTCACACCCGTCGTTCCGCCAACATGAAGATCTCGGCTGCGGCTCAGTCCACGTGCCCCCGTTGCGGCGCTGTCAAGCTTCCGCACCACGTGTGCCCCAGCTGCGGTTTCTACAAGGACCGCGAGGTTATCGTTACCGAGTAACGGTATACTCTGGATGCGATGCCGTTCCAAATGGAACCACAATGGCCGGCTCAGTGAGTCGGCCATTTTTGTATAAGGAGCATGTATATGAGTAACGTTCGCGTTTGTGTAGACGTTGTGGGCGGAGACGAGAAACCTCAGGTTGTTCTCGATGGTATCGAGGCTGCGCTTGCCGCCGATCCCGATATCGAGGTCTTGGCAGCTGGCCCCGCCGAAATCGTCAATCCCTTTGCAGCTTCCCATGCACGTGTTGAGGCCCTTGAGGCACCTGACGTTATCGCCATGGATGACGATCCCATTCGCGCCGTGATGACCAAGCGTAAGTCGTCGATCGTGCTTTCTTGCCGCGCCATTAAGAAGGGCAACGCGGATGCGTTCTTCTCCGCCGGCTCGACCGGTGCCATGACCGCCGCTGCCACCGCCTACGTGACGCCGTTTAGGTATCAGGCTGAAGGCAAGAAGCAGCCGGTGCGCCCCTGTCTGACCAATGCACTGCCCAATCGCGCCGGCGGTCTGACGGTGCTGTGCGACATGGGTGCCAACCCCGATGTCGAGGTTGACGATATGGTGCGTTTTGCCCAGATGGGCAGCGCCTATGCCCGCGTCGTCCTGGGCATCGAGCATCCTCGCGTGGGCCTGCTCGCCAACGGCACCGAGGACGAGAAGGGCTCCAACTTTACCAAGGCCTGTTTCCCTGCTATGAAGGCCGCCGTTCCCGGCTTTGTTGGTAACTGCGAGGGCACCGACCTCACCTCAGGTAACTTCGATGTCATCGTTGCCGATGGCATGTCGGGCAATATTGCGCTCAAGGCCACTGAGGGCGCTGCCAAGTTTTTGCTGCAGGAGCTCAAGGGCGCCTTTATGGCCTCGCTCGGCACCAAGATCGCCGCGCTGCTCATTAAAAAGCAGATGCGCGAGATTAAGGCCAAGCTCTCTGGCGACGCCAAGGGCGGCGCGATTCTTCTGGGCCTGCGCGGCGTGGTCCTGATCGGCCATGGTGCCACCTCAGTCGAGGCTGTCAAAAACGGTACGCTCGCGGCGGCCGAAGCCGTGCGCGCCGGGCTGGTCGAGAATGTCGCCAACTCTATGGATGGTATCGTTTTATAAGAGCGAGTTAGAGCGCTGTTATGTGCTTCGCGGTGCACGCCGTGGGGTAGAATCAGAACCGTGTCTTGGTACCGCCCGGGCGGTACCATTCTTTTGGTATTCATGCACTATGAGAGGAAGCGCTATGGACCGCTCCGAAATCTTCGACAAGATCGCCGAGGTCGCTGCTGACGTTCTGGGCGTCGATGTTGCCGAAATTAGCGAGGAGACCACCTTTGACGACCTCGATGCCAACTCGCTCGAGCGCCTGCAGCTGGTTACGGCTATCGAGGACGAGTTCAACCTCGAGATCGATGACGAGACCCTGCTCTCGCTCAACTCTGTCGCCGACGCCGTCGACGCTATCGAAGCTGCCAAGGAGGCCTAAGTCTTGGCTTTATCCGACCGACTTACGCGCGCCCAGGAAATCCTGGGCCACGAGTTCAACAATAAGGTGCTGCTGCGCGCGGCCCTTACGCATCCCTCGGCAGTCGAGGGACAGCCGGTTTCTGCCAGCTATGAGCGCCTTGAGTTCTTGGGCGATTCCATTTTGGGCGCTGTGGTCGCACGCTCCCTGTTTGAGTCCTATCCGGAGTTTGACGAGGGCAAGCTCACGCGCCTGAAGGTGTCGCTTGTCTCGGGCGCTACGCTGTCCGAGGTTTCTCACGAGCTGGGCATCGACGACATCATCATCTTTGGTGCCTCTGAGACCGGTACTGGTGCGCGCGGCCTGCATTCGGCCCTCGAGAACGTCTATGAGTCGCTCGTGGGTGCGCTGTACCTGGATGCCGGCTGGGATGCGGCGGCGGAGTTCATTCACCGTACGCTTAAGCCGCATTTGGCTTCCGAGCGTGCCGAGCATCCTGCGAACCCCAAGTCGTTTTTGCAGGAGTGCGTGCAGGCCGACGGTCACGAGCCCCCAGCGTATAAGCTCGTTGGCTCCGAGGGCCCGGCGCATGCGCCCACCTTTACCGCCGTGGTGCTCATCGATGGCATTCGTCAGGGTCGCGGCTCCGGCTCCTCAAAGAAGGAAGCCGAGGGAGCCGCCGCGCTCGAAGCGCTCGACCGCATGGGTTACACCACCAACGGCGTGATTCTGAACAAGAAGCACGTGTAAGCGAGGAACCGTGTATCTCAAGTCCCTCACGCTCAAAGGGTTCAAGTCGTTTGCCGACCGCGCCCATATGACGTTTGAGCCGGGCCTGACCGTCATCGTCGGTCCCAACGGCTCGGGAAAATCGAACATCTCTGACTCCATCCTGTGGGTTCTGGGCGAGCAGAGCGCCAAGCAGCTGCGCGGCCAGGCCATGGAGGATGTCATCTTCTCGGGCTCGTCGGCTCGCAAGCCGGTGGGTGTCGCCGAGGTCACGCTGGTGCTCGATAACTCGGACCATATGCTGCCCGTCGATTTTGACGAGGTTGCCATCACCCGTCGTATGTATCGCTCGGGCGAAAGCGAGTACCTCATCAACTCGAGTCCGTGCCGCCTGATGGACATTCAGGACATCCTGCACGATTCGGGCCTGGGCAAGGATACGCATTCCATCATCAGCCAGGGCAAGCTCGACGCCATTTTGCAGAGCCGCCCCGAGGAGCGTCGCGCCCTCATCGAGGAGGCCGCCGGCATCTCCAAGCACAAGCGCCGCAAGGAGCGCGCGCTCAAAAAGATTAAGTCGATGGACGAGCACCTGACG
The DNA here is from genome assembly GCA_958427035.1 of uncultured Collinsella sp. Classification (GTDB taxonomy): domain Bacteria; phylum Actinomycetota; class Coriobacteriia; order Coriobacteriales; family Coriobacteriaceae; genus Collinsella. The sequence goes on along the minus strand of CAUAAR010000016.1, from coordinate 11,341 downwards.
CGTGCCCGCGACATCAATAAGGAAATCGCCCGTCAGCTGCGACCGCTGGAGCGTCAGGTCGATCGCGCACGCAAGTACAAAGAGCTGTCCTCTCGCGCGAACGAGCTTACGCAGATGCTGGCCGTCGACGAGCTGCGTTCGCTGCAGTCGCAGTGGAACGATCTGGAGAGCCGCTCCAAGGAAGGTGCCGCCGAGCTGGAGCTTGCGCAGTACCGCATGGGCGAAAAGGAGCGCGAGCTCGAGAAGCTCCAGGTTATGCTCGAGGAAAAAGGCTTGTTTGTGGGCGACCTGGGCGAGCAGCGCCGCCATATGCAAGATGTGGTCGGCCGCATTAACTCCGACATGCGCCTGCTCGAGGAAAAGGGTCACAACATGGTGTCGCGCCTGTCTGATATGCGCGGGCAGATTTCGAGCTCCGAGCATCAGCGTCGTCGCGTGGTCGAGGAGCTTGAGGACGCGCGTGCGCAGCTTGAGGAAGTGACCGGTGCGCATATGCAGGCCCAGGAGGACGTTGACGCCGCTGGTCCTGCCGCCGCTGAGCTCCACGAGCGGCGCGTGGCGCTCGACAATCAGATTTCGCAGCTTACGCGTGAGCATCGCGATGTTCAGCGCGTAGCCGATAACGCCGCGCTCGAGCTCGCCAAGGTGAAGGACTCGCTGAGCAATGCCGAGGTCGAGGACAACATGTATGCCTCGCGCCTGGAGCAGATTGACGAGCAGCTCGAGGAGGTCATGGCCTCGCTCGAGAGCCGTCGTGACCGCGCCGAGGAGCTTGAAGGCGCTCTTGAGGAAGCGCGCCAGGCCCAGGCCGATGCGCGTGAGGCCACCGAGGTCGCCCGTGCAGCCCTGAAGGACTTGCGTAATCGTGAGAGTGAGGCGCGCAACAAGCTGTCCGAGGTGCGCTCGGAGCTTGCCAGCCAAAAGAAACTCGATGCCCGCATGGCCGACAGCTCGCCGCTCGTGAGCCGTCTGGTGGGTGCGCTGGGCGACGATGTCTTGGGTCGTCTGGGCGACGTGCTGGAGGCCCCGCGCGAGCTTGAGGGCCTGGTTGAGCAATTGCTCGCCGGCGATATCGATGCGCTGCTGTTTGATGACGCCGCCACGCTTGAGCGTGCCGGTCGTGCGGCTCTGGACCAAAAGAAGGCCTCGGGCGAGGCATTGCTGGTGGCGCGCGGCGTGAGCGGCTCTACCGCCGCTGAGGGCGCTGCCGGTACCCGCCTGGTTGATCGTCTGTCCGTGCGCGCAGGCTACGGACCCGTCGTCGAGGCGCTGCTCGGCGGCTATTACGTAGTGGACGATCTTTCTGCCGCGCTTTCGGCGCCGGTCGTTGACGGCGTGACTTACGTGACCCCCGATGGCGCCCGCGTCGCCTGCGGCGGCCTGGTGCGTGTGGGCCTCGATGCCGGCGAGGCGTCGGGTGCTCTGGAGCGTAAGCGTCGCATTCGCGAGCTGGAGGGGCTTGAGCCCGATTTGGCCGCTGTGTTTGAGCATGTGTCGGATCAGGTCGTTGAGGCCAACGCTGCCGTCGAGGAGGCCCGTGCCGCCGAGGGCGATGCCGCCGGTGAGATCGCCCGTCTTGAGGGCGAGCGCCGCTCGCTGATTTCCGAGATCGGCCGCTTGGAGCAAAGCGCCAACAATGCCGAGGTCGAGCGCGTGCGCATCTCCAAGCGCCGCGAGCAGGCCTCCGAAGCCGTTCGCGCTGCGCGCCCGCGCGTTGACGAGCTCACCCGTTCGCGTGACGAGGCCCGCGCGCAGGCAAGCGATCTGTGCTTGCAGATTTCCGAGGCCAACGACGAACTCGACCGCGTTCGCCGTGACGATTCCGAGGCTGCCGGCAAGCTCGCCGACGCCAAGGTTCGCCTAGCCCAGACGAGCGAACGCCTGCGTTCGCTGAAGGGCCGCGTGCCCGACCTTGAGCATCGTCTTGAGGGCATCGACCGTCGTATCCGCGGAACACGCCAGGCCTCGCGCTCGCTCGAGCTGCTGCGCCTGCGCGTCGATCCCATGCACGAACGCTATTCTGCCCTGTTGGAACGCGCGTCGGATTGGGCAGCGCGCCTGCGTGACCAGGCCTCTCTGGAGGAGGCGGACTCCGCTTCGCTCAAGAAGACCATCGAGGATGCCAAGGCAGAGGTTGCCCGCGCTAAGGAGCGAGTCGATACCGCCTCCGCCACGCAAAACGAGTTCAAGGTCGCGCGTGGCAAGCTCGAGGTGCAGGTCGAGGCTGCCATCAAGGCCATTACCGCCGATGGCACGACGGTGCTCGAGGAAGCGCTCATGCTTCCTGCTCCTACCGACCGCGATGCCGCCGAGCGCGAACTCAACCAGCTTGTGCGCCAGATCAACAACCTTGGTCCCGTTAACCAAGTTGCCATGGAGGAGTACGAGCAGCTCAAGCGCCGCGCCGACTACATCGAGGAGCAGCTGGCCGATCTGGAGAGCGCGCGCAAGGCGCTCACCAAGATCACGGTGGCCATTGATCGCAAGATGCGCAAGGCGTTCCTGGTGACGTTTGAGAAGGTCGACGCGAACTTCCGCGAGATCTTCGCTATGCTCTTCCCGGGCGGCCAGGCTCATCTGGAGATGACCGATCCCGAGCATCCTGCCGAGACGGGTATCGAGGTCGTGGCGCAGCCGCGCGGCAAGCGCATCACCAAGATGATGCTCATGTCGGGCGGCGAGAAGAGTCTGACGGCGCTCGCCTTGCTCTTTGCCGTGTATCGCACGCGCACGGTGCCGTTCTATGTGCTGGACGAGGTCGAGGCGGCGCTCGATGACGCCAACCTGTCCAAGCTCATCGGCGCGCTCGATGTGTTGCGTTCCGATACGCAGCTCTTGGTTATCTCGCATCAGCGCCGTACTATGGAGGACGCTGACGTCCTCTATGGCGTCTCGATGCAAGCCGACGGCGTCAGTCGCGTCGTCTCGCAAAAACTCGATCGCGAAACCGGAAAGGTCGTGAATGCATAATGGGATTCTTCGATGCTCTCTCGCGCGGACTTGAGCGAAGCCGCGAGGCCCTCAACGAGGTCTTCTACTTTGGCGGTGAGGTCGACGAGGATTTTTGGGAGGACCTGGAGGACACCCTCGTCATGGGTGACATGGGCGCCGAGATCGCCATTCAGGTCTCCGATGACCTGCGCGATGCCGCGGCCAAGAAGAACCTCAAGACCGCTCCACAGCTTCGCCGTGCCCTGGCCGAGCAGCTTGAGCAGCACTTTGTGCCCATCGAGCGCGATCCGTTCTCCGATACGCCGAGCTGCGTGCTGTTTGTGGGCATTAACGGTGCCGGCAAGACCACGACGGTCGGTAAGATCGCGAGCGCCATGGCCGCCCGCGGCAAGAACGTCGTGATCGGTTCGGCCGATACCTTCCGTGCTGCCGCTATTGAGCAGCTCGATGTGTGGGGCCAGCGCGCTGGCGTCCCCGTCATCAAGCGCGACCGCGGCTCCGACCCGGCAAGTGTTTGCTACGACGTGCTCGACGAGGCCGACAAGCGCGGCAGCGACCTGGTGCTTATCGATACCGCCGGCCGTCTACACACGAGCCCTGAGCTCATGCGCGAGCTTGCCAAGGTGGTCAATGTGACGCGTAAGCGCGCCGCCAATATGGCCGCCGGTCCCATGCCGGTTTCGGTCGTGCTTGTGATCGACGCCGCGACGGGCCAAAACGGTCTGAACCAGGCGCTCGAGTTTAACGAGGCGCTGGGCCTGGACGGTATTATCATGACTAAGCTCGACGGCACGGCTAAGGGCGGTATCGCCATGGCCGTGGCCGAGAAGCTCAAGCTCCCGATCCTGCGCATCGGCGTGGGCGAGCAGGTCGATGACCTGCAGGAGTTCAATGCCAAAGATTTCTGCCGCGCCCTGGTGGGCGAGTCCAATTAAGGAGTGACTAGTGTTTGATTCCCTGAGCGATCGCCTCAACGATACATTTGACCGCCTGCGCGGCAAGGGCAAGCTGACCGAGGCCGATATTACTTCGGCCATGCGCGATATTCGCATGGCGCTGCTCGAGGCCGACGTTAACTTTAAGGTTGTCAAGGAGTTTGTCGCCAAGACTAAGGAGCGCTGCATGACCGCAGAGGTCATGGAGTCGCTCTCTCCGGCGCAAAACGTCGTCAAGATTGTGCTCGACGAGCTTACCGAGATGCTCGGCTCCACCGAGAGCAAGCTCGTCTTTAGCAACCGTATTCCCAATGTCATCATGCTTGTGGGTCTGCAGGGCTCCGGTAAGACCACGGCTGCCGTAAAGCTGGCCTACCTGCTCAAGAAGCAGGGTCGCTCGCCGTTGCTCGCCGCGTGCGACGTCTACCGTCCCGCTGCTGCCGACCAGCTGGCCACGCTCGGCGGCGAGATCGGCGTGCCGGTCTTCCGCGGTGACGGCGAGCACCCGGTCGATATCGCCAAGGGCGCCATCCAGGAGGCCGTCGACCACCTGCGCGACGTGGTCATCGTCGATACCGCCGGTCGTCTGCAGATCGACGAGCAGATGATGCAGGAGGCCGTGGACATCAAGAAGGCCGTTAAGCCCGATCAGGTGCTGATGGTCGTCGATGCCATGACCGGCCAGGATATCGTCAACGTCGTCTCGACCTTTGCCGAGCGCACCGACTTTGACGGCGTGATCATCTCCAAGCTCGACGGCGACGCTCGTGGCGGCGGCGCGCTTTCCGTGCGCCAGGTGACCGGCAAGCCCATCAAGTTCGTGAGCATGGGCGAGAAGCCCGATTCGCTTGAGCCGTTCTACCCCGACCGCATGGCCAAGCGCATTTTAGGCATGGGCGATGTCGTCGGCATTATCGAGAAGGCCCAGGAGGCGGCCGACGCCGAGCAGCTCGAGGCTGCCGAGCGTATGCTGCGCGAGGGTTTTACCATGAACGACATGCTCGACCAGATGAAGGCCGTCAAGAAGATGGGCGGCATGAAGGGCATTCTGGGCATGCTTCCCGGTGGTCAGCGCGCGCTCAACCAGATGGGCGGCAACCTGGACGAGGGCATCTTTGACAAGAACGAAGCCATCATCATGTCGATGACCAAGGAGGAGCGCCTGCGTCCTTCCATCATTAACGGCCAGCGTCGTGCCCGCATTGCCAAGGGTGCCGGCGTGACCCCAACCGAGGTCAATAGCCTTATGAAGCAGTGGGGCGAGATGAATAAGATGATGGGCCGCATGCGCACGATGGCCAATCAGGCGCAGGCTGGCGGCAAGAAGGGCAAGAAGGGTAAGAAGGGCAAAAAGATGCGCATGCCCAATATTCCCGGTCTGGATGCCATGGGCCTGGGCGGCATGGGCGGCCTGGGAACGGGCGGCCCCAAGTCCGATATGGACCTGCTGCGCCAGATGGAAGCGCAGATGCGCAACAAGAAGTAACGACTAGTTGAGTCGTGTATGGCGAAGGCCGCCTGGATGGTATTCCAGACGGCCTTCGCCGTTTGTTCGCTGGTTGTCGCACGCGTGGAAGCGCGTTCTCGACGAGGTGCTTGCCGCTAGTGGCAGCCGCAGCCTTCGTGCCCGTCATGGTCGTGGTGACCGTGGCAGCCGCAGGACTCGCCATGCTCGTGGATGTGCTCGTGATCATGTCCATGGCAGTCGCAGGTGGCCTCGCCGTTCTGTGCGAGCGTGCCGGCAATGAGGGCCTCGACGCAGGCATCGCAGCTGCCCTGGGCGCCCGCATAGACCGTGATGCCGGCTTGGGCAAGCGCGTTGATAGCGCCGCCGCCGATACCGCCGCAAATGAGCGTGTCAACGCCACCGTTGGCAAGCAGGCCCGCCAAGGCGCCGTGGCCGGTGCCACCGGTGCCTACGACCTGCTCGTTGAGCACCTTGCCATCCTGGATGTCGTAGATCTTGAACTGCTCGCTGCGGCCAAAGTGCATAAAGATGTTGCCGTTGTCGTACGTTGTTGCCACCCTCATGGTGCCGACCTCCTTTGCTGGCCATGCGGCCGTCGTCGTGGTGATGGGGGAGTACGCGATGTTGCCGCCTTCGATGACGATCGCCCGTCCATTGACCAGCGCGTTTGCCACCTTGCGATGCGCGCGACTGCTGATTGCCGCCACCGTGGCGCGGGCGATACCCATGTGCAGGGCGACGGCCTCCTGATTGAGGCCCTCCAGATCGCACAGGCGCAGTACTTCGAGCTCATCGACCGTCATATCGATAGCGTCTCCGCTGGCAAGGCCATCGGGGGTAAAGCCGCGATATTCGGGGATGATCCCAACGCGGCGCAGTTTTTCGCGTCTTCCAGCCATACACTCTCCAAATCTGACATATGTCAACAATAGAATAGCGAACGTGCGGATTTGCGCAAGGAATTTCTGGCATATGTCAGAAAATGAGGGCTTATGTTTGGGCTGTGGGGCCGGGTGCGCCTGGGCTACAATAAAAATCGCTTATAGGCGACTGACAGGAGGGTCAATGAGCAAGGCTGATCAACAGTTTGTAGCCATGTGCCGCGACATTCTGGACCATGGCACCACCACCGAGGGCCAAAAGGTCCGCCCAGTGTGGGAGGATGGCACCCCTGCCTATACCATTAAAAACTTTGGCGTCACGGCACGCTACGACCTGCGCGAGGAGTTCCCCGCACTTACGCTGCGTCGTACGGCGCTCAAGTCCGCCATGGACGAGATCCTGTGGATCTATCAAAAGAAGTCCAATAACGTGCATGACCTCAATAGTCACATTTGGGATGAGTGGGCTGACGAGACCGGCTCCATCGGCAAGGCCTACGGGTATCAGATTGGGCAGAAGAGCCATTATGCCGAGGGCGACTTTGACCAGATGGACCGCGTGCTGTACGACCTTAAGCACACGCCGTACAGCCGCCGCATTATGACGAACACCTATGTGTTTAGCGATCTGTCCGAGATGCACCTGTATCCGTGCGCCTACAGCGTGACGTATAACGTCACGCAGCGGCCGCAGGATGACAAACCGACGCTCAATATGATTCTCAACCAGCGCAGCCAGGATATTTTGGCCGCGAACAACTGGAACGTGTGCCAGTACGCCATTCTGCTCATGATGGTTGCGCAGTCGGTCGATATGATTCCCGGCGAGCTGCTGCATGTGATCGCCGACGCCCATATCTACGACCGTCATGTCGATATCGTCCGCGAGCTTATCGAGCGTCCGCAGTTTGCGGCTCCCAAGGTAACGCTTAACCCCGATGTGCATGATTTCTACGCGTTTACGACCGACGACCTGATCGTGGAGGGCTACGAGCACGGTCCGCAGGTTAAGAACATTCCCATTGCGGTGTAGGTGACGCGCATGACGTGTAAGCTTTCTGCCATTGTCGCCGTGTGCGATGACTGGGGCATTGGTTGCGAGGGCGACATGGTCGTCTTCAATCGCGCCGATATGCGCCATTTTGTGGCGTGTACCAAGGGGTGCCCGGTCATTATGGGGCGCAAGACCCTGCTGAGTTTTCCCGGCGGGCGTCCGCTTAAGAACCGCCGCAATATCGTGCTTACGCGCGACGATAGCTTTGCGCCCGAGGGCGTTGACGTGGTGCATAGCGTTGACGAGGCGCTCGCCGCGGTAGCCGATGAGCCTGTTGCCTGGGTGATCGGTGGCGGTGAGGTGTATCGGCAGTTTTTGCCGTATTGCGCCGAGGCCGAGGTCACGCACAACCACTGCGTGCATGTCGTGGATACGTACTTTCCCGATTTGGAAGCCGATCCTGCGTGGGAGATTGCGCAGCGTAGCGGGGTCGCGACGATTGCCGCCGGTGAGGGTGACGAGGGCGTCGATTATGAGTTCGTGACGTATCGTCGCATTGAGGCGTAAAACCGATTATCCCTTCGGTATTATCGGGTTGAAATGAATGACGGGGCGGCGCATGGCGTTGCCCCGATATTTGTATAGGTGCTGCAAAGAAAGGTGCGGGCTGGCTGCTATGACTGATGCCGTTGAGGTTCTGCGAATTGATTCGCTCGAGGACGAGCGGCTCGATGCCTATGTGCGACTGACCGAGCGCGAGCTGCGCTGCGTGCTGGAGCCGCAAAAGGGCATCTTTATTGCGGAGAGCGCCAAGGTCATCGAGCGTGCCGTGCGCGCCGGATACGAGCCGGTGAGCTTACTTTTGGGTGAACGCTGGCTCGATCAGATGATGCCGCTGTTCGAGCGCCTGGTTGTGCGCGAGGGCGCGGGTCCTGTTCCTGTGTTCGTGGCCTCCATGGAGCTCATGGAGCATTTGACGGGCTTTAACGTGACGCGTGGTGCGCTCGCGGCGTTCCGTCGCCCGCGTCAGGTTCCGGTTGATGAGTTCTTGGGCGGCGTCGTCGAGGCGGCGGGGGATCGTCCGGTGCGTGTGTGCGTGCTTGAGGGTATTGTCGATCACACCAATGTTGGCGCGATATTTCGCTCGGCTGCCGCATTGAACGTTGACGGTATTTTGGTCAGCCCGACGTGCTGCGACCCGTTGTACCGTCGCTCGGCCCGCGTGAGCATGGGCACCGTGTTTCAGGTTCCGTGGACGCGTATTGGCAGTGAGGCGCGCGTATGGCCGCATGATGGGCTGGCGGCGCTGCACGATGCCGGCTTTTCGTGTGCCGCCATGGCGTTGACGGATGATTCGGTGTCGCTGGACGATCCAGTGCTGCAGGAGATTGACCGCCTGGCGATCTTTATGGGTACCGAGGGTGCCGGCCTGGGAGCCAAGACCATTGAGGGCTGTGATCGCGCCGTGCGCATTCCGATGGCGCACGGGGTCGATTCGCTCAACGTGGCCGCGGCGAGCGCCGTCGCCTTTTGGCAGTTGTGCCCGCACGTGAGCAATGAGTATCACTACCAGCCGGGTTTGTATCACTAGGCAGTTATTCCGCACCGCGCTCTAGTTCGGGGTGTTTCGGTCGCCGCCAGTCGGTGCTAAGCTGGTTTTGGCTTTGGTTTTAAATTGCTGTTTTGTTGTTTGACGTATGCGTGTGGGGAGGGCGTGTGGCTAAGAAATCTACGGCTATCGATGTAACGCAGGGTGTCATTTGGCAGCAGCTGCTTTCGCTGTGCGTTCCCATCTTCTTTAGTTCGTTTTTTCAGCAGGCCTACACGCTTATCGGTACGTATATCGTCGGTCAGTTTGGCGGCAAGCTCGCACTGGGTGGCATTCAGGCCACGATGGTGCTTACGGAGCTCTGCATTGGTTTTTGCGTCGGTGTGGGTGCTGGCTGTGCCGTTATTACCGGTCAGTATTTTGGCCAGCACGATGATGAGCGACTGAGTCGTTCGGTCCATACGGCCATGACGCTTGCGCTGGTGGGCGGTATCGTTTTCTCGATTCTTGGCATAGTGTTCGTTGAGCCCATGCTGGTGCTTATGAACACGCCGCATGAACTATTGGCCGAGGGCGTGGCCTATGCTCGCTGTTATTTTGCCGCGATGGTTGCGGCACTGCTGCTTAATATGGGAACCGCACTGCTGCGTGCCGTGGGCGACACACGCGGGCCCGCCGTGATCATTGCCTCTGGCTGCCTGGTTAACGTGGTGCTGGATATCATCTTTGTCGCTGTGTTGCATATGGAGGCGCTGGGCTGCGGCATCGCAGTGGCGCTGACCATTTGCTCCAATGCAACGATGATCGTGTTTCGCATGATGCGCGCTCCGGGCGCATGGCGTCTTTCGCTGTCTAAGCTCGGCATCGATCGCGGTATTTGCAAGAGCATGATCTCGTGTGGTCTGCCGCTTGGCTTTCAGTCTGCTGCCTATTCGATTTCCAATGTTTTGATTCAGGTGTCGGTCAACTCGTTTGGTGCCGATGTCACCACGGCGTGGGGTCTTTCGGGCCGCTTAGATGGCATTGTCTGGATGGTTACCGAGGCGCTCGGCGTGTCGATCACCACGTTCTCGGCACAGAACTTTGGCGCGCGCAACTACGAGCGCATGCGCAAGGGCTACCATACGTCGCTCGTGCTGTCGTTTATGCTCATTGGTGGCCTGTCTGCCGTGCTGCTGGTGTTCTCGGGTCCGTTGTCGCGTCTGTTTGTCGACGATGCTTCGATTTCGGCGTACACCACGACGATTCTTCATTTCATTGCGCCGTTCTATGCGATTTTCTCGATTATCGAGAACGCGTCGGGATCCATTCGCGGCGCCGGCGTGAGCTTGCAGCCCATGCTGCTCACGATTTTTGGTACCGTCGTGCTCAGGGTGATCTGGGTGTTTGCGATTATGCCGTTCGATCCGTCGCTTGAGCACCTGCTGCTGGTCTACCCCGTAACCTGGGTAATCACCGCCGTGATGTTCACCGTCTACCATCACAGCGGCAACTGGCTAGGCCGCGCCACTGCCTAGCCGGCACTTGGGGACGTTCCTTTTCTGCCGGCACTTTGGGACACTCCTTGTAAAGTAATTTCGCCTTTTTCGGATACTCTGTCTGCCGTGCCCTGTAAACTGTCAAAACGGGCTTAGCAAATTGGATCGTCCGCGCCTATCAGATGTTGCCCGGTGGGTTTGTGATGGGAGGGCGATATGCCAAGAGCTGGTAGAGTCATTTCGTTAACAGGCTATAACCATATAATCGCACGCGGAAATGGCGGCATCTGCATCTTCGAAGACGATGAAGATCGCTATCGGATGCTTACACTGTTCGAGGATAAACTTGTCGGTAATGGCGTTGGCGTTACCGCATGGTGCCTCATGTCGAATCATTTTCACCTTATGGTCGACGATCCTCATGGGAAGATATCTTCGTGCATGAGCGGCGTTCTTACGTCGTATGCGATGTATTTCAATCGCAAAACAGACCGAGTTGGGCACTTGTTCCAAGATAGATTTACTAATATTCCGGTCGAGAATGACGTGCAAGCAATTTCACTTGCCGACTATATTCATATGAATCCGGTCAAGGCGGGTATTTCTGCCGTTGATACATATCGTTGGTCCAGTTACCGAGCATACGCTTACGGCTATGATGGATTTGGATTTTGCGACCCCGGGATTGTTTTGGATCTCGTGGGTGGATCTCTTGAGTATCGGCACTATCTTGCGGATCGAATTGACCAAGCGCCCTACGATGCTGAGCCTCGTGCACGCATTCTGGATGATGAGGCTCTTGAGGTCGCCAAAAGCGTTGCCGCCCCTATATCACTTCCCGAGCTTGCTTCCATGAAGCCATCTGAGCGAAAGCCCATTCTCTGCAAAATGAGAAGAGCGGGTCTCACGATTAATCAAATAGTGAGGGTCGTTGGCATCGGTCGTACGTCTGTTGTTTCTGGTACGGCAGGTTGGAAGATGATTTAGGTTATGGATAGGTGACGGCGCAGGAGTGTCCCCAGCTGCCGGCAGAGACGATATGAGCAGGACATAAAAACATTGAGAGCCCCTGCTGCATGAAAGA
>CAUAAR010000015.1:0-54026 GCA_958427035.1 uncultured Collinsella sp. | reverse complement strand
CCGCAGGAAGCTTGGATACGCCTAGGCGCGGTCCAAGAAATCGTCCGCACCCCCATTAGACCTTTTAACTGGTAAAACAGTCCCTATTTCACCGCAACTCATGAAGACGCCCCTCAAGCACGGTCCCATCAGGAAAAAGGGCATATATCGACAAAGCGCAATTCAGACCCTTCCAGCTTTGTATATGCAGCACCTCAAGATAAACGCGGCGACCCCTTAGTTATCGCAGGCCGGGCACAGGGTTACTCTCCAAATCTTTCCGCAGGACGGAGGAGCCCCCGCCGCGCGAAGCGCGCAGCGGGGGCTCCGACATGTCCGAGGACGATTTGGAGAGTAACCCTGTGCCCGGCCGACGGGATCCCTAACCACGCCATGCTTCTTATGTGCAGCAAAGCTAATGCTGCTAAAATACAAAGCGCTCATGTAGTTTAAACGCACGACGATAAGGAGCACCAGTGGGTAACCACTTCCGTACCTCCGGTGCGGGCGATGATGCCCCCAAGACGCAGGCAGGCGTCCAGGGCAGTCGTTTCGCCACTCCGGATTCAGAGGGCCAGCCTGTTGCTCAGGCCCCCGCTCAGCCGGCAGATCAGGCACAGCCGGCATCCGATCCCTTTGCCTACAATCCAACCAGCGATGTCGCGCTTTCCGGCACGGCGGGTTTTGAGCCCGTTCAGGCCGTGACCGCTCGCGTGGAGCAGCCTCAGGCTGGTGCCGCCACGCCGCAGCCTACCATGGCCGGCATTCCCGACCCCTTGGCCCCTGCGACGCCGGCTCCTCAGCCTGCGCAGTCCGGTCTCTTTGCCGCTATTCCCGACCCCACGCAGCCTGCTGCCCCGGTGGTCGAGAGCGATCAGGCAGCCGAGGTCGCAAGCCTCGATAACGCGCTCAACAACCCCGATTTTACGTCGGTGTTTGCGCCCATCGATCCGCAGGCCAGCCGCAAGAAGATGGCCAAGCAGGCCGGTGTCGAGCCCGTCATCCTTATGGAGCATGTCACCAAGATCTATCCGGCACAGCCCAACAAGCCTGCACTCGACGACATCAACATCGAGATCTATCCGGGCGAGTTCGTCTTCCTGGTCGGTCACTCCGGCTCGGGTAAGACCACGCTGCTGTCGACGCTCAACCGCGACGTCAAGCCGACGAGCGGCCGCATCCTGGTTGCCGGTCAGGACCTCATGAAGATCAAGAACCGCAAGGTTCCGTTCCTGCGCCGCCAGATTGGCGCCGTGTTCCAGGACTTTAAGCTTCTGCCGCAAAAGACCGCCTACGAAAACGTGGCGTTTGCCCTGCAGTGCATCGGCAAGCCCAAGGGCGTCATTCGCAGCCAGGTGCCCGAGGTGCTGCGCCTGGTCGGTCTGGCCGATCAGATGGACTCGCTGCCCGACCAGCTTTCCGGTGGCGAGCAGCAGCGCGTTGCCGTCGCCCGTGCTATGGTCAACCGTCCGCCGCTGCTGATCTGCGACGAGCCCACGGGCAACCTCGACCCGGCGATCTCGCTGGGCATCATGAAGCTGCTTGAGCGTATTAACCGCACCGGCACCACCGTGATCGTCGCCACGCACGACCGCGAGATGGTCGATAGCATGCACCGTCGCGTGATCGCCCTCGAGGGCGGCCACGTCATCCGCGACCAGGAGAGGGGAGGTTACGGCAACTATGGCACCAACTAACGTGGGCTACTCCTTCAAAGAGGCAATCAGCCACTTCTTCCGTAACTGGACTACCTCGCTCGGCGCCGTCATCACGATCTTCCTTTCGCTGTTTATCATCGGCCTGTTCATCATGGGCTCTGCGATGCTGAACTCCGTGATCGGCACCGTCGAGGATCAGGTTGTCATCAACGCGTTCATTAGTGATGACGCCGATCAGGCCGATGTTCAGGCTTTTGAGGCCGAGCTTAAGACGTGGAATAACGTCAAGTCCGTGACCTATAAGGACAAGGACGACGCGCTGGCCGAGTATACGAGCAAGATGTCGGGCAACGCCGACGCCACCATGAGCGCGCTCGATGGCCAGAACCCGCTGCCGGCTTCCTTCGCTATTGAGATGGACGATCCGTCCAAGGTCGAGAGCACGGCAAAGAAGCTCAAGAAGGATGCCGATTTCCAGAAGATCGCGGATGACGGCGACGTCAACGCGAGCGTGCTGTACGGCCAGGAGGAAGTGAGCCGCCTGTTCCATGTGACCAACTACATCCGCATCGCCGCCGTGGTGCTCGTTGGTCTTCTGACCTTTATCGCGTTCATCTTTATCAACAACACGATTCGCCTGTCCATCACGGCGCGTCGTCGTGAGATTGCGATTATGCGTCTGGTCGGCGCCAGCAACGGCTTCATTCGTGGCCCGTTTATCACCGAGGGCGTGCTGCAGGCCATTTTGGGCTCGCTGCTTTCCATCGGCGTTCTGGAGCTGCTGCGCAATCTGATGATTCCGCGTCTGCAGGAGAGCATCGGCTGGATGTCGTTTGCCCTGCCGATGCAGTACTACCTGGTGACCTATGCTGCGCTGATTCTGGTCGGCGTGATTATCGGTCTCTTTGGTTCTGCCATCGCCATGCGCCGCTACCTGCGCGTGTAGGCATGCTTGGAATTCATCCCTTCCAACGGGTCGTCTCTTATGGGGCGGCCCGTTTTTTGATCCCTAGGGGACGGCAGGAAAGCGAATCATTTGGGTAGACTCTTGGGATGTAAACGGCAATCGATAGTTAGGAGGCGCCATGGGGCGCAATAACAAGCATAAGCGTGGAGCTCGCAATAAGCGCGGGCCGGTGCGCAGCGAACGCCGTCCGAGCCTGACCGGGCGCGTGCAGCTCCATGAGCACAGCGCCTACGTTGTAACCGAAAACGGCGACTACAAGGTCATGGGCCGCGGCAAGCGCGAGATCATGGATGGCGATACCGTGGCCGTAAGCATTAAGGCGGGACCGCGCGGCGATCGTCGTGCCGTTATCGAGGGCGTCATCGAGCGTGCCGCCATCAGCGTGGTGGGTACGTATCAGACGGCCGGCCCGCTTGGCGTGATCGAGCCGCTCGATTCGCGCCTCAAAGCCGATTTCTTTATTTTGCCCGAGGACACTTCGGCGGAGCGCCTGGGCGTGCGCCCTGGCGATGTCGTCGTCGCGCGCATTCTGACCTACCCGACGCGCTTGGAGTCGGGCACGGTGACTCTTGAGCGCCGTATCGGCGGCGAAGATGCGCCCGACCTGGGCGTCCAATATGTTATGGCGCGCTATGGCTATACCGACAGCTATCCCGAGGCGGCGCTGGCAGAGGCCGAGGCGCTTTCGCTCGATGTGATTGCAGCGCTTAAAGACCCGCTTCGTCGTGACCTGCGCGATCGCTTTGTCATCACTATCGACCCGGTTGATGCGCGCGACTTTGACGATGCCATCTCGCTCGAGCGCACGCCCGAGGGTGGCTACAGGCTGGGTGTGCATATCGCCGACGTTTCACACTATGTGGCTTGGGACGGGCATATCGATCTTGAGGCTCGCCATCGTACGACATCGGTGTATCTGGCCGATCGCGTGCTTCCCATGCTGCCCGAACGCCTGTCCTGTGACCTGTGCTCGCTTCGCCCTGACGAGGACCGTCTTGCGTTTACCGTCGATATCGAGCTCGATGCGCAGGGTCGCGTGCGGCATTACGATCCGTACCCCAGCGTGATTCGCTCGCGTGTGCGTATGGACTATGACGGCGCCGAGGCGCTGCTGGTGCGTGCCGGCGCGGTTGAGTATTCGGTGCTGGAGGGCGCGGCCGAGGATGTTGCGGCTGCCGAGACCTCGCGCGAGGAAGCGCTTGAGCGCGGTCTTGCGTGCGAGGAGGCCGCCCGCGGCTACAACGTCGACCTCGGCGATTTCCTTGTCGCCGCCAACGAACTCGCCGAACTCCGCCGTCGTATTCGTCGCGCCCGCGGCTCAGTCGATTTTGACACGGCCGAGATTCGCGCTCTGTTGGATGAGGACGGAGTACCCGTGCAGATTGTGGCGCGTGAGCGTTCGTGCGCCACGTCGCTTATCGAGGAAGCCATGCTGCTCGCCAACGAGTGCGTTGCAGAGTGGCTGGCAGACCGTGATATCGAGGCCTGCTATCGCGTGCATGAGGATCCGAGCCCCGATAGCCTGCACGGTGCCGCCGTTGCGCTGGCGCAGCTAGGCATCATCGACGATCGCCGTGCTGCCGGTATTGCCCTGGGGAGCCCCGATGAGCTGCAGGCTGCAGTTGATGCTGCCGCCGGTACGGCCAACGCACCGCTCGTTAACACGCTGCTTCTGCGCAGCATGCAGCGCGCGCTGTACAAGCCGCGCAACGAGGGCCACTTTGCGCTCGCCGCGCCGTGCTACTGTCACTTTACGAGTCCCATCCGTCGCTACCCCGATCTGGTGGTGCACCGCGTGCTCAAACTGCAGTTGGCCTATGAGCGGCTCGGCGGCAAGGACGCCTTGGTCCGTACGCCGCGGCTGATCGGCAAGGGGCGCGAGTCGCTGCCGCGCATTCTGCCGCAGATCTGCCGCGCATGCAGCGATGCCGAGCGCGCGGCAGATGCCGCCAGCCATGCGACGCAAAAGATCAAGATTGCCCAGTACTATGAGGACCGTCTGGGCGAGCGCTATGCCGGAACCGTCTCGTGGGTTAGCAGCATGGGTCTCTTTGTGCGCTTGGACCTAACGCAGGTCGAAGGCTTGGTTTCGATCAAGAGCCTGGGCAACGAGTGGTTCGAGTTCGACGAGGACGCGCTTACGCTGACGGGCGCCGACACGGGGACTCGCTATGAACTGGGTCAGCGCGTGATTGTCGAGGTCTCGCGCGTCAATACCACGCGTGGGCACTTGGACTTTAAGCTTATCCATTAGCCAAATCCCGACTCATGGTGGGGGAGTGGAGGGCGGCCTTTCGGGACCGCCCTCCGCATTTGAATCGTGGCTACCTTGCCGTCTGCTCGGCCGCCCGCTTACCTGCTATTTGAGAGGTAAAACCTACCAAAATAAACCTGTCCCTTTTTGGCAGGTTTACAAGAAAGCGGGGATGAGATGGCGACGGTGTACGGGTATGCGCGGGTGAGTTCGCGCGATCAGAATCTGAATCGGCAGCTGGATGCGCTGGGCGCCTATGGCGTGGGCTCAGCGAATATTTATGCCGACCATGCGAGCGGCAAGGACTTCGATCGACCGCATTATCGCGAGCTGTTGCACGTCCTGGGAGACGGGGACGTGCTGGTGGTGCTTTCTATCGACCGACTTGGCCGTAATTACTCCGAGATTCTTGAGGAATGGCGACGCATTACCAAGGAGCTCGGGGTTGCCATTGTGGTGTTGGACATGCCATTGCTTGACACGCGCGCTAGGGCCAGCGGCGCGCCGGATGTGACCAACGTCCTGATTGCCGATATTGTGCTGCAACTGCTGAGCTACGTGGCGCAGGTGGAGCGCGAGAATATCCACCGGCGCCAAGCGGAGGGAATTGCAGCGGCGCGGGCGCGAGGGGTCCGTTTCGGTCGACCTCGCAAGCCGTGCCCTCCTCAGTTTGAGCTGGTGCGCGATAGCTATGAGGCGGGCGATATTACCCGCAGCCAGGCAGCAGAGTGCCTGGGCGTGTGCGTGGGGACGTTCGATCGCTGGATGCGCGAGGCGGGGTAGGGGTTTGCGTCGCTTTGTCGCTTCCTGTTGCGATTCAAATTTTGATACGGTGACGATGCCATTTGGGGCTACACTCGCTGATATTCAAAAAAGGAGGTTGGCCCTTGGCGCGCGTAAAACAGATAATCGGATGGACCGCGATCGTTCTGTTCGCTGCAACGCTGGCGGGCATCTGGGTGCTGACGGAGCAAAATGCGGTGGAGACGTCGTTGCTGAGCGAGTCCACCGCGCGTGTGGTGGAGGGCCAGGCTACGGGCGTTCAGGCTGTCGATGCCACGGGTGAAGCCCAGACGGAGAACGGAATGACCGGGGGCACCGATTCGGCTGCCTCGAATGTCCGGTCTGGCCGACTTGCTTCCATTCGCATGTGGGTGGGCGCGAACGTCCGTCGCGTTGCCCATACCGTAGAGTTTTTCTTCGTCGGATTGTTCGCCTCGGTGGTCGTGGTTTGCTTTTCCAGGCGTCCGTGGAGTGTATGCTCCCGTTGCGTGCCCGTATTGCTCTTTTGCGCCGCCTGCTCCGTTGGCGATCAGGTACATAAGATCTTTGTTCCCGGCAGGCATTTCGACGTTATCGATTTAGGATTCGATGCTGCGGGCTATGTCACCGCCATGCTGTTGGTATTGCTGGCAGCGGCGTTGGTGCGCCATGCGACTCGGCCGATCGGCGCCCATGCGAGGCGCTAGCCGGTAACAAACCCGTTTCTGATAATGCGACCTCGTTGAATTATTTTGTGTCGCGCGTATTTCCGAGCGGTCGGATTTGAGGGGCGAGCGGTAGAACGCTCGCCCTTTGTGCGCCACGATGCGGCACAATGTACCGCAAAAGCTGTTTGTATCCGGTACGAATCGTTCGTTGGTCTTTAATTCTTCTCAACGGAGGTGTTTGAGATGGCAAACGGATTGCTTTTGCGGCTTCGCGAGCGTGAGCTCAGCGCGAGCCCGGCGGAACGCAATGTCATCGCATATGTAAGCGCTCATCCGCACGAGGTGGTCGGGCTGTCCGTCCGCGGTCTTGCCGATGTCACGTTCTCCTCGCCCTCGAGCATTTTGCGCTTTTGCAAGCGTTTGGGTTTTGCGGGCTACAAGGAGTTCCAGCGCGAACTGATTGCCGAGCTGGCGCTCTTAGGTGACAAGAAAGACATAGCCCTCGAGGACATCTCCATGGATGACAGCGTCGAACGTATCGTGGGGAAGGTGATGAAAAGCAACGTGCGCACAATCGAGGCGACGGCGCGAACGCTCGATTACAACGTCTTGGAGCGATGCGCGGCCCGTCTTAAGCGGGCACGCGCGGTCAATCTGTTCGGTATTGGTGCCTCTCGTTTGGTCGCGCACGACCTGGCGCAAAAGCTCATGCGTGTCGACAAAGAGTGCCATCTGTACGACGACTGGCATGATCAGCTCTTATGTGCCAAGAACATGCATGAGGGCGATATGGCAATCGCCTTTAGCTACTCGGGCTTGACGCAAGAGGTGCTGGACTGCACCGCCGAGGCTCAACGTCACAACTGTCCCGTTGTGGCCGTTACCAAAGTAGATGGATCATCCAAGCTTGCCACCATGGCCGATGCCGTGCTCGGCGTCGCTGCGAGTGAACCCTTGGTCCGCAGCGGTGCCATGGCTTCGCGTATGGCCCAGCTTATGGTTGTCGATGCCCTGTACGCTGCTTACGTTGCCAGCGACTACGAACGGGCGACGCATGTCATAAAGCAAAACTACATCGAGAAACAGGAAAGATGAGGTGAATGAAATGCTCGATTTAACAAAATTCACGACCGAACAGCGTAATCAAAGGTCAATGGACCTCGATACGATGACATCGCTGCAAATCGTCACGACGATGAACGATGAGGATCTTCGTGCCGTCCAGTCGGTCACGAAAGTGTTGCCCCAGGTTGCCATGGCAATCGACTGGGCTGCTGAGACACTCGAGCGCGGCGGGCGCGTCTTTTACATGGGCGCAGGCACCAGCGGTCGTCTGGGCGTACTCGACGCTTCGGAGTGTCCGCCCACGTTTGGCGTGTCACCCGATCTGATTGTCGGGCTCATTGCCGGAGGCGAGACGGCGTTTATCAAGGCTGTCGAAGGTGCCGAAGATAGCGAGGAGCTTGGCGCGAGCGACCTGCGGGAGCGTGGACTCTCGGACAAGGATCTTGTCGTTGGCCTGGCGGCAAGCGGCCGTACTCCTTATGTGGTGGGCGGCCTTGCGTACGCCAAGGCAACTGGGTGCAAGACCATTGCAATTGCCTGCAACCAAGGGTCGAAGATCGGGGAGAGCGCAGATCTTGCCATTGAGCCCGTGCCCGGTCCCGAGGTGCTGACCGGCTCAACGAGGCTCAAGGCGGGAACGGTTCAAAAGCTCATTCTCAACATGATTTCGACCGGTGCCATGGTCAAGATCGGCAAGGTATACCAAAACCTGATGGTCGATGTGCAGCAGACGAACGAGAAGTTGGTGGTGCGCGGCCAGAACATCGTGATGGAGGCGACCGGCTGCACGCGCGAGCGCGCCGTTCAGGCGCTTGCGGATGCCGGCGGCCACGTAAAAACCGCTATTGTCTCGGTGCTGTTGGACTGCGATGCCGAGCAGGCTGCGGTAGCTCTTGAACGGGCGCACGGCCATGTCCGTACTGCGGTGAGTGGCCATGAGAAGAGCAATGCCGATGTCCAATAGGTGCACGGCGTGAGCTGATATGACATCTAGACGAGATACCCAATACAAGGAGGAGTTATGACGAACAAAGAGCTGGCTCAAAAGCTGCTGGACCTTTTGGGCGGTAAAGACAACGTGCTCGCAAACGCGGCGTGCATGACGCGCCTGCGCGTGACCGTCAAAGACACGGGCAACGTCGACACGGAGGGAATTAAGGCGCTCGACGGCGTGAAGGGCCTGGTCGAGGACGACACGATGCAGATCGTGCTGGGTCCGGGCAAGGTGAATAAGGTGCTCGAGGAGTTCTCCAAGCTCACCGGCCTTGCGAAAGGCGTTGCCGACGAGAGCGTGGTTGACGCTGCGGCCACAAACAAGGCCGCGCAGAAAGCCAAGTACGAGTCCAAGCCGGTTCAGGCCTTCCTCAAGAAGATTTCCAATGTCTTCGTCGCCCTGCTTCCCGGCATCATTGCGGCTGGCCTCATCAACGGTATCTGCAACGTCATTAACGTCTCGACGGCAGGCGCGCTTGCAGGCGAGTGGTGGTACCAGGGCATTCGTTCCATGGGCTGGGCCCTGTTTGCCTATCTGCCCATCTTGGTGGGCTATAACGCGGCACGTGAGTTTGGTGGCTCCGCTGCGCTGGGCGGCATCGCCGGCATGATGTGTATCGCCAACAGTGCCATGCCCCTGCTTGCGCCTGGCGCGGCTGATCCTGCCACTGCCATTCTGCTGCCGCTCACCAATGCGCAGTACAACCCCGCGGCGGGTGGCATGATCGCGGCTCTCATCGCTGGTGCATTTTTTGCCTGGATGGAGCGTCAGATTCGCAAGGTTATGTCCAACGCACTCGACACGTTCTTGTCCCCGCTGCTGGTGCTCATCATCGGCGCCTTTGCTCTGATGCTCGTCATCCAGCCGGTTGGCGCATGGCTGACGACTGCCATCTTTAGCGTTTTGACCTTTATCTTCGAGAAACTGGGCGTCCTGGGCGGCTATATCCTGTCGGCAGGCTTCTTGCCGCTGGTGTCCGTCGGCCTGCATCAGGCGCTCACGCCGATCCACGCTATGCTCAACGATCCCGACGGCGCTACCAAGGGTATCAATTACCTGCTTCCCATCCTTATGATGGCTGGCGGCGGCCAGGTCGGTGCCGGTTTGGCGCTGTACTTTAAGACCAAGAACGCCAAGCTCAAGAAGTACGTCGCAGAGTCCATTCCCGTTGGAATCCTGGGTGTGGGCGAGCCTCTGATGTATGCTGTTACGCTGCCGCTCGTTCGTCCGTTTGTGACGGCCTGCCTGGGTGCCGGATTTGGCGGCGCGCTCGCGGCGCTGCTTCACATCGGCACGGTTTCTCAGGGCGTTTCCGGTCTGTTTGGCCTACTGATCGTTGTTCCTGGCCAGCAGCTCGGCTACGTTGCCGCTATGCTGCTTGCCTATGCCGCCGGCTTTGTCCTGACGTGGTTCTTTGGCGTCGACGAGCAGAAGATCAACGAGTTCTTTGGCGAGTAGTTTGATATCGCGAGCCGTGTTGCTCGGGGTTCGCGGCGCGCGGCAGATTTCTTGATGTTATGGTTGTGCCGGCGGGGCTAGCTGCTCCGCCGGCCTTTTTTAAAGGAGCGTTGAAGCGTGAAAACGGGTATTTCGATTTATCTTTCCAGCCCTTTGCAGGATATTGAGCGGACGATTGAGCGTGGTGCCGCGGCGGGCGCGCGCTACGCGTTCACCTCGCTGCATATTCCCGAGGATGGGGGAGCGGCGTATGCCGATAAGGTCCGTCATGTGCTGTCGCTGCTTTCCGCCCGTGGCATTGCGCTCATTGCCGATGTGGGGCCTCGCACGTGCGATTTGCTTGGGCTTGAGCGCATCGAGGACCTGCGCGATCTGGGGTTGGAATACCTTCGTTTGGACTATGGCTTTAGCGCCCAACGGGTCGCGGAGCTGTCCGGTGTATTTCGCATTGTGGTCAATGCATCGACGGTGAGTTCTGATGAAATCGCATCGTGGCGTGAGGCCGGTGCCGATGTGACTCGTTTTGCCGCCTGCCACAATTTTTACCCCAAGCCTTATACCGGTTTAGCTCTTGAAGATGTTGCTCGGACGAATCTTCGTCTTGCGGCGCTTGGATTCGAAATCATGGCTTTTGTGCCGGGTGATGCTAACGTTCGCGGGCCGGTATTCGAGGGACTGCCGACGGTCGAGGCGCAGCGCGGTCGCGCGTCAAAGGTTGCCCTCAATATGCTTGAGCTTGCACATGGCGCCGATTGCGACATTGTGTTGGTCGGCGACCCCGATCTTTCCGATGCGGGCTGGGCGCAGTTTGCTCAAGTTTCCGCCGGATACGTGGACCTGCAATGCGAGCTTGAGCCCGGTTATGCCTATGTGCGCGGGCAGATTCATCACGACCGGCCCGACTCGAGTGTCCTCATCTTTAGGTCTCAGGAGTCACGTACGAAGCTTAAGCCGGATTCCGTGCCGACGGATGCCGGAGCCGGCCTGCCGCGAAAGGCGGGGTCGATCGCTGTGAGCAATAGCGGATATGGGCGCTACGAAGGCGAGCTTGAGATTGCGCGGGTCGATCTTCCCGGTGACGAGCGCATGAACGTTGCGGGCCATATCACGCCCGAGGCAATGGAACTGCTGCCGTTTATCAAGCGCGGATTCGGGGTACGGTTCGTTTAACGTGTGACCCGCGGGCTACAATTGGCCCATCATACGAAGGCGCCTCGTGTGGCGTGTGCCTGCGTTGGCCGATCTATATTCGGAGGATTCCCATGACTGTACTGTTTGTTGAATATCCCAAGTGCTCGACCTGTAAGAAGGCCAAGGCATGGCTGGACGAACATGGGGTAGAGTATATCGATCGCGATATCGTTTTGGACAATCCCACGGCTGATGAGCTTGCGACCTGGATTGCTCGTTCGGGGCTGCCGGTGCGGCGCTTCTTTAATTCGTCGGGCATGAAATATCGAGAGCTGGGCCTGAAGGCGCGTCTGGATGCGGGCATGACGGATCAGGAGTGCTGCGAGCTGCTGGCGACCGACGGCATGCTGGTCAAGCGTCCGCTGCTGGTGGGCGACGACTTTGCGATTCCTGGGTTTAAGGAAGCGACCTGGACCGAGGTGCTGCTGTAGTGGTTGCGGAAAGTGCGTCCCGTTTTGAGCTCGGATTCCGGGACGCAGTTTCCGGTTGAAGGGGCTAGCGGAAATCGTATCCCAGTTTGAGCGCGAAATCTTGGATACGGTTTCCGTTTGGGGCCTCTAGGGGAAAGCGCGTCCCGTTCTGGACGTAAATTCCGGGATGAGCTTTCCGGTTGGCGGGCATGCGCACTATCCCGGCTGGCGGGCATATGCGCTAATCCTCAAGCTGCGCCCATTCGTGCGGATCGTAGACCTTTACGTGCTTGTTGGGCTTGCCGCTCCAGTACTCCTCGTCCATAAAGGGCAGATATGCCTGAACGCCGGGGCAGATAAAGGGAATCCGCTGCTGTTGCAGTCGCTCGCGCTGGCGCTGCTCCAGATGCGCCTCGGATATGACGGTCGGCATGCCGGACAGCTCGACGAGGCTTGCCTGGATTCGCTTAAGGTCGGGGAGTCCCGCGTGCCATGACATCCGCATGATCAAAAAGGATGCACGGCGGTATTTTGCCTGCACCACAGTAATGGCGGGGCGCAGTGTGGGATGGATTTTGTCCCGTTCGGGCCAAAGATCGGCAGTGATCTCGAGGCCCAGGGTCTCCCATAGGTAATCAAGCTCTTCGTCCATGGCGCCTCATATCTACGCGATCATTGATACTTCGATTGTGTTGCCTGGCGCTATCGTTTTCACGGTAGAATCTGCCAACGGTTGACGGCTACCGCTCGCGGCGTTTTGCCCTTCGCGTACAGCGGTTGGCTTCACAGGTCCTTCACGGGTTGGACTAAATTAGGCCAATTTGACTGAATTTCAAAAAAGTCAAAATTGGGGCTTGCGTCACGGCGAGACTTCCCGTATATTTCTTTCTTGCGCAAAGGCACAGCCGAGCGCAGCGATGCAGTCATTGGGATGTCGTCTAATGGCAGGACAGCGGATTCTGGTTCCGTCAATGGGGGTTCGACTCCCTCCATCCCAGCCATTGCATTTGCTACATATGGCCCGTTCGTCTAGCGGTTTAGGACGCCGCCCTCTCAAGGCGGAGATCACCAGTTCGAATCTGGTACGGGCTACCAAAATTGAACGCCCGGGCCTCGTAAGAGACCCGGGTTTTGTGTATTGACCGTATATACGGCGCCTGCCGTGTTTCGCTCAGATCGAGGAGTAGCCATGGATCTGCCCATCAGCTTGCAAGACATCACGTATGCCGAGAACTATCTGGCGCAGGGCGACTTGGCTACGGCGACGCCGCTGCTGGAGCGTCTGGTGGAGCTCGCCGAGGAGTATATTGATGCTGAGTGCAAGACGGAGGAGAAGCGTCAATACTTTAGCTTCGATAGCAAGTTTGAGCGCTTGGCCTATCGCCGCGTGGAGAAGGATCCGCGCGAGCTCGTGCAGGTCGAGGTGCCGTTTGACCGCCTGTACTCTGACATGGCGTTTGCCTACATTCGCCAGCAGGATTATGTGAGCGCTCGTAATGCCCTGATGCAGGCTGTGCGTTGGGA
Organism: uncultured Collinsella sp.; assembly: GCA_958427035.1. Lineage (GTDB taxonomy): Bacteria > Actinomycetota > Coriobacteriia > Coriobacteriales > Coriobacteriaceae > Collinsella. Next base: position 41,096 of record CAUAAR010000015.1, on the reverse strand, counting down.
CCCCATGAACTGCAACTATCGCTTGGATTTGGCCGAGCTGTTCCGCGCACTCGAGGACAAGCAGGAATGGGCATCGCTCTCGTTCTCGGTGCTGGAGCGTGCAAGCGATGGCAAGTGCGCCGCCCGCGCTTACGCCAATCTAGGTCAGTACTTCTTGGAGCCCGAGACCGAGAACGTTTCGGCTGCCGTGGGCTGCGCGCGTCTGGCGCTGCGCCTGGCGCCCAACGATGCGCATACGACGCGCCTGCTCAACAAGATCCATACCACCTATCCGGATGCCGCTGATGAGAGCGACGACCACGTGATGGGTGAACTGGCCCTGCAAGGCGTGCCGACCTCGCCTTCGGCCGAGATTGCCATCTGCCTGATTATGTGCGCGACCGATGCTGCAAGCGACGGCGACAAGCAGGAGGCGACGCGCCTGACGGTGCGTGCTCGCGACTTGGTGGGCGAGGAGGCCTGCGCGGCGATTATCAAACTGGTGCGCGAGAGCGATGCCGAGCTCAATGCCGAGCGCAAGGCAAAGCGTGAGGCTGCGGGCTCAAACGCCGATGGAGCCAAGGAGGCCGGCGATGCCCAGTAAGCGCGAGCGCAAACTCATTTCCAAGAATCGCTCGGCACATCACGAGTACTTTATCGATGAGACGTTTGAGTGCGGTATTGAGCTGAGCGGCACCGAGGTCAAGTCGATTCGCGAGCGCGCCTGTCAGATCACTGACACTTTTGCGCTGATTCGTGGCGGCGAGTGCTGGCTCGTCGGACTGCATATCCACCCTTATAGCCATGGTGGCGTGTGGAATCGCGATCCCGATCGTCGACGTCGTCTGCTGCTGCACCGCAAGGAGATCGACTTTCTTGACGGCAAACTTCGCAACCGTGGTTATGCGCTGGTTCCGTTGGAACTCTACTTTAATACCGACGGCCGCGTAAAGCTGCTGCTGGGTCTGGGTCGCGGCAAGAAGCTCTACGACAAGCGCGAGGACATGGCCAAGCGTGATGTCCAACGCGAGATCGACCGCGCCCTTAAGGAACGCAACCGCTAGGCACTCTGTATAAGTTGCGGTGGAATACGGACTGTTTTGCCTGTTTGAGGGGCTATTCAGTCCCTATTTCACCGCAACTGCGGGCGTCTCATCTTTCTTACTGTTCTGACACATATGTCTCAAAGGCGGCGTCCGTTATGGGTGCCGCCTTTTTTGTGGGTACATACATTCATGAGGTTCCAACCCGAGCTAGGGGAGTGATCGTTATGGACAAAACTGCGTTCTTTACCATGCCGAGCGGTCTGTACGTGGTGAGCGCTGCGGCAGACGGGCTGCGCGCCGGCTGCGTCATCAACACTGCGGTGCAGGTGACGTCCATGCCGCCGCGTATTTCGGTTGCCGTGAACAAGGACAATGTCACCTCGGGCGTCATCGCATCGGCCAAAGCGTTCGCGCTGACCGTGATCGATCAGACGGCCGACATGCTCTACATCGGTAACTTTGGGTTCCGCACCAGCAGCGATTATGACAAGTTTGCCAAATACGAGACCCGCGAGACGGCTCTGGGCATGCCCTATGTGCCCGAGCACGCGGCGGCCCTGTTTAGCTGCCGTTTGATCGACACTGTGGATGTGGGCACGCATCTGCTGTTTATTGGCGAGGTCGAGGATGCCGAGCGCCTGAGCGACGAGACGCCGCTGACGTACGACTACTATCACAAGGTGCTAAAGGGCAAGACGCCGCCCAAAGCCTCGTCGTATCAAGGCTAGAAATGTTCTAAAAATACTTGCATTATACTATTGAGAATATATACTAATAAGTAAGTACACCAGCAGTCACGTTCGAGAGGAGAACATCATGGCTGAGGAAAAGAAGACGTATAAGTTTGTGTGCACCGTTTGCGGTTACGAGGTTGAGGTCGACACGCCCGAGCTGCCCGAGGATTACGTGTGCCCGGTGTGCGGCGTCGGTCCCGATCAGTTTGAGCTCGTCGAGGAGTAACTCGCAGGCACACGGCGAAAGCCGAACATAGCTCTGTCCAAGGGTCCCGGTCGAATTCTCGGCCGAGACCCTTTTGATTTATCTGACGGTTTAAAACGGTCTCACGTGTTACAGATTAAGACGTTATATCTGGACAGCCACGCCATCCCAATTACATTCCCGTTAGCAGCACGATGTCGAGAATCGTCACGATGGCACCGATCCCTACGAGCAGCGCGTTGAGCGGGCGCGAGTTGGCGTATTTGCCCATGACGCGGCGTGAGCTGGTGAGCCGTATGAGCACAAAGACCGTAATCGGCAGCTGAAGAGACAGCAGCGCCTGACTCCAGATGAGACCCTCAAAAGGATTCGGGACGACCAAGCACGCCGTCACTGCGCCGACGAAACAGGCCGCCACCCCGATCGAGGAATGTCGGTCGTGGATGTCGTATTCCTCGTCGAACATGCCCGCGGTGATGGTGCCTGCCGCCATGCCCACCGTCACACTACTCGATATGCCCGCAAACAGCAGTGCCACCGCAAAGATGGTCGAGCTTGCCGGGCCCAGAATGGGGGAGAGCGTGTCCGCTGCGACGGCGAGGTCGTCTACGACAATGCCATGCGCAAAGAAGGTCGCTGCGGCCAGGATGACCATGGCCGAGTTGATCGCCCAGCCCACGCCCATCGAAAAGAGCGTGTCGAAGAGCTCGTAGCGCAGACGTTCCTCGATAACCTGCTCGCCTTGGCCTTCGAAGTGCATGGATTGGATGACCTCGGAGTGCAGGAAGAGGTTGTGGGGCATAACGACCGCGCCTAGGACACTTACGATAATCGCGGCCGAGCCGGTGGGCATACTGGGTGTGATCCAGCTTGCGGCGGCCTGCGGCCAGTCGGCCTTGACCAGCGTAAGCTCAGCCAAAAGCGAGAGTCCTACCACGCCTACGAAGGCGATGATCCATCGCTCGGCGCGCTTGTAGGAGCTCGTCATGAGCATCGCCATCGATACTGCCGCCACGATGACGCAGCCCGCGCGCACGGGCAGCCCAAAGAGCATTTGAAGGGCAATCGCGCCACCCAGGACTTCGGCCATGGCGGTGGCGATGGTCGCGAGATAGGCGCTGGCGAGTACTGCGCGTCCCACGATGCGGGGGAGGTAGCGTGTCGTGGCCTCGGCAAGACAGGTGCCCGTGGCGATGCCCAAGTGCGCCGCGTTGTGCTGCAGCACGATGAGCATGATCGTGGACAGCGTGACGATCCACAGCAGCGCGTAGCCAAACTGCGAGCCGGCGGCCATGTTGGAGGCCCAGTTGCCCGGATCGATAAAGCCGACGGTCACGAGCAGCCCGGGGCCGATATGCCGCGCAATGTCTAGGCCTCCGTGACCGCCGGTGCGTCGGGAGCCAAAATGTTGTTTGAGATGGTTGAGCATGGTGCGCTCCTGTGTGCCGTTTGTTTGACGCCGCAAAGGATACCCGTTTTAGGCTCAAAGTTTACTATGACTAACAAAATAGTTGTATTTGAATGGGGTGGGGAAAGGGGGTTGCCGAAATGTCTTGATCTGTAACAACTGGGGATGGAAATTGGGTCTAGGTGTTACAGATCAAGACAGGAAGAAATGGTCCTATGGAAAATCTCGATCTGTAACAGCTGACCGCCAAAACTGACCCTTCGTGTTACAGATTGAGACATTCGGAACCGTCTCTCGAAAACATCTCAATCTGTAACAGTTAGTCGTCGAAATTGGGTCTTCCTGTTACAGATCGAGATGTTTGAAGCGGTGAGCTTACGGGCCGAACTTGGGGGCCTTGTTGCCGCCCTTAAGGTCGGCGGTGTCCACTCGCAGGGCGTGCGTTACGCGATTGTTTCGAAACGGGCGGGAAACACAACGGGTCGGCGATGCTCCTAGTATGCCTATTCAACTGACTGTCTAATATCTAGGGGAGGATCGCGATGCAGGCAGATTCCGCTCAACAGCAGGGCCTTTATCGCCCCGAATTCGACCACGATGCATGTGGCATCGGCGCGCTTGCCGATATCAACGGCGAGCGCCACCACCAGATCCTGGACGATGCGCTGTCCATTCTGGTCAACTTGGAGCACCGCGGCGGCACGGGACTCGAGAAGAACACCGGTGACGGTGCCGGCATCCTGTTTCAGGTTCCGCATCACTTTTTCCGTAAAGAGGCTCAAAAGTGCGGCCAGATTCTGCCGGCAGAGGGCGACTATGGCGTGGCCATGCTGTTCTTCCCGCAGGACGACAAGGGCGTAGAGGATGCCCGCCGCGTATTTGAGGAGGGCTGCGCCGAGGCCGGCGTGCCGCTGCTCTTTTGGCGCGAGGTGCCGGTCGACCCGCACGATCTGGGCGAGACGGCCCGCGCCTGCATGCCTACTATCCTGCAGGCCTTCCTGGGCCGTCCGGACGACACGCCCGCCGGCGATGCCTTCGAGCGTCGCCTGTACGTGTGCCGCCGCACCATCGAGAAGAAGGCCGACGCCGAGTTTGCCCTGCGCGATAAGATCTTCTACGTGTGCTCCATGAGCTCGCGCACCATCGTGTACAAGGGCATGCTGGTCGCCACGCAGATGCGTCGCTTCTTCATCGACCTCAACGACGCCGCCGTCAAAACGGCCGTGGCGCTCGTCCACTCGCGCTACTCCACCAACACCACGCCCAGTTGGGAGCGTGCGCACCCCAACCGCTTTATCATCCACAACGGCGAGATCAACACCCTCAAGGGTAACGTCAACTGGATTCGCGCCCGCGAACCTAACCTGTACAGCCCCGTGCTGCAGCACGATCTTGAGCGCGTGATGCCCATCATCAACCGTGAGGGTTCCGACTCCGCGATTCTGGACAATGTGCTCGAGTTTTTGGTCATGAACGGTCGCCCGCTCACGCGTGCCGCGTCCATGCTGCTGCCCGAGCCGTGGGACCACAACGACAGTCTGAGTGAGGAACGCCGCGCCTACGATGCCTACCAGTCCATGCTCATGGAGCCGTGGGACGGCCCGGCCGCCATCGCCTTTACCGACGGCCGCACACTGGGTGCTGCTCTCGACCGCAACGGCCTGCGTCCCGCCCGCTACTATGTGACGCGCGACGGTCGCTTTATGCTGGCAAGCGAGGTGGGCACCATCGAGGTGAGCCCCGAGAACATCCTGACGAGCGGCTGCCTGGGACCGGGCCAGATGCTCGAGGTCGACTTTGCCCGCGGCCGCGTGATCTACAACGACGAGCTGCGCGCCCGTTACGCCAAGGAAAAGCCCTACCGCGACTGGATTGCCGAGGAGACGCTGACCGTTGCCGCGCTCGATGAGCCCGTTGCGGCAACGCCCGCCGAGGACGCCGAGGTGCCCGCCGCCGTGCGCATGGCCAAGCTCGGCTACCACTGGGATGACGTCAACGAGGTCGTGCGTCCCATGGCCCAGCAGGGCAAGGCACCGCTCGCCTCGATGGGCATCGACGCGCCGCTGGCCTGCCTGTCCAAGAAGACGCGCTCGTTCTTCGACTACTTCTATCAGCTGTTCGCCCAGGTCACGAACCCGCCCATCGACGCCCTTCGCGAGCATATGGTCACCTCGACCACGCTCTACCTGGGCAACCACGGCAACCTGCTCGAGGACTCCCGCACGGCCTGCCAGCTGGTGCGCCTGGAGCGCCCGTTGCTCAACGAGGAGGAGTTCGAGCGTATCTGCGCCATCGACCGCGTGGGCTTTAAGACTCGTCGCTTCCGTGCCGTCTACCGCCGCGACGCCGGCGAGGGCGCGCTGCAGGCTGCGCTCAAGCAGCTTGCAGAGGACGTCGAGGCTGCGGTCCGTGACGGCGTGAACATCGTGGTGTTGAGCGATCGTGCCGCTGCGGGCGAGGTGCCCGTGCCGTCGCTGCTCGCTGTGGGCTGCGTGCACAACCACCTGATCCGCGCCGGCGTGCGTACCTTTGCCGACATCGTGGTGGAGTGCGGCGACGCCGTGTCCCCGCACGACTTTGCGGCACTGGTGGGCTACTCCGCGAGCGGCATCTATCCGTACAACGCACATGCGTGCATCCGCGAGCTGGCGGCACGCGGTGACCTGGACGTGACGGCCGAGCAGGGCATCGCAAACTACAACAAGGCTGCGACCGCTGGCATCGTTTCCATCATGTCCAAGATGGGCATCTCCACGGTGCAGAGCTACCACTCCGCGCAAATCTTCGAGGCCGTGGGCTTTACGCCGGAGTTCATCAACGCGTACTTTGCCGGCACGGTGAGCCGCGTGGGCGGTATGGGCGTCGAGGACGTCGAGCGCGAGCAGAATGAGCGCTACGACGCCGCGCTCGCCATCCTTAGGAGCCCGGCTCCCGATCAGCTGCCCACACTGGGCCTGACCAAGTGGCGCCCGCTCGGTGGCGAGGATCACCTGATCGACCCTCAGACCGTCTACCTGCTGCAGACCGCCTGCCGCGAGGACAGCTACGACACCTTTAAGGAGTACAGCGCCCGCCTGCACCGCACCGGCCGTGCCGTGCGCCTGCGCGACCTGCTCGACTTTGACGGCAGCGGCCGCACGCCGGTTTCGCTCGACGAGGTGGAGCCCGCGCTCAACATCGTCCGCCGCTTTAACACCGGCGCCATGTCGTACGGCTCCATCAGCAAAGAGGCGCACGAGTGCATGGCCATCGCCATGAACCGCTTGCATGGCCGTTCCAACTCCGGCGAGGGCGGCGAGGATCCGCGTCGCGAGACCCCGCTGGCCAACGGTGACTCCAAGAACTCCGCCATCAAGCAGGTGGCAAGCGCGCGCTTTGGCGTGACGAGCCGCTACCTGTGCAGCGCCTTCGAGATTCAGATCAAGATGGCCCAGGGCGCCAAGCCCGGCGAGGGCGGACACCTGCCCGGCAAGAAGGTCTACCCCTGGATCGCCGAGGTCCGTCAGTCCACGCCCGGCATCGGCCTGATCTCGCCTCCGCCGCACCACGACATCTACTCCATCGAGGACCTGGCGGAGCTGATCTTTGACCTTAAGAACGCCAATCCCGGTGCGCGCGTGTCGGTCAAGCTGGTCAGCGAGGCCGGCGTTGGCACCATCGCCACCGGTGTGGCCAAGGGTGCTGCCGACAAGATCTTGATCAGCGGTCATAACGGCGGCTCGGGCGCCGCGGCGCGCGACTCCATTTGGCACGCCGGCCTGCCGCTGGAGCTCGGCCTTGCCGAGGCCCAGCAGACGTTGCTGCAAAACGGCCTGCGCTCCCGCGTGGTGCTCGAGGCCGACGGCAAGCTCATGGACGGCACCGATGTTGCCGTCGCCTGCCTGCTGGGTGCCGAGGAGTTTGGCTTTGCGACCATGCCTCTCATCTCCATGGGTTGCCTCATGCAGCGCGACTGCCAGCAGGATACCTGCCCGGCCGGCATCGCCACGCAAAACTGCCGCCTGCGTCGCGGCTTCCGCGGCAAGCCCGAGCACGTTGAGCACTTTATGCTCTTTGTTGCCGAGCAGCTGCGCGAGGTCATGGCGAGCCTGGGCTTCCGCACCGTCGACGAGATGGTCGGCCACCCCGAGTGCTTGCGCCAGATCGAGGTCCCGGGCAACCGCAAGGCCAACCTGCTCGATCTGTCGCCCGTGCTGGCGAGCGCGACCTGTGAGTTCGGTGCCCATATCCCGGGTGCCGACGGCCGCCACTTCCTGCCGCAGATGGCCGCGGACAGCGAGCTCGACAAGACGCTCGACTCCACGCTGTTTGTGCCCTATACGGCCGATGCCCGTGCGCACCTGCGTCCGATTCGCTTCCGCGCCGATATTGCCAACGTCAACCGCTGCGTGGGCACCATCCTGGGCAACGCGGTGACCAAGGCACATCCCGAGGGCCTGCCCGCCGGCTCCATCACCATCGATTGCGATGGTTCGGCCGGTCAGAGCTTTGGCGCCTTCCTGCCGCGCGGCATTACGCTCAACGTGTGCGGCGACGCCAACGACTACTTTGGCAAGGGCCTTTCGGGCGGCGAGGTGTCGATGCGCCCCAACCCGCATGCGACCTACAAGTTCGACGAGAACATCATCGTGGGCAACGTTGCGTTCTTTGGCGCCACGAGCGGCCGCGGCTTCATTAACGGCCTGGCAGGCCAGCGCTTTGGCGTTCGCAACTCCGGCGCCACCGTGGTGGTCGAGGGCTGCGGCAACCATGGCTGCGAGTACATGACGGGCGGTCTGGCGCTCATCCTGGGCGAGGTCGGGCAGAACTTCGCCGCCGGCATGACGGGTGGCGTGGCTTACGTCTTTGACCAGTACGGCACGCTCGATGCCCGTGTGAACCACGAGAGCGTTGAGCTCAAGGCTCCGACGACCGGCGAGCTGGCGCAGATTCGCGAGCTCATCCAGGAGCACGTGGACGCGACGCAGAGTCCGCGCGGCATTAAGCTGCTCTACAGCTTTGAGACGATGAGCAAGCACTTTGTGAAGGTCATTCCGACCGAGTACGAGCGCGTGCTGGCGATTGTCGCGGCGGGTGAGGCCGTGGGCAAGACGCATGCGCAGGCCGAGGAGCTGGCGTTTGACATCGTGACCGGTCGCGCGAGCGCCGCGGATGTCGCTCGCTTCGATGCCGTGGGCGGTGTTGCGGACACTGCACCCGTGGCTGCCAGCTCTGTTGCTTCGACCAAGAAGGAGGCGTAAGTGCCATGGGCAAGCCCGGTGCTTTTCTTGATATCGATCGCGTGACCCACGAGCTGCGCCCCGTGGAGGAGCGCAGCCGCGATTTCGATCCGCTGTACGTGGAGCTCGACGACGATGCGCGTCGCGCCCAGGCGAGCCGCTGCATGATGTGCGGCGTGGCGTTTTGCCAGATGGGCGCGAGCTTTGGCAAGGCACGCCCGAGCGGCTGCCCGCTGCACAACCTGATTCCCGAGTGGAATGAGCTGGTGTACCGCGGCCGCTGGGACGAGGCTGCCGAGCGTCTGTCGCTCACCTCGCCCATGCCCGAGTTCACGAGTCGCGTGTGCCCGGCGCTGTGCGAGGCCGCGTGCAACCTGGGTTCGGTCGACGGCCAGCCTACGACGATTCACGATAACGAGCGCGCGATCAGCGATCACGAATGGGCGAACGGCGGCCCGCGTCGCTTTGAGCCGGCAGGGGAGGATGCGCCCACGGTCGCCGTGGTGGGTTCCGGTCCCGCTGGTCTGGTGGCAGCATGGGAGCTTGCGCGCCGTGGCGCCCGCGTGACGGTGTTTGAGCGCGACGACCGCCCGGGCGGTCTGCTCATGTACGGCATTCCCAACATGAAGCTCGAGAAGCCCGTGGTCGAGCGTCGCGTGGCGCTCATGCGCGAGCTGGGCATTGTGTTCGAGCTGAGTGCCGACGTGAGCGATTCCAAGGTTACCGCCAAGCTCGACGACTTTGACGCCGTCGTGGTGGCTGCCGGCGCCCGTGCTCCGCGTGGGCTTTCGGCTGCGAACATTGATGCCCCGGGCGTGGTGTATGCCGTGGACTACCTGGCGGCTTCGATCGTCTCGGTGCTCGATGGCGGCGAGCCCGCGGTGAACGCGCGCGGCCTGGACGTTGTGGTCATTGGCGGCGGCGATACCGGTAACGACTGCGTGGGCACCGCGGTACGTCAGGGTGCGCGCAGCGTGCGCCAGTTTGAGTTCTTGCCGGCGGCGCCTGATGCGCGCGCGGCGAGCAACCCCTGGCCGCAGTGGCCCAACGTGAAGAAGACCGATTATGGCCAGCAGGAGGCCATCGCTGCCATGGGCGGCGAGATGCGCGCTTGGGGTGTGGATACGCTCGAGGTACTGTTGGACAAGAAGGGCGCGGCCGCGGGCCTGCGCGTGGTCGATCTGGATTGGTCGGCTGGCAAGCCCGAGCGCATCGCGGGCTCCGAGCACGAGGTGCCGGCCCAGCTGGTGCTCATCGCCTGCGGCTTTACGGGTCCCGAGCATGGCGTGTTCGACGCCGTTGGCGTGCCTGTTGCCACCGCTGGTCGTCCGCTGCCGGTGATGGCTGCCGAGGGCTCGCACCTTGCGGCCCGTGTCGACGGCGTCGCCGCGGGCGCCACACCGGTATACGTGGCCGGCGATGCTCGCAATGGCAGTTCGCTCGTGGTAAGCGCCATGGCCGACGCCCTGGCCTGCGCTGCCGAAGTCGCCGAGGCGCTGGAGCTGTAAAGTAGTCATTTAAGAACGTCCCCAATGACTAGTCATTTTTTGTCTAGTCGTTGGGGACACTCTTTGCGAGCGATTTGCTCGTTTGTCGACGTACGGGTGTTTATTTGTCGACTTCTTGGGCTGTGGTCACCTGTTGTTTCTGTGGTGGCTGTGGGTATCTGGCTCAAAAGGGCGGGTTGGCCGTCTATGTTTACCTGCGGTTTTGTTGCGGTGCGCATTTTCGGTCAAGCTTTTCGTCAAGTGTTTGGTCAGCATCTGGTTTGCAGCCGGAGGCCTATTTTGCCCGCGCTGGTCGTGGCCGACCACCCTCCTCGTAAGCTCAAATTGAGGTCTATCAGTTTGAGGAGGATGCCATGACTGACCACGCTTTAGACCGAGCGCAGCTAGCCGAAGCCGTCGGCAACGATATTGCCGACATAGCCCATTTTTGGATGCTGCGGAAGTTCCAGTTTTTGGAGCCGGCGCGCGAACAGTTCGAGATCATTGTCGACCCGTGGCTCAGCTATTGCACCGAGCCTTCGCAAAACGAAATCATGGCCTACAACATGGCGTTTACCGATTGGCTGCTCTTCGAGCGCTCCTATCGCCATGGCAAGACGCTGCTCGAGCTGTATGTTGACGAGCCGCCGGCATCGCTTTCGCCTGCCTCGCTCAAGCGGCTCGAGCAGGTACGCGACACGCAGTATTTCTCGCGCTTTGGCATTTTGGACAAGGATCCTGCGAACGGCATAGTTGCGCTGAAGGATACGCGCACCGACCGTCGCTTTGATGTCTACGACCCGCATATCGTGCAAAAGGAGCATTGGAGCGACGGCGCGATTGCGGTGCGCCTCGCTTGCGTCGACGATGTCTGGCTGACGGCGGGACAGCTCTATCTGTACGACATCGCGCGCCTGAGTGACACGGCAGTCGATGGGCCGGGTGCGGTGCATCCGGAGGACCTGCAGGATGGCTTTGACACCTCGTGCATCAGCTTCTTTTTGCGCCTGGTCCGCGACATCATGGGCGCCCAGGGGCGCTACGTAAAGTCCCTCAACATCTACGAACAAGAATGGGAGTAGGGGATGTGACTGGTGTCGCCCTACAGCCCTGACTTTGTCTCAATCTGTAACGTTTAGCGGCTGTTTGAGCCCGTAACTGTTACAGATTGAGACGGAAGGTTGGCGGCTGTCGAAAGATCTTGTTCTGTAACAACTAGAGGCTCAAAGACTGTCTTCCTGTTACAGATCAAGACATTTGTCAGCGGAGGCAACGGTGACGATGGTCCATTTGTCTGACGTGGTGGTGACGAAAGTGTCTAATACCGTTCTCAAACACAAACATGCGACTCGCAACACGTTGGCGCGGAATAGAATGCTCGCGCGGCTCACGGAGACGGCCAAGCAAGGTGCGCTGCTCGCAACGCATGACAATACCGAGCTCATGTGGCTGCGACGCCATGTTGGAACCGACGATATCGCGGAGCCCGAGCCGTACCTGTTCTGTTTTCAGCATGATTGGGATGCATTGACGCCGGCGGAGCGAGCGCTGAGGACTATCAAAGGGCTTGCGGAATTTCATCCCGATTGGGCGTTTTGGGGCTATGACGCGGCGCTTTTGTGGGGTCTGGAGGTGCCGAATGATCTGCTCGGGCCGCGCTTTCTTGTTAAGACGGGTTGTTCGGTGACGTTGAGCGGCGGGTGCAGGTTGTTGCGTCCGCAGATGGCGGGCGCGCTCGAGCGTGTTGATGGCGTGCGGGTGACGTCGTTTTGGCGCACGGTGGAGGATTGCTTACTGCGTGCGCCGTTCTCCTACGGGTTGGCGATTGCCGATTCTGCACTGCGGGCGAAAGGCGTATCACGTTGGGATTTGTGCGAGCGCCTCCGCGCCGATTGCGAGGGCAGGCGAGGGTATCGCAGAGCACAGGTGATTGCGTCGTATGCGGACGGGCTGTCCGAAAACGGCGGCGAGTCTCGGTTCCGAGCGTTCTTTATTGCGTACGGCTTTCCAGTTCCGGAGCTGCAGGTGGAGTTTCGCGACCCGCTCGATTCGAGCCAGGTGTTTCGCGTCGACTATTTTTGGCGGCTCGAGAACGGGACGTGTGTCATCGGCGAGCTCGACGGGAAGGGAAAGTATACCCTGCAGGATGGTGGGGATCGGGGGTCGGTCGACCCATTCGTGGCAGAACGTCAGCGAGAGTCTCATCTGACGATGCTCGGGCACAAGGTGCTTCGGTTTGCGTTTGATGAACTCAAGAACCCGGGGAAGCTGGCTGAAAAGATGAGACTGGCGGGAATTCAACAGCGGGCCGATCTGGCTGAGGAATGGAGACGCCAGTGGTATGGGCGCTAAGGGGTGCAACTGACGCGGAGGTGGTTGTTCCTGCCGAGTTTGTCTCAATCTGTAACAACAAGGGACCGTTTGGCCTCGTAACTGTTACAGATTGAGACGGAAGGTTGGCGGCTGCCGAAAGATCTCGATCTGTAACATCAAGGGGTCCAATAACCCTGTACCTGTTACAGATCGAGACATTCCCCTGATGTTGCTGGGGTGGGGCTGCAACGTATTCCGTCCCCCCCACATCCCCTCTTCCCTCCGTTAACCGATATGTCCGCAGCAATCCTGCCGCGCTGGATAATAATGGACAGATGTTCAAGTTTTCTGAGGGGGAGGAGCTCGATATGGCGTCTGCCGATCGTCCCACGTTGTTTATCAATGCGACCGTCCTGGATGGTTCGGAACATATGGAGCCGCAACCCGATGTGGCCGTGACTGTTGAGCGCGGCGTCATCACCTGGATGGGGCCGAGTGCTGTGGCGCAGGCGCCCGCGGGTGCCGAGGTTATCGACCTGGGTGGTGCGTATCTCATGCCCGGTCTCATCAATATGCACGTGCACCTGTGCGGTTCGGGCAAGCCGGTTTCGGCGGGCGATGCGGGTGCGTTGATGAAGAAGCTCGATAACCCCGTGGGGCGCGCCATCGTGTGCCATATTCTTAAGGGCAGCGCCCAACAACAACTGGCAAGTGGCGTGACCACGGTGCGCGGCGCGGGCGACCCGCTGTTTGCGGATCTTGCCGTGCGCGATGCTATCGATGCCGGCAAGTATCAAGGTCCTCGCCTGGTGGCGCCGGGAACGGGCGTCACGGTGCCGGGCGGCCATGGTGCGGGACTGTTCGCCCAGGTGGCCAACAGTCCCGCCGAGGCAGCCGAACAGGTGCGTGACCTGTATGCGCGTGGTGCCGACGTCATTAAGCTGTTCGTGACGGGCGGCGTGTTCGATGCGACCGAGGTGGGCGAGCCGGGCGTGCTGCGCATGCCGGTCGAGGTTGCCGCGGCGGCGTGCAAGGCTGCGCACGAGGTGAGCCTGCCGGTTATGGCCCATGTCGAGAGCACCGAGGGCGTGAAGGCCGCGCTTGAGGCCGGCGTTGACACGATTGAGCACGGCGCTCCGCTGACGCCCGAGATCCTGGAGCTGTACCGTGGCGCCGCGGGCACGCAGCTCGAGGGACGTGCGCCGAGTGTGACCTGCACGATCAGCCCGGCGTTGCCGTTTGTATTGCTCGACCCGGAAAAGACCCATTCGACCGATACGCAAAAGAAGAACGGCGATATCGTGTGCTCGGGCATCATCGAGAGCGCCCGTGCTGCACTGGAAGCTGGCGTTAAGGTGGGCCTGGGTACGGACTCGAGCTGCCCGTTTGTGACACAGTACGACATGTGGCGCGAGGTGGCCTATTTTGCCAAGTACGTGGGTGTGAGCAACGCCTTCGCACTGCATACGGCTACGCAAGTCAACGCCGAGCTGCTGGGGCTGGGCGGCGAGACCGGCACAATCGAGTGCGGCAAGGCCGCCGATATCCTGGTGACGCGCGAGAACCCGCTCGATGACCTGTGCGCACTGCGTGATCCGACGCACGTGATGTGTCGCGGTGATCTGGTGCGCAAGCTCAAGGTGAAGCGTATTCCCGAGGTGGACGCCGAGCTCGACGCGATTATGGCTATGCCGGCAGAAGCCCTGGCAGAGGAGCTCGCTCGCGACGGCGTAGCTTAGGCGCTGGCGCGACGGCTTCATCGAATGCTGTCGCCCCATGCAAAAAGCCGAGGTCTCAACACGAGGCCTCGGCTTTTTTATCGACAAATATGTAAGATGCAGGACAAACACTTCTGATGCATTTGTCCCATGTGCGGGCGCTAGGAGCGGGTTTCCATCTTGGCGTGGCACTTGGGGCAGGTGACGCGGATCTTGCCTTTGCCCTTGGGAACGGAGAGCATCTGGCCGCAGTTGGGGCACTTAAGATAGGCCGTGGTCTTGCGGCCCTTCCACATCTTCTTGGCTGTGCGCTTGGCACGTTCAAAGTCTTCCTTGCTAGTACCGGCTGCGCGCGAGGCGTTGGCCGCTGCAGCTCCGCCGCCCAAGCTAGCTACAAACTTGCCCAAGCCGGGTACGTTTGCAGTCGCGGCGACAAAGGTCTCGTTCTCCTTGTGACGTGCGTCGATATTTTTGGACAGGCCGCGCAGCACGCCAATCACGATTACGGCGATGGCAATCCAGCTGAGCCACTGGATGCGGGCTATCGATCCGATCATCGCGATGACGATGCCGGCAAAACCCATCACGATGGTGAGTTCATCGGCACCATTGCGACCCTTCATAAAGTCATTCATGCAAATTGCCTTTCGTTCGATATGCTGCACGCCTTTATACCCGATTTAGAGCAAGGGGGACAGGTTAATCTGCACCAATGTGGTGCAAACATACCTGTCCCCGGAATACCAAGACGGTGCAAAGAAATCTGTCCCCAATGCCCCTATTACTTGGAGAGCTTGTCGACGACGCGTTCGATTTCGGCGAGCTTGGCGGCTTTGAGGTCTTCGTCGCCCGATTCGATTGCCGAAGTCACGCAGCCCTCGATATGCGCCTTGAGCACGTCGGCGTTAATGCGCGCGAGGAGCGCCTGCGTTGCCATGAGCTGCGTGGAAATATCGACGCAGTAACGGTCCTCCTCGACCATCCGCAAGATGCCGTCGATCTGGCCGCGTGCCGTCTTGAGCATGCGGGTCACCGATTTATGGTCTGCCATCATGTCGGGTCCTCGTTTCTGGTCGATCTTCCGGATGTCCCCGTCAGTTGCGGTGAAATACGGACCGTTTAAAGGCCTAGGGCGGCACAACAGTCCGTATTTCACCGCAACTTCTGAGGATTCAGTAGGCAGCGACTGCTATGCGGCGGTCACCGAAAGGGCGTGGAACTTCTCGCCGGCGCCCTCGACAGCGTCGGTGAGCTGCTCGACGGTCACGGTGTCGGCGCACTCCACCTGGACGGTCTGGGTCTCGTGATCGGCGTCGGCGTCGGTCACGCCGGCCACGTTGAGCAACGCCGTCTCGACAGTGGCGTCGCAATGGCCGCACATGAGGCCGGAAGTCTTGATTGTGTAACGCATGGGTATTCCTCCCTGTTGTGTCGGCTTTCCCAGGCAACCGACCTTGACCTTCAAGCCGTCGCTCGCGTACCAAAGTGCGCGTCGCTCCTCTTTCGGGTCAATCTCGGGCGTCTGGAAAACCCGTTCTAGATGGACTTAATGGTGAGCCTATTTTGCCACTTTTGGCTTAAAGGTTCGCAGGCGCAGAGCGTTGCTTACGACGCAGACGCTCGACAGGCTCATGGCCGCGGCGCCAAACATCGGCGAGAGCTGCCAACCGGTGAGGGGGAAGAACACGCCCGCCGCCAGCGGAATGCCGATGCCGTTGTAGAACAGCGCCCAGAACAGGTCCTGCTTGATGTTGCGAATTGTGGCGCGCGACAGCTCGATGGCACGGGCGACGTCCATGAGGTCGCTGCGCATGAGTACCACGTCGGCGCCCTCCTTGGCGATGTCTGCGCCGGTGCCGATAGCAAGGCCCACGTCGGCGCGCGCCAGGGCGGGGGAGTCATTGATACCGTCGCCCACCATGGCGACCTTGCTGCCCGCATCCTGCAGCTCGCGTACGTGGTGCTCCTTGTCGGCGGGGAGGACGTCGGCGATGACCTGTTCGCTGCTCAGCCCCACGCGGCGGGCGATTGCTTCGGCGGTGACTCGGTTGTCGCCGGTGAGCATGCGCACGTCGACGCCAAGCGAGCGCAGTGCGGCGATGGCTCCGGCACTCGTTTCCTTGACCTCGTCAGCCACGGCAATGGTGCCGGCGAGCTCGCCGTTCTTGGCAAAGAACAGCGGCGTCTTGCCCTCGGCGGCGAACTGTTCGGCAAGACCCGCGGGCACCTTCGCGCCCAGCTCGTTCATCAGGCGCATATTGCCGGCGGCAATGGCGTTTTGCCCCTCGCGCGCCGTAACGCCTCGCCCGGGCACGGCGGCAAAGTCCTCGACCATGCGTGCGACGATTCCGCGCGTCTCGCACTCGGCCATAATCGCCTCGGCCAGCGGGTGTTCGCTTGAGCGCTCCAGCGCGGCGGCCAGCTTGAGTAGCGCCTTTTCGCTCATGGCGGGCGATCCGTCGGCGCGCGTGGCTACCACGATATCGGTCACGGCAGGCTTGCCGCGAGTGACCGTTCCCGTCTTATCGAACACCACGGTGCCCACGCTGCGCAGATTCTCCAGCGCCTCGGCGCTCTTGAACAGAATGCCCATCTCGGCGCCCTTGCCGGTGCCGACCATAATAGCGACGGGCGTGGCCAGACCCAATGCGCACGGACAGCTGATCACCAGCACAGCGACGGCGGAGGTGAGCGCTTCGTTCACGCTACCGGTCAGTGCCATCCACGCCACGAAGGTCATGGCCGAGATCACGAATACCACGGGCACGAACACGCCGGCGACCTTGTCGGCCATGCGGGCGATGGGCGCCTTGGTGGCGTTGGCGTCCTCGACGAGCTGGATAATCTTGGCGAGCGACGTGTCGGCGCCCACGCGTGTGGCACGGAAGGCAAACGAGCCGGTGCGGTTGACAGTGGCGGCGTTGACGGTGTCGCCGGCGGTCTTTTCCACGGGGATGGACTCGCCGGTGAGCGCGCTCTCGTCCACGGCCGAGCTGCCCTCGAGCACCACGCCATCGACAGGGATGGACTCGCCGGGGCGCACACGCAGCACCTGGCCGGGCAGAATGGCATCGACGTCGACGGTGGCCTCGCTGCCGTCCTCTGCCACGACGGTCGCGGTCTTGGGTGCTAAGTCGATGAGCGCCTCGATAGCGCCGCCGGTCTTGGACTTGCTGCGCGTCTCGAGGTATTTGCCCACGGTGACGAGCGACAGGATGGTGCCAGCGCTCTCAAAATACAGGTTGTCCATGCTCGTCATCATGGCCTCGTGCACCTGACCTGCGGCTAGCTGGTCGGCCATGATGAACATGGCGTAGAGCGACCAGGCGATGGAGGCGGTGGCGCCCACGGCAATAAGGGCGTCCATGGTGGGCGCGCCGTGCGCGAGCGATTTAAACCCGTTGATAAAGTACGCGTCGTTGACGTAGACGATGGGAATGAGCAGGACGAGCTCGGTGAGCGCGAGCGTCATGCTGTGGGTGTGGTCGGTGAAGATGCCGGGCAGCGGCCAGCCGAGCATGTGCCCCATGCCTATGTAGAACAGTGGGATGAGGAATACGATCGAGACGATGAGGCGGGTGCGCATGGCAGAGGCGGCGGCCTCCAACTTTTTGGTCGGTGACTCCATATGGGCGGCGTCGGACCTGGCTTGCGCACTTCCGCTTTGGACAGCGTCGGTGCCCGTGCTGATGGGTGAGGCCGAGTAGCCCGCGCGGTCGACAGCGGTGCAGATGTCGTCGGGGGAGACCTGCGCAGGGTCGTAGTCCACCAGCATAGAGCCGGCGAGCAGATTGACCGCGACGCTTTGGACGCCGTCGAGTTTGCTCACGGCGCGATCCACATGCGCCTGGCAGGCGGCGCATGTCATGCCGCCCACGTCGAACTTATCTTGAGCCATGGCTTCTCCTTTCTGTGACGTAGTGTCGGAAATGTTAACCTGCCGATACTATACACCCATACCCCCTGGGGGTGTCCAGTACAGAAAGAAATGTATGACATTTCGCTACAGATGAGGGTGGCTGCCGGGTTGGTGCACCATCCCCGCCCTTCGTCTCAATCTGTAACATCTAGCCCAGTTTTTGCCGAGCTGCTGTTACAGAATGAGACAAACTCTCCGGCGGCAAATCAATATCTCGATCTGTAACATCTAGCGGGGAAAATGACCTCTAACTGTTACAGATTGAGATTTTGTTTTGAGAGGTTTGAGTTTGTCTCCATCTGTAACAGTTAGACCGGTTTTTGGATTCCAGATGTTACAGATCGAGACGAACCTTCAGCAATAAACTCAATGTCTCAATCTGTAACATCTGGCGGGAAAAATGACCCCTTACTGTTACAGATCGAGACAGACCGTCCGCGGCCAACTCAAATGTCTTGATCTGTAACATCTAGAGAGGTTTTTGACCCCTTACTGTTACAGATTGAGATGTTGTCTCGCGGGATTGGGGTTTGTCTCGTTCTGTAGCATCTAGACCTGTATCTGCCGAGCTAGTGTTACAAATCGAGACAACTGCCGGGGAGGGGTCCCGTCACGGCAAGACGCCCGCCGCCTAGATACAGAACCCGGGAATCACACAGGTTAGCTTGTTTGGCTTTTCCGCAGGCGTTGCGTACGTAAAGACGTCGCCGTCGTGGCCCACACGGTTTATGTAGAGCGTGCCTTCGGTCTCCGATGAGTCGGGGCTCACCGTGCGCTCCCACCAGCAGGTGTCCTTGCCCTTCCACTGGCGGACCATCGTCTCGTTCGTGGAATACGGGCTCACCTTGAGCTCGCGGAAGAGCTGATACTCCTTGCCCTCGCCGTTGTAGATTTCTGCCAGGTAGTGATAGTCCTTGGCAAACGAATCGGGCGGTTGCGTACCGCACAGCTCGACCATGGCGGGCAGCCAAAGGGTTGCGGGCAACTCGCTCAGACGCGATGCACTGTTGGCGGCGCCAGCGTTATTCGAGACCTTTTTGACAGATTTGATGAGCGCGCGCAACTTGTTGGGCAGCAGCTTAAGGCCGTCGCCGTCGAGCCATTCCCGCAGCTCGCAAACTGCCCAGCCGGCGCTCGGCGGTTCAGCCGCAGCGTTGCGCTCGGCAATACCCGCGTCGAACATAAACGTCAGTCCGGCCTTGCCCGTCCCGTCCAGAAGCTCATCGTGACGGATGCCCACAAGCTGCGCGCCGACCTCCAGCCCGTTGGTGAGTTTCACGCGCTTGGTACACGGATAGGGGATATGCCCATCGGCATCGAGCAGGTGATAGCGCTTGGCAATCTCGCGTGCCTCGCTACGGGTCTCGGCGGCCTTAATCTTGAGCGAAATCTCCTGCAGCTGATCCCAGGTGTAGTCGTCAAGTGAACCGCGGATGCCGTCGAGGTAGTCGGGGATGCCAAAGCCATGGGTTGCCGCCCCGATAACGCTGAGCCCCGCAACGGCTGCGATAGCGCCGCCGATAATAAAGCGGCGGCGGGTCATGGCATCGTGGCGGGCCTGATTCAGGATCTCTCGTGCGCGCTCGCCGGCGACGTCGACCTTAAGGTGCGTGCCAGAATCGATATCAATTGCGGCCTCGTCTCCTGCACCTTCGCGGCCTTCGGATTCGGCGTCGGTGAGGTATGCCGAGAGCACCTCGAGCATCTGCTGCTCGGTGGGACGATCGCACTGCTCGACTGAGAGACCCTTCATGATGATCTGGACGAGCGCCTCATCGCCCTCGCAGCGCGGCTCGAGCGGTGCCGGCTTGGTCTTGGTCTTTACGAGATAGAACGAGCCGGTTGCAGCGGCGTCCGTCGACTCAAAGTCAAACGGTTTGCGACCGCTGTAGAGCTGGTACAGAATGCTCGAAAGCGCATAGACGTCGATTGCCGGCGAACGGCGAAGGGCCGCGATGCCTTCGATATCCTGCGTGAGCATCTCGGGCGCGGCGTATGCGGGCGTGGCAAAACGCCAGATGTCGGCGCGCCGGGTGATCGTGTCGTCGCCGAGAGCCATGGTCGCGGAGCCCATGTCGATGAGGCAGGGGTCAAAGGAACAATCAGCAATCTGCTGCTCGAGCGTTCGGCTGGTGGTGCGGAACATGATATTGGCAGGCGACAGGTCGCGATGGATGACCGGATTCACGAGGCCTTGGGTCATCAAGAGCGCACGAAGCACGGCGTTTCCGACGGCGGCGACCATCTGGGTGGTCAGCCCGCCCGAGGCGTCGTGCGGAAGCAGGGGCAGCGCCTGCTTGAGCGAGGTGCCCTCGACCCACTCCATGAGGATGAGAGGGTCATCCTCGCACGATCCGTAGCCATAGACGCGCGGAAATCCGCGCAGGTGCGAGACGGTACACAGATGACGGTACTCCTCGAACAGCGCGGCGGTGCTGGCCAGGTGCGCTGCCGATTGCTCGGCGGAGCGGTCGGGGGCTTGGCCGGAAAGGATAGCGTTGTCCTTGAGCAGCTTGACGGCAAAGACCTCGCCGCTCGTGTTGGTCGCGCGCAGCACGTGCCCGATGTTGCCGTTGTTGCGGTGGGCCGTCTGGAGAATAAGCGTCATAAACCGACGTTTGGCGTCGTCCTCGGCGCTGGGGTCGACCGCCACGGCGGTATCGAACGTATCGAGACGGATGAGTTTGTCGCCATAGGCGCTATCGGTAGTATCCATGGCGTTCCTTTGTCTGGCATGGGTTGCCGCACGTATACGCGAGCAGTGCGGATATCGGTAAAGTACCATGATAGCCGCACCGCCCACGTATACCGCTGAGCATTGTCGTTTACGACGCAGAAGGTAGAAGACGAAAGACGGACGGCGACCGTCTTCCGATCGCCGTCCGCGCTAGTCCACAATGACAAGGAATGTCGTGTAGAGACCCAGATGGAGCCTGTCGCTGTTTTCGATTTCCACTGGGGGATAGATCTTGCCAGGCTCGCGTTGGTCGCGCGGCGGCTCAATCACAATATCGCCGTCACCCGCGCCCGATTCGAGCACTGTGCCGTTGGTCGACCCAAGGCCCTGGGCGTACCAGTGCTCACCCTCAAGCCAAATGCGAAGATGCTCGCGCGATGCGTCGGCGCCCACATCGGTGATGCTGGGCGAGGTTTTGGGCAAAGAACCAATCACGGTGCCGCGCGGATCGCGTGTGAGGGGATGGATTTGCATGCCGGCGCAGTTGTCGGCATGGGTTCTGAGCAGACCGAGGTTGGGGGCGACGGTGCGCGGCTGCTCCAGGCTGCTCATAAAGCCACGTCCGACGGTAGTTTCGGTGGTGCCAAAGTGCTCGCCCGTCTTGCTGTCGCAAAAGCGCTCGACGGTGGCCACGCCCTGAACGGGATCGGCGAGCGCCCCCGTTGCCACAAAGAGCATAAGGTAAAGCGTGCTTTTCTCGCGCACGGCATTGCCGTCAAAGTTGTCGATGCGATTGAGGGCATTTGCATATAGGCGGCTGTCCAGCTTGTAGCTGGCGAGAGCCGACATCATTTCGTTGGCGGCCGGACCGCGATAGTGCTCGGCGATTGCCCGATAGGCGGACTCGCCGCCGCCGAGCTTGCTGCAGATTGCCGAGGAAAGGTTGAGCGTGGTGACGGTAAAGTCGCTGTAGATGGAGGGCGCGCACTGATCAGGCTTGCGATGGACGATGTAACGGGTGAGATACGAGCGGTTGGAAGAGCATTTCTCGAGCAGGGTACTGCCGAGATAAGAGTTTCCATTGATGAGCATTCGGGCGATCTCGAGATGTTTAAGACCGCCGAACGAGCGAATATCGTTATAGAGGACCGAGCAAGGCGTCTCTGCAGCCACGGATACCTCCTTTGATTGCTTCCTAGCCAATATGGCGATAGGAATTAATGGCCCCCGGTGGGCGACGTATTAAATGGCTGCGCAATATATAGCGTAACCAAAGCAACATTATAGGCCACATGTTCGAAATTGCAGGAAGACTGAGAGATTTGGTTTGGACTGGACGGAAATCCCCCTCTGTCTTGATCTATAACAATTAGGGCCGATTTTACTCGTTAACTGTTACAGATTGAGACGTTTGTGAGCCGTGTCGACCGTTTGTCTCGATCTGTAACACGTAGAGGAAGATTCGCCCTGTAGATGTTACAGATTGAGACAATCAGCCGGGCCCACCTCGTCCGCCTCGTCATCTGTGGTTTACGTGGGGGCATGCGAAGCACGGGTATACTAACCGGCGGCGAATCTGCTCCATCGCTTAGAGCTGCTGCGTCTGGACGGCGCGTGATAGGGCTGCCAAAGCGATCGCCAGCGTGCTGAGCAACGTCCTCTCTGTGCGCACCTGTTTTTGTATGTATTAGCGCACTACCAAGCACGCCCGCGCGGCCGCATGCCGTGCCCATTGCGCGTGCAGATAAGGAACAACAACATATGCGTAATTCTGTATCTGACGTCACCGACGCCGAGATTCTGGACGAGACCCGCGAGGCCATGACCCAGGCTGCCTTCGATGCCGCCGATGAGGCCAATGCCGCCCAGGCCGTCGAGTCCGCTACCGAGAGCCTGCCCGCCTTTGACGAGCTGGGCCTCTCCGACGAGATGCTTCGTGCTATCGAGAACCTGGGCTACACGGCGCCCACGCCCGTGCAGGCCGGCTCGATCCCCGTAGTGCTCGAGGGCCGTGACCTGCTTGCCGCCGCTCAGACCGGCACCGGCAAGACGGCCGCCTTTTTGCTGCCGACTATGAACAATCTGGAGCACATCGCTCCTCCCAAACCCGTGCGCGAGCGTGGCGGCCGCAACCGCCGTCGCGGTGCTAAAAAGCCCGAGGGCAACGGCCGTGGCCCCGTGATGCTCGTCATCACCCCCACGCGCGAGCTTGCCCAGCAGATCGACGAGGTCGCAAGCAAAATCGCCGACGTCACGGGCCACGTTGCCGTGACCGTCGTGGGCGGCGTGAGCTACAAGCCGCAGACCGCGGCACTCAAGTACGGTTGCGATATCCTAGTTGCCACGCCGGGTCGTCTGGTCGACCTGATCGAGCAGGGCGCCTGCCACCTGGACGAGGTTAAGGTCCTGGTGCTCGACGAGGCCGACCGCATGCTCGACATGGGCTTTTTGCCCGCCGTCCGCCGCATTGTGCGCGAGACGCCGGCCGAGCGCCAGACGCTGCTGTTCTCGGCGACGCTCGACGAGGAGGCCGTGGGCGAGATCACCGACCTGGTGAGCGACCCGGCCCGCGTGGAGATCGCGCCGGCCACGTCGACCGCCGACACCGTCGACCAGTTTGTGTTCCCGGTGTCCATCGAGGCCAAGAACAACCTGTTGCCCGAGTTCCTCAAAAAGGAGGGCCCGGAGCGCACCATCGTCTTTATGCGCACCAAGCACCGCGCCGACAGCTGCTGCCGTCGTCTGGAGCGCAAGGGCATCAAGGCCGCTGCGATTCACGGCAACCGCAGCCAGGCCCAGCGCGAGCGCGCGCTTTCTGCCTTCCGCGACGGCACCGTCGACGTACTGGTGGCAACCGATGTTCTCGCCCGCGGCATCGACATTAGCGACGTGCGCTACGTCGTGAACTTTGACGTGCCGGCCGAGCCGACCGACTATATCCACCGCATTGGCCGTACGGGCCGCGCCGGCGAGCTGGGCTGGGCCATTACGTTTGTGACTGAGCAGGACGTGGACGAGTTCTACGAGATCGAGAAGCTCATGGACAAGACGGCCGATATTTACGAAGCCGGCGACCTGCACGTGGGCCCCAACCCGCCCGCCGTTGACCCCGAGCGCGATCCTGCCGCCTTTAAGGTGAAGAAGAAGACCAAGCGCGGCAAGTCCAAGAGCAAGAAGAAGCTTGAGCAGGCACGTCGCGACGGCAAGCGCAACGGCGATGACTACGGCGATGTGGCCGGTCGTTCCAACCGCGGTCGCGACGAGCGTCGCGGCGACGGCGAGCGCCCGAGCCGTCCTAAGCGCGGCGGCAAGACCCGCGTGCGCGAGGGCGTTCAGGCTCGCGTGGACGAGGCCGTGGAGAGCGTGGCTCGCGAGGTGGCTGCCGAGGAGCGCGCTGGTGCTGGTGCCGCTGAGCAGCCTGCGCGCGGCAACCGTGCCGAGCGTCGTGCCAAGCAGTTCCAGGGCGAGGCACACCGCCGTCGTCGTGAGGACGAGGACCGTGGCGGCCGTCGTCGTGTCGAGCGCGAGGACGAGGGCCGCGGTTCGCGCGGTGGCAAGCGCGGTTCGGGCGACCGCCGTCGTTCCGGTCGTGATGACGAGCGCGGTGGCCGTGATGAGCGTCGCGGCGGCGAGGGTCGCGGTGAGCGAGGTGCTCGTGGCGGTGAGTCCCGTGGCGGCAAGCGCTTTGAAGAGCGCGTTAGCCGCGGCGGCGAGCGTCGCGAGGGCGCTCGCGGCAATGGCGGCCGCGGCGGCGCTGGTCGTTCGAATGAGTCGCACGATCGTCGTGACCCGCGTGCCAGCCGCGATCGTCGCGATGACTGGCGCAACTACGACGATACCCGCGAGGAGCGTCGTGGCGGCTATCGTGGCGGGCGTGGCGGCAACCAGGCCGGCTCCCGTGGCGGCCGTGCCGGCGGTCGCGATAACCGTGGCAGCTATGGCAATAGTCGTGGTGGCAAGCGTGGCGGCAGCTCCCGTCGTCCCGGTGACGGCGGCGGCAAGCGCAAATAACACACGCATCGCCCGCTAGAGCGAGGTGAACCAAGGGCCCCGAGCAACTACGCTCGGGGCCCTTTTTGTTTGCCGTATCCGATCGCTAGTTCAAATGTGATTTCCTCGGGAATGCGTCTAGAGGATGCCGTGGGCCTGTTTCCTACCATGCGGCAATGGGTCCCATGGGGTGCGCCGTGCATTTTTTGGAGTATTCTGCAGTTCGAGTTGTCTGCATATGATTTGACGTCGCCAACGGTGGCTTTCGGATATCCCTAGCGAGCGTTCTGAGTCAGATTTCGTCGTTTTCCGGAGCAGGGGCGCGTCATTCTCGCCATGTCGGAACCCAAAATGACGCAGCGCCCTAAAGGTTTGCCCGCTCGGGGTATTGCTGGCGCGGTCACGTTGCAGAATACTCCGTTTTTTGCACGTGCCGGGATGGGGTACCTCGGGAGAACACGGCGGTATCCCGTAAATATATACAATCTGTACCGTAATTTATACAAAACGAAGAGGCAGACAGCGTAGGGTTGGTGCATTGGGGTGCTTGATGCACCAAAATGGGGATCCCACGTGCCGTATACTCTGGCTGGATGTGAAAACGGCTTGACGCGTTGCCAGACGTAGGGGGAGGGTGTCTCGATGAGCGTATTCGAAATTGTGTTTAGTCCGACGGGTGGAACGCAGAAGGTGTCTGGCCTTGTGGCCGGGGCACTGGACAAGAATACCGTTACCGTCGATCTGACCGATAGCGGGCTAGATTTCAGCGCTGTCTCGATGACTGAGGACGACGTGGCCGTAATCTCTGTGCCGGCGTATGCCGGTAGAATCCCGGCTGTGGTGGCTGACCGGTTGGGCATGGTTCACGGCAACGGAGCGCGGGCCGTTCTGGTGTGCGTCTACGGAAACCGCGCGTTTGAGGACACGCTCGTAGAGCTGGAGGACGTTGCGAAGCATGCGGGATTCCGGGTGATCGCGGCAGTTGCGGCCATTGCAGAACATTCCATTGCGCGACAGTTTGCTGCCGGTCGTCCGGATGCGCAGGATGCGGCGCAGCTCGCAGAGTTTGCGCAGCAAATTCAGCAAAAGCTGTTGGCCGATGATACATCCGAGCCCTCTATTCCCGGCAATCGTCCTTATAAACAAGCCGGAGGTCACCGCATGGCACCCGAGGCAACAGGGGATTGTGTCTCCTGCGGTGCATGCGCCGCGGCGTGCCCCGTTTGTGCTATCGACAAGGGTGACCCCAAACGAGCAGCTGGCGAGGCGTGCATCTCCTGCATGCGCTGCATTGCCGTATGTCCGCGAGGCGCTCGTAAGCTTGATCCCAACAAGCTATCCGCTGTTTCCCAGATGCTGAGCAAGGTTTGCGTCGCGCGGAAGGAATGCGAGCTCTTCATCTAGCGCAAGTGAGATTGGTGCAAACAAACCTGGCCCTTTTGCACCAAAAACGATCCGTTTTCCTCCGTTCCCAAGGGATCATGTGATCCGAAGGGGACGGAGGAAAACGGATCAAAAAGGAAAAATAGTAAGGCGCTCTTTTTCACATTGAATATTGCAATTTGGTAACGCGTTTTATCAAATATGGCATTTATCTGCGGTAATGTTCTATTTCACCGCTGAGGGTGACATTTTATACCGCCTGCCGAACCGTATGGAGACCTAACAACTTTTTAGGTCAGTGTTGTGCGTGTAGCAATTTCGCCCGGCCTCGCCTCCGGGCTGCCATGTGAGAGGGGATCTTATGGCTCGACTGCATGTAATGGAACGCAGCCACGCTCAGGCCGTCATGGACGACCTGCATGATGCGCTCGGACGTCGTCTGGCGGTGAGCTCGCTCGCCCCGTGTCCCGTGGAGTTTACGGCAGCGCTCGTCAACCTGTGCTCCACCCAGAGCTGCGGCAAGTGCACGCCCTGTCGCGTGGGCCTGAGCGCGCTGAGCGACCTGCTCGCCGATGTGCTCGAAGGGCGCGCCGATGAGTCCACGCTCAACCTGATTGAGCGCACGGCCCGCACCATCTACCTTTCGAGCGATTGCGCCATCGGCTACGAGGCCGGCGCCATGGCGCTCACGGCCATTCGCGGCTTTCGCGACGACTTTGAGCACCACATCCGCGAGCATTCCTGCGGCTTTGACCGCGAGGCCCGCGTCCCGTGCGTCTCGGGCTGTCCGGCGCACGTCGACATTCCCGGGTACATTTCGCTCGTCGAGGCCGGCCGCTATGCCGATGCCGTCAAGGTCATCCGCAAGAACAATCCGCTGCCGCTCGTCTGCGGCTTGGTGTGCGAGCATCCCTGCGAGATGCACTGCCGCCGCGGCATGGTCGACGACCCCATGAACATCCTCGCCCTCAAGCGCTTTGCCGTTGAACACAGTGACCTCAACGACCATAAGCCGCATGTAGTGGACAACACCGGTAAGCGCGTCGCCGTGATCGGCGGCGGCCCGGCCGGCCTTTCCTGTGCCTACTACCTGGCCGTGATGGGCCACAAGGTGACCATCTTTGAGCAGCGCCACCACCTGGGCGGCATGCTACGCTACGGCATCCCCAGCTATCGTCTGCCGCGCGAGCGCTTGCAGGCCGAGATCGACTGGATCTTGAGCGCCGGTATCGACGTTGAGCTCGACCACTCCGTCAACGGCGAGGAGCTTGCCCGCCTGCGCGACGAGTTCGATGCCGTCTACCTGGCCATCGGTGCCCACAGCGATAAGAAGCTCGGCCTTCCGGGCGAAGAGGCGCCCGGCGTGGAGTCGGCCGTCAAGATGCTGCGCGCCATCGGTGACGACGAGCTGCCCGACCTGAGCGGCCAGCGCGTGTGCGTCATCGGCGGCGGCAACGTGGCCATGGACGTGGCGCGCTCTGCCGTGCGCTGCGGCGCCGAAAAGGTAAGCATCGTCTACCGCCGTCGCATCTGCGATATGACGGCTCAGGACGCCGAAATCGCCGGCGCCCAGGCCGAGGGTTGCGAGGTTCTGGAGCTCACGGCGCCGCTCGCCATCGAGACGGGCGAAGATGGTCGCGTGAGCGGCCTGCGCGTGCAACCGCAGATTATCGGCGAGCCCCGTCGCGGTCGTCCGGCCCCGCGTGCCGCCGCGACGCCCGAGCGCGTCATCCCCTGCGAGCGCGTGTTTGTTGCCATTGGCCAGGACATCGACTCCAAGCCGTTTGAGGACATGGGCATCGCCTGCAAGTGGGGCTGCGTGGTCACCGACTCGGACGGTGCCGTGCCCAACTTCGATGGCCTCTTTAGCGGCGGCGACTGCCAGACCGGCCCCGCCACCGTCATCCGTGCCATCAACGCTGGCCGCGTGGCTTCGGCAAATATCGACCGCTACCTGGGCTTCGACCACAAGATTAAGCTCGACGTGGAGCTGCCGACCGTTCAGTTTAAGGGCAAGCACGAGTGCGGCCGCTGCGAGCTGGGCGAGCGCGAGGCCGGCGAGCGTATTCACGATTGGAATCTGGTCGAGCAGGGCCTTACCGAGGAGGAGGCGCGCCAGGAGGCAAGCCGCTGCCTGCGTTGCGACCACTTTGGTTTTGGCGCGTTCCGCGGAGGGAGGAACCTGGAATGGTAGAGCTCAACAACCCCACTGTCAGCGATAACACCGAAAGCGGAGCACTCAATATGGTCAAGCTCACTATCGATAATTGCGAGGTCGTGGTGCCCGAGCACACCACGATCCTGGACGCGGCCAAGTCCGTCGGCATCCAGATTCCCACCCTGTGCTACCTGCGCGATCTGAACGAGATCGGCGGCTGCCGCGTGTGCGTGGTCGAGGTTGAGGGCTGCGACCAGCTGGTTGCCGCCTGCAACAACTACGTGCTCGATGGCATGGTGGTCCACACCAACAGCCCCAAGGCCCGCGAGGCGCGCCGCACCAACGTGCAGCTGCTGCTTTCGCAGCACGATTCACGCTGCACGAGCTGTGTGCGCAGCGGTAACTGCAACCTGCAGACCATTGCCAACGACCTGGGCATTTTCTATCTGCCGTATCAAAGGCATTTGGCGGGCGAGGGCTGGGATTTCGATTTCCCCATCATCCGCGAAAACGACAAGTGCATTAAATGCATGCGCTGCATCAAGGTGTGCGAGAGCGTACAGGGCCTAGGGATTTGGGACCTGACCAACCGCGCCACGCATACCGCCGTGGGCACCCGCGGGCGCGTGCCGATCGGCAAGACCGATTGCGTCGCGTGCGGCCAGTGCATCACGCATTGCCCGACGGGCGCGCTGCGCGAGCGCGACGACACCGAGACCGTGTTTGACGCGCTCGCTAATCCCGACAAGATCGTGCTGGTGCAGATCGCGCCGGCCGTGCGTAGTGCTTGGGGCGAGGAGCTCGGCATTCCGCGCGAGGAGGCAACCGTCGAGCGTCTGGCTTGCGCGCTGCGCCGCGTAGGCTTTGAGTATGTGTTCGATACCGATTTCTCGGCCGACCTCACCATTATGGAGGAGGGCTCCGAGCTGCTCGAGCGCCTGGGCGCCGCCGCTAAGGGTGAGGGCGACAGCCGCGGCTGGCCCATGTTTACGAGCTGCTGCCCGGGCTGGGTGCGCTTTGTGAAGGCACGTTACCCCGAGTTTGTCGACAGCCTGTCCACGTCAAAGTCGCCGCAGCAGATGTTCGGCGCTATCGCCAAGACCTACTACGCCAAGGTGCTGGGCGTGGAGCCCGAGCGTCTGTTCGTGGTGTCCGTTATGCCATGCACGGCCAAGAAGGCCGAGTGTGCGCTGCCGAGCATGGTGGGCGAGGGCGGCGCGCCCGACGTGGACGTTGCGCTAACGGTGCGCGAGATGGTGCGCATGATCCGCGCGAGCCACGTGAGCGTTGACACGCTGGTCGAGGAGCCGCTCAATACGCCGCTGGGCTTTGGCACGGGCGCGGGTGTGATCTTTGGTGCCACGGGCGGCGTGATGGAGGCCGCCGTGCGCTCGGCCTATTACCTGGTGACGGGCAAGAACCCCGACGCCGATTTCTTTACCGACGTGCGCGGCCTGGACGGCTGGAAGGAAGCCGTGGCCGATATCGATGGCACCAAGGTGCGCGTCGCCGTGGCACACGGGCTGGGCAATGCCGCCCGCCTGCTCGACGCAATTCGCGACGGCCGTGTGAGCTATGACTTTGTCGAGGTCATGGCGTGCCCCGGCGGCTGCGTCGGTGGTGGCGGTCAGCCCATTCACGACGGTTGCGAGCTGGCTGCCGAGCGTGGCCAGGTGCTCTGGGGCCTCGATGCGAACGCCGAGATTCGCTTCTCGCACGAGAATCCCGATGTCCAGGCGTGCTACCGCGAGTTCTTAGGCGAGCCGCTCTCGCCACTGGCCGAGGAGCTGCTGCATACCGACCATCACGCATGGACGATGCCTAACGAGGGGACGTGCTAGCGATGCGCGCGTTTGATGTTGAGATGTCGCGCCGGGGGTTTGCCTCGGCGTTCGCCGCGGGCGCCCTGTCACTTGCGCTCGCGGGCTGTGGCGGCGGGGCTGCCGGTGCCGGGTCCGCCGCGGGCTCGGTTGCCACGGACGGCGCCGGTGCTGCCGCAGAGCCGGTCGAGGTGCACGTCGCCTCGCTCAAGGGTCCGACGTCGATCGGTCTGGTGCAGTTTATGGACCAGGCAGCCGATGGCGAGACGGACAATGAGTTCGACTTTGCGATCAACACTGCCGCCGACGAGATTGTGCCCAAGGTCATTCAGGGCGATATCGATATCGCCCTGGTGCCCGCCAACGTGGCGAGCGTGCTCTACAACAAGACCGAGGGCGCGGTGCAGGTCATCGACATCAACACGCTGGGCGTGCTGAACGTGGTGACGGGCGACGCGAGTGTGGCCTCGTTTGGCGATCTGGCGGGCCATACCGTCTATATGACGGGCAAGGGCACCACGCCGGAGTACGTCATGAACTACCTGCTGGAGCGCGCGGGCTTGGCCGGTCAGGTGGCGCTCGAGTTTAAGAGCGAGCCTACCGAGGTGCTCTCGGCTCTGCTTGCCGACCCGACTGCCGTGGGCGTGCTACCCGAGCCGTTCAAGACGGCGGCCATCGCCAAGAGCGAGGGCAAGCTGTCGGCACCGGTGAGCCTGACCGATGTGTGGGACGAGCTGGCAGGAGACACGGGCTCGCGCTTGCTGACGGGTGTGACCGTGGTGCGCCGTGCCTTTGCCGAGGAGCATCCCGAGGCCGTGGCGGAATTCCTGAGCTGCCATGTTGCGAGCGTTGAGGCCGTGAACGCGGCGCCGGCGGACTGGGCGCAGGCCGTGGTCGATGCGGGCATCGTGGATAACGCCACGATTGCCGAAAAGGCGATTCCCGGGTGCATGCTTGTCTGCCAGACAGGGAAGGATATGAAGGCCGCGCTCGGTGGGTACCTGAAGGTGCTGGCCGATGCGGACGCGAGCGCCGTGGGCAGCAAGCTCCCGGCTGATGATTTCTACTACATGGAGTAACCCGTGCGTGCGTTTGCTCGACAAATGATAGAGCGTATGAAGGCGGTGGCGGCAGCAGGTGCCGTTGCCGCCTTTTGGCTTGCCGTGTGGGTCTTCGTGGCGGCGCTGGTGGCACAGCCGCTGATTTTGCCGGGTCCGGGTGCTGTTGTGGTGGCGTTGCTGCGGCTGGTATGCGATGCCGGCACGTGGGCGATTCTGGCGGGCTCGGGTGCGCGGATTCTAGGCGGTTTGGCGCTTGCCGCGGTGTGCGGTGGTTTGCTGGCCGGAATTTCGTCGCGCTCGCGGGCGTTTGCCCGCTTGGTGGCTCCGGCGCTTTCGTTTGTTAAGGCGACGCCGGTTGCCTGCGTGGTGGTCCTGCTGCTCATTTGGCTGGGGTCGGCGCGCGTAAGCATTGCGGCGGTCTTTTTGATGGCGCTGCCGGGAGTGTATTTTTCGCTGGTCGAGGGCTTGGCACAGGTTGATCAGCCGCTGGAGCAGATGTTTCGTCTGCATGGCGTGCAGGGTTGGCGTCTGTTTTGCGCCCATACCTGGCGCGAGGTCCTGCCGTTTGTGCTTTCGTGTGCGCGTGCCGTGATCGGCATGAGCTGGAAGGCCGGCGTGGCGGCGGAGCTCATCGGCATGGCGACGGGCACCGTGGGCGAACGCATCTATCAGGCGAAGCTTTTGATCGAGACGGCGGACCTGCTGGCGTGGACCGTGCTGGTCGTGGCGGCATCGTGGGCATGCGAGCGCGTGCTGGTGTGGTTGCTGCGGGCTTCGGGGCCCGTGGCGTGGCGTACTGCCGTGCGGGCGCATGGGCGCGGTGGCCGCGGGCGTGCGTGCGGCTCTGCTGGCGGCGGGGCTGCTGCGGAGCTTGCGCTCGCCGTGGGCGACCGGGCGCCCTGGTCGCCGGCGCTCGACGGACTGGTGCTTCATGTGCCCGCCGGTGGACGCACCTGTGTGATGGGCGCTTCGGGCGTGGGCAAGTCGACGTTGCTTGCGCTGGTGGCGGGGGAGTGCGCACCGTGCTCCATGGTGTTTCAGGATGTGCGCCTGGTCGAGGACGCCTCTGCTTTGGATAACGTGCTGGTGTGCGCCGATGCACGCGTGAATACCTCGAGTGCCGCTGCCTTGTTGCGCCTGCTGGTACCGGGGATCGATGTGCATGCCCGCGTGGCCGAGCTCTCGGGCGGGCAGCGCCGTCGTGTCGAGATTGCCCGAGCCCTGCTGTGTCCGGGCGGCGCAGTGATTCTGGACGAGCCCTTTACCGGTCTAGACATCGCTGCGCGCGACGCATGCACCGAGGTCGTGCTCGACTTGCTCGACGGCCGTATGCTGTTGCTTGCCACGCACGATTCCGCTGACGCTCGGGCCCTCAATATCTCGGACATCATCACGCTCTAAAGACTTACTCAGCAACAAATTGATCCGTTTTTTCTCCGTCCCCATGGGGTCGGGTATGGTATTCTATCTACGGGGTAATACTTAGGAATACCAAGTAATACCAACGCCGTAGAACAAACTCCAGATGCGGGCCAATCGGGTTGCCTTCACAGCCCGTCGCCCAGCCGCGTGGCCCGCATCCATCCGCACCACCGTCGTTTCAAGAAGGAAGCGCCATGGCAGAACACATGACCCCGGTTGTCGCGAAGGTTTTGCCCGAGGAAAAGGCGGCCTTCGCGGCGGCAACCCAGCTCGTGGGCACCACGCCGTCCAACGCCATCCGCATGTTCATCGCCGCTTTCAATCGCTGTGGCACCTTCCCGTTCGACATTTCGCCCAACGGGGCCTTTGGCGCTGCGCCCGATTCTCATCAACAATGACTGTTCCAAACTGCCGGCACTTGGGGACGTTCTTTTTCTGCCGGCAGTTAAGGAACGTCCCTAAGTGCCGGGTTTTGAGGAGGTTGGCATGCTCAATGCGATGGCGTGGGCGCTTGCCTGTTTTGGCGTTGTCGCTGCCGATATAGCCCTGAGCGTGGTTCTGTTTTCAGTTCTCGATGCCGTGTCGGTGCTGACGGGCTATCCGATCGACAATCTCGATATCCAATGGTTCCAGGCTGCCGCTCAGACGGCGTCATTTTTGATGGCGCTGCTGTGGTGGCGTTATCTGTGGCCCCGCTCCTTCATGGCGCGCCGGCAAGGCGAGCGCCCGCTCGGTGGGGGAGCAAGCGCGGCATGGAAGCGCATTGTCTGCGTTGTCGTGATCGGCCTATCCATGCAGGTGGTCATTAGCTACCTATGCGACGGCGTGCTGTCGCTGCTGCCCGAGGTCGCGGCAGACTATAGCGAGCTCGTCGAGGAAACGGGCATGGGCGATACCAGCCTTCTTGCCGTCCTGACCACGGTGCTCGGCGCGCCGTTTTGCGAGGAACTGCTGGTGCGCGGCATCATCTTTGAGTTTTCGCTGCGTGCGTTTAATCCACAGTGCCGTTCGCTCTGGAAGCGCCGGCGCCGCGCGAACGCGCAGGACGGCGCCATAGTGCCCTGGGCGGCCCCGAGTACCTGGGGCGTCGCCGCGGCAATCGTGCTGCAGGCGGCGGTCTTCGGCTTTATGCACATGAACTGGGTGCAGGGCTGCTATGCGGGCGCCGCCGCCCTCATTTTTGGTTGGGTGCTCGTGACCACCGGAAAGCTCCGCTACACGATCCTGCTGCACTTTGCCTTTAATGCCGGGTCGTATCTCATGACGATGCTCTGGTTTGTGAACACGCCGCTCGACGTGGCGGTCACGGTTGCCATCGCCGGCATCATCCTCGTGGAGGCGATGCGCTCACTGCGCCACGCATGCGAGACGGACATAGCGACGGCACCGCTGCCTTAGTTGCGCCTGCCGCCTCCGTTGGCGCCCTGCCGTCCCTGGGCCGCGCGGTTGCGGCCGGCAGTGTTCTGCGCGCGCGACATGCCGCCGTGACCCTTGCTGCCCTTAGGCTCCTTGCCGGCGCCGCCAGCGCCACCGTGGGCCTTGCAGCCCTTATTGCCGGCGCCATGTCCGCCGCCAGCAGACGTCTCGCCCGGTCGCGGCGGCACGGGACGGATCAGGCAATGCTTGGTGTAGCCGATCAGATCGCGGCGGCCGGCCTTCTCCAGCGCCTCACGTACCAGCTTGTAGTTCTCGGGCTTGCGATACTGGATGAGCGCGCGTTGCATAGCCTTCTCGTGCGGGTCGCGCGCCACGTAGATCGGCTCCATGGTGCGCGGGTCCACGCCGGTGTAGTACATGCAGGTCGACATGGTGGACGGCGTAGGGTAGAAGTCCTGCACCTGCTCGGGCATGTAGCCCATGTCGCGCACGGCCTCGGCAAGGTCCACGGCTTCCTTCATCGTCGAGCCGGGGTGGCTCGAGATCAGATACGGCACCACGTACTGCTTGAGTCCGTACTCGCGGTTCAGGCGCTCAAATTTGCGACAGAACGCATCGTAGACGGCGCGGCTCGGCTTGCCCATCACGGAGAGCACCGCGTCGCTCACATGCTCGGGCGCCACGCGTAGCTGGCCCGAGACATGGTGCTCCAGCAGCTCGCGCAAAAACTCGTCCGAGGCATCGGCCATAGTGTAGTCAAAACGGATGCCGCTGCGGACGAAGACCTTCTTGACGCCCGGCAGCTGGCGTAGGTCGCGCAGCAGCTGCGTGTAGCCGCTCTCGTCGACCACCATGTTCTTGCACACGCTCGGCCATAGGCAGCGCTTGTTCTTGCACACGCCGTGCTTGAGCTGCTTGTCGCAGGCGGGACGGCTAAAGTTGGCCGTCGGTCCGCCTACGTCGTTGATGTAGCCCTTAAACTCGGGATCGCGTGTGAGCAGCTCGGCCTCGCGCATGATCGAGTCGTGGCTGCGCATCTGCAACACGCGGCCCTGGTGGAAGGTGAGGGCGCAAAACGAACACTCGCCAAAACAACCGCGGTTGGAGCTAATGGAAAACTTGATCTCGGCAAAGGCTGGCACGCCGCCTGCCGCGTCGTAGTCGGGATGCCAGTCGCGTGCGTAGGGGAGTTCGGCCACCTCGTCCATCTCGTCGGTGGTGAGCGTGGCCGACGGTGGGTTCTGCACCACATAGACGCTGTTGGGGTAGGGCTCTACCAGACGATGCCCGGTGATGGGGTCCATGTTCTGCTGCTGTACGTTAAAGCTGCGCGCGTAATTGAGCTTGTCGGCGGCAAGGTCGTCCCAGCTGGGCAGCAAGTCGTAGTCGTAGACCTCGTCGAGCGAGCTGGTGCGGTAGACGGTGCCGTTGATATAGGTGATCTGATCGACGGGCAGCCCCGCGTCGAGCGCGTCGGCGATCTCGACAATCGCGTGCTCGCCCATGCCGTAGATGAGGATGTCGGCGCCCGAGTCGAGCAGCACCGAGCGCTTGAGCTTATCCTGCCAGTAGTCGTAGTGGGCCAGTCGGCGCAGGCTTGCCTCGATGCCGCCGATGATGATGGGGGCGTCCTTGAACGTCTGACGGATGAGATTGCCGTAGACCGTGACGGCACGGTTGGGGCGGTGACCTTCCTCGCCGCCGGGGGTATAGGCGTCGGTGTGGCGGCGGTGCTTGGTCACCGAATAGTGGTTGACCATGGAGTCCATGTTGCCGGCACTGACGAGAAACCCCAGGCGCGGCTCGCCGAGCGCAGTGATGCTGGCGGGGTCGGTCCAGTCGGGCTGGCAGATGATGCCCACTTTGTAACCGTGCGCGTCGAGTACGCGGCTGATGATAGCCATGCCAAAGCTCGGATGGTCCACGTAGGCATCACCGCAGATATAGACGAAGTCGCACTGGTCCCAGCCGCGCGCATCCATGTCGGCGCGGCTGACGGGGAGGAACTTATCGCGGCCTGGACGCCAAGGACGGACGGGCGTCGCTTGGGAATGCTTGGTGCGGGCGACCGTGGCCTGCGCCTTGCCGCCGCGCTTTTGCTGCTGGCCCTGTTTGCCCTGCTGTCCGCGTTGGCTGTTCTGAGCGTGCTGAGGCTTTTTTGCCACGATCCCTCCCGGTGTCTGTATGCTGCACGTAATTGTAACCAGTCTTTTTGGGACGGCGCTAAAAAGACTGGTGGAGTACATGAGCTGGTGAGTGAGAGCGTCGCTGAGCCAGTCGTTTGTTTCCAGACTGTGTATCTGCGCGTTGGAGAACCCGTCTCGCGCGCACGCCATGTTGTCAATGGGTTACAGTATGAACGGCGGTTATGTTTCCGCCAACGCACGAGAGGGTCGTCAACAAGGAGGATGCACGGCGATGCAG
Source organism: uncultured Collinsella sp. (assembly GCA_958427035.1). Taxonomy (GTDB): domain Bacteria; phylum Actinomycetota; class Coriobacteriia; order Coriobacteriales; family Coriobacteriaceae; genus Collinsella. Next base: position 4,756 of record CAUAAR010000015.1, on the reverse strand, counting down.
CGTGCCAAACAGATATCGGAGTCTATTGAGCTGGGCATCATCTTGGCGCTTGCCGGTGGCTTTATGGACGTTTATTCGTACATTGGGCGCGACCATGTTTTCGCCAACGCGCAGACGGGCAACATCCTGCTCGTGGGCGTGAGCATCTCGGAGGGCAATTGGGCACTTGCGGGGCGCTACTTCTTCCCTGTGGTTTCGTTTGCTGTGGGCATTATGCTTGCCGACCTGGTACACGAGCGTTTTGGCAGCGTGATCCACTGGCGTCAGGTGACGGTGTTTTTTGAAGCCGTTATCTTGTTGGGAGTGAGCTTTATCCCGGGCGGCAATTTCAACCTGCTCGCCAACTGCCTCACCTCGTTTGCCTGCGGCATGCAGGTCGAGAGCTTCCGCAAGATTCACGGTCACGGCATCGCTACGACCATGTGCATCGGCAACTTGCGCAACGCGCTGCAAAACGTGGACGATTACATCATCACCCACAGGCGCGGCTTTTTGGAAAACGGCCTGCTGTACTTTGGCGTGATCTTTACCTTTGTGTTTGGCGCCGTGTTGGGCAACTGGTGCATTGAGCGCATGGGCCTGCATGCCATCGTCGTGGCGAGCTTGCTGCTGTTTGTCGCGTTTGCCATCATGTTTATCGACCGCGAGCGCGACTTGCGCTTACGCTGGAAGGTTGCGGCCGAGGCTTGGAAAGAGGGCTGCCGAAAGTAACCGAATGCGGCAAAGGGGCTGTCCCTTCGCCGCATTTTTTTCATCATCTGTTGAAACGCTTTAAATAGTTTGACGTTCTCACGCGTTTTTTGTTTCAAAAGCGTTAGGATGGGACTCATAGCGTGGGGCGTAATGGGTGCCCCGCACACGATGGGAGGCTATCAATGGCTAATCGTTTCGTTCTCAATACCATCTCTTATCATGGTTCCGGCGCCATTAAGGAGATCCCCGGCGAGCTCCAGCGTCGCGGCTACAAGAAGATCTTCGTCTGCTCCGACCCCGATCTGGTCAAGTTTGGCGTTACCGCCAAGGTGACCGACGAGCTCGACGCTGCCGGCATCGCTTGGAGCCTCTACTCCGAGATTAAGCCCAACCCCACCATCCAGAACGTCAAGGACGGCGTCGAGGCCTTCAAGGCCGCCGATGCTGACGCTATCGTGACCATCGGTGGTGGCTCCTCCATGGACACCGCCAAGGCCATCGGCATCATCATCAACAACCCCGAGTTCGCCGATGTCCGCAGCCTCGAGGGCGTTGCTCCCACTAAGAACCACGCCGTGTTCACCATCGCCGTGCCGACGACCGCCGGTACCGCCGCCGAGGTGACCATCAACTACGTCATCACCGACCCCGAGAAGGTCCGCAAGTTCGTGTGCGTCGACACCAACGACGCCCCCGAGGTCGCCGTCGTCGACCCCGACATGATGGCTTCCATGCCCGCCGGCCTGACCGCCTCCACCGGTATGGACGCTCTGACCCACGCCATCGAGGGCTACACCACCAAGGGCGCTTGGGAGCTCTCTGACATGTTCCACTTTGAGGCTATTAAGCTGATCAGCGAGAATCTGCGCGACTCTGTCGCCGAGGCCAAGTCCGGCCAGCCCGGCTCCGGCCGCGAGGGCATGGCCCTTGGCCAGTATGTCGCCGGCATGGGCTTCTCCAACGTTGGCCTGGGCATCGACCACGCCATGGCTCACACCCTGTCCGCTCACTACGACACCCCGCACGGCGTCGCCTGCGCCATGCTGCTGCCGATCGCCATGGAGTTCAACAAGCCGGTTTGCGCCGAGCGTCTGGCCAAGGTTGCCGTCGCCATGGGTGTTGACACCACGGGCATGAGCACCGACGAGGCCGCCGACGCCGCTATCGCCGCCGTCAAGCAGCTTTCCGCCGACGTGAACATCCCGCACGTCTGCGAGGCCATGAAGGCTGACGAGATCGAGGTCCTGGCCAAGGACGCCATGGCCGACGCCTGTTTCCCGGGTAACCCGCGCGAGGCGACGCTCGACGACGTCATCGAGCTCTTCAAGAAGATCTGCCCGGCTGCCTAACTTGGTTCGGCGGGCCCCTGCCCGTTAGCCCCACAATCGTCCTCGGACATGTCGGAAGCCCCCGCTGCGCACTTCGTGCGGCGGGGGCTTCCTCCGTCCTGCGGGAAGATTGTGGGCTAACGGGCAGGGGCCCGCCGGCTCGTTATCGTGGCGGGCGCAGTTCTGAGGAGCTCAATGGGTTATCTCGCTAAGTAAAAAGATGGTTCGCGGTGGTATTGTTGCTGTGGGTTTAATTCGATATGAAAGGGTGACTTTGGTGTCCAAGATGGATTCTACGCTCTCCTATATTACTGACCAGCTGAAGGCGCTTACCTCGATTGCTTCGCCGACGGGCTATACCCGTGCGGCGACTGATTATCTGATGGAGACCCTGCGCGATATGGGGTTTGGGCCTGAGCGTTCCAATAAGGGTAACGTGCTCGTTGAGCTTGGTGGCGAGGGTGAGCCGCTCGTACTGGCGAGCCATGTCGATACCCTAGGCGCCATGGTGCGTTCCATTAAGGACAATGGTCGCCTGCGCCCCACGACGCTCGGCGGGCATCAGTGGTCTACGGCCGATGGCGAGAACTGCACCGTCTACACGCGTGACGGCAATGTGTACACGGGTGTGGTTCTTAACACCGAGCCTTCGGCGCACGTGGCCGACGAGCCGGTCAAGACCATCGAGAAGAACATGGAAATCCTGCTCGATGAGAATGTCGACAGCAAGGACGATGTGCTTGAGCTGGGCATTCAGACCGGCGACATCATCGCTATGAATCCGCGTACCACGGTGACGGAGAGCGGCTACATCAAGAGCCGCTTCCTGGATGACAAGCTGTCGGCGTCGATTCTGCTGGGTCTGGCCCGCGCTGTTGCTGATGGCGAGGTGTCGCTTTCGCGCAAGGTGTCGCTGCTCTTTACCGTGTACGAGGAGGTCGGCCACGGCGGTGCTTTCGTGCCGGCCGACACGCGCGAGATGATCAGCGTTGACATGGGCTGCGTGGGCGACGACCTGGGCTGCACCGAGCGCATGGTGTCGATTTGCGCCAAGGATTCGGGTGGCCCCTACAACTACGATCTGGTGACCACGCTGTCCAATATCGCGCGCGAGCTTGAGCTCGATTATGCCATCGACGTGTACCCGCATTACGGCTCGGACGTCGAGGCCACGCTCTCTGCCGGCTACGACATCCGTCACGGCCTGATCGGCCCCGGCGTGTACGCGAGCCACAACTACGAGCGCAGCCACATCGACGGCGTGCGCAACACCTTCGAGCTCGTCCGCGCTTACGTACAGCGCTAACGATGCAGCGGCCTCGGCTGATACGGCAGTACCGACCGAGGCCGTCCTCTCTAAGTTGCGGTGAAATAGGGACTGTTTGGCGGTTTTAAACGCTTAAACAGTCCCTATTTCACCGCAACTTATGAAGGGGGTGGGACTACTTGATGGCGGCAGTCACGGTACCGCCGCCCAGGACGATGTCGCCGCGGTAGACTACAACGGCTTGGCCGGGGGCGATGGCTCGCTGCGGCTCGTCAAAAGTTAGCAGCATTTGCCCGTCTTCGCCGCGCGTAAGGGTTGCTGCCTGGTCTTTCTGACGGTAGCGGTACTTGGCGCCCACGCGAATGCCGCCGGCATCGAGTTCTGCCTCCATGCGGTCGGCAGGGGCGCTCCAGATCCAGTCGTCGGCCGTGAGTGCTGTGGCCGTTAGGTCCTCGGCCTCGCCCAGATGCACGGTGTTGTTGGCGGCATCGACGCCCGTCACATACACGGGATGCGCCATCGCGACGCCCAAGCCCTTGCGCTGGCCGATGGTATAGCACAACGCGCCGTTATGGCGTCCGACCACGCTGCCGTCGCGCCACACAATGTCGCCCGGTGCAGCGGGATGTCCGCAGCGGCGCTCGATATAGCCCGCGTAGTCACCGTCTGGAATAAAGCAGATGTCCTCGCTTTCGGCCTTCTGGGCGTTGGTAAAGCCTTGCTCGGCGGCTATGCGGCGCACGTCGCGCTCTTTGTCTAGGCCTGCCAGCGGAAAGATCGTGTGCGCCAGGCGCTCCTGCGTAAGCGAATATAAAAAGTAGCTCTGGTCCTTTTTGGGATCTTCGCCGCGATGCAGCTGCCAGGTGCCGTCTACTGTCTGGCTTGTTTTGGCGTAATGACCCGTTGCGATGTAGTCGCAGCCCATGTCCAGCGCCGCACCGAGCAACGCGCCAAACTTTATGTGGCGGTTGCAGATGATGCACGGGTTGGGCGTCAGCCCCTCCTGGTAGGCGTTCACAAAGCGCTCGATAACGCTGTGGTCGAAGGTCTGCTGCAAGTCGAGCACATGGTGGGGTATCCCCAGACGCTCGGCGACGGCCTTCGCATCGGCGATGTCGCGGTCGACCTTACTCATGCCCGTGACGGGATCGGGCGCGGGGCAGGTGAGGCGCATGGTGGCGCCGACGCATTTGTAGCCCTGGCTTTTGAGCAGGTACGCGGTCACGCTGGAATCGACGCCGCCGCTCATGGCGACGAGCACGCGCTTGTTGTGCATGGGGAGGTTCTCCTTGGTGGCATGTGGCCAAAAAAGAAAAGCGGCGCGGGAGGCTGGTTCCGCGCCGCAGACATTGTAGCAAGTTCGGGCGTCTCGTGGGACACCCTGATTGGATGGGCTCAGACTGCCGGGAGAGACCTTGATTATCAACTTCATCCGAACACCTCCCACATTCATCCGCACATGTGCGGA
>CAUAAR010000014.1:0-54180 GCA_958427035.1 uncultured Collinsella sp. | reverse complement strand
CGAGCGGGGGCTCCTATCTTTTTAGTGCCCTCGGATTGGGTCATAGTGTCTGTCGGTACCATAACATCGGCGTTGCCTTGGCTGTTGGCACGTAGTCATTGGGGACGTTCTTAAATGACTATGACCCCTTTGCATCAGTTTCTGTCGAGTCGGTGCTTCTTGCGGGTTGCCCGTATAATGGTTTGCGTATGAACCGCAACCAAGGAGTTCCAGTTTATGGACCAGAGCCTTTTTAAATTCGACTTGATCGCCGAGGACCCGACGACGCACGCGCGCGCCGGCGTGCTGCACACCCCGCACGGCGACATCGAGACGCCGATCTTTATGCCCGTGGGCACCAAGGCAAACGTCAAGGGCATCCCCACCGAGACCGTTAAGCAGCTCGGTGCGCAGATCGTGCTCGCCAACACCTACCACCTGTCCATGCGTCCCGGCGAGGACACCATCGCCGAGCTGGGCGGACTGCACAAGTTTATGAACTGGCATGGCCCCATTCTTACCGACTCGGGCGGCTTCCAGGTGTTCAGCCACAACGACGCCGTCAAGCTCACCGACGAGGGCGTGCGCTTTATCGTCAACGACTACGACGGCCGCCATGTGTTCTGGACGCCCGAGGACAACATGGAAATCGCCATGAAGCTCGGTTCCGACATCTGCATGCAGCTCGACCAATGCCCGGGCTATCCCGCCACGCGCGCCTACGTTGAGCGCGCCGTTGAGCTGTCGAGTATGTGGGCCGAGCGCTGCTACAAGGCTCACACCCGCGATGACCAGGCGCTCTTTGGCATCGTCCAGGGTGGCATGCATCTGGATCTGCGCCTGCGCTCGCTGCGCCATCTGGAGGAGTGCGGCGACTTCCCCGGTTACGGCATCGGCGGCTACTCGGTGGGCGAGGACCACGAGACTATGTTCGAGACGCTGGCGCCGCTGGTTTCCGAGTACATGCCTAAGCACAAGCCGCGCTACCTCATGGGCGTCGGCAACCCTACCACGCTCGTGCGCGGCGTTGGCGTGGGCATCGACATGTTCGACTGCGTGCTGCCGACGCGCACCGGTCGCATGGGTACGGCGTTCTCCAGTGAGGGTCGCCTCAACTTCCGTAACGCGCGCTTTGCGCACGACGACGGCCCCATCGACCCCACCTGCACCTGCCCGGTGTGCACGGGCGGCTACAGCCGCGCGCTCATCCGCCACATGGTCACGCAGAAGGAGATGCTCGGCGGTATTCTGCTGTCGATGCACAACATCTACTACCTGCTCAACCTTATGCAGCGTGCCCGCCAGGCCATTATCGAGGGCCGCTACGGCGCGTTCGTGAGTGACTGGATGAACAGTCCTGCGGCGGTGGATTACTAAGGGCGACAGACACGCTTGCAGCGCGTGGGCAACGGCAATAGCTGAGCGGCAGCCGCACGTCACATTCACTGACGTCGTCTGCGCGACCGCTGACCGATAGCTTGCAAGCACTTGATACATCGTGGGTACCATACCGAATAGTTGATGTTCGGGCGGGTGTTTGGCGCATGGCGTCGACCCCGCCCGTTTTTCTTTTTCTCGATAGGAGCACCCATGATTAAGAACGAGAATGTCGAGGGCGAGCCTGCCTACGACGAGACGTACCGCCGCGGCCCCGTGGTCATGCGCGGCCCCATGATTCCTAAGGACAACACCTACGCCAACCTGCTGGCGCCCGAGGAGTCGACCGACTGGTTGCATGCCGATCCGTGGCGCGTACTGCGCATCCAGGCCGAGTTTGTCGATGGCTTTGGCGCACTTGCCGAGTTAGGGCCTGCGGTGACCATCTTTGGTAGTGCCCGTACGCCCAAGATCGATCCGCTCTACAAGGCGGCGCGCACGGTCGGCCGTAAGATTGCCCAGCGCGGCGTGGCGGTTATCACCGGTGGCGGCCCCGGCATCATGGAGGCGGCCAACAGGGGAGCGGCGAGCGTCAACGGCAAGTCAGTTGGTTTGGGCATTGAACTGCCGCACGAGCAGGGGCTCAACAAATACGTGAACCTCGGTATGGACTTCCGCTACTTCTTTGTGCGCAAGACCATGTTCGTCAAATACAGCTCGGGCGCTATCGTGTTTCCCGGCGGGTTTGGCACGCTCGACGAGATGTTCGAGGTGCTCACGCTGGTGCAAACGCACAAGGTCAAGCGCATGCCGCTTGTGCTGGTAGGCAGCGAGTACTGGCAGGGCCTATTCGACTGGCTTAACGGTCCGGTGATGGACGCCGGTATGATCAGCCCGCTCGATCCGGAACTGGTGCACATCACCGACGACCTCAACGAGGCCGTCGACATTGCGCTCAGCGGGCTGATGTAGAGTAGCTAAAATGGGACGGGGCTAAAAAGACTGGTCTGAAACGTTTGATACCAGTCTTTTTAGCCCCGTCCCAAATGAACTGCTTCTAGGTTGCGGTGAAATAGGGACTGATTGGCGGCTAATAAGCCAAAAACAGTCCCTATTCCACCGCAAGTGGTATGGGTAGCCCTAATTGGCGGGTTGGTAGCAGGGGCAGTAGCTGATGGCGATGGCGTTGACGCCCACGTGGGTCGCGATGGTGCAGCCGATGGGGCCGGTGCCGGCGTCTACGTAGTCTTGGCCCGCGAGCGCTTGGTTGACGAGTTCCTGCTCCTCGGCGGCGCCGGTCGTGAGCACGCGCACGCTGGAGCCCGGGTGCTCGGCCAAAAATGCGAGGCAATCGGCCATGGTGTTGGCAACGATGCGCTTGGCGCCGCGGCCCTTTTTGATGGCCTTGATCTCGCCCGATTTCCACTCCGGCGAAACGGCCAGGCGAATGTTGAGCATTTGCGTGAGCTGGCCGGCGAGCTTGGGCGCGCGGCCGTTCTTAACGAGATTCTCGAGCGTGCGGGGAATCAGCAGCAGGTGGGCGTCGGGCAGCGTTGCGCGGATCTGCGCCTCGGTCTCGTCCAGGTTGCGGCCGTCCTCGCGCATGGCCAGCGCGTACTCCACTAGCAGACCTTCGGCACCCGAGCCGGTGCGCGAATCGATGCAGCGCACGTCGAGCTCGTGGGTCTCGGCGACCAGGCATGCGTTGGAATAGCAGGCGGACCATTCGCTGCACAGCGAGATAAAGATGGCGCTATCGTGGCCGTCGGCGTGCACGCGGTCAAAGAGCTCCTTGAACTCGCCGGCACTCGGCTGCGAGGTGTGCGGCAACTGCTCGGAGCCGGCCATGCGGGCGACGTACTCCTGGGCGGTAATCTGCACCTGGTCGAGCAGGTCCTCGCCCTCGATAATCACATGCAGCGGAATCACGTAAATGCCGAGCTCTTGGGCGCGGGCGGGGGAGATGTCCGACGTGGAGTCGGTTATGATGGCAAAAGACATAATTGCACCTTTCGTTGGGGCGCTTGCGCGCCGCCTTCTGAGAGCAAAGTGCGACAAGTATAGTGGAGTTGCTCTACATTGCTAGGTTCAATTGTTGAATAGTCAACAGTTTGAAGTGACGGTGTGGAAATCATCAACTGGGGAAGAGGGATGCCGATGGCGGCATTACAGCTATGCGAGCGGCCGATTGTGCTGTTTGATTTTGACGGCACGGTGGCAGATACGGGTCGGGCGGTGATGACCTCGACGCGCAAGACGCTTGCCGCGCGCGGGTTTTCGGAGGCGCAGATGGGTGACCTGCGCCGCATGATCGGGCCGCCCCTGTGGAAGAGCTTTCACGACTTTTATGGCTTCTCCCGCGAGGAGTCGCTTGTGGTGGCTGACGAGTACCGTGTCTTTTTTGATGAGCTGGGACCGGAAGAGTATCCCGTGTTCGATGGAATCCCCGAGCTGCTGGATGGGTTGGTCGCCCAGGGCAAGCGCTTGGCCGTGGCGACGTCGCGCATGGAGGCAAAGTGCATCGACATGGTGCGTGAGCTCGGGCTTTCTCAGTTTGAGGCGGTGGTTGGCATGAACCCGCCACAAGGGCGCGAGACCAAGGCGGATTCGGTCCGCGATGCGCTGGCGGCCCTGGGCGCGACCGCGGACGAGGCCGTGATGATTGGCGACCGCTTTAACGACGTCGAGGGCGCGCACGCGATGGGCGTGCCGTGCATCGGCATCTATTCGGGCGCGGCGGCGCCGGGGGAGCACGAGGCCGCGGGCGCCGATGCGGTGGTGCACTCGGTGGCCGAGCTTGCTAAACTTTTCGCTATATAAGTATGTGATGTGAGGGGCGGGCACGCTCGCCGCTCATTGGTAAGGAGGTCGTCCATGAATCAGGTGGAGCAGAGCGTTACCGAGTATGTCGACGAGGTCTGGGAGGACGTCGTCGCCGATATCGAGCAGCTGGTGAGTTATCCGTCCGTAGCCGTTGCTGCCGATGCGGAGCCTAGCGCGCCGTTTGGCCGCCCGGTTCGTGATGCGCTCGATTGCGCGCTCGGCATTGCGCAAAAGCTCGGCTACCAGACGAGCGACGACGAGGGCTATGTGGGCATTGCCGATATCCCGGGTCGCGGCGACAAGCAGTTCGCGACTATCTGCCACGTGGACGTGGTGCCCGCCGGCCCCGGCTGGAACACCGACCCGTTTGCGATGGAGCGTCGCGAGGGCTGGCTGCTCGGCCGTGGCGTGATTGATGACAAGGGTCCGGCGGTGTTGTCGCTCTACGCCGGTGCCTACCTGCTCAAGCACGGCATTGTGCCGCGCTATACCTTTCGCGCGCTGCTGGGCTGCGATGAGGAAGTGGGCATGTCCGACGTTCACCATTATCTGGAGAACCACGCAGACCCCGACTTTTTGTTTACGCCCGATGCCGAGTTCCCGGTCTGCAATGCCGAGAAGGGCCAGTTTGGGGCGACGTTTGTGAGCCCCAAGATCGACGGCGGGCGCATTGTGTCCTGGAGCGGTGCCGAGGCGAGCAACGCCATTCCGTCGCAGTCCATCTGCGAGCTCGCGATTGCCGCCGATGAGCTGCCGGCGCCGGTCGAGAACGCCGACCGCTTGGAGATTACGGCGCTCGATAACGGGCACGCGCAGATTTTTGCCCATGGCATTGGCGGTCATGCCTCGATGCCCGAGGGGACGATCAACGCCGTCGGCCTGATCGTGACGTACCTGCGCGAGGCCGAGGACGCGTTTGGTGCCCGTGACGAGCGCCTGCTGACGCCTGCCGAGCACGAGTTCGTCAAGTTCCTGGCCTTTGTACATGCAGACGCCTATGGCCGCGGCTTGGGTATCGATGCGACGAGCTCGGCGTTTGGCCCGCTTACCTGCAACGCTGGCGTCATCCGCGTGGCGGATGGCCATATTGAGCAGGTCATCGACGTGCGCTTCCCCGACAGCACGAGTGCCGATACCATCCGCGAGCAGCTCGACCCGCTCGTGGGCCGTTTTGGCGTGACGTGCCAGCTGGGTCGCGCGAAGGTGCCGTTCTCGGTGTCTGCCGACGATCCGGCCGTGAAGGCGCTTATTGATACCTATAACGAGTTTACAGGCAAGCATGCTGAGCCCTTTGCTATGGGCGGCGGCACGTACGCGCGCAACTTTGCCCGCGCCGTCTCGTTTGGCCCCGAGGAGATCGGCCTGGAGCTGCCCGCATGGGGCGGCCAGATGCACGGTCCCAACGAGTGCGCCAACGAGGAACAGCTCAAGCAGGCGCTCAAGATTTATATCGTGGCCATCCTTCGTCTCAACGAACTGGAACTGTAGGGCTTCCCCAGGCACCCGACCTTGCCCCTCAAACCGTCGCTTGCGTACCAAAGTACGCGGCGCTCCTCTTTCGGGGCAATCTCGGGCACCTGGGAAACCCCTATATCCTGCTTGGATACAAACTTGCATTACGAGCCCGGTGCTTTTGCCCGGGCTTTTTTGCGTCATTTGGGGACGTTCCTTTGGTGTAAAAGGTGCGCCATGTTCGGCGCTGGATTGTTATCCGTTTGTAAAGGCTGGGCAGAGCTTGCGGTAAGGGTCTATCAATAGCCCGTAAGAAACCGCAGATAACGCGGTCGTCGCCCGATCGGGGCCGTATCTTTCCAAACAGCAAAGCGGGCAGGGTGCCCGCGAGTCGCATGTATGAAAGGAAGATCATGCTCGATCAGGCTTATTCTCGTCGTCAGTTCCTCGGCCTCGCTGGTGGTCTTGCCAGCATCGTCGGTCTCGGTCTCGTTGGTTGCGGCGGCTCCGGCGCATCCGACGCCGCCGACAAGGGTAGCGCTGCTGCCGAGTCCGTCTCCGGCGAGGTGACCTACGACGGCGCCTCCTCGTTCCAAGCTCTCGTCGAGGCTGCTGCCGAGAAGTTCATGGACGCCAACCCCGACGTCTCCATTTCCGGTTCGGGTAACGGTTCGGGCAAGGGTCTGACCGCCGTCGCCGCTGGCACCGTTACCATCGGTAACTCCGACGTCTTCGCCGAGACCAAGCTCGAGGCCGACCAGGTCAAGAACCTCGTCGACCACGAGGTTGCCGTCGTGGGCATGGGCCCCGTCGTCTCCAAGAACGTGACGGTCGACGATCTGTCCCTCGAGCAGCTCAAGGGCATCTTCTCCGGCCAAATCACCAACTGGAAGGAGGTCGGCGGCGACGACGCTACCATCGTCGTGCTCAATCGCAAGGCCGGCTCCGGTACCCGCGCCACCTTCGAGGCTGCCGTCTTTGGCGACGAGGCCGTCGACTTTAAGGGCGACGCCGAGCTCGACAAGTCCGGCGACGTCCAGACTCAGATGGGCAGCACCGACAACGCCATCTCCTACCTGGACTTCTCGCACTTCGATGACTCCAAGTTCAACGCCATCAAGGTCGAGGGCGTCGAGCCCAAGAGCAAGAATGTCACTGATGACTCCTTCAAGATCTGGGCTACCGAGCACATGTACTGCTCCAAGGACGCCGACGAGGCCACCAAGGCCTTCCTGGAGTTCATGCTTTCTGACGACGTCCAGGGCAAGCTCGTCGAGGAGCAGGGCTTCATCCCCGTCTCTGCCATGAAGGTCGTCAAGGACGCCAGCGGCAAGGTCTCTGCTAAATAAGTAATCGCCCCGGAAAGGTTTGCAATGGCAAAACAGCTGCCAAAGCGCGACCTTGAGAACGTGGGCCTGGGCGTCACGGGCGCGTGCGTAGCGCTCGTGACGCTTGTCGTTGCCGCGCTCATCTTTATGGTCGCCCAAAAGGGCCTCTCGGCTTTTGTCAAGGACGGCGTCTCGGTCGTGGAGTTCTTCACCGGCACCAAGTGGGACCTGGCCAACACGGCCGAAAGCGGCCTGCCCTATACCGGCGCCCTGCCCCTGATCGTCACCTCGTTTGCGGTCATGGTGCTCTCCACGCTCATCGCGCTGCCCATCGCTATCGGCTCTGCCATCTTTGCGGTCGAGATCCAGCCTAAGTTTGGTTCCAAGGTCTTTCAGCCGCTTATTGAGCTTTTGACCGGTATTCCCTCGGTCGTCTTTGGCCTGATCGGCTTTCACGTGGTCGTTGGCCTTATGAAGAGCGTTTTCCACGTGAGTACGGGTCTGGGCATCTTGCCCGGCGCCATCGTGCTGGCCGTCATGATCCTGCCGACGATGACCACCCTTTCGGTCGATGGCCTGCGCGCCGTGCCCGACAGCTACCGTCAAGGTTCGCTCGCGCTGGGCTACACCCGCTGGCAGACCATCTGGCACGTGGTGCTCAAGTCCGCCATGCCGTCGCTCATGACCGCGGTTATCTTGGGCATGACCCGCGCCTTTGGCGAGACGCTCGCCGTGCGCATGGTCATTGGCGGCATCGAGGCCATGCCGACGTCGCTGCTGTCGCCGGCTTCGACCATCACCACCACGCTCACCACGTCCATGGCAGTCTATGCCGAGGGCTCGGCCCAAGACGATGTTCTGTGGGCGCTCGGTCTGCTGCTGATGGGCATGAGTCTCATCTTCATCCTGATCATCCACCTTATCGGCCGCAAGGGGGCGAAGGCTCGTGGCTAGCACGCGTATCCACATCGACGAGGCGAGGCTCGGGCGTGTCCAAAAGCAGGACCGCTTCGCCACGGGCGTGTTGACGGCGATCGTCGCCATCGTCATGCTCATCGTCGTCTCCATGGTGGCCTATATCCTGTTCGAGGGCATCTCGACGCTGTTCCAGCCGGGCTTTCTCACGGAGCCGTCGCGCGCCAACGGAACGCAGGGCGGCGTGCTCTACCAGCTGTTCGACTCGTTCTACCTGCTGCTGATCACCCTGATCATCTCGGTGCCCATCAGCCTGGGCGGAGCGGTCTTTTTGGTTGAGTACGCGCCGGACGGACCCATCCGCGACATCGCCTCCACCGCCATCGAGACGTTGTCCTCGCTGCCTTCCATCGTCGTCGGCATGTTCGGTTTTCTGGTGTTCTCGGTGCAGCTGGGCTGGAAGTACTCCATCATCTCCGGCGCCGTCGCGCTCACCATGTTCAACATCCCCATCCTGGTGCGCGTGATCCAGCAGGCGCTCGAGGACGTGCCGCAGGCCCAGCGCGATGCGTGCCTGGCCATGGGCCTCACTCGCTGGGAGGCCACGCTGCACATCCTGATCCCCGAGGCCATGCCTGCCATCGTGACGGGCATCGTGCTTTCGGCCGGTCGCGTGTTTGGCGAGGCCGCAGCACTGCTTTTTACCTCGGGTATGAGCTCGCCGGTTCGCCTGAACTTCTTGAGCTTTAACCTGTCGAGCCCCACCTGCGCTTGGAACGTGTTCCGTCCCGGCGAGTCGCTCGCCGTGCACATCTACAAGATCTATGGCGAGGGCAGCCCCGAGGCCCAGCAGATCGTCTGGGGCACCGCTGCACTGCTGATGATTTGCGTGCTGCTGTTTAACGTAATCGCCCGCATTGTGGGCAAGCAACTGGCAAGGAAGATGACGGCCGAATGAGCGAGATGAATGTAACGCCCGCAACCGAAGCGGCATCGTCCGACACCCGGGACTTCCTGTCGAGCGTGGGGGAGAGCGAGAAGCGCGTGCGCGTGAGCGGCAAGGCCGTGAGCGACGAGGTTGTGCTCTCCACCAAGGACGTCAACGTGTACTATGGCGACCACCATGCACTGCATGATACGTCGCTCGACTTCCACAAGGGCGAGATCACGGCGCTCATTGGGCCTTCGGGCTGCGGTAAGTCGACCTTCTTGCGTAGCCTCAACCTCATGAATCGCGAGATTCGCGGCTGCCGCGTGGAGGGCGAGATCAACTATCGCGGGCGCAACGTGAACACCAAGACCGAAAACACCTACGAGCTGCGCCGTTCCATTGGCATGGTGTTCCAGCAGCCCAACCCGTTCCGCAAGTCCATTCGCGACAACATCACGTTTGCGCCTAAGCGCCACGGCATCACCGACCACGACGAGCTCGACCGCATGGTCGAGGAAAGCCTGCGCGGCGCGGCGCTTTGGGACGAGGTCAAGGACAAGCTCGACAAGAGCGCCTACGCGCTTTCGGGCGGCCAGCAGCAGCGTCTGTGCATTGCGCGCACGCTGGCGCTCAACCCCGACGTGATCCTGTTCGACGAGCCCTGCTCGGCGCTCGACCCCATCTCGACGTTGGCGATCGAGGACCTCATGTCGTCGATCGTTGCCGACCGCGCCATCGTCATCGTGACGCACAACATGGAGCAGGCGTCGCGCGTGTCCAACCGCACGGCGTTCTTCTACATGGGCGATATGGTCGAGTACGACGAGACTGACGAGATTTTCCAACGGCCCAAGGATAAGCGGCTGAATGATTACCTCACCGGCATGTTCTCCTAGTCCGGGACATGCTTGAGGCCCGCGGCGGCCACGGTTGCCGCGGGACTGATTGGAGGGGCGGGTCATCTCTTGCGGGAGATGGCCCGCCTTTTTGTGTCGTGTGCGACCCGCCTTTTCGCTGCTATCATGGACAACGTTGAATTTCTACGAAGGAGCAGGGCATATGGCGATTCTTTTGGGATGCGATTCCGTCAGCCTAGAGTTTCCCACCAAGCATATTTTCGATAGCGTTACGCTCGGCGTGGGCGAGGGCGACCGTATTGGTATTGTCGGTAAAAACGGCGACGGTAAGTCGACGCTGCTGAGCGTGCTCGCCGGCACGCTGGAGCCCGACGACGGCCGCGTGACGCACCGCCGCGACACGACGATCGGATTGCTCGGCCAAAAGGATAACCTGGTCGATACCGACACCGTGCATCATGCCGTCGTCGGTGACACGCCCGAATACGAGTGGGCCTCGAGCCCGCGTACGCGCCAGATTCTGGCTGGCCTTATTAGCGATGTGCCCTGGGAGGGCACGGTGGGCGAGCTTTCGGGTGGCCAGCGCCGTCGCGTGGACCTCGCGCGCCTGCTGATCGGCGACTATGACGTGCTCATGCTCGACGAGCCCACCAATCACCTGGACATGCGCACCATCAACTGGCTCGCGCGTCACTTAAAGGCCCGCTGGCAGCGCGGTCAGGGCGCCATGCTCGTGGTCACGCACGACCGCTGGTTCTTGGACGAGGTCTGCACCAGTATGTGGGAGGTCCACGACGGCCAGGTCGATCCCTTCGAGGGCGGCTACTCCGCATATATCCTTCAGCGCGTGGAGCGCGACCGCATGGCCGCGGTTACCGAGGAGCGCCGTCGCAACATGGCGCGCAAGGAGCTCGCGTGGCTGAGCCGCGGCGCCCAGGCGCGTTCCACTAAGCCCAAGTTTCGCGTTGATGCCGCTCGCGAGCTGATTGCCGACGTGCCGCCCGTGCGTGACGAGCTGGAGCTCAAGCGCCTCGCCGTGAGCCGCCTAGGCAAGCAGGTTATCGATGTGGTCGACGTGGACGCCGGCTATGCGGATGCCGGCGGCGCGCCCAAGCAGGTGCTCTCCGATGTGACCTGGCTCATTGGTGCGGGCGACCGCTATGGTCTTTTGGGCGAGAATGGTGCTGGCAAGTCGACGCTGCTCGATGTGATCCAGGGCAAAATTGCGCCCACGCGCGGCCGCGTGAAGATTGGCCAGACAGTGCGCTTTGGCGTGCTGTCGCAGCAGCTCGAGGAGCTCGAGCCCTTCATGGGCGACACGATTCGCGAGGTGCTCAGCAACTATAAGAAGTACTACGTCATCGACGGCAAGGAGACTTCGCCCGAGAAGCTCTGCGAGCGTCTGGGCTTTACGACGCAGCAGCTCTGGAGCCGCATCGGCGATCTTTCGGGCGGCCAGCGCCGTCGCCTGTCGCTGCTACTGACAATCCTGGACGAGCCCAACGTGCTCATCCTGGACGAGCCCGGCAACGACCTGGATACCGACATGCTGGCGATTGTCGAGGATCTGCTCGACGGTTGGCCCGGCACGCTGATCCTGGTGACGCACGACCGCTTCTTGATGGAGCGCGTGACCGACCAGCAGTGGGCGCTGCTCGACGGCCACCTGACGCATATGCCCGGTGGCGTGGACCAGTACCTTCGCCTGTGCAACGCTACCGCCGAGGGCGAGCCCGTGGGCGCGCCGAGCGCCAAGACCGGCACGTTTGACACCGGTGCCGCGGCTGCTGCGGCCGAAAAGCCCAAGTCGAGCGGTCTGCCCAACGGCCTGTCCAACGCCGAGCGTCAGAAGCTCCGCCGCGAGGTGAGCTCGCTCGAGCGCAAGATGGAGACGCAGCGCGCCCGCGTTGAGGAGGCCGAGGCCGCGATGGCCCAGGTCGACCCCACCAACTACACGGCGCTGGGCGAGCAGCAGGCAAAGATCGACGAGGCTCACGCCGCCATGGACGAGTTGGAGATGGCGTGGCTCGAGGCGAGCGAAAAGCTCGAGGGCGAGGAGTAGACGAGGATGATCAAAGCCGCGTTTTTCGATATCGACGGCACGCTGCTGAGTTTTAAGACCCACCAGATTCCGGCGTCGGCGCAGCGGGTGCTCGACAGCTTTCGCGAGCAGGGGATCGCGTGCGTGATCGCCACGGGCCGTCCGACCTACCAGATGCCGGATTGGCTGTTCGACCTGGGTTGGGATGCGTACATTACGCTCTCGGGCCAGCACTGCTTTGATGCCGAGGGGGTTTACCGCAGCTGTCCGATCGATCCGGACGACGTTGCGGTGATCGTGGACCAGGTGGCGCAGGGGTGCTATGACTCGCTGTGCATGCAGGGCGAGAACTCGTTTGTGAACCGCCTGTCCGAGCGCGTGGTGACGGCTGGCAGCAACGCGGGAATCGTCTATTACGAGGAGC
This sequence comes from uncultured Collinsella sp., assembly GCA_958427035.1. Classification (GTDB taxonomy): domain Bacteria; phylum Actinomycetota; class Coriobacteriia; order Coriobacteriales; family Coriobacteriaceae; genus Collinsella. The sequence goes on along the minus strand of CAUAAR010000014.1, from coordinate 42,053 downwards.
CGTTTGAGCACGCCTTTGACGCGCCGGTCTACCAGTTTTGCGCCTTTGTTGATCCGGCCGACGAGCATGTCGTGACCGATGCCGTGTCGCATTCGCTCACCACGCGCTGGTGCGACCTGTTCTGCGACATTATTCCCGCTAACGGCGGCAAGGACCTGGGTGTGGCGGCGACGCTGGAGCGGCTTGGTATCGACGCGAGCGAGGCGATCGCCTTTGGCGACGGCGAGAACGACCTATCGATGTTTTCCGCCGTGGGCACGAGCGTGGCCATGGGTAACGCACAGGACACGGTGAAAGCTGCGGCGACCTATGTGACGACCGCCGTGGACGACGACGGCATCTACAACGCCGCGAAGTACTTTGGACTGCTATAGCTGCGGCTCGGCACTTGGGGACACTCCTTGCGGGGCGTGTTCCCATTTTGTTTTCGTCCCGCTCGTTTTGTGAAACACGGCTAACTTTTAGGCAAAGTAGTAAGACATGGGCAACTTTTGCGGTAAAGTAAGCCGTGGAAAGTATCCAACGGCTAACTAGCAATCATCGCGAAAGGCGGCCCATGGCCCTACGTGAATCCGGAGAAGACTATCTCGAATCGATCTACGTTCTGTCGCAACGTCAGGGCATCGTGCGCTCGATTGATGTTGCAGAGTACCTTGGCGTAACTAAGGCAAGCGTTTCAAAGGCTATGGCGACGTTGGAGAACAACGGCTACGTCGAAATGGGCAAGCGAGATGTTCATCTGACGGAGCGTGGTCTGGAGGTTGCTCGTCAAATGTGGGAGCGTCACTGCTTTTTCGTGGGGCTGCTGGAGGATGCGGGTGTTTCGGCTGAGGTCGCGTCGCAAGAGGGCTGCCACATGGAGCACTGCCTGAGCGAGGAGAGCTTTGAGAAGCTACGGGCGATGTTGGGTCGGGAAGATGCAGCGGGTCCAACAACAGAAGCCTAACTGTCCCACAGTAGCGCGGAGTTCACGCAAAGCGCGAACCAGCGACTGGGACCAGCGGCCCTTTCGGCCAAGTCCATTTCAGCAAAGGAACCCTGCCAGCAAGCGATGCCCAAGAACCATCAGCAACGTCACCGTAGGCCGGGGTCGGGCTTGGTTTTGAAAACACTCCGCAGCGCGAGGCCCGTCTTTCCGTTGCTCCGCAGGAGCAGGAAAGGCGGGCCTCATGCGTGAGGACGTTTTCAAAACCAAGCCCGGCCCCGGCCGGAGGGACCACGAGTGCTACAGGTTCTTGACACCCATCGCGCGCATGGCGTTCAGGATGGCGATGATCGCCACGCCCACGTCGCCGAACACAGCAAGCCACATGTTGGCGATGCCCAGTGCCGCAAGCACCAGAATCAGCAACTTAATGCCCAGCGCAAAGATGATGTTCTGCCAAACAATCGACATGGTCTTGCGCGCCACGCGGATCGCGCGGGAGATGTTGGACGGCTTGTCATCCATGAGCACGACGTCCGCCGCCTCAATTGCGGCGTCCGAGCCCATAGCGCCCATGGCGATGCCAACGTCTGCGCGGGTAAGCACGGGTGCGTCGTTGATACCGTCGCCGACAAAAGCGAGCTTGCCCTTGCCGCTTTCGCCCGCGAGCAACGCCTCAACACGCTCGACCTTATCGCCCGGCAGCAGCTGCGCGTGGAACTCGTCGAGACTGAGTTGCTTGGTCACAGACGCCGCAACCTCCTCGCGGTCGCCCGTGAGCATGACGGTGCGCTTGACGCCGGCGGCGTGTAGGTCGCGAATCGTTTGCTCAGCATCGGCCTTGACGGTGTCTGCAATCACGATGTGGCCGGCGTACACGCCGTCAACGAGCACATGCAGAATTGTTCCGACGACCTCGCAATCGGGCGCTTCGACTCCGGCCGCGGCGAGCATCTTTGCGTTGCCAACGACGACGTGCTTGCCGTCGATGGTTGCCGTCACGCCATGGCCCGCGTCGTTGGTGGAGTCGCTTACGCGCTTGGGGTCGACCTCGCCCTGGTAGGCGACACGCACGGACTGCGCGATGGGGTGATCGGAGAACGACTCCGCAAGGGCTGCGACCTCGAGCAACGACTGCTCGGTATAGCCAGCCTCGGGGTGCACCGCGACCACCGAGAACGTGCCGTTGGTGAGCGTGCCGGTCTTGTCAAAGACGACGGTGTCCACATCGGCGAGCGTCTCGAGGTAGTTAGAACCCTTGATGAGGACGCCCAGCTTGGATGCGCCGCCAATGCCGCCAAAGAAGCTGAGCGGGACGCTAATCACGAGCGCGCACGGGCAGCTGACGACCAGGAAGGTCAGGCCGCGCAGGATCCAGTCGGACCAGGCGCCGGTGACCAAGCCGCCGCCGAGCGCGAGTACCGCGGCAGCGCCGGTGACGGCGGGCGTGTAGACGCGGGCGAAGCGCGTGATAAAGTTCTCGGTGCGCGCCTTCTTTTCGCTGGCATTTTCCACGAGCTCCAGGACGCGTGCGACGGTGGACTCGCCAAAGGGCTTGGTGGTGCGCACGTGGATGAGGCCCGTCATGTTGATGCAGCCGCTGATGATGTCGTCGCCGGACTTGGCGGGGCGGGGGATTGACTCGCCCGTGAGAGCGGCGGTGTCGAGCTGGGTTTCGCCCTCGACGATGACGCCGTCGATAGGCACGCGCTCACCGGGCTTGACCACGATCACGGTGCCGACGGCGATGTCATCGGGGAAGACCTGCTCGAGTGTGCCGTCGGGCTGCTCGACGTTAGCGTAGTCGGGCGCGATGTCCATCATGGCACTGATCGACTTGCGGCTCTTGCCCACGGCGTACGCCTGAAACAGCTCGCCGACCTGGTAGAGCAGCATGACGGCGGCGCCTTCGGCCATGTGCGGGTCGGTATCGGGGAAGAGCACCATGGCAAACGCGCCGATGGTCGCGACGGCCATGAGGAAGCTCTCGTCGAAGGCCTTGCCGCGGCGGATGTTATTGAATGCCTTTTGCAGTACGTCGTAGCCGGCAATCAAAAACGGCACGAGGAACAGCACAAAGCTGGCGTAGATGTCGCCCGGGGTGCCGAATGCGGCAGTGAGGGTGCCGAGCTCATCGAGGGCGTACACCACGGCAAAAATGCCCAGCGCTACCAGGATGCGGTTGCGCTTATGCTCGAGTGATTCTTTTTTCTTGCGCTTCTTCTTTTTCTTTTTGGGGTCGGCGGTGGCCATGACTCGTATCCTCCCATTTGAATGAATGAACACTCGCTCATATAATTTCGCGAGCAAAGGCCGCGGCAAGCGCGGCCTTGCAGGTTGGCGTAAACCTGGGCTAGAGAATGATCTCGCAGTCCGGCTCGGCGTCGGCCGTAAACTCAACAACGCGGTTGAGTACCTCGTCGAACTCAGCATCATCGGCCTCGAGCGTCAGCTTCTGGGTCATAAAGTTGACGGACACGGATTTGACGCCCTCGAGCTTGGCCAGCTCGTCCTGAAGCTCACGTGCGCAGTTGGCGCAGTCGATCTCGTCGAGCTTATACTGCTTTTTCATGGTGGGTTCCTTTCCCGTTTTTGCGGCTTGGGTGCAGGCCGCGCTGGTACCGTGGTTGGTTGCTATTCGCAGATATGGCTCATGCCCTGGTTGAGCATGGTGTAGACGTGGTCGTCGGCGAGCGAGTAGAGGATATTGCGCCCGTCGCGGCGGAACTTGACCAGGTGCGACTGCTTAAGCGTGCGCAGCTGGTGCGATACTGCCGACTGCGAGGTTTCGGTCGCTTCGGCGATGTCTGCCACGCAGAGCTCGCGGCCCATGAGGGCGTAGAGGATCTTGATACGCGTGGTGTCGCTGAAGACCTTGAACAGGTCGGCGAGGTCGTAGAGAAGCTCCTCGTCGGGAAGGTCCTCGGGCGAGCAGGTGGTGGGGATCACTGGCTCGGTGGCCTCGGTGTCGGGTTTCGTTTCATCAACGCGGATGCTCATTGCAATATCCTTTCATATGAACATGCGCTCATATAATTTACTTTCGATTATATGAGTGCATGTTCATATGTCAATGACGTTCAGGTAATTCGTTGTACAAAATGATGGGGAATAGTGGACGAGATCCCGGACTGAGCGTTTTTTGATAGTCGATGCCAAGGTGGGTACCCTCGTGCCGTGCAAAAAATGGAGTATTCTGCAACTATAGGGGGTCCGCTAATTTATTGCAGGTCATATAATGCAGTTCAAGAGTTATCTTAGGGCGTTAATCCGATGAGTTCTTCCTCAAATGTTGCCTAACGCTCTCACGCAAGAGTGATTTCGCTCCACATTTGGATCCACTCGAGGGTGATAGACACCCGACCCTGCTGAATACTCGCAATTTTGCACGTCGATAGGGTACCCACCTTGTTAGCCGGCCTAGTCTCCGGCCCCGAAGACCCTGCCCTCGGGCGCGAGACTGCTTGTTTGGGCAAATGATGGGCTGTCGGATTCGACAGTCTGCATGTCATCGATTGCCGGAACTTCATTAATTGTCGGGTCATCCAGCGTGATGCCTTCGAGTGTTGCTTTTTCGAGGTCGATTCGTTGGCGCTCTTCGGAATCCTGGCGAAGCTGCTTCTGAATTCGCTTTTTCTCTTCTATAAACCTTCTGAGCACAAACTGTCTCAGGTCCTCTTGCATGATTTGAAAGTCTTTTGGCAGACGCGAGGGGCGTACGCCCTCTTTCCGCTGGATTGCTTCCATGACCCTAACAAAAGAGCTGGCATGCATAAAGGAATAACGGCTGACGGTGATGATTCCGTACCCCATGGACGCAAGTGCATTCTTGCGCTCCTCATCGATGGCGCGGTCTTCTTCCGCGTCATGATAAAAACCGTTGTATTCAATGTCTGTGCGAGATTTCTTTAGATACGCATCCATAAAGAACTTTTTGCGTCTCGTGAGATTCTTTGCGGCAGTGGTGACCTGCACCTCGTAATCGGTCTCAATTCCCTTAATACCAAGCCCTCCTTCGCTTTTGGGCAGCGTTAGCATCATGACAAATGCCGTTTCCATGGGAGACCGGCATCCGTCGCGTACACATTGGATCGCCTTTCGGGCAAGGGCCAGACCGTCGCATCTGGTAATGGAATTAAAGAACTGCTTTAACCTCTCGGTCGAGGTGAGCGCGAAACGCTCGGTATAGGAGGTGGAAGAGTCGGTTCCAAGGGAATAAGCGCCGCACAGTTCAAAGTAGTACTCCACTAGTTCGCGAAAAGAAAGATAGGCGGCGGCCTGAAGTGCGCAAAGCTCAACGCCAACAATGAAGATGCCATCTTTGAGCTCTATAAAGCGTGAGTTCGAGAATCGTTTTGAAGACACGTGGCATTGACAGTTCATTGCATAGCGCGCATTCCTGCGATGAAACACCATCACCTCGAGGCAATCATTTGCATCGAGGGAAACATCATGTTTGGTGAGCCATTCTGCGGCTGCGTCAAGGAGCGTTACGGTGGGACATGATTCGTAAATCGCGGTAGGGTTACAGGACTCGATGCCTTTCGCAGACACCGAATGCGCGGCCTGGTAGACCGCTTTTGCAGTGGTATGTGACAATACGATACTCATGGTATATATCGTGTCAGCTAATGCCGTGTTGACGGCGCTGAGTGGAAAAGCCGTTTTAGAGGTCTAACCAAATGCTGTCCAAAAGCTTGACGCATTTATGAGTTGGTATGCCCTAAATAAACGTTTTCGCAGCTCGGCTATAGCATAGAAATACTCAATTGCTGCACATTTGATAGTGATGCATCACCATCCGACAACGAATTACGTGTCGGGAATTGGCCGAAATCGTTCGCAATGAGTGTTCAGAATTTGTGATGGCAGGTTTATTTGTGGAACGTAGGGCGGCCCCGCTGCGGGGTTTCCCGCTGCGAGGCCGCCCGTGATCTACGCCGGAGTTTGTCGTAGACGTTTCTACTTGTCAAACAGGTTCTTGAGGTTGAACTCGGCTTGGACGGTGCGGAGCATGAGGTCGGTGTCGTCGAGGCCCAGGTGCTGCTCGTTGGCGTCGGCGGCGAGGGTGCCACGGCGGCGCGCCCAGTTCTCGAGCGCGGCGGGCGCGGACTCGCGGGGGAGCGAGCGCACATCGGCGTCCAAGCTGCGGCAGATCTGGCGCGAATCGATGACGATGATCTTGCCGGCGCGGCGTGCCTCGGCGTAACCGTCCAGGTGAATCTTGAACCAGCTGTCCTCAAACGCGGCGTTGTGTGCCATGTACGGGTACTTCTTCATGAGCTTGAGCAGCTGCTTCTGCAGCTCCTTGTTCTCGCGGAACGGCTCCTTTCCGTCGATGTCGTCCCAGGTGATGTGGTGGATATTCGACAACGGCACATCCTCGCCGCGGTAGATATCGGGCAGGCCGCAGTAGTGTGCCTCGGCGTCGTGCGGGACGGCGTCGCTGGTGAGCTCCATGATCTCCCAGCCCACGTTGATAATGTAGCCGCGCTCGGGCGCACGTCCGGTGGTCTCGATGTCGATGCCGAGCACCGTGCCCTGGATAGGCTTGCGGGCGTACGCCACGCCGAGCGCGTCGCGGTCGCCGCGGATTTCGCGCATGACGGACGCAGCGGTACGCTTTTGCATCTTGCCGATGGCGGCGCAGGTGTCGGCATCGGACAGGCCGCGCGAAAGCGTCGCGGGCGTCACGTTGCGCAGGCGTGCCTCGCCAATTTGGTCGCACAGGTCGCGGTTGCGGTCAGCCAGGTCGCGCACGGTGGCAAAGTCGAAGCTGGGGTCGCCCTCGGCGGTAAAGTACTCGGTTTCGAGCACCTTAAGGGCCTCCTCGCCCTTCTGGCGCTCGGATTCCATGGCGCCGTGATCGCCATAGATAAACATGGGAATAAACGGCTGGCGCTCGTATTCGAGTGCTTGTGAAACGTTCATACAACTGCTCCTTGGATGGGCCGCGTCGTGCGGCTCAGTGTCATTAAGATGTGGCGAGATGATAGTTTACCATGGGCAACTATTGGCATCGCGCCTAGGACAACTACAATACCCTAGTTGACCGCTAGGACTTTTACAATGCTGCCGAAAGACACGAAAGGTTCCATCCGTCATGGATTTGCTGATTGATATTCTGCTCGACGCCGGCAAGGACACGCTCTCGCTGGTACCGTTCTTATTGGTGACATATTTGGCCCTCGAGACCCTGGAGCACGTCGCGGGCGACAGCGTTAACGGCGCCATCAAGCGCGCCGGCGCCGCGGGTCCCGTGGTTGGCTCGTTGCTGGGCATGGTGCCGCAGTGCGGCTTTTCGGCAATGGCGGCAACGCTGTACGCCGGTCGTGTCGTGACCTTGGGCACGTTGGTGGCGGTGTTCCTTTCGACCTCCGATGAGATGCTGCCGCTGTTGCTCGCCGAGCAAGTTCCCGTGCAGACCATGGCGATGTTGCTCGCCTCGAAGGCGCTGATCGCGCTGGTCACGGGCTTTATCGTGGATGCGGCTATCCGCGGCCTTCGTCGTAATGCCCGCGCGCATGCGGCGATTCGCCGTACCGTGCTGGGGACCGCTGCCAATCCGGCTCATGTGAACTGCGCGCACGACGACCATACCGGGGGCGACATCATTGATGAAGTGGCCGAGGCGGGCGTAAGTGCTGATCACATCCACGAGCTGTGCGAACGCGATCATTGCGGCTGTAACGAGGATGAGGACGAGCACGGGCACGACCACAGCCACGATCATGGTCACGCGGACGAGCACGAGCGCCACCACGACCACAGCCACTCCTACGAGGGCGCGCCCATCGTGTCGATCATCCGCAGCGCGATCTCGCATACCGTGCAGGTGTCGGTATTCATTTTCCTGGTGACGCTGATTCTGGTCGCCGTGCTCGAGACCTTTGGCGAGTCGGCGATCGAGCAGTTCCTGCGCGGCAACGAGACGCTTGCGGTCCTGGGCTCGGCGCTTGTCGGCCTGATTCCCAACTGCTCGGCCAGCGTCGTCATCACGCAACTGTACCTGGAAGGCGCGCTGCAGCTGGCCCCGATGCTCGCCGGCACGCTCATTTCTGCCGGCGTGGGCTACCTGGTGCTGTTCCGCACCAACCGCAGCGCCCGCGAAAACGTCGTGTTCCTGGTCATGATGTACGTCATCGGCGCCGGCTGGGGCCTTATCCTATCCGCCGTTGGCCTTTAAGTAGATTATTGGGACATGTCTTACGATCTACCCCTGTGACCAGGGCATTCCCCGCTGCCAAAACAAAAAGGTAGATTTTTAGGCATGTCCCAAAAATCTACCTTGGTTAGCGCAGCAGCTCGGTGAGGTTGCGCTTAAAGCGGGCCCGGTCTTCGCTGGTAAATGCCGCCGGACCGCGAGTGCGACCGCCGGCGCGGCGCACCTTCTTTTCCTCGTGGCGAATAAACAGTTGCATGTCGATGGTCGCCTTATCGTAGACGCGCCCGCGCACGCCGATGGCGGCGGCATCGCGCCCGAGCACCATGCTCGCCAAGCCAATGTCCTGCGTCACGACTACGTCGTCCGCCTGCAGGCGTTCGACAATGGCAAAGTCGGCGCTGTCGGCGCCAACGCTCACATCGAGCGTCGTGACCCAAAATCCGCGTCGCGCGTGCTCAGCATCGCGCGGGTCGTCGCGGCGAATGTGCCGTTCTAGGTTTTGCGTGCTGTTGCCGGCGATAACAACGGCGACGCCCGCCCGCCGCGCGCAGTCAATCGACTCGCGCGTGACCGGGCAGGCGTCTGCATCAATAAAGAGCGTTCGTGGCATCTAGTGCACCAGTTTGCCAAATTGAGTAGCACGAACAATCAGCGTTACGCCAAACACCAGCAGTGCGGCGCCGCTAAAGATGACGAGCATCTTGGCCGACCACAGCGGATAGATAAACACGAACATGCCGGCGATGATGGAGAGTGCGCCGCTCAGGATGGCGAGGGCGCGGTTGGACGAAAGCTCGGACTCCAGAATGGACATGACACCTTCGACAATCCAGCCAAAGCCGGCCACGATAACCACCATCGTGGTGAGCGTCGCGGTCGAGAAGGCCTGGTTGCGCAGGATTATGGCGCCGCCCAAGATAATGAGTAGGTTGGAGATGATGCTCGTCACGCGCCAGCCGGTGGGCAGCAGCGGCTCAAAAATGGCAGTGAACAGCCTGATGGCAGCAGTGATTACAAAGTAAAAACCCAGGACAGTCGTCAAAAAGACGAGGGACTTGGCGGGTGCAAAAAGCAGCGCGATACCAGCAATGAGCGCTAAGACGCCCGTGATGGCGTAAATCCAGCGCACGGCCTTGACGGCTTTGCCCGCCATGCTTTTCTCGTCAAATCCAAACTGGCTCGATTTTTGGTCATCGTTCTTAAAGATGCCCATAATGTCTCCTTTCCGTGCGGCGTAAGCCTTGATCGTTACAACCAGTATCGCCTAAAGGCGCTGGCGTATGGGTCGGAGAGGGCGAAACGTAACCCAAAGGCCCCGAATTGTTTCCGTTGTTCCCCACGTTGCGATTTTCTATTCAACAGGTGTAGAACATTGCAGCCCTGTTCGTTATTGCCTACGTTTTAGGTTAGATTTTCCTAAGGACAATTGGCTTGTATTGGGGGTCCCTATGAACGAAGCAGTTCCCGAGGCGCCGTCGAGTGTCGAATCGATGGCAGAGCAGGGTTGCGAAAAGCTCGGCTTGGAAGCGTTTGATGCGCTGGTCCGTCGTGCCCGTACGTGCCGCCGTTTTGACGAGTCCATGCGCGTGCCGCGTGAGTTTTTGCTCGAGCTGGCAGAGCTGGCTCACCTGACTCCCTGTGGTGCCAATGCTCAGCGTCTTCGTTTTCATGTGGTGAGCGATGCCGAGGATTGCGCGCGCGTATTTGATGAGCTCGCGTGGGCCGGTGCGCTTAAGGATTGGCCGGGTCCTGCCGAGGGTGAGCGCCCGACCGGCTACATCGCGATTTTGGCCGAGCGCGCCGTTCCGGGCAAGCCCGCCGCTCCCATTACCGAGGTCGACACGGGCATTGCCGCGCAGACGATGATGCTCGCCGCCCGCAGCGCCACGCCCGAGGTGGCAGCCTGCATGTTCAAGGCCTTTACGCCCCACGCGATCGATGCCATGGGGCTCGATAACGACAAGTATGAGCTCAAGCTGATCATGGCGTTTGGCGTTCCGGCCGAGACACAGGTGATCGATGCGATCGATTCCAACCCCGACGGCTCCATCAATTATTGGCGCGACGAGGCGCGGGTGCACCACGTACCCAAGCGTCCGCTTGCCGACGTGCTGCTGTAGTTGTGCGTCGTTGCGGTGCAATCCGGCGGCAAAATCACCACAAAGGCTCCTGTCCCCTTTGTGGTGGTACGAGGGGAGGGTGTGTGGCAGATCTGTATTTGGTGCGGCATGGGCAGACTGAGCTCAATGTGCAGAGCATTTTGCAGGGCTGGCACGATTCGCCGCTTACGGCGCGCGGACGCGAGCAGGCGCTGGCGACGCGCGCGGCGTTTGAGGCGCGCGGCGTGGCCTTTGACCATGTGTATTCCTCGCCGTTGGGCCGGGCGCGGCATACGGCCGAGCTTATCGTTGGCGAGGGCCGTTCCATTGAGCTGGTCGATGACCTGCGTGAGTGGCATTTTGGCTCGCTGGAGGGCACATCAAATCGCGAGATGCCGCCGCAGCCCTGGGGCGATTATCCGGTGGCCTTTGGCGGCGAGTCGGAAGTGCAGCTTCAGTCGCGCATGGTCGCGGCGCTGTCCCGCATCATGGCCAGGCCGCAGCACGACTGCGTGCTGGCGGTTTCCCATGGCTCAGCCTGCCAGGAGTTTCTTGAGTATGTGACTGGCGAGGGGGAACTACCCGACAACGGTGCCGTGCTTCATTTTGGCTATTGCGACGGGGCGTTTTCGCTCTTGGGTTGGTAACGAACGAAAGGACCCCTATGAATAAAGATCTGTATCTGGTCCGTCATGGACAGACGATATTCAACCTTAAGCGTATCATTCAGGGGTGGAGTGACTCGCCGCTTACGCAGTTGGGTTGCGACCAGGCGGCGCGCGCCGGCATGTTTTTACGTGCGCGTGGCATTGAGCCCGATCATGCCTACACCTCCACGCTTCATCGCACCGAGCAGACTATCGCCAACTTGTGGCCGGGCTTGGCGTACGAGCGCCTGGACGGTCTGCGCGAGTGGTTCTTTGGCGACTTTGAGGCCGAGCGCGTGATGCTTATGCCCGAGCGCCCGTGGCGCGACTTCTATTGCCAGTTTGGCGGCGAGGGCCAGATGCAAGTGCGCGAGCGCATGGTGGCGACGCTGATCGAGCTTATGCAGCGTCCGGACCATACGTGCGTGCTCGCGGTAAGCCATGGCTCGGCCATCAAGGAGTTTATGGATCACGTGAAGGGTGCGGCGGCCGACGAGCGCGATCGCGTGCCGGGCAACTGCGCGGTGCTGCACTTTGCGTTTGACGACGAATCCGACACGTTTGAGCTGATTGAGATTTTTACGCAGGAGGATTACGCACGCGAGCTGGGGCTTGAACCGCTCGTGGCGGCAGCAGGCCCGCAGCGGGGATAACGTGAGCGTGGCGGCACGGGTCGCCGGCATAACTTCTCGACGCAAAAGGGGCGGAGATGCATGTACCTGCTGCATCTCCGCCCCCTGTTTGTTGAGCTGCCGATTTTTGTGCTGGACGGTCTGGTCTTGCTAGAACCGCGCGACTTGGTGCGTGAGCAGACCCGTCGGAACCTGCGGCGCGCCGCCGCTGACCTGCGCGGCGGGGAAGAGCGCAGCTACGGCAAAGTTGAACGGCTCCTTGCCGGTGTACGTTCCGGCGGCACGGGCCTCATCGGCCAGCAGCTGCGACGCCCCGGCCAGCGCGGCAGCGTAGGCGGGGTCGTCGGCCAGTGCCGGCTCTGGTACTTGGTCGAGCATGGCACGGATGGCGGCAACAGCGTCCTCGCGCTTGACCTCCCACACGCGGTGCGTAATGCCCGCGGGGTCGGTGACGGCGTAGAGCGAGGCGCCCTCTTTGGCAGCGCCCAGGATGATGTCCATGACGGGCGACGCCTCGTAGGCGAGCGACACGGGGCGCGGCTGAACTTTGAGTTCGGCGATCGCGCGCGCGGCGGCGGCCACGTCGGCGCTGGCATCGCCCTTGCCGCCCGCAAGTACACTCGTCGGGCAGATCGCCACGACACCCGTCACACGTCCCGGCTCGCCCGAGCATTCGTACACGTAATACGCCGCACCCGGGTCCTTGAGCATCAGACCATCGGCAATGGCTCCGCGCAGGGCATCGTTGCCGCTTAGGATGCTGCCCATTGCAGGCAGCGCCTCGAGCACGCGGTCCTGAGCCGGGCGGATGCAGGGAAACGGAAGTGCTTTCATGGGCGGTCCTAACGCGCGAGTCGGTTTGTTCGCGGCTTATTATGCCCCAACTTGGCCGCTCGCGTCCCAGAGCACGTTATCGGCGAGCGCGATTAGCACCTGCTGACAACGAACGATATCGGCGTGGGGCACATATTCGTTGGGCTTGTGCGCGAGCGCGAGCGACCCGGGACCGTAGCTCATGCAATTGCGGTTACCTGTCTTGCCGGCAATGACGGCGGTGTCGGTGTAGCCGGTAAAGAAGCCAACGGTCGTGTCCGCGTCCGTCACGTCATCGGCGGCACGCTTGAGCGCTGCTAGAAGGGGAGAGTTTGGGTCGCGCTCGATGGCGGGGCGGTCGCCCGTCACGACGTAGCTGCCGTGGCAACCGGGAATGGCGGCTTCGGCGACGGCGATGGCCTGCTCTACCATGCGCGTTACGGCGGCCGTATCGGTCGGCGGGGTCAGGCGCATGTCGACCCAGACTTTGGCGCGGTCGGGTACGACGTAGGGGCGATATCCGCCCTCGATTTGGCCGAACGTGATGGTCGAAGGCCCCAGCTCATCGTGCGCGGGCAGCGCCACAAACGCGCGACGGAGCGAACACACGACCTCGGCCATGGCGGCGACGGCATCCGCGCCCTTCCAGGGCCGGCTTGCATGCGCCGTCACGCCATCCATTTCAATCTCGAACCACGTACGCTCCTTGTGCGCCACCTGGATCTGTCCGTCGGTGGGCTCGGTGTCCAGCACCCATTCGCGCGAACCGACCCAGCCGGCATCGATGGCTGCCTCGGAGCCTCGCATAAAGTCTTCCTCGTCGACCGAGCAGATGAGCGAAAAGCCGCGGCGGGGCAGCGCGCCATCCGCCGCCACGCGCTCGAGCGTATGGACCAGTGCGGCAATGGCACAGGCCAGGCCACCCTTCATATCGCAGGCGCCGCGGCCGTAGAGCTTGCCGTCGCGCACGACCGCCCCGAGCGGCGTAATGTCCGCGTCCCAGCCGTCGCCCAAGGTGACTGTATCCATGTGGCAGATGTAGACGAGCCGTGGCTCGTCGCTCAAACCGGGCACGGTGACCATGAGATTGCGGCGTCCGGTCAGCACCTCGAGTTCCTCAACCTGCACGGCATGGAGCACCGGATGACTCAACCGCTCCAATTGAGCCTCAACCAACACTTTGATATAGCGTTCAATCTCGCCCTCATACGCACCTGGGTCGGAACTGTCGATCCGCACGAGCCCTTGCGTAAGCCGCCAAGCAAAATCTGTATCAACCATAGGCACCTCACAGATAGTTAGGTCAACATACAAATTGTATGTCAAGAAGCGGCTCGGTGCATTTAATGGAGCGCTCACAAAAACGGGGGCGCCTCTCGTGCGAAAGGCGCCCCCGCGGGCATTCAATGTCAGTAACGGGCAGGCCACATGGGGAACTGCCCGTCAGATCAGCCGGCGCTATTTGATCACGCGCACGCGATACATCGACGGAATCTGCTTGAGCGCCTCGATGGTGCTGCTGTCCAGGTGCTCGTCGGTGTCGAACATGGTGTAGGCGTTCTCGCCGGCAGACTCGTTGGTCATACGCTGCACGTTGGCATTGTCCTTGGCCAGGATTGCCGTGATCTGACCGATCATGTTGGGCACGTTGGCGTGCAGGCAGGCGATGCGGCTTGCGGCGCGCGCCTTGCCCATGCTGCAGGTTGGGTAGTTGACGCTGTGCGCGATGTTGCCGTTCTCCAGGTAATCCTTAAGCTCGCTGATGGCCATGTCGGCGCAGTTGGCCTCGGCCTCGCCAGTGCCGGCGCCCGAGTGCGTGGTGATAAACGTGTTGGGCATCTTGACGGTCTTGGGCGTGGCAAAATCGCAGCTAAACCAGCTCAGCTTGCCCTCGCGCAGGGCGGCGTCAACGGCGTCCTCGTCAATGATGGTCTCGCGTGCGTAGTTGATGAGCACGGCGTCCGGGGCCAGCAGGTTGATCTGCTCGGTGCTGATCATGCCGATGGTGTCGGCCTTGCTGGGCACGTGCACCGTGAGGTAATCACAGCCGCGGCAGAGATCTTCGAGCGTGCCCACGCGCTGCACCTCGCGGCTCAGCACCCACGCGTGCTCAACGGAAATGAACGGATCGTAGCCGTAGACGTCCATGCCCAGATTGACGCAGGCGTTGGCGACCTTGGAGCCTACGTTGCCCAGACCGATGACGCCGATGCGCTTGCCCTTGAGCTCGCGGCCCACAAAGGCCTTCTTGGCCTTCTCGGCGTCGACCTGGATCTCGGGGTCGTCGGCGTTGTCGCGCACCCAGTTCATCGATTGCACCACGCCGCGGCTCGAGAGCACCAGCATGCCTAGGACGAGCTCCTTAACGGCGTTGCTGTTGGCACCGGGGGAGTTAAAGACGACGACGCCCTTCTTGGCGTACTCCTCGACGGGGATGTTGTTGACGCCGGCGCCGCAGCGGGCGATGGCGCGGATGCCCTCGGGCAGCTCGTAGCCGTGCAGGTCAGTCGAGCGCATCAGGATGGCGTCGGCCTCCTCGGCGGTGCTCACAAATTCGTAGCCCTCGCCAAACTCGACTTTGCCGTCCTTGGTGATGTCGTCGATGGTCTTAATCTTGCGCATGAAAAACTCCTTAGCAGGTTTGGTTTAAACAGGTGGTTTGAAGTGGCTGGTCGGCCCGCGCGTTGCGGGCTAGTTAGATCGCGGGCTCAAACTACGCTGCGTTTCGAAGTCCTTCATGTACGAGGCCAGTGCCTGCACGTCTTCCATGGTTACGGCGTTGTAGACGCTGGCGCGCATGCCGCCTACCAGACGATGGCCCTTGACGTTTTGAATCTGGTGCTCGGCCGCGCCTGCGACAAAGGCCGCGTCGAGTTCGGCGTCGCCGGTGCGGAAGGTGACGTTGGCGATGGAGCGGCTGTCGGCCTGCGTGGTGCCATGGAACAGCACACTGTGCTCGAGCAGGTCATAGAGCAGGTTGGCCTTGGCCCAGTTGCGCTCGGCCATGGCGGCAAGTCCGCCGGTCTCCTCGACCCACCGGAACACCTTGCCGCACACGTAGATGCCAAAGGTGTTGGGCGTGTTGAGCATGGAGCCCTTGGCGGCCTGGGTCTTAAGGTCCATGTACTGCGGCGCCCGCGCAAAGGCGGGGCCGTCGGCGATGAGGTCGTCGCGCACGATAACCACGGTCACGCCCGCGGCGCCGGCGTTTTTCTGCGCGCCGGCGTAGATGAGCCCGTAGCGCTCAACATCGAGCGGCTGCGACAGAAAGCAGCTCGAGACATCTGCGACCAGCGGTACGTCGCCGCAAGCGGGCAGCTCGTGGTACATGGTGCCAAAGATGGTGTTGTTCTGGCAGATGTAAACGTAGTCGAGCCCGTCGCTCGCGGCCTCGGCGGCAATGCGCGCGTTGATGTCGGCCATGTCGGGGATGCGGTCGAAGTTGGTGTCCTCGGAGCTCGCGAGCAGCACGGCCTCGCCGTACTTGGCGGCCTCCTTGTATGCCTTGTTGGCAAAGTTGCCGGTCACGATGTAGCCGGCGCGGCCGCGGCGCATGAGGTTCATGGGGATGCCCGCAAACTGCAGCGTGGCGCCGCCCTGCAAAAACAGGACACGGTAGTTGTCGGGGATGCTCAGCAGGCGACGCAGGGTTGCCTCGGCGTCGTCGATGATCTGCTGGTACATGCTAGATCGATGGCTCATCTCGAGCACGGACATGCCGCAACCGCGGTAGTCCATCATCTCGTCGGCGATCTCGGCGAGCACGCTTGTGGGCAGCGCTGCCGGGCCAGCTGAGAAGTTGTGCACACGTGCCATCTTCTAGTTCCCCCTTGTAGTCGTTTGGACGTTCGGGTTACTTTAGCACAGTGGAGCGCCAGGCGCGACCGCATCACGGTAAAACTCGAGTGCGTCGCTATGATTTACAGGATGGTTACATGGGGGAGGGGTGCTTTACTCCTCAGGCAAATCCAAATCTGCGAGCGAAGACATGAGGTTCCTAGGTGCTTGATCTCTTCGTCCTAAAGTAGCTACCTCCTAGTCACTACGATGCTAGCGTGGCGATGACGGCTTCGTCGCCGGCGTATATTAGGGTGTTGCCGTCGGGGATGATCGTTTGGCCTTCGCGCTTGAGCATCACCACAATAAACGGATGTTTGCCTTGCGGCACATCGCACAGGCGCTGGCCGGCCAGGCGACCGTGGGGAGTCACGGTGACCTCGCGCAGCGTAACTTCGGTACGCTCTTCAAACGTCGGCGCGGCCATCACCAGCAGATCGCCTTCCTGGATCACGGTGTCGCCATTGGGCAGTACCGGGTGCGCCCCGTCGCGCAGCACCAGGACCACGAGCATATTTGTGGCGCTGCCAATGTCCGCGAGCGAGCGTCCGGCAAACGGATGTCCAGCGCACACCTTGAGCTTTACAAACGACATGCCGTCCTCGTCGCGGTAGTCGTTAAAGGTGCGGCGCACGTCGCCGGTCGCATCGATCATATCGAGCTTCTTCGCCACCGCCGGCAGCAGCGAGCCCTGCACCACAATGCTCGACACGGCAATCACAAACACCAGGTCAAATAGGTCGTGTCCGCCGGGAACGCCGGCCACCACGGCAAAGAGACTAAAGACGACCGAAGCTGCTCCGCGCAGGCCCGCCCAGGTTACGAGCGCGACCTGGCGGGGGTTTGTCTTAAAGGGCGCCAACAGCAGACCGACAGCGATGGGGCGGCTCGCAAAGAGCATAAACGCCATGAGCGCCAGGCCCGGCAGCAGCATCTGCGGCAGGCGCGCGGGCGTTACGAGCAGGCCGAGCAAGAAGAAGATGGTCATCTCTGCCATCTCGGTGAGGGTGTCAAAGAAGTGCGCCATCTCGACCTTGCCGGTGATGTCGCTCGCACCCAGCACAATGCCTGCCAGGTACACGGCGAAAAAGCCGTTGCCGCCCAGGTAACTCGGCAGCGCGTAGGCGACGATGGCCACGGCGAACAAGAAGATGGTCTGCGCTCCCTCGGCTGTTGCATGCGCGCGCTCAATCAGACGGCCCGCCGCCCAGCCGATGACGAGGCCCAGGCCCACGCCCAGGATAATCTGCTTGGTCAGCAGTGCGGGAATGTTGATGTCGCCGCCGGCCGCGAGTGTGGCGAGCACGGCGGTGAGCATGTAGGCGACGGGGTCGTTGGAGCCCGATTCGACCTCGAGCAGCGAGTCGGTGCCGCCCCTCAGCGACAGGCTGTGCTCGCGCAGAACGCTAAAGACGCTGGCCGCGTCGGTGGATGCCACGACTGATCCCAGCAGCAGGCCGCCGATCCAGTCGAAGCCCAGCACAAAGTGGGCGAACACGCCGGTGATGCCTGCGGTGATGACGACGCCGAGCGTGCTCAGCAACACCGCGGGCACGGCGACGGGCTTGGCGCGGTCGATGTTGGTGTTAAAGCCGCCGTAGAACATGATGAACAGCAGCGCCGTGCTGCAGACGGTTTCGGTGAGCGCGTAGTCGCTAAAGTCGATGTGCGCCGGGCCGTTGACGCCCAACAGCATGCCCAGCGCGATAAAGATGAGCAGGGTGGGGAAGGGGAGTTTTTTGCCGACGGGTTTGATGGTCAGGCACAAAATGATGACGAGGCCGATAAAGAGAAGGATCTGGTTCATGGATAGTGTCCGCTCCTGGGTGGTTGGCGTGGCACGGTCAGTTGTCTGTGGTTATTTGTACCCAAAGATGGTGGGTTTATGGGGTTGGATTGCGGGCGTGCGCGATATCGTCATAGACGGCTGCCGTCTTTGCCTCTGCTCGGAAACCCTTTCCAGCTTTATTGCAACGGAGTACAATGGGTAACGTTTAAGTTCAACTTGAAGTTTTAGTTGCGGCACCGGGCTTCGGCCGCAATGCAAGGAGAGGCGTACCATGGCGATCTATGTGACATCTGATGCTCACGGGCACGTGCGTGCGCTTGACGAGGCCCTGTCTAAGATCTCGTTGACGTCCGACGACACGCTGTACGTGCTGGGCGACATGATCGATCGCGGGCCCGATCCGGTCGGCGTTATTAAGCTCGTGCGCTCGCTGCCCAACGCCCGCGTGCTCAAGGGCAATCACGAGCAGATCATGCTCGATGCCATCATTGGCCAGGATCCGCTCGATGCCGAGACCTGGGATATCAACGGTGGCTGGACGACGCGCGAGCAGCTCAACGACATGGAATTTGAGGCATACGAGGAGCTCGTGCGATGGATGGCCGCGCTGCCGCTCTACGCGGTGGTCGAGACTGCCGAGCGGCCGTACCTGCTGGTGCACGCCGGCATTCAGACCGAGGCGGCGCGTGCGTTTTTGCTTGAGCATGGTGTCGATTGCGGCGACGGCGTCGGAGCGGTGGGTGCCGATCGCGAGCTGCTGCAGCAGATGCTCGCGGTGCAGTCGTCCGATGACCTGCTATGGATTCGTCACGGCTATTGGGATGTGCCGACCGGGCTGCTTTCTGCCGAGGGCAAGGGCCCGGTCGTGGTGAGCGGCCACACGCCTACGGTATCGCTTGGGCGCTATTGCGAGGTCGGTGGTCTGGCGGGGCTCGATGAGGAATCGGGACGCGGGCAGATCGTGCGCTTGGGCGGCGAGGACACTGCCGGTGTGCCCGATCGTATCGATATCGACTGCGCCGCCGCCACCGGCTCCGAGTTCGGTCGCGTGGGCATCCTGCGGCTCGATGATGGGGCGGAGTTCTACGCGAACATCAACCCGGGCGAATAACCTTGTTCCGCCGATCTACCGTAGCTAATTTGGGACGGGGCTTTTTTGACTACTTTCGGAGAGTAGCGCCTTCTTGCTCGGTAAGCGCTAGAAATGAGGAGCGTCTGCGTCCTCGACAGCGCGAAAATGCTCGAAAAACCGTCGCAACGGAGTCAAACGACGTCGCGGCGGTTCTTTTTTGGCTGCCCTCTGGCTAAGTGAGTAGACTTTTTTGGAAATGCCGAGCACCCAACATATTTGCCTCAATAAAACCGCAGGTCAAAGACTTGTGCTCTGTCGGTGTGGTCGGGGATTCGGTAAAAGTCTACTCACTTAGTTTTGCGTGATGCATATTGTTCGCAATGTGACCCCAGCCGGGGTGATTCCATCGCAAATTCCGGTGACCGTGGGCAGCTAATTAGGCGCCGTAGGGGTTGCGGTCGCGCTCAATGCGTTGGCGGATGTGGGCGTACTCGATAATCAGTAGCACCAGGAGTAGGACCATGATGGCTAGGTAGCTCACCACAGCGCCCATCATACCCAGCAGCTTAATCAGGATCACCGGGAGCACCACGCTCACGGCAAAGCAGATCAGGTAGATCTTGGTGACGTCTCCAGCGTGGCGCAGCACTGTGATGATGGCGTAGATAAAGTCGATGGCCGCGGTGATGCCGCCGGCGACGACCATCAGCAGCGCCAATGTGCGGTAGCGCTCAAAGTTGAGGCCGTACATATAGCTCATGAGGGGAATGCCGGGACCGGCCATAAATGCGGCGCACACGCCGGTGATGACCACGATCAGCGCCATAACAGCAACAATAATCAGGTCAAAGCGACGACGCTTGCGAGGATTAGCCCAAATGCTCGACAAGCGCAGGAGCTGCGGTTTATAGACAAATCCAATGCTCAACAGAATAGCCTGAGCTGGAAAAAACAGGGCATTAAAGTACAGCTGGTATTTGTAGGCCAGTGTTCCTTCCATCACAAACTTGGGCATGCTCTCGATAAGGTTGAACAGGAATAGCGCGCCAAAGAGTGGGGCGCAATGGACAAACAGGTGGCCGACCTCGCGCAGGCTCACGCGGCGGGATTTTTCGGTCTCGAGCAGGGCGAGCGGCGCGGTGACCAGCACGAGCGAGGCGATCGCGGCAATGCCCATGGCCATGGCCGCGATGGACATGCTGCGCGTGAGGAACAGTGCCACGCTAAAGACCGCGATGACGCCGACGGAGCGTAGCGTTTGGCTCATGCCAGCCAGGTAGAGCTTGTCGGCCTGCTGCAGGCGGCCTTCGTACACGTCGGCGACGCCGTCGATGACCTTATACAGGTAGACGCCCAGGCCGATCGTCGCCATCTGCGTGTCATAGCCGCGGGCGCTGCTGTACATGAGGCCGCAGCCTAGGGCGAGCGCTCCGCAAAGCCAGCGGTTGAGCTGGTAGGAGGCAAAGGACGTCTTTTCGTCGATGTCCGAGACCTGGAAATTGCGCACGCCGTAGTTGCACGCGATCATGATGAGCGTGCCGGTGACAAAGGCGATGGAGAATTTGCCTGCTTCTTCGGCGCCCACGAGTTGCGTAGACACGATGGTGAGCAGCGGAAACGCCAAACCCCACACGGCGGTGCCGAGGGTGTTCCAAAGATAGTCGCGACTGGTGGCGTGCTCCTCGTATTCCGCCTCCTGCATGGAGAGGCCGCCGCCGTAGACGGCGCCGAGCAGACGGTTCCACCAAGCGTTGACCATGCGGCGGACGGGGCCGGGCTCCCGATCGCGTTCGCGCCGGCGACGTGTGGCTTGGCTGCTATCGGGCCCGCCGGCGTTGCGCTGACTCAGCTCTTTGATGCGTGCGAGTTCCTCGGCAGTGTGCGAGGCAGGGAAGAGGCCGTTCTCGATGCGGCCGCCCTGGGCCTTCGCGGCGCCGTCTCTCGATGCAGCGGGGTTGGAGACGCCGTTGCGGCGAGCGATGGCGCGGCGAATGCTATCGAGGGGCGTGATGCTCAAAGCGGAGTCCTTTCTATTGCTGCGCTTTAGTATAGACGCGACGGTGTTCGTTCGTGTTTTTGAACGGATTGTTCAATAATTTCGGCGGGCGGCTGTAATTTGTCGGTAAACGTGCGGTATCCTGTTGAAGTTTTGTGACACCCCCGATGCCGCCCACGCGGTACCAAGGAGCTTCTACCTATGGACGTCGCCGCATTCTTACTGGCTCTTGTGCCGATTATTTGGCTGGTCGTGATGCTGCTGTGCTTTAAATGGCCAGCTTGGAAGGCCGCTATCGGATCGTTTGTCCTTTCGTGCTTGCTTGCCTTCGCATGGTGGCACCTGCCGGCAGCGCAGATCGCGACCGCCTCGCTCGAAGGTTTTTTGATGGCTCTGTGGCCCATCGTCCTGGTGATCATCGCCGCGGTGTTCACGTATAACCTGTGCGTTCGTACGGGCGCCATGGACGTGATCGGCAGCATGATCACCTCCATCAGCAGCGACCGCCGTCTGCTGGCGCTGCTCGTGGCTTGGTGCTTCGGTGGCTTTATGGAGGGCATGGCCGGCTTCGGTACCGCTGTCGCCATTCCCGCCGGCATGCTCGCGGGCCTGGGCTTTGAGGCCGTGCCTGCCGTGCTCATCTGCCTGCTGGCCAACGGCGTGCCCACGCCCTACGGCTCCATCGGCATCCCCACGGTGTCCGTTGCCGACCTGGTGGGTTTGGATTCCCTTCACCTAGCGACCGTTCAGCTGGTGCAGCTCGCACCGTTCTTTGTGGTGATGCCGCTATTTATTGTGCTGGTTGCGGGCCGTGTTGCCGATGACCAGGGCAATGCCGCGAGTGTGGGCGAGCGTCTGCACGGTGTTGCCGGCGTGGCGTTGCTCTCCGGCGTGTCGTTTGTCGGCGCGGCTCTGGTCGTTGCCATGTTTGTGGGCCCCGAGCTGGCCGTGGTCGTAGGATCCATCGTTTCGCTCGCGCTGACAGCTGCACTTGCCATGCGTGCCGAGAAGTCGGGGCATCTGGACGCACGCTTTCACATGAATATCGAGGCGGGGGAGAAGCTCACCGTTAAGTCGGCGCTTTCGGCCTGGTCGTGCTTCATCCTGATCTTTGTGTTGCTGCTGGGCACGTCTAATCTGGTGCCCGCTGTACATGCTGCGCTCGCGCCGTTTGCGAGCCATGTGCAGGTGTATTGCGGTGAGAATCCCGGTATGCTTACGTTTTCGTGGATCAACACGCCAGGCGTCTGGATTTTCCTGGCGGCGTTTGTCGGCGGTGCCATTCAGGGCGCTTCGCCGCGCATGATGGGCGAGGTGCTGGCCGCGACTGTGAAGCAGATGACGCCGACGGTGATCACGATGCTTTCGGTACTGGGCTGCGCCAAGGTGATGGGCTATGCCGGCATGATTTCGTCGATCAGTGCGTTTTGCATTGCGGTCGCCGGCGGTCTCTACCCGATTCTGGCTCCGTGGATCGGCGCAGTCGGTGCGTTCGTGACCGGCTCGGGCACGTCCTCGGGCATGCTGTTTGGTCCCATTCAGAGCCAGGCCGCCACTGCGCTGGGTGTGAGCGACTACTGGATGGTCGCATTGAACGCCCTGGGCGTCGCCGCTGGTAAGATGATCTCGCCGCAGACCCTCGCCATTGGTCTTGCCGCCGTGCACGTGCGCGGTAAGGATGCCGAACTCCTGGGCGCGGTGCTGCCCTACGCTGCCGGCATGCTGGTCCTGATGAGCGCCATAGCCATGCTCGGCCAAGGCCTGCCGCTGTAGTCGGCACTTAGGGACGTTCCTTATGTGCCGGCACTTTGGGAACGTCCCTAAGTGCCGGCATCCGGGGACATTCCTTGAATGTTGCCTGTTCAAGAGTGTCCCCAATGACTAGTTGTTTAAAAACGTCCCCAATGACTAGGCCGCTTGCCTGCGATTTTTGACCGTTGGGCGGGCTTGCCACCCTTGCCGCAAAAACGTTTTTGCATATCGGGTACAACGGGCTTTACGTGAGTAAAGTGCGCGCCGCGTCCACGTGTCGCGTTTTTAAAGGAGGCCCCATGCCTGGTGTTACCCCTGCAGAAGTTTTGTCCAACTTTGGTATTACGCTCGTTGAAGACCCCGCCGAGAATCAGCCCCGTCTGCTGGTCGATCTACCCGCCGCGGAGCTCGTCGAGCACGCTATCCGCCGCGAAGAAGGCCGCATGGCATCCAACGGCGCGCTGGTGATTGAGACGGGGGAGCGCACTGGTCGTTCTCCCAACGATCGCTTTATCGTTGACACCCCCGATGTTCACGACAAGATTGCCTGGGGCGCCGTCAATCGCCCGCTGTCCGTCGAGAGCTATGAGGCCATCAAGGCCGGCATCGTCGACTATCTCAACGAGCGCGACGTGTTCGTCACCCGCGGCATGGCAGGCGCCGACCGCAACCACACGCGTCGACTGCTCGTTGCCTGCGAGCGTGCCAGCCAGGCGCTCTTTATTAAGCAGATGCTCGCCCGCCCGCTTGCCCGCGAAATCGCGCGCACCGGCGAGCCGGACTTTTGCGTGCTCGCCGCACCTGGCTACCAGTGCGACCCCGCCATCAAGGGCCTCAACTCTAGCGCCGCCGTGGTCATCAACTTCCAGGAACGCGTGATTCTGGTCGCCGGCACCGGCTACTCCGGCGAGATTAAAAAGTCGATCTTTAGCGTCATGAACTACCTGCTGCCCGTCGAGGACGACGTGCTGCCCATGCACTGCTCGGCCAGCATGGACCCCGTCACGCACGAGACCGCCGTGTTCTTTGGCCTGTCCGGTACCGGCAAGACCACGCTTTCGGCCAACCCCACGCGCCTACTGATCGGCGACGACGAGCACGGTTGGTCCGACATGGGCATCTTCAATATCGAGGGTGGCTGCTACGCCAAATGCGAGGGCCTGGACGCCTTCCACGAGCCCGAGATCTTCAACGCTGTCCGCTTTGGCGCGATCTGCGAAAACGTGGTGCTCGACGAGAACCGCAAGCCCAACTACGATGACATCTCGATCACGCACAACACGCGCGTGGCCTATCCCGTGGAGCACATTCCTAACGCGTGGACTAAGGGCATGGGCACCACTCCGAGTGTCGTGCTGTTCCTGACTTGCGACGCTTTTGGCGTGCTGCCGCCCATCTCGCGTCTGACGGCCGATGCCGCCATGTACCACTTTGTGACGGGCTTTACGGCTAAGATTCCCGGCACCGAGGTCGGCGTCACCGAGCCCACGCCCACGTTCTCTTCGCTGTTCGGCGAGCCGTTTATGCCGCTCGACCCCATGGTTTACGCCAAGATGCTTGGCGAGCGCATTGCCGACGGCCGCACGCGCGTGTACCTGGTCAACACCGGCTGGATTGGCGGCGGCTACGGCGTGGGTCATCGCATCGAGCTTGCCTACACGCGCGCCCTGGTGGCCCGCGCCCTCGACGGTACCATCGAGGACAGCGAGTTCGTGCATGACGACATCTTTAACGTCGACATTCCCACCACGTGCCACGGCGTACCCGACGGCATCCTGGTGCCGCGCCAGTATTGGCAGAGCACCGCTCGCTACGACGAGGCCGCGCACAACTTGGCCGTGATGTTCGAGGAGAACTTCGAGAAGAAGTACTCGCACCTGCCCGAGTCCGTCAAAGCCGCCGGCCCGCACGCCCAGGTGTCCGCCGAGGCCCGTCATCACGGCCGCGGCCTGCTGGGACTCCGCCACTAGCTTCGCCGTGAGTCCATATCCACCACAAAGGGGACAGGCACCTTTGTGGTGGTTTTGCTCGTGTGGATGACTCGGGTTACAATACGCCTGACATATCGTCCCCTTCTCCGGATGGGGACAGCGCAAGCGTTCTTGTGACGGCACCGTAGGACTTTGAAGGTGGCCGTTGTAAGGGCGCTTTTTGTTTAGGCGCCCTCACTCGGGCGCGCACAATGAAGGGAGAGCGTATGAAGAGCTTTATTGCCGAGGATTCATTCTGGGAGCTGTTTCCGCAGGCAGCGGTCGGTGTTGTGGTCGTGGAGGGCATGAAGCCCACGGCTCAGATTCCTCAAGAGGACGTGGATGCGATTGCGGCGTTGCTCGACCGCGCCAATATCGATGCGGAGCGTCATCTGACCAGCGACACTATCAGCGAGAACGCACCGGTCAGGGCATGGCGCGAGGCCTATCGTCTGTTCAAGACCAAGAAAGGCGCGCGCTGCTCGATCGAGAACTTGCTCAAACGCGTGCTCAAAGGCAAGCCGGTGGGCCACATTACGCCCGCGGTGGATATTTACAACACGGTGTCGCTGACCTACGCGCTGCCCGTGGGAGGCGAGGATCTGCATGCGATCGAGGGGGACCTTCGCCTGAAGGTGACCGACGGTGGCGATGCGTTCTTGCCGCTTGGCGAGGAGACGGATGATCCGACGCTGCCCGGCGAGCTCGCCTACATCGATGATGCGGGCGCTGTGTGCCGCTGCTGGAACTGGCGCGACGGCGTTCGCACGGCGCTGTCCGATGATTCGGCCGATGCGTTCCTAGCGATTGAGTGCGTGGAGCCCGAGCGGATGGGGGATTGCCAGGCTGCGATCGATCGCTTAGCCGAGCTGCTTGAGCGCTATCTGGGAGCGACGGTTGTCATTAAGACGCTTGTGACCCGCGACAATCCTTGCGTGGAGCTGTAGCGGCGCCTAGAACCTATTGATGCCCCAAACCACCACAAAGGTGCCTGTCCCCTTTGTGGTGGTTTTTATGTTGATGGGTTAACAAATGGGGTATTTGGGTACGGGTTTCGCCTTATGCGACTAAGATGTTTACCCGTTAGCATTATGCAAGCGAAAGGCGGTCGTCTCCCATGCAGCAGAGCGACGAGACACGTTTCGAGGACTTTGTCGGACTGATCAGCGGACTCTACAAGGAGATCCAGCGCATTAAGACGTCTGAGGGCGCAAGGCTGGGTCTCAAGGGCTCCGACGTTATGTGCCTGTACTATCTTGAGCGCAGCAAGGACGGCCTGACTGGCGCCGACCTGGCTCGCATGGCAGGCGTGACCCGCGCCGCCGTCTCGCGTACGCTCGCGCATCTGGAGGAGGGTGGCTACGTCGAGGTCGATGATTCGGGCGATGCCGCCGTTAAGTATCGTGCTCCGGTGCGCCTGACCGCTCTGGGCGGCGAGAGCATGAGCGAGGCGGACCGCATCATTCGCGAGGTGCTCGATACCACCGGTAAGGCTATGGGTGTGGAGCAGCGCGAGCAGATGTATGCGTCGCTGCGCACGATTCTCAACACCCTGCGCGAGATCTAAGGCCGCCAAGGCATTTGCTTCCAATTAACAACTGCATAGTCCCGTTTGAGCGCGTATACCGTGCCGGGGCATTGCTGTCAAAATTCCCCGCGCGAGGTCCGCGCAAGAAAGGATTCGCTATGTCCATTCGTATTATTACCGATTCCGCGAGCGATATGTCGCCGGCTGAGCACCCCGCTCTGCGTGTTCTGCCGCTGTCCGTCACCTTTGGCACCGATGTGTACATGGATGGCGTCGACATCGATCACCAGCGCTTTTACGAGATGCTCGTGGAGCGCGATGAGCTGCCCAAGACCGGCCAGGTCAACCCGTACGCGTTTTCGCAGGCGATTGCCGAGGCGCGTGAGGCCGGCGACGAGGCAGTGATTATTACCGTTGGCGCCAAGCTTTCGGGCACCAATCAGAGTGCCCGTACCGCACTTGCCGAGGCGCCGGGCGGCGACGTGTTCGTGGTAGATAGCAACAACGTCACCCTGGGCGAGCGCGTGCTGGTCGAGTATGCGCTGCGCTTGGTGGACGAGGGCCGTAGCGCGGCCCAGATCGCGGCGGCCGTCGAGGCCGTGCGCGACCGTGTGGTCGTCATCGGCCTGCTCGAGACGCTGGAGTACTTGGTGCGTGGCGGTCGCCTGTCTGCTGCTGCGGGCGCTGTGGGCACGCTGCTCAACGTTAAGCCCGTGGTGGCCGCCGAGGACGGCCTGATCGTGCAGCTGGGCAAGGCGCGCGGTTCCAAGAACGGCCGTAACCTGCTCAACCAGAAGGTCGAAAAAGCGGGCGGCGTCGACTTTTCCATGCCGCTGGCGCTGGGCTATACGGGCCTTTCGGACGCCGTGCTCAAGAAGTATATCGAGGACAGCGCGGCACTGTGGGCTGGACACACCGAGAACGAGCTGCCCATCCACACCATTGGCGCCACCATCGGCACCCACGTGGGCCCCGGCGCCGTAGCCGTAGCTTTCTTCCGCCCCGCCAACTAGCTTTCCGGTCAAAACCACCACAAAGGGGACAGGCACCTTTTTGGTGGTTTATGCTTGTTTCGGTTGAAAGGAGCATGCGATGGCGTCTGAGGGCTTTTTTGAGCGGGTGTATGAGGTGGTCGAGCAGATTCCCGAGGGGATGGTTGCCACCTACGGTCAGGTGGCGCTGCTTGCCGGTCGTCCGCGGAGCGCGCGCTATGTGGGCTATGCGCTGCACAGCAACCCGCGCCCCGGCCAAATTCCCTGTCATCGCGTGGTGTTTGCCGACGGCCGTATCTGTGAGGGCTTTGCCTTTGGCGGCCCCGATGCCCAGCGTGAGCTCTTAATGGGGGAGGGCGTGACGTTTACCGATCCCATGCACGTCGACTTGGCCGCCTGTCGCTGGCCTGCCGGACTCTAACAGCTCTGCCGTGGCCAAAACCACCACAAAGGTGCCTGTCCCCTTTGTGGTGGTTTTACGCTGTAGGTTTACCAGAGCTAACTTATGGAGAAGGTGTGGTGGCGTACTTTGCCGTCAGAAAGTAAACCACGGTGAACTATATTGGTTTCAGCAACGGAGCAGGCAATAGGCGATGAAAAAGCCTGCCCT
This sequence comes from uncultured Collinsella sp., assembly GCA_958427035.1. Lineage (GTDB taxonomy): Bacteria > Actinomycetota > Coriobacteriia > Coriobacteriales > Coriobacteriaceae > Collinsella. The sequence goes on along the minus strand of CAUAAR010000014.1, from coordinate 14,226 downwards.
GTTGAGTTTGATTCGCATTCCTCCCCTCTGTGCGATTCAACGGTGTACTTCGGGAACAGACCCGCTGGCAACTAGCTGCCGGCGGGCCTGTTCCTGTTTGTCGAGGGGGTGCGATGGACGGAGCCGAAGCGGTCCGGCTCCAAAAAAAGGCGGACGCCGTAGCGCCCGCCCTAAAGCAATCGAAAGCTCAAGCCAGCAGATCGGCCTAGTACACCATACCCATGGCGTCCTGAACCTCGGCCAGGGTCTGCTCGGCGATCTCGTTGGCGCGACGGTTGCCCTCATGCAGGACGTCCTTCACATAGTCCAGATCGTTCTCGTAGCGCTGGCGACGCTCGCGGATAGGTGCGAAGTACTCGTTGACGGCCTCGGTCACGTACTTCTTGAGCTGGCCGGAGCCGCCCATGCCAATCTCCTCGGCAATCTCGACCTCGGAGCGACCGGTGCAGATGGCAGCCGTCGAAAGCAGGCCGGACACACCGGGGCGGTTCTCGGGGTCGAACGTGATCATGCGCTCGGAGTCGGTCTGGCTCTTCTTGATGCGCTTGGCCGTTTCCTCGGCGGTCATCGAAATATTGATGGCGTTGCCGTAGCTCTTGCTCATCTTGCGACCGTCAAGGCCGGGCAGCAGCGGGGTCTCGGACAGCAGCGCCTCGACCTCGGGAAATACCTTGCCGTAGCGGTTGTTAAAGCGGCGGGCGATGGTACGGGTGAGCTCGATGTGCGGCAGCTGGTCGCGGCCGACGGGCACCACATTGCCCTTGCAGAACAGGATGTCGCAGGCCTGGTGCACCGGGTAGGTGAGCAGAAGGCCGGTGAGCTCGTGGCCCGAGGCCTCCATCTCGGCCTTGACCGTGGGGTTGCGCGCCAGCTCGGCCTCGGACACCAGCGACAGGAACGGCAGCATGAGCTGGTTGGCGGCGGGCACGGCGGAGTGCGCGTAGATCATGGTCTTGTCGGGGTCGATACCGCAGGCAAGGTAGTCCATGACCATGTTGTACACGTTGTCCTGGATGTGCTCGGTGGTGTCGCGGTCGGTGATGACCTGGTAGTCGGCGATGAGTACGTTGGTCCTGGCGCCCATGTTCTGCAGCTCCACGCGGCCCTTGAGGGTGCCAAAGTAGTGACCCAGGTGCAGACGGCCGGTGGGGCGGTCGCCGGTAAGCATGGTGAACTTCTCGGGCGTCTTGGCCAGGCCCTCGCGAATGGCGTTGCTCTTTTGCAGCGCGACTTCGTAGCTGTTCTCGTTTGGCATGATTGCTCCTAACGTATGTTCATGGGTCAAGATGATAACGCGTTTATTGGAGGGGCGGGGCGTAAGTAGGCGAGGGGCGGGAGAGGGGTGGCTTGTGCGATGGGTGCGGCGCGGCTGCGCTTGGCCAACGGTGTCTGGGCACATCCTCGGCAGCTTATCCTAGAGCTTGTGGTGGCGCTCTTCTTTACGTTCCTCGGCTGCTTGCTCCTCCTGCTTAAAAGCGGGGTCGTCGGGGGTGACGAGCTCGTCCTCGTGCGTGCGCTTGTTGTAATGGTGGCGCAGCACGGGCTCAAACAGATGTAGATGCTTGGCAAAGGCCGCCGAGCCAATGGCGAGCACGGTAAAGATGAGCACGCGCATGGGCACCTCGACCTGGTTAATCGCGGCGGCGCCGGCCGAAAGCATGATGCACCAGGCATAGATGAGCAGCACGGCCTGTTTTTGGTTGTAGCCTTCTTGGATCAGGCGGTGGTGGATGTGGCCCTTGTCGGCCTGCCCGATGCTAATGTGGGCGCGCTTGCGGCGCACAATGGCGCTAAACGTGTCGATGATGGGCACGCCGGCAACGATGAGCGGGATGATAAGCGAGGTGAGTGCGGCGGTGCGGCTCACGTTGAGCAGCGAGATGGAGCCCAGCGCAAAGCCCAGAAGCAGCGACCCCGAGTCGCCCAAGAAGATGCTTGCGGGGTTGAAGTTGTAGCGCAAAAAGGCCAGACAGGCGCCAAAGAGCGCAATGGAGAGCGCGGCGGCGTCGATGCGGCCCGAGAGAACGGCCATCGAAAACATGGTGAACGACGCGATGCCGCAGATGCCCGTGGCCAAGCCGTCGAGGCCGTCGATGAGGTTAATGATGTTGGTGAATGCCACCAGATAGATTACGGTGATGGGGTAGGCGAGCCATCCGAGCATGATCTCGCCGGGGGCAAACGGGTTGACGATGACGCCGATCCGCAGGCCGCCCATGCAGGCGATAAGCGCGGCGAGGACCTGTCCGGCCAGCTTTTGCTTGGGCGTGAGCTGGAAGACGTCGTCGATAGCGCCGGTCGCAAAGATAACGGTAAAAGAAAGCGCAAGTATGGGGTAGCTGATGTGCAGACGGGGGTGGGGCACCAAAACGGGCGGCCAACCCAGGTACCAGGTGCCTAGGATTTGCACAGTGCAGGCGACGACCAGGCCCAAAAACACCGCCGTTCCGCCCAAACGCGGGATGGGCTTGGTGTTGATGCGGCGCTTAGAAGGATAGTCGACGGCGTCGAGCTTGATTGCCAGGCGCTTGACCAGGGGTACCGTGAGGAAGGTCGTGATAAAGGCCGCCGCTGCCACGCATAGGTACGGTATGTAGCTCGGGGATGAAGCCATGAATCTAAAAACCGCCAAGCGTCGAAGGAAAAGGTCAGAAGAACGCCATGCGCAAAGGGCATAGCCGAACCATGATACTCGACCAAGGGGGGTGCATGGAATTGCACGCAGCGATAATCACGCGCTTACCAGATATTGGAATGTTGTCGATGGCTTGTCGGGATGCCGGCGGGGATCCATATGGACTGTATGGTGATTTTCGGCAAAAGAAAACCACCCCCCACGTTACGAAAATGAACCCACCTAAAACAGGTGGGTGCCCTCATCGACTGTTCCAGCGTCCTTAACAACGAAGGATACCTGTACTAGGTACGACTGTGTGGGCTCCCTAAATAAACGCGACGGTTCACCCAGTTGCTCCGCGGGGGGCGGAATACCTACATCATAAAGCGGCACTTTATCGATTCCAGTCTTGACATTACAAAAATCGTGTCGGACGATTACGGCGCCTTAGGGACGGAGCCGTCTACGCGGTCTGGCCCTTTTCGTTTGAGCTGCTGAATCGTTGTTTTGGAGCATGTTTTTATGCCGGCGTCGTTGACCGAACTTTTTTCGCCCGCCTGCCATTTGTGTCCGCGCCGTTGCGGTGCGGCGCGCGATGAGGGCGCGCACGGCGTCTGCGGTGCTAACGACACGCTCAAGGTGGCCCGCGCCGCGCTTCATATGTGGGAGGAGCCGCCTATCTCGGGCGAGGCCGGTTCGGGCACGATCTTCTTTAGCGGTTGCTCGCTTAAATGTATCTACTGCCAGAACCACGAGATCTCGACCGGCAATTTTGGCCTTGAGATTTCGCCTGAGCGTCTGGTCGAGATTATGCTGGAGCTGCAGGACCAGGGTGCCAACAACATCAATTTGGTGACGGCGACGCACTATGCGCACCTGTTGCCTGCCGTGATTGCCGCGGCACGGGCGCGCGGACTGGTTATCCCGATCGTCTACAACACGAGTGGTTACGAGCGCGCGAGTGCCGTGGCCGCGCTGGGCGACCTGATCGATGTGTGGCTTACCGACTTTAAATATGCCGATGCGGCGCTTGCGCAGTCGCTCTCCCATATAAAGGATTACCCGCGTGTGGCCGTGTCGGGTCTGGCCCAGATGGCGCGCGAGATCGATCGCCGCGGGGGAGAGCTGGTGGATGACGACGGGCTCATGAAGCGCGGCATCATCGTGCGCCACCTGGTGCTGCCGGGGCATGCGGATGACTCGTGCCGCGTGTTAGACCTGGTGTGGCAGACGGTGGGCGACGTGCCGATCTCGGTCATGAACCAGTACACGCCCAATGCGCTCATGCGCGAGCAGGGCGGCGAGTTGGCGCGCGCCGTGACGCGCGAGGAGTACGAGCAGGTGCTCGACCATGCCGACGACCTGGGCTTTACGACAATGTTCTGGCAAGAGGGCGGCGCGGTAGACGAGAGCTTCACCCCCGCCTTCGACACCACCGGCGTCCTCACCAGCGCAAAGTAGAGCGCACGCTGATGATTTTTCTGGGACGGGGATTAAAAAATCATCGAGAGGATCGCCTGTTCGAAAAGTTGTCAAAATAGCCGCGTCCCAAAAAGACTGGTTATTGGGCGTTGACAGTTGGCGAGCCGTAGGTAAAATATCGACTTGTCCTGGGGACGTAGCTCAGTTGGGAGAGCGCTGCCGTCGCATGGCAGAGGCCGAGGGTTCGACTCCCTTCGTCTCCACCCACGGATTTGATAAGCCGCTGACATTGTGTCGGCGGCTTTTTTAAAAGAAAGGGCTATATCATGGCCGAGCTTGAGTCCCAACCATTGTCCGACGAGGAGCGCGCCGAGTTGGAAGAGCTCCGCGCTGAGAAGGCCCGCCGCGAGGCTCGGGAAGAGGCCCGTCGCGAGCGTGAGGAGCTGGCTGCCCTGCGTGCCGAGCGTGCGAAGGCCGAGGAGGCCGCCGCGAACGCCGCATCCGCATCGGCGCCCGCGCCCGCACCCAAGCCCGCTGCTGCGAAGCCTGCACCTGCCGCGCCCAAACCTCAGCCTAAAAAGGCCGCCCGTCCCAAGTCCGTCGAGCCCAAGCCGAGCCGTGACGAGATGACCTTTGCCCAGCGCATGGTTACCTCCAAGGAGCCTATGGGCGAGAACGAGATCCCTGGCATGGCGCCGGCTCAAAAAATCATCATTGTCCTTGCCCTCATCGCGTTTGTCATCTTTATGGGCTACACGATCCTGACCAGCATGGGCCTGCTCTAACCGACTCGCATCGGGCGTCATGTCCGCATGCTCTGCTCTCGTCCAACCCTCAAATTCTGCACCACACATCCGAAAGGTCGCCCCATGGCTTTGACCGACATCTCGCATCCCACCGACATTGCAATGCTCACCGATCTGTACGAGCTCACTATGGCCCAGGGCCTGTGGGAGAGCGGCAAGGCCAATGAGCAGGGTTGTTTTACCGCGTTTTACCGCGACCATCCCTTTGGCAGCGCCTATGCCGTCATGTGCGGCACCGCCGAGCTGCCCGAGCTGGTCGAGAATCTGCGCTTTACGCCCGAGGACATCGACTACCTCGCCTCGCTCCAGGCCCCTGCTGGCGGTGCGATGTTCAAGTCTGGATTCCTCGACTACCTGCGCGATTTTCGTGCGCATGTAAACATCGACGCCGTGCCCGAGGGCGAGCTCGTCTTTCCGCGCGAGCCCATGGTGCGCGTCACCGGCCCCGCGCTGGAGTGCCAGCTGCTCGAGACGGCGCTGCTCAACATCGTCGGGTTCCAGACGCTTGTCGCCACCAAGACGGCGCGCGTGGTGCTCGCCGCCGACGGTCGCCCCGTGGCGGAGTTTGGCCTGCGCCGAGCCCAGGGTCCCGATGGCGGCCTGGCCGTTGCGCGCGCGAGCTACGTTGCCGGCTGCTCCTCTACGTCCAATGTGCTCGCCGGCCGCCGCTACGGTATTCCCGTCTTTGGCACGCATGCTCACAGCTGGGTGATGAGCTTCGATTCCGAGCTCGAGGCCTTCCGTGCCTTTGCCAAATCGAGCCCCAAGAACTGCACGCTGCTCATCGACACCTATGACGTGCGCGAGGGCTGTGAACATGCCATTACGGTTGCCAAGGAGATGGAAGCGGTGGGCGAGCGCTTGTCGGCCATTCGCATTGACTCCGGCGACCTCGCCAAGCTCTCCAAGTATGTTCGCGGCCGTTTTGATGCCGAGGGCCTGCCCTATGTGGGGATCTCGGTTTCTAACGATCTGGATGAGTACACGATTCAGTCGCTGCTCGACCAGGGCGCGCCCATCGACAGCTTTGGCGTGGGTACCAAGCTTGCGACCTGCTATGACCAGCCGGCGCTGGGCGGCGTGTACAAGCTTTCCGCCCGCCGTGCGAGCGAGGCAGATCCATGGACGCCGGTGGTCAAGCTCTCCGAGCAGCCCTACAAGCGCACGATCCCGGGTGTGCAACGCGTGCGCCGTTATTACGACGGCTTTGGCGGCCCGGTCTGCGACATGATCTACGACGAGGACCATCTGGCGGGGGAGGGCGCCGCGCGCGGCAATACCCTCGTGGCCGTGAATGATGCCGCCCTGGTGACCGACGTGTCCGAACTTGAGTATCGCGAGCTGCTGGTGCCGATCGTGCGCGATGGCAGTGCGGTGGCTCCGCGTGAGAGCATCCAGGACGCGCGCGAGCGCTGTGCTTGGGCGCTCAATCATCTGGACGCAGCTTTCAAGCGCTTCCTGTACCCGCAGACCTATGTGGTGGGCATGGAGCAGGGCCTGGCTCAGGTGCGCGACGAGCTCGTGCGCAAGAACATGGCCGCGGCTTCTGCCTTTCCCTGGGCTCACTAATTTCTTGGGTGGTAGGGGCGAGTCACGCTCCCTTGGCCGCCAGCTCGGCCGTTCGCTGAACAGTTGATTGGTTTGACGTATGACGACTTCTTATAAAACGATGGTGGTAAAGATCGGTTCGTCCACGGTTGTGGGCACTGACGGCAAGGTCAACCGCTCCTTTATCGGCGGGCTTGCCGATCAGGCCGCAGCGCTGCGCAAGCTCGGCTGGCGTCTGGTCGTGGTGAGCTCGGGCGCTATCGCCTGTGGCTATCCCGTGCTGGGCTTCGACCGCAAGCCGGTCGGCGACCTGCCGAGCCTGCAGGCTTGCGCCTCGGCTGGTCAGTGCATCATCTCGTCGGCCTACGACGAGGAGTTCCATGCGCGCGACCTGCTCACCTCGCTCGTGCTGCTCACGCGCCACGATACGGCCCGCCGCACGTCTTACCTGCACGCGCGCGACGCCCTGCTGCGCCTCGTGGAGCTTGGCGTGGTGCCGGTCGTCAACGAGAACGATACCGTTACCGTCGATGAGATTAAGTTTGGCGACAACGACACACTGGCGGCGCTTGTGAGCTGCCTGGTTTCTGCCGATCTGTGCGTGACGCTCTCGGACATCGATGGCCTCTATACTGCCAATCCGCATGAGGACCCCACGGCCGAGTTTGTTCCTGTCGTGCATAAGATCGATGCCAAGATTATTGTCTCGGCGGGCGATTCTTCCACATCGGTGGGCACGGGCGGCATGATTACCAAGATTCGCGCGAGCCGCATCCTGATGACGGCGGGCATTCAGAGCGTGATTTGCTCGGGCGAGGAGCCCGATGCGCTCGTGCGCCTCGCCCGCGGCGAGAGCGTGGGCACGCTGTTCGATCCGCCGGCGGAGCGTCTGGACATCGCACCCCGCAAGCTGTGGATCGCGCTGGGTGACAAGGCACATGGGTCGGTGACGGTTGATGACGGCGCCGCGAAGGCGCTGGTCAGCCGTGGCTCTTCCTTGCTTGCGGTGGGTATTCGCGAGGTCGATGGCCAGTTTGCCGAGGGCGATGTGCTCGATGTGTGCGATCCGAGCGGTATGGTCGTCGCCCGCGGTATCGCCGAGGCCGATTCGGACGTGCTGGAACTTGCTGCCGGTCGCCGCCAAGACCAGATTGCCAGCAACCGCCTGCTGGCAGACCTGGCCGAGAAGCCGGCGATACACAGGGATAATTTGATCGTATTTGCATAACCAATTGACGCTGCAAACGCCCCTAAGCGGCAATCTGACGTTCAATCGTCGGGCATGACCAAAAGGTCAATGCCCTCCTCTTTCACGTCACCTTGCTCGCTTAGGGGCGTTTTCGCTTTCCGTCCTCTACCTGCGGCATTGTCGTTGCCGGCACTTGTTCGGCACTTGGGGACGTTCCTTTTGTGCCGGCAGGTGGGGACACTCCTTTGTTAGAAGATCCGGCGCAGGTCTCCGCGGTTGAGTGCTTCGTCGAAGAGGTGCTTGAACACCACACTGCCGTGCAGACCGTCGTGCTCGAACTCGTTGGTCACCCAGGCATGCGAGTTGCCCACGCGGCTGAGCGTATCGAGCTGCAGGCCCGAATCCACGTACATGTCGTCGAAATACACCGCGGCCTGGAGCGGCACTTCGTTGTAGGCCAGGCGCTGCGGGTCGTAGATCTTGTCCCAGCTGGTGTCTTCCATCAGCAGGTCCATGGCGGGCTTGAAGGGCTTGAGCTCGGGCATCTGCTCGAACATCCACGGGAACATGGCCTCGCCGGTAAACATGAGCGGGCGCGCGAGGGTGTCGAACTCGGTGCGGTGAGCCTTCTCTTCAGCCGCGGCCCAGCCAATGGGCATAGTGTCACCGTCGGCGTATATGAACTCCTGCAGCGTCCAGTACAGCGGATTCGTGCGCGTGTTGGTGCGCTCGAAGGCGCGCATCAAAAAGCTGTCAGATACCGAGGCGTCGCAGGTCAGCGTGCCGTCGCCATCAACAAAAGCGTGATCGATAATCCAATGCATGCGTTCAAAGCTCGGCTTCATGCCAAAGTCGCTGCCCATGAGCTGTAGGCGCTCGACTGTCATCGGCGAGCCGTCGGGCAGCACGGGCTTCTGGGCTTCGAGCGCATCGGCCAGGGCTGCCACGCGCTCGACGTCAGCGGGGTAGCGGTCATAATACTGCTGCGTCTTGGCGGCCATGCGCGGGAAGGTGTGCGCGTAGACCTCGCTTGCGCTCGCCGGCACGTGGGGGATTCCGCCGCAGGTAAAGCTCGCCGCCACGCCCTCGGGGAAGAGCGACAGGTAGCTCAGCGTCAAAAAACCGCCGTAGCTTTGGCCGAGCGTGACCCACGGCTTGCCTCCAAAGCCCACTAGGCGCAGGTACTCAAAATCGCGCACGATGGAGCTGGCGAGGTGGCGCTTGAGGTAGTCCGCCTGCGAGCGGGCCGCATTGGCGCCTGCTGCCTCGGCGCGATCGCCCAAGGCGGCAATCGTGCGCCCGTCCACGCAGCTGCTGCGTCCGGTGCCGCGCTGGTCGGGAAGGACCACGCGGAAGTGCTTGACGGCCTCCTCGATCCAGCCGTCGCTTGTGGGCGTCAGCGGACGCGGGCTCTCGCCGCCGGGGCCGCCCTGCAAAAACAGGAGCAGTGGCAGATCGTCGTTGATGCGGTCGGGCGCGCAAACCACGCGGTAGAAGAGCTTGATGCTCTCGGGCGCGCCGGCGATGGGTGCCGGCATAGCGCCGCGGCGCATGGTGCTGCCGACGGCCAGGAGCATCGGCTCCAGGCCGCGCCAGTCAAGGGGGACGTCGATGCTGTGGTCCTCGACGTAAAGGCCGGGGACGTGGTACGAAGTGATGAGGGCCATGTGAGACTTCCGTTCGTTGCGGTGTTTCGGGTTGACCAATTCTACCGCCGCGGGCGAGGCCATGCGCAAATCGGCTACCATGGTTGCAAACTTCTAGGAGAAAGGGCCGCCCATGTCGGTCGATATAGCCACGTATGTCCACGATCTTGCCGTTGCCGCCAAGGCAGCGTCGGCCTCGCTTGCCACGGCGAGCGATGAGCAGCGCCAGGAGGCCGTGCGCGCCATGGCCGCAGCACTGCGCAACGGTGTCGACTCCATCGTCGCCGCCAACGAGCTCGATATGTCCGCTGCGCGCGATGCGGGTACCTCGGCCGGACTGCTCGATCGCCTGCTGCTGACGCCCGAGCGCGTCGAGGGCATGGCCGCCGGCCTGGAAAAGCTCGCCGAGCTGCCCGATCCCGTGGGCCGCGTGCTCGACCACCGTATACTCGCAAGCGGCGTGGACCTGACCCGCGTGAGTGTGCCACTGGGTCTGGTCGCCATAGTGTATGAGGCGCGCCCCAACGTGACGGCCGATGCCGCGGGCATCTGCATCCGCACCGGCAACGCCTGCATTCTGCGCGGCGGCTCGCTGGCCTATCACTCGTGTGCCATGATTGCCGAGCTGCTGGCCGATGCGCTCGAGGCCAAGGGCTTCCCGCGCGAGGCCGTGTCGATGATCGAGTCCACCGACCGCGAGGCCACTGGCGAGCTCATGAAGCTCCGCGGCATTGTCGACGTACTCATTCCGCGCGGCGGTGCAGGCCTGATCCAGCGCTGCGTGCGCGAGTCGCTTGTGCCGGTGATCGAGACGGGCACGGGCAACTGCCACATCTACGTGCATGAATCCGCCGACTTTGATAAGGCGCTCAACATTATCGTTAATGCCAAGACCCAGCGCGTAGGCGTGTGCAATGCCGCCGAGTCGCTGCTGGTCGACCGTGCTGTGGCCGATGCGTTTTTGCCTGCGGTCGTTGCCGTGCTGCACGACCACGGCGTGCTCATTCACGGCGACGAGGCCACGTGCGCCGCGTGCGCCGACGCCGGCTTTGTAGAGGGCGATGACTACGTCGCCGCGACTGAGGAGGACTGGGGTCGCGAGTACCTGGCGCTCGAGATGAGCGTGAAGGTCGTGGCAAACGAGGACGAGGCCATCGCGCACATCAACCGCTACGGTACCATGCATTCCGAGGCCATCATTTCCGAGGACGTGGACGCCTGCGAGCGCTTCTTGGATGCGGTCGATGCCTCGGCCGTATATGCCAACGCCAGCACGCGCTTTACCGACGGCGGCGAGTTTGGCCTGGGCGCCGAGATCGGCATCTCGACCCAAAAGCTCCACGCCCGCGGCCCCTTTGCCGCCGAGGCCCTCACCACCTACAAATACAAGCTTCGAGGCACCGGCCAGGTCCGCCCCTAGCGTCCGCGCAAACAAAAACCACCACAAAGGTGCCTTTCCCCTTTGTGGTGGTTTTAAGTGGCGCGGGCGGTTAGGCCTGGAAGGTATCGTGGTCGGGGGCGAAGGACTGCATGGCTGCGATGGTGCGGTCGAAGAGCTCAGGAAGCTCCCAGCCCAGCATCTCGGCGCCCTGCGAAATCACGTCGCGCGAGCAGCCGGCGGCAAAGCGCTTGTCCTTGAACTTCTTCTTGAGCGACTTAGTCGTAAAGTCCATAACGCTCTTGCTCGGGCGCATGATGACTGCAGCGCCGATCAGGCCGGTGAGCTCATCGCAGGCAAACAGGATCTTTTCCATCTGCAGCTCGGGCTTGGGCAGCGAGGTATTGAAGTCCGACGTGTGCGTCTGGATGGCGCGAATGAGCTCGGGAGACGCACCTTCATCCTTAAGAATCTTGGCAGCATAGATGGTGTGGTTCATGGGGTCGTCCTCATGCTCCTCCCAATCCAGGTCGTGCAGCAGACCGACGATGCCCCAAAACTCCTCGTTCTCGGGGTCGAACTCGCGCGCAAAGTAGCGCATAGTGCCCTCGACCGTCTCGCCATGGGTGATATGGAACGGGTCCTTGTTGTGCTCATTGAGCAGTTCGAACGCGCGGTCGCGGGTGATTCCGGCGGTAAGCGGCTCTGCCATAAGAGACTCCTTGTGCTCGTGGGTATCGATAAGAATGAATACTACTAGAACAAGAAAACCACCACAAAGGTGCCTGTTCCCTTTGTGGTGGTTTTTGGCGCGGATGGGTTAGTTGAGGGCGGCTTGGGCTAGGCGGGCTTCGGCGGCCTCCTCGGTGACACCAAGGGCCACGGCGAACTCCTCGATGGAGCGGCGTTTGGCCTCCTTGAGTACGCGCATGTAGTAGGAGCTGGGTTTTTTATCAGCTTCCTCGGCCTGGCGAATGCGGTGCATCATGGTCTTTGCCACGCGGACCGTCTCGGGCGCACCCAGCTTGAGCTGCTGCTTAAAGTGCGTCTCCTCAAGCGAGCTGTTGCGCTCGGTAAAGGTGTCGCACTCCAGCTCGTCATAGTGGCTCAGCAGGTGCTCGGCATCTTGCTGCGAGATGGCGGCGTGCAAACGGTCGGCCTGCGCCACGGGGTACATGAGGATCGTCTGCGCATGTCCCTGCTTGGTCTCGAGCAGTAGCATGGGCTGCGGTGTGTCGTCCCTAAAACCGACGACGGTGCAGACTCCCTGACCCGGATGAATGACGTGTTGACCGATTGAGAACATGCTACCTCCAACTTATACGAATTTACGTATGTCTAGAATAACACGCTGACGTGCGCAAACCCTTACTTTATGCAGGAAAAGCACACAACTCCGATAGGTAAGAGTATTCGATAACAGGCGCAGCTCATTCACACCTTTATGCATTTTCAACGCCTGCATAATCTGCAGGCAGACTGGCATCTTTGAGTGACTCCATACAAGCTGTAGTCAATTTTGTGCATATGCAATATCGATTGGCTTTACCCTGCGACAGTGCCCGTCGCTTGTGATAGAGTGCTACAAACTCTGGCTTTTGCCCTACGAGTGACCAAGAGCTCGGGGGCTTTAACACAAGGAGGATCTATGCCCGAGAAGATTGAAGAGCTGGTACGCGCTGCGCTTGCTGCGGCCCAGGAGGCCGGCGACCTTTCCGCATTTGAACTTGACGATTGCGCTATCGAGCGACCGGCTGACACTTCTCATGGCGAGTGGACCTCTACCATGGCCCTGAAGTCCGCCAAGCTGGCCCATTGCGCCCCGCGCAAGATCGCCGAGGCCATCGTTGCCCATATGCCCGAGGACCCCGCGATCGAGAAGGTCGAGATCGCAGGCCCCGGCTTCATCAACTTCTACCTCTCCGTTGCCGTCAAGAATGCCATCTTTGGCGAGGCTCGCGAGAAGGGCATGGACTTCGCTAAGTCCAACGTCGGTGGTGGCCTGAAGACCCAGGTCGAGTTCGTTTCCGCCAACCCCGTCGGCCCCATGCACATCGGCCACGGCCGCTGGGCCGCGCTGGGCGATTCGCTCTGCCGTGTTATGGACCACGCCGGTTACGACATCCAGCGTGAGTTCTACATCAACGACCACGGCTCTCAGATGAACACCTTCGGCAACTCCATCAGCACGCGCTATATGCAGCTTGCCGACATCATCGCCAAGCAGGGCGTGGATATCGACGAGGCTCACAAACTGCTGATTGCCGACCGCGACGCCTTTGTTGCCGACGAGAACGACGAGCATCCCGAGACTCATCCGTACCAGGATAACTTTGCCGAGACCCTTGGCAAGGACTCCTATGGCGGCGACTACATCATCGACGAGGCCGCCGAGTTCTGGCGCACTGACGGCGACAAGTGGGTCAACGCCGATCCTCAGGAGCGCATGGAGAGCTTCCGCGAGCGCGGCTATGTGAAGATGGTCGACAACATGCGCGACCTCTGCCACGCCGTCAATTGCGACTTCGATCGTTGGTACTCCGAGCGTTCGCTGTACGTGAAGGACACCGAGGGCGAGACCGCCGGCACCTCTGCCGTCGACCGCGCTTTTGAGAAGCTCGACAAGATGGGCTATCTCTACACCAAGGACGGCGCCCTGTGGTTCCGCTCCACCGACCTGGGCGATGACAAGGACCGCGTCCTGATCAAGTCCGACGGCGAGTACACCTACTTCGCCTCCGACGTTGCCTATCACTGGGATAAGTTCCAGCGCGTCGACCACGTCATCGACATCTGGGGCGCCGACCACCACGGCTACATCGAGCGTGTCCGCTGCGTCTGCGATGCCTTGGGTTACCCCGGCAAGTTCGAGGTTCTGCTGGGCCAGCTCGTCAACCTGCTGCGCAACGGCAAGCCCGTCCGTATGTCCAAGCGTAAGGGCACCATGGTGACCCTGCAGGAGCTCGTCGACGAGGTCGGCTCCGACGCTGCCCGTTACACCCTCATCTCCAAGAGCTCCAACCAGATGGTCGACTTCGATATTGAGGCCGTCAAGAAGCGCGACAACTCCAACCCGGTGTACTACGTGCAGTACGCTCACGCCCGCGTGTGCTCCATCCTGCGCCGTGCCGCTGACGTTACGCCCGAGCAGGCTGACGAGATGGGCATGAAGGCCGTCGCCGCCAAGGCCATCGGTGAGAACGTCGATTACTCGCTGCTGACCGACCCGACCGAGCTCGCCCTTTCGCGCAAGCTCAACGAGCTCACCGACCTCATCGCCAGCTGCGCTCGCGACCGCGCCCCGTTCCGTCTGACGCACTTTGCTGAGGAACTCGCCGGCGACTTCCACAGCTTCTACGCTGCCTGTCAGGTGCTGCCGAGCGAGGGCCGTCCCGTCGACCCCGAGCTTTCGCGTGCCCGTCTGGCCGCTTGCGATGCCGTCCGCGTGACGCTCGCCCTGGTGCTCACCCTTGTTGGTGTCTCCGCTCCCGAGCAGATGTAAGCTGCGGGTCATTTAACCGTGTAGGTTCGGCTTTGCTGAGCCCTATAAGCCCGATCTCCATGCGTGAACTGCCTCCCATTTCTTGGACATGAGAAATGGGAGGCTTTCTTTATGCGCG
>CAUAAR010000013.1:0-59748 GCA_958427035.1 uncultured Collinsella sp. | reverse complement strand
CTGCGGGAACGGCCTATCCGCTCAAAGTGTTCGGCTGAGATCGGAAATCAACCCTGCCGGGAGAGAGGAGACCGGCTCGTCCGTGGGCTCAACCTATGGGCGACAGGCCCTAGTCCTGGAAGAGCGCCGTGGACAGGTAGCGCTCGCCGGTGTCGGCAAGCAGGGCCACGATGGTCTTGCCCTCGTTCTCGGGGCGCTTGGCCAGCTGCAGCGCGGCCCACACGGCGGCGCCGGACGAAATGCCCACGAGCACGCCCTCCTTGTGGCCCACGGCGCGGCCGGTCGCAAAGGCGTCGTCGTTCTCGACGGGGATGATCTCGTCATAGACCTGGGTGTCGAGGACGTCGGGCACAAAACCGGCGCCGATACCCTGGATCTTGTGCGGGCCGGCTTGGCCCTTGGAGAGCACCGGGGAAGTGGCGGGCTCGACGGCGACGACCTTGATTTCGGGGTTCTGCTCCTTAAGGAACTCACCCACGCCGGTCACGGTGCCGCCGGTTCCAACGCCGGCGACGAAGATGTCGACCTCGCCGTCGGTGTCATCCCAGATCTCGGGGCCGGTCGTGGCCTTGTGGATGGCGGGGTTGGCGGGGTTCACAAACTGGCCGGCGATGATGCTGTTTGGCGTCTCCTTCTGCAGTTCCTCGGCCTTGGCGATGGCGCCCTTCATGCCCTTGGAACCGTCGGTGAGCACGAGCTGTGCGCCATATGCCTGCATAAGCTTGCGGCGTTCGACGGACATAGTCTCGGGCATGGTGATGATCACCTTGTAGCCGCGAGCCGCCGCCACCGAGGCGATGCCGACGCCGGTGTTGCCACTCGTGGGCTCGATGATGGTGTAGTCGCCGCCGCGCACGAGCTTGCCGGCCTTCTCAGCCTCGTCGATCATGTTCTTGGCGACGCGGTCTTTGACGGAGCCGGCGGGGTTGAAGTATTCCAGCTTGACGAGCACGCGGGCCTTGAGGTCCTCATCGGCCTCAAAGTGAGTGAGCTCCAGGAGCGGGGTGTGGCCGATAAGCTGATCGATGGACGTGTAAACCTTGCTCATGATGAACCTCCAAAGTGTTCAAATGACTGGATACCGTGTGGTTTTACGGTGTGTGTAGCAACGAAACCCACAAACCTTATAGGTTGTTCGTTTTGCTGTTGGCAAGCATAGTAGACAGTAAAGCCTAGTAACGCAATAGGAAATAGAAGATTATTACGAGTCGATTAACCATCTTGACCGGAACGGGTATTTTCAAAACCAATATTTCGGCTAGAATTTCTACGGACTAAATGACCGAAAGGCAGCACTATACATGTTGGTTTCTACTAAGGGCAGATATGCCCTGCGCGTTATGGTCGACCTGGCCGAGCACCAGGCGGCCGGTCGCATCCCGCTCAAAGAGATCGCGGCGCGCCAGGGGATTTCCGAGAAATATCTGGAGAACATCTTGGCTACGCTCGTGCGCGCCAACATGCTTTCGGGTATGCGTGGCAAGGGCGGCGGCTATGTGCTCACGCGCCCGCCCGAGCAATACACGGTGGGCGAGATCTTGCGCCTGACCGAGGGCAGTCTGGCGCCGGTCGCCTGCCTGGATGGCGACTGCAAGGGCTGCTCGCGTTCGGATGAGTGCCCCACGCTCGACGTGTGGAAGAACCTGGACAAGCTCATCAACGACTACCTCGACGGTGTGACGCTCGATCAACTTGTCGCTCCCAACCATGGCTACGACTACGTCATCTAACCCACACCTGCATTTGGAGACGGGGTGGAAATGGTAGATTCTCTCGCCCTTTGAGACTTGAAAAATAAGAAGGCCGCCCATTTTTGCGATGGGCGGCCTTCGTTTTGGGCTGTTGAGACGGACACGGCCGGAATGGCTGTTTTAGTCCTCGGCGATGCTGTCGAGGATGCTGCGCGTGATGGACACCAGGATGCTGCCCATAAAGGCCGATCCAAAGCTGGCGATGGAGATGCCGACGCCCAGCAGGTTGACCGACAGGTAACTCGCGAGCTCAAGCATAAAGCTGTTGACGACAAGCTGGAAAATGCCCAGCGTAATGATCGTGAGCGGCAGCGAGATGACCGTGAGGAACGGTTTGACGAACGAATCGACAATGTTCAGGAACAGTCCCACAAAGGCAAAGCAGACCCAGGTCTCGGCAAAGCCGAAGGGTTGGATACCGGGGACGAGGAACGTGGCGATCGCGATGGCGATCGAGGTGAAGAGCCAGTTAAGCATAAAGCGCATGGCGTGAATCCTTTCTTGCGCCGGGATTGCTGGCGTCGCGTGAAGCGGCTTACGGCGGCGACCTGGATGGTTGCGCGGGCGCGCCGCGGTGTTTGGGCGCCCATTGTCTCAAATATTCGTGGAGCTTACGTGCGCATACGGTTTCTAAACGGCGTTCGTCCTGAAAAACGCGCCGCTGGCAGAGAGTCTTGTCGCTTTAGTTTGGTGGTGTGCTACACTGCTACGGGCAAAAGCCACAGGCGTTGCCCTATTGCATAGAACGGGCGAACGATGCCCGATGTCAGTATCAACTTCGATGCCTTTTGGCGGGTTTGGCGGTGATCGATGAATATCGAGAACATGTTTGACAAGCCTGATGTCAAGCAGCTGGTCCACGCATTTAGCCTTTTGGACGACGAGAAGGATATCCAAGCGTTTTTGACCGATATCTGCACGCCGCGCGAGATTTGCGACCTTTCTCAGCGTTTGCAGGTTGCGCGCTATTTGGACGAGGGCGAGCCTTATGTTGAGGTTCAGGCCCGTACCGGCGCTTCGTCCACCACGGTGAGCCGCGTTTCAAAGGCGCTGAACGGCGAGTACGGTGGCTACCGCAAGATCCTCATTAAGTTGGAGGATGGCGAGTAGGCCAGCGACAACATTGAATTACGAAGAACCGTCCCTCCGGGGGCGGTTTTTATATGCCTGCAATCGGCTGGTGCGTTGGGTTCAGGTTGCTTTGTACCAAAAGATGGAGCTGCGGTGGCAATGTGTCCGCTTGGGCGGGTAGGATGGATGCATTGATTATTGCGAACAGTTTGAGCGGAGGACCATGCCTGTTCGAATCTATACCACCAATGCCGGCACGGATTTGAGCGATGCCGAGTCGGCACTGCTTGTCGACCTTATTGCCCGCCGCGGGCGTGCCGTGCTGCTGGCGCCAACGTTCGCCGAGCTCGACCTGTGCCGTCATGATGCGGCGGAAGCCGGGGCTTCGCTGGGTATCGACTACAAGACACCTTCGTCATGGCTTCGCTCGCTTTGGGAGTTTTTGGGCGACGGGCGCGATTTCGTCGACAACCTGCAACGCCAGATGCTGTTTTCGGATATGATTGCCCGCCGCGACGATGCCGACCTGCAGCCGCTTTCGCGTAGCCAGGGCACGGTGCGCATGCTCGCGCGCATGGCTCGCGATGTGCTTCCGGGTGTGGCGGGGACTGGTGCCGAGCGTTGCTGCGACAACGTTTGCAAGCCCAAGCCCAAAAGCGATGCCGAGGCTCGTGTGTTTGAGCTTTTGCGTGCCTACGCGGGCGGTTTGGACCGTCGAGATATGGTCGAGTCCTGCGAGGCAGCTGACATTATGGCCGGCGCTTTGACCGACAGCCTGCCGGCGTGCACCCGCGCCGTTTGCGTGCGCGGCGTCACGTCATTTACGTATAGCCTGCTCGAGCTGCTGTCCGCCGTGGCAAACAACGGGGGAGAGGTTGTCGTGCTGCTCGCCCGCGAGCAAGCGGCGATGCGCGAGGAGCTTGCCACGGCATTTGATGCCCGCGGTGTGCTGTTTGAGATCGCGCCGCTGGGGGAGGACGCCGTCGCGTCTGATGTCGCTTGCGGGGCCGCCGCTCAGCCTGCCTTTATTGAGGTCGCCGGCCCCCATGCCCGTGCTCATGTCTATGCGGACGCCATCGATAAGTTGGTGAAAGCGCACAAGGAGTCCAAGGCCGATAAAGCTACTGCAACGCCCGCCGATCCCGTGCGCGTGCTCGTTGTTTCTGCCCGGGCATCCCAGCTGTTCGGTGAGCTCGCCTCTCGTCTGGCGGTGCGTCACATTGCGGCCGAGACGACTGAGTTCACGGCGTTTTCCCAGTCCGTCGCGGGCAGGCAGTTTACGGCGCTCGCCAACCTGATCGAGCGTATGAAGGCCGCTGACGAGGGCACCGCTTCCAAGACTGAGTGGTGGCCCGCGCCGGAGCTTACCGACTGGATCTACAGTCCGCTTTCGGGCGCTGATGCCGTCAATGCCCGTACCTTCGATAAGAATATGCGTCTCTCGCGCAGCAAGACTACCGCGGGCGTTAAGAGCCTGCTGCAGAGCGTTCAGGGCCAGGTGAGGGGCGCGCGCAAGGCGGCGAGCGACGAGAACTGGTTTAAGAACGTACCGTGTGTGGTCTCGGACGTGTTCCAGGCGCTGTGGCGCGACAAACCCGTGACGGCGCTCAAGGCCATGCTCGCCGTTGCCGAGGCGCTGCCCGATCGCGCTCTAGGCGGCCTTGACGGCCAAGCCCGTCGCCAGGCAGAGACGGCCTTGCTGCGCCATGCCATCGACATCCTTATGAACGATGCTCGCGCGCTCGACGTGTCGCAGGCCGCGACCGTGCCGGTTCTCGACGGCGTTCGAACCAAGGTGGACAAGCGCAGTACCGCTTACGATTACGAGACCTACGAGGTTGACCGTGCGCCACGTGCTCAGGTTCGTTTTGCTTCGCTTGCCGACGCGGCGGCTCTGCGCCCCGGCAGCTACGATGCCGTGCTGTTTGCCGATGTCGATCTGGACAGCTATCCGCTCTCGCACGAGGAGGGACCGCTGGCTACGCTGACGGCGAGCCTTGGTCGCGAGGGCGTGACGCTTGAGCCCGCGGCCCTGCTGCGCGTGCGCTTTGGTCACGCGATGCAAGCGTCGCGTGGTCCGGTTACGCTCGCCCGTGTGACCCACGATCGTCAGGCGCGCGAGTGCTATCCGGCGGCCGTGTGGACCGAGTTGCGTGCGCACGCCAAGGCCGCTGACGACGCTAGGGCCGCTGGCAACGCTAAGGCCGCTGGCGCCGACAAGGCGACGTGCGTGGGTGAGGGCGATATCGTAAGGGACTTCGATCCCGCGGCAGGCGAAGGCCTCAAGCGCGAGCGCGTGACCTGTGAAGCCCCTCAGCATCTGAGTGCCGAGGCCGTGCCGTATTTGGTCCTGTGCCGTCGCGATGGCGAGGGTGAGGACGCGCCGCTCGTGCCGCGTCTGACGTCCGCCTCGCAGATCGAGGCCTATTCCACCTGCCCGCTGTGCTGGTTCGTCTCGTATCGCGTCAAGCCCCAGTCTATTGACGCGGGCTTTGGCAACATGGAGAAGGGCAACTTTGTCCACGACGTGCTGGAACATCTGCATGCCCGTCTGCCCCAAGAGGGCATGGAGCGCGTGACGCCCGAGAACCTGCCGCGCGCTCAGGAACTGCTACACGAGGTCTTTGACGAGACCTTGGCCGAGCACGCCGGCAAGCGCGGTACCGAGGGCCCGCTGGTGCCGCTCTCTCCAGTGGAGGAGCGCCAGGTGGCCGAGATTTTGCCCCAGCTGGAAGGTGTGCTCGCCTACGAGTCCGAGGCGCTTGCCCCCTTTGCCCCGCGCTACCTTGAGTTCGCCTTCAACGAGCTCAAGGTCGAGTATGCCGGTTGGCCGCTTGGTGGGCGCATCGACCGCGTGGACGTGGACGCCGAGAATCGTGCTGTGGTGATCGACTACAAGCATCGCACGGGCGTCGAGGAGTTTAAGCTCGCCGACCCTACGGTGCGCGACGAGGAGTCGGGCGCGGCGCCCATCGACGATCCGCGGTGGCTGCCGCCCCATACCCAGACGCTTATCTACGCGCAGGCCATGCGCCGGGCGCTGGGCCTAGATACCCGTGCTGCGCTCTATTTCTCGACCAAGGGCGGCAAGCCCGCGCTGCGCGGCGCGGCGAGTGCCGAGTTGCTCGAGGAAGAGCGTGGTGACGGTCGCATCCCGGGCCTCAAGAAGGGCTTTCCTGGCGAGGGAGGCAGCATGGACTTCGATGCGCTGCTCGACCGCGTGGAGACTGGCATTGCCGAGCGCCTGCGCGAGCTCGAGGCGGGCGACGTCGCCGCTGTCGATCCGACGTCGGCGCAGGCCGCGCATGCGCGCTGCTCGTATAACCACGAAGGAACGTTTGTAAGGAGGGACGTGTAGACCATGGATCTTTCGACTTTGATGCCGCAGCAGCTGCAGATTGTCAAAACGCTCGACCGTCCGCTGTTTGTCTCGGCGGGCGCCGGTTCGGGCAAGACCTTTACCCTCACGCGCCGCATCGTCTACGCGCTCTCGCCCGAATCCGGTCCGTTCGTCGAGCATCTGGACCAGGTGCTCGCCATCACCTTTACCAAAGATGCCGCGGCCGAGATTCGCGACCGCGTGCGCCGTGCGCTTATCGACGAGGGCATGGACGAGGAAGCACTGACCGTCGACGACGCGTGGATTTCGACCATTCACGGCATGTGCTCGCGTATCCTGCGCGCACACGCGTTGGAGCTGGGCATCGACCCCGAGTTCACGGTGCTCACCGATACCGACGAGCTCATGGACCAGGCTGTTGAGCATGTGCTGGCCCGCGCGACGGCGCCCGATGCCGCCCCCGAGCTCGCGGCATCGCTCAAGGCCCTCTATGCCTGGTATCCCATGGCGGGCGAGGGCGGTTCCTTTGGCACCGGCACGACCATCAAGGGCCTGGTGCGCGACCTGCTGGAGCTGTCGAGCCAGTTGCCGGGCGGTATGGACGACGTGTGCGTGGCGCGCGGCCAGGCCGATACCTCGGCACTCGCCGATGCCTATCGCGCAGCGCTGGGCGCAAGCAAGGCCGCGACCGAGAAGGCGCAGGCGGCGCTCGATGCCATCGACGCGTTCGAGGCGAGCGGCAAGACCATGGCCGATGCAGCGCGACTCATGATGTCGTGCACCATGCCGCGCGCGAGCAAGGCATTCCCTAAGGAGCAGGCCGAGCTGCTCAAGGCCGAGGCCGCCGATGCGTTTATCAATATCGTGCTTGCCTGCGGTGGCCCGGCGCTCGATGCGCTGGTGGGCCTGGCCCGTTCCGTGGAGGCGGAGTACCGTGCGCTCAAGGCCGACCAGTCCGCGCTCGACAATAACGATCTGCTGCGCATGGCATATGAGGCGCTGCGCGATTATCCCGCTATCCGAGCCGCCTACGAGGGCCGCTTTAAGATGGTCATGATCGATGAGTTCCAGGATACCGACCAGATGCAGGTCGATTTGATTCGCTATCTGACGGGCGCGGGGGAGCGCGCGTTGTGCACCGTAGGCGATGCGCAGCAGTCCATCTATCGCTTCCGCGGCGCCGAGGTCGAGGTATTCCGTCGCCAGGAGCGCAAGGTGGGCTCATCTGCCGCGCCCGAGGCGACTGCCGTGACCGACACCCCCGCCGGCGAGCTCGTCAAGCTCGTGCGCAACTTCCGCAGCCATGACGAGGTACTGCGTTACGTGGCACGCGTCTTCGACGGCGATGACGGCGGCCTGATGCAGGGCTTTTTGGACCTTGAGGCGAGCGACGGCCGCAAGGACACGCTGGTGGCAGATGCCTCGCGTCGCCAGGCCCTCTTTGTTGCCGGCGGCAGTACGCAGGAGCGCACACAGGCCAAGGCCCGTGCGATCGCCGAGCGCTTCCGCGCGCTTGCCGATGCCGGCCAGCCCCAGGGCGGCATGGTGCTGCTGCTGGGCCGCATGACCAACGCGGGCGTCTACGCCCAGGCCTTCCGCGAGCAAGGGCTCGACTGCGTCATCGCGGGCGGCTCGGTCTTTGCCCAAGCAGCCGAGGTGCAGACGGTGCGCGCCCTGGTTTGTGCGCTCGCCAATCCGGCCGATACGGCGCAGGGCCTTATGCCGCTGCTCGCCTCGCCGATGTTTGCGCTCGGCGCCCAGGAGTTCCTGGCGCTGGCGACCAAGCTCGACGATCAGACGGGCGAGACGTCGCGCCGCAACATCGATGCGGGCATCATGAGCGATTCCGATGTGCCGGGCTTACAGGGCTTGCCGATCGTGACGCGCGCCCGCGAGGTGCTTCGGTATGCGCTTCGTCGCGTGGGCCGCGATTCGTTCGCCGCCATCGCGCGCGACGTGGTCAACGCCTCCGGCTGGTTTATGCGTCTGGCGCAGCGTGGTCCCGAGGGCAAGGCCATTGCCGCCAACGTGCTCAAGGCGCTCGATGCCGTGGCCGGGGCGGAGGCCGAGTTCGGCAATTCTCCGCGCTCCATTGCGCTCGCCTTCGACCGCTTCTTGGCGGGCAAGGAGGCCCCGGGCGCCCTCAACGAGGAGGGTGACGGCGCGGTACGCATCATGACGGTGCATGCCTCCAAGGGTCTGGAATATCCGGTCGTGGCGGTCGCCGAGTGCTTTGGTGTGCGTAAGTCCTCGGGTACGGCACAGATGGGTCGCGTCGATGGCGGAGCGCAGGTCGTGGCACTGCCGGCACGCTTCGACGGCGTTAAGCTCGCCGACGGAACCTTTGTGAAGGGCGACGACGTCAAAAAGCAGTTTGAGCATGCGTTTAAGGGCAAGGGCACGTCGCTGTGGCTGCCGCCGGCGCTCATGGAGGACGTTTGTGCGACGGGTTCTCCCGCCGAGGCATTTGCTCGCCTGCGCAACGACGACCTGCAGCTCTCGCTCGAGGAGCGGGCCCGCCTGCTCTATGTCGCCATGACGCGAGCACGCGAGCTGGTCATTCTGGCGATGGATGCCGGTGTGAGCCGTGGCAAGGTGACGGCGCCGACCTTCGATGTCGAGACGGATCTGACCTACGACGTGCTGCGCCGTATTTTGCCGACCGACGCTCTGGACACGCCGCAGCTCGATAGCGACCGCCTGGTGTTCGACAACTCCCAGCCGGGCGACTACGAGCTCATTTCGCTCACGGACTTTACCTTTGGCGAGCAGGCGTTTGAGGCAAACGCTTCGCTGGATGCCGAGGGCCGGCTTGTTCGCGGCGATGTCGATGTCGCCGATAGTGCTGCGCACTCAACTGTGCCCGGTCCTGCTGACCCC
The DNA here is from genome assembly GCA_958427035.1 of uncultured Collinsella sp. Taxonomy (GTDB): domain Bacteria; phylum Actinomycetota; class Coriobacteriia; order Coriobacteriales; family Coriobacteriaceae; genus Collinsella. The sequence goes on along the minus strand of CAUAAR010000013.1, from coordinate 50,706 downwards.
AAGCCCGATTCGTTTGAGCTTGTGTATCCCCAGGCAGTGGGCGTGCGCATGGGCATCTGTCCGTTCCCGGCGCGTGACTCGTATAGCTACTCGTCAATCGCCGCGGCACTCCATGCCGAGACGGAAGACCGTGCCGCCGAGGCTCGTGTTCCCATGGACGAGTCCGGCGATGATGCAGAGTCGGATGGCTCGGAGATGACGGATGCAGACGTGGCCGCTGTCGAGCCCGCCGGCAATCCCATGGCGCTGGGCTCGGCCTTCCACGCCGCCTGCCAGTGGCTCATCGAGATGGGTGCCGATGCGCTGCCCGCTGAGCGTGCCGACGCCCTGGCTCGCCTGTGGCACCTGACGCCAGAACAGCGCGAGCGCTTCGATGTCGCTCTGGAGCGCTGGCTCAAGTCGTCGGTTCGTGCCGAGCTGTTCGCGTGGCCGTGCGTTCGCGCCGAGGTGCCGTTCTTTTCACTGGGCTGCGAGGACGAGGACATCGCTCGCTACGGTGCTTATGCCGAGGGCGCCATCGACGCTTTGGCGACGAACCCGGCGGATTCGTCATGCGCGCTGGTCATCGACTACAAGACGGGCGGCACGCCGGACGAGACGCCGGACCAGCTGCTCGAGAAGCACGCCTTGCAGGCACGTGTCTATTCGGATGTCCTGCACAAGGCGGGCTTTGAGGCCGTGATCGTCAAGTTCGTCCGCGTGGAGCAGCCGGATCCAACCATCTTCGTCGAACCCGCCGAGCCTCAGGTGGTCACCTACAATTTCTAGTCCTCAGATAACTTGCGGTGGAATAGTTCCTGTATTGCGGCCCAGGTGGCCCAAGCGGGAACTATTTCACCGCAACTCAATAGGAGCCGTGTGGGTTTGGGCTAGGTTCGGGTGCCGTCCGCGCCGTGCGGTAGAATCGTAACCCTAAGATCACGAACCCGCATCGGAGCTCATCACATGGCATTTGTCCATCTGCACAATCACACTGTTTTCTCCATGCTCGACGGCGCAACCCGTATCCAGGATATGGTCAATCGCGCCGTAGAGCTGGGCATGCCCGCCGTGGCCATTACCGATCACGGCTACATGTATGGCGTGCCCGACTTGGCGCTGGCCTGCGACGCCGTCAACCACAACACGCCCGAGTACAAAACCTGGAGCCACGACAAGGCCTTCTTGGAAAAGGATCGCCGCGACGAGTTGGTGGAGCCCGATCCCGAGGAAAACCCGCGCGAGCATGCCCAGTATGTGAAGGACATGGCCATGTGGGACGAGAAGGGCAATATCGACGAGCTCAAGCCACCCCTGGTCATCAAACCCATCTTTGGCTGCGAGGTCTACTTTACGCCGGACGAGACGCTCGCCCGCGACCATAAGCCCGAGCTCTACCACATGATCCTTCTGGCCAAGGACCAGGAGGGTTACGTCAACCTGATGCAGACGGTCTCCGAGGCCGCCGTGCAGGGCTTTTACTACAAGCCGCGCGTGACGCTCGACAACCTGCGCCGCCATGCCAAGGGCATGATCTGCACCAGCGCCTGCATCGCCGGCATCATTCCCAAGTACATCGACCGCGGTGATATGGAGGGCGCCATCAAGTGGGCCGAGACTTTCCGTGACACCTTCGAGCCCGGCGACTTTTATATCGAGATCCAGGAACACGGCATCACCACTGACAACGGCCTGACCGACGAGCAGATGGACCGCACGCTCATCGACATCGCCAAACAGGTGGGCGTCAAGGTCATCGCCACCAACGACTTCCACTACCTGCGCCGCGAGGACGCGCCCGTGCAGGACGTCATCATGTGCATTGGCATGAACGCCAAGGTCGACGACCCCAACCGCATGCGCATGACCGGCTCGGAGTTTTACATGAAGACCGAGGAGGAGATGCGGGCGATGTTCCCGTATTGCCCCGAGGCCTGCGACAACACGCTCGAGATTGCCGACAAGTGCTATGTGGAGCTGGACTGGGACTCCATCATCCTGCCGCGCTTCCCGTTGCTCGATCCCGGCGAGACGCACGAGAGCCAGTTCCGCCGCGAGTGCGAGAAGGGCCTGCGCCAACACTACGGTGACGACTGGGCCACGCGCGAGATCTGTGGCGTCAACATCAAAGAGCGCTTTGAGTACGAATACAAGGTCATCTGCGACAAGGGCTTTGCCGCCTACTTTTTGATCGTCGCCGAGTACGTGCAATGGGCCAAGGACAACGGCATCGGCGTCGGTCCCGGCCGTGGCTCGGCCGCCGGCGCTATCGTCGCCTACGCCATGAACATCACCGCGTTCGACCCGCTCGAGAACGGCCTGATGTTCGAGAGGTTCCTGTCCCCGCAGCGTACCGAGATGCCCGATATCGATATGGACTTCGACGATGAGCGGCGCCTCGAGGTCGTGGAGCACGTTCGCCAGCTCTACGGTCCCGAGAAGGTCACCCACGTCATCACCTACTCGACCATTAAGGCCAAGCAGGCCATCAACGACGCCGCGCGCGTGCTGGACTATCCGGTCTACATGGGCCAGCGCCTGTCCAAGATGGTCTCGAGCGACCCCAAGGTCAAGCTCAAACAGGTGCTCGAAAAGCAACCCGGCAAAGAGGATCTGTTTAACCCCGATTTTGCCGAGGCCTATAAAAAGGACGACGACGCCCGCCGCATCATCGACACGGCGCTCTCGATCGAGGGCCTCACCCGTGGCGAGGGTGTGCACGCGTGTGCCGTTCTGATCTGCCGCGACCCCGTCAACGAGCACGTGCCCACCAAGCTCGACACCAAGGGCGGCGTCGAGATTACCCAGTACGAGGGCCATACCGTTGCCGACATGGGCCTGCTCAAGATGGACTTCCTGGGCCTGCGCACGCTGACGGTTATCTCCAAGGCCAAGGCAAACATCAAAAAGAACTTCGGCATCGACATCAAAGAGGAAGAGATTCCCTTTGACGACCCCGAGATCTTTAAGCTCATGGGCTCCGGTCACACCGCCGGCGTCTTCCAGGTCGAGTCCGCCGGCATGACGGCCACGATCAAGAACATGAAGCCCACCGAGTACAAGCACGTCGTGGCATTGATCGCCCTGTACCGCCCGGGCCCGCTGGGCGCCGGCATGGTTTCGTCCTACATCAACCGTATGAACGGCAAGGAGCCGGCCGTCTCCTACGACGACCGCCTGGACGACATCCTGGGCGAAACCTACGGCACCATGGTCTACCAGGAGCAGGTTATGCTCATCTCCGTCGAGATGTGCGGCTTCTCCAAGGGCGAATCGGACTCGCGTATCCGTAAGCCCGTGGCTAAGAAAAAGATCAAGCTGCTCACGTCGACGGTGCTCCACTGGGAGGATGGCTCGGACGAGACCACCTACGACCACTGGATGAACGGCGCTATCAAGAACAACTACACGCGCGAGGTCGCCCAGAAGATTTGGGACGATGTTCTCGAGTTCGCATCCTACGCCTTCAACAAGTCGCACTCCGCCGGCTACGCCATTCTGGTTATGCAGACGGCATGGCTCAAGGCGCACTATCCGCACGAGTACATGGCGGCCGTCCTGACGTCCTACACGGGCAAGACCGACAAGATCGTGCACTACGTCTCGGCATGCCGTCACGACGGCATCCCCGTGCTTTCGCCAGATGTCAACGAGTCCGGTACCGAGTTCACGGCTACCAAGGAGGGCGTGCGCTTTGGTCTGGCCGGCATCCGCGGCGTGGGCACTGGCGTAGCGCAGGCGATTATCGCCGAGCGCGAGGCGGGCGGTCCGTTTAAGACGCTGCACGACTTTGTCGAGCGCGTGGACTCGAGCCAGGCCAACCGTCGCGTGATCGAATCGCTCATCAAGGCAGGCGCCTTTGACTCCACGGGGTATCCGCGTCGCCAGATGATGCACTTTGTTGACAAGAACAACCCCGAGAACATCATCGATGCCGCGGTAAAGCGCCAGAAGGACCGCGCGAGCGGCCAGACGTCGTTCTTCGACATGTTTGGCGACGTTGAGGGCTCGGGCTTTGAGGTGAGCGTGCCCGATCCGGACGGCCAGGAGTGGGACCGCCACCTTAAGCTGAGCCAGGAGAAGGAGGTTCTGGGCATCTATGTCTCGGACCACCCGCTGCGCCCGTTTGAGTATGCGCTAGCCAAGGCGCGCGACTTCTCGTTCTCGCAGATCGATACCGGCTACGAGGTGCAAAACCCCACGGGCGGTACCATCAACCAGGAGATTCCCGAGGGCAAGGCGCTTTGGTGGGCCGGTATGGTCTCGAGCGTGTCCAAGCGCGTAACCAAAAACGGCGACCCCATGGGTATTGTGCAGCTCGAGGACATGGAAGGCGAGGCCACGGTCGTGGTGTTCCCCAAGACCTACAAGGAGGCCGAGGGGTACCTGTACGGCGAGGTCGATCCCGAGACCGGCGCGCAGCTGTCCGATGCGTTTGTGCGCATTAAGGGCAAGCTCGAGCGCTCGGACCGCGGCGACCAGATCATCGCGCAGGAGATCGTGCCGCTGGAGCTCAACGAGGAGAACAACAAGCCCAAGGTGTTTGAGGTCATGGTGCCCAACAGCCGCTTTAGCCAGGGCAATATGGCGCGTCTTGCCACGGTGCTTACCGCCAACCCGGGCGGCGACCGCGTGGAGATTTTTATCGAGCAGGTGGACGGGCGCGTACTGCGTGCCGAGGTGCCGGCCAAGGTCAACGCACGCTCGATTCCGCTGTTGGCAGAGGCAAAGGCCATCGTGGGCAACCAAGGCAGAGTGACGGTGATCTAGGGACGGCGTTGCTGAGGGGTAGCTAATTTGGGACGGGGCTTTTTTAGCTACCCTTTGACTGACGGCGAATGAGCCAGGGTCGGAATACATCTCAACCGACATATGGGGGTAGCTAAAATAGCCCCGTCCCAAATTAGCTACCCTGGGTGAGATTGGAGGAAGTGATGGCACAGGGGACGTTTGCGCAGGCGCTTCGTAAGGAGGCGGCGCTCAGCAGTACCTTTATGAAGGGGCGCTCGCTCATGCTCAACGGCGCCGTGCTGTCGTTTGAGGACTCCGGCTCGCGCTTCTCCAAAAATGTGACTATCGAGGGCACGGTGCGCGGCTCGCGCGGCGACCTGTACAAGACGCACGTGGCGCTCGACATGGACGAGCACGAGGTTATCGACTACGACTGCGATTGCCCCGCCGCCTTCCGCTATTCCGGCATGTGCAAGCACGCTATCGCCACGGCGCTGGCGTATCTGGATGCCAGTGGCGCCGAGCCCGTCGAGGGCTTGCGTACGCCGGTCCGCACGTTTACGGCACCGCCCGCACAAGCCAAACAGTCCACACGCCCCGCGCCCACCGCATCTGCGGTCAACCCCAACTTTCCCTTCCCGGCACCCGTCCCCACGAGCCCGAGCCTTGTGGCGGCGCTTTCCGATCTTTCGGACGCGCGCATGGACGAGCTCGTGGCCATGCGTCGCAAGCTCGCCGGCACCATTGACCCCGATGCGCCCAAAGCGGTGCTGGAGCCCTCGCTGGTGCCGTACTACAATCCGCTGTTTGCCGATCGCTTTAACTGGGCGCTCGAGTTTCGCATTCGCTGCGGTTCGGTGTCCTACGTGGTTAAGGATATCGACGGCATGGCCGATGCCTATGTGCGCGGCGGTACGTTCTCCTATGGCAAGAAGCTTACGTTTGCCCATGTGCCCGAGGCTTTCGATGACGTGTCGACAAAGCTGCTCGACTTTATCGCAATGACGGTCGCCTACCTAGGCGATATTACGAGCTCGCGCTCGGCATCGTATGACTTTGCCCGCAGCGGCTTTGTCGCCGAGCGTCAGTTGCCGGTATCCGAGTATTCCGTCGTGTCCGTGCTGGACCTGCTGCGCGGCAGGACCATGTCCTTTGAGCCCGCTTGGTCGCGGGGGACGACGACGCATCGCTCCTACGAGGTGGCAGTCGAGCCGTCGCCGCAGGGGGAGGGCGAAGTCCCGGCTAAGCGCCCGCCGCTTCTTGCCGCCAAGATTGCACCGGCGGCGGGAGGCAGCTACGACTTGCGCCTTCCGGCCGATACGCATTGCTTTGTCGCGAGCGACGCAGCCTATCTGGTCGATACGCGCCGCGCGCGCCGTACCGACACGGCGTTTGCCCAACATGCGGCGCCGTTCCTTTCGCACTTGTTGCCCTGCCGCACGCCGGTCCATATCGCCGCCGACCAGGTGGGCGAGTTCTGCCGCATGGCGCTGCCTATCTTGCGCGACTACACCGACCTGACCGCGCCCGCTGCGCTCGACGCCGTGGCGCCCGAGCCGAGTTTTGCCATGGCGATTGGCGTCGACGATGGTCTTGTGACCTGCAAGATTACGGTGACCTACGGTGATTGGTCGGCAGATCTCTTTAGTCTTGGTGCTCCGGGCAGTCCTTTCGAAGAGCAACGCCCCGGCGTTCCGCCCCGCGATACGGTGGCGGAGTTTCGCGTTATGGACACGGCGGCCCTGTACTTCGATTTCTACGAGGGCGGCCTGGCATTTGAGGAGCGCGATGACGCTCGCCTGTTCTGCCTGCTGACCGAGGGGCTGGCGGCTTTGTCCGAGCTGGGAGAGGTCATGCTCAGTGATCGTCTGCGCCAAATCTCGGTCCGCCCTGCACCTAAGCTTTCGGTGCGCGCAACCGTCAAGAGTAACCTGCTCGACGTCGAGCTGGGCGCGAGCGGCCTTTCGGCGGCAGACCTTGCCATCTATCTTGATTCGTACAAGCGTCACCAGACGTTCGCTCGCCTTACGTCCGGCGACATCGTGCGCCTGGATGAAGGTGCCCGCGCTGCGTTTGGCCTTGCTGAGGACTTGGGCGTTGATGCCGTCGACCTGCTCGACGGCGTGTCGCTTCCCGCGTCGAGCACCCTTTTTGTCGACAGCATGCTCGCGCGCACGCCGGCGCTCGAGGCCGATCGCGACGCCGCGTTCCGCCGCACCGTCGAGCGCCTGGACACGCTCGGCAAGATGGACTTTACGGTGCCAGTCTCGCTCAAGGCCACACTGCGCGGCTATCAGGTCGACGGCTACCAGTGGCTCGGCTCGCTCGAGCACCTGGGCCTCGGCGGTATCTTGGCCGACGATATGGGCCTAGGCAAAACGCTGCAGATGATCGCACATATCCTGGCGCGCGTGGAGGCGGGGGACACTAAGCCCACGCTCGTGGTATGTCCTGCGTCGCTTGTGTACAACTGGACCGCCGAGCTGGAGCGCTTTGCGCCTTCGCTCGATGTGTGTGCCATTGTGGGCGCCAAAGCGCAGCGCCGCGTGCAGATAGCCGGAGCCGACGAGCATAACGTGGTCGTGACGTCGTATGACCTCATGCGCCGCGATATCGACGAGTATGCCGAGCAGGACTTTGCCCGCGTGGTGCTCGACGAGGCCCAGTACATTAAAAACCCGCTCACGCAGGTAGCGCGCGCCGCCAAGCGCCTGCCGGCCGGCGTGCGCTTTGCCCTGACGGGCACGCCTATCGAAAACCGCCTGTCCGAGCTCTGGAGCATCTTCGACTTTTTGATGCCGGGCCTTCTGGGCACGCGCGACTCATTTGCCAAGTGCTTTGAAAGTCCCGTCGAGCATACCGAGGGCGATAGTGCCGCTCGTCTGCAGGCGCTCGTATCGCCGTTTGTGCTGCGTCGCGTCAAGGAAGAGGTGGTGGCCGACCTGCCCGAGAAGATCGAAGACACGGTGATGGCGCAGCTTACCGGCGAGCAGCGCAAGCTCTACCTGGCAAACCAGGACCGCATCGCCCAGCAGGTTCAGCACCGCGAGGCGGGGGAGTTTAAGAAAGATAAACTCAAGGTACTTGCCGAACTCACCAAGCTGCGTCAGATCTGCTGCGACCCGCATCTGCACTATGCGGACTACAAGGCGGGAAGCGCCAAGCTCGATATATGCATGGAGCTCGTCCACGGAGCACTCGACGGCGGTCATCGCATCTTGCTGTTCAGCCAGTTTACGGGCATGCTCGATATCATTGGCAAGCGCCTGGCCAAGGAGGACATCGCCTTCCTTAAGCTCACGGGCGCTTCGTCTAAGGAGAGCCGCGCCAAGATGGTCGCGCAGTTCCAGGCAGGCGAGGTGCCGGTGTTCTTGATTTCGCTCAAGGCGGGCGGCGTGGGCCTTAATTTGACGGCTGCCGACGTGGTCATCCACTACGACCCGTGGTGGAACGTGGCGGCGCAGGACCAAGCGACCGACCGTGCCCACCGTATTGGCCAGCAGCACACCGTGACCGTGTACAAACTCATCGCCAAGGACACGATCGAGGAACGCATTATGCAGATGCAGGAGTCCAAGCGCGATCTGGTCAACAGCGTGCTCGGCGGCGACGGCATCTCATCGGCACTGTTTACGCGCGAAGATGTTCTGGCGCTGCTGGGCGGCGACGGTCGCTAGCCGCGCGCGGGGTGGGACTGCTGGAGTGGGCAGGACGGTCGACGCATTTTGGCCCGACCGCTTGCCTGATCCGTTATGTGTTCATTTGCAATGCCGTGGATGGTTTGTCTGCCTTTGGGCATAAGAACCATCAAGAACATTGGCACATCAGCAAAGGAGAACATCATGGCGAAATTCTTTAAGGACCCCGACGGTAAGCTCATTGCCGCCCTTGGCGACGACGTTGCGACCCCTGCCGGTTGCACGGAACTGACCGCAAACACTGAGGACGCGGCGCACGAGAAGCACGTGCCTGTTGTCGAGACCGAGCGTGACGGTCACGTGATTCGCGCCCGCGTTGGTTCGGTCGAGCACCTCAGCCTGCCCGAGCACTACATTGAGTGGATCGCCCTTGAGGCCGAGGGCCGCTTGGAGGTCCATTACCTTGAGCCCGGCATGAAACCCGCGACGTTTTTCGCGGGCGGCTCCAAGACCGGTACCGTCTATGCCTACTGCAACCTGCACGGGCTGTGGTCCGCGACATTCTAGGAGCGCGCCCCCGCTCGGGGTATCATAGCTAGCATATGCACATGCAAGCGCCGACTGCATTATGCGGCCGGCGCTTTTACTACGATTTCGATGGTTTACGACGGAAAGGGCTGGGCCATGAAGCTCGCGCTTGCACAGATCGATATGCGCCTGGGTGATATTGAGGGCATTTGCGGCCGCATCGAGGACCAGGCTCGTCTGGCCCACGAGCGCGGGGCGCGCGTGCTGTGCGTTCCGGCTCCGCTCTTTATGGGCGCCATGCCCGGTGGCCTGGTGGGCGCTGCCGACTTTGAGCACGACATGCTTGCCGGCTTGACCGGTGTCGCCGAGCGTATCCAAGAGCTTGACATGATCTGCATCGTGCCCGCGGCGGTTTCGTTTGAGGGCCAGCCGCTGCTCGACTACATGATGCTCAAGGACGGTCATGTGGTGCCGGCGCGTTCGAGCATTGCCCTGCAGCGTGGCGAGAACAACGACACGCGTTGGGCGCCGCCGGTGTTCGACGTGGACGGCGTGCGCATCGCCGTGATTTTTGACTTGGACCGCGAACTCGAGATGTTGCCGACCGGTGTTGACCTCATTGCGTATTTCCAATTCAACGCGTTTGACATGACCGACCGTGAGACTGCCGCCATTGCCGCCGTTCGCAGCGGCGCCTACCGCAAGATCGCATCCAAGCGCAGCGTGTGGTTTGCCTGCATGGCGCCGGTCGGTGCCTTTGACGAGTCGGTGTATACCGGCGGTTCGTTTGTGCTCGACGACTGCGGTCGCGTGGTGGCCCAGGCGCCGTGTTTTGAGGAGAGCCTGCTGGTTCAGGAGATTCAGCGCGGCGTGATGCTCGATGCTTTGGAGGACCACGAGCTGCCCGAGTTTCGTTCCGAGGAGTGGTTGTGGCAGGCGCTGGTGCTCGCCGTGCGCGACAACGCCCGAGCCCACGGTGCGTCGCGTGCTGTGGTGGCACTCGAGGGTGACTTGCCGTCGTCCCTGCTGGCGGCGCTGGCCGTCGACGCTCTGGGCCCGCGCAACGTGATTGGCCTGGTGCTGGGGCGCAACCGTATCTTTACGCCGGCGCAGGAAGAGGCCGAGGCTGCCCGCTGCGCCGCCGTCCGCGCCATCGCCGAGCGTTTGCACATTCGCACCGTCGAGCGCGATGCACCGGATGCGGCGCGTGTGCTCGATCGCGACGTGTCGGCGGGCGATGCCGAGCGTCTGCGCTCGCGCACGCTGGGCCTGATGCTGGAGGACACGGCGCTCGAGCTGGGTGCGATGGCGCTGAGCCCGCTGTCCAAAACCGAGTACGCGCTGGCGGCGCCGGCGCTTTGCGGCGGCTACCAGGGCGACTTTGCGCCCTTTGGCGATGTGTATCTGTCGACGCTTGAGTTTGTGGCGCGTGTGCGCAACCGCACGTCTGCCGTGGTGCCCCAAGAGCTCGTGACGCTCAACGCGGTGGAAGATTGTATGGAGCGCGTGCTGGCGCAGGCGCTCTCGACGCTCGACGGTCCGGTCGATATGCTCGACCGCGCGGCACAGCTGCTCGGCGGGCTTGAGCCGGGTGAGGTCGATGGCGCGCTCGAGGCGCACGTGGACCGCAATCGAGCTTTCGACGACATCCCGATGGCCGCTGGCAAGCCTGAGGCTTGCTCGCTGCTGCTGATGCTCGTTCGACAGGGTGAGGCTGCCCGCCGCATGTTGCCGATGGCGCCGATCGTCTCGGCCCGTTCGTTTGCCGAGCGTGCCTGGCCGTATATGCTCGCGTGGTCCGACCTGGGGCTTAACGGCAAGGAGCGTATGACGGTCGATTCGCTGGCGCGCGCCGAGGTGCGCCGTTTTGCTGACGAGGATACGAGCGAGCGCGTGCGAAACGAGATGATGGGCGTGCTGGGCGAGCTACTGGGTATTTCGCCCGAGCAAATGGAGGAGCTGCACTCTGAGGACGGTCAGCGTCGTTTGCACGAGGGAATGAAAAAGTTCGAGGGCGAAGTTCAGGACGCCATCGATAAGATGATGGGCGGTCAGGGCGGCTCGCAAGGTGGTCCCCAGGGTGGCCCGATGCCGCATCCGCCGGTTGATCCCCGACAATTCCCGTTCTTCTCTCAGAACTAGGTCGCTGCGCGCCCGCCAGAGCGGCAATCTGCCTTTCAATCGTCGGACATGACCGCCAGGTCAATGCCCTCCTCTTTCAAGGCACCTTGCTCGCTCTGGCGGGCGCTCGCTTGCGTATACTCAACCTACAATTCGATCTCGGCTGACTTATAGGGCTAGCGTTGTGTTATTCTAGAACAGACGTTCGTGAATGTTGCGCGGGGCCTTGTCTTGCGCTGTGCTTGTGGCGAGGGGAGGTCGGCTTGGTTATCTTGGGCATTGACCCCGGTTTGGCTCATACGGGTTGGGGGATTATCGAGGAGCGGCGTGGCGAGGTTCGCTGCCGTGCCTATGGCTGCATCGAGACCAGTGCCGGAAGTCCGCTCGCGGTGCGCCTGTCGCATATCGCCCATGACCTTAAGGATGTCGTCGAGCGTTATCGACCCGACACGGCTGCTGTCGAGAGCATCTACTTTGGCGCCAACGTTCGCTCGGCCATCCCTACGGCGCATGCCCGCGGTGCTGCACTCGTAGCGCTTTCGGAATGCGCGCTCGAGATTGGCGAGTACACGCCCATGCAGATCAAACAGGCTGTGGTGGGCACCGGCGCCGCGGACAAGCGGCAGGTCGCCTACATGGTACGCACGCTAACACAGCTCGACCACGACCCGCATCCCGACCATGCCGCCGATGCCCTGGCCTGCGCCATCTGCCACGTAAACCTCAGCCGTACCCGCGCCCTCACCGGTGGCGAGTTCTATCAACAGAGAGGAACCGGATACTGATGATTTCCCAGCTCCACGGAACGCTTGTCGAGGCCACGATGAGCTCTGCTGTCGTCGATGTGTCGGGCGTTGGCTTTGAGCTCGGCATTTCGGGCAGCACTGCGGCCACGTTGCCGACGCCCGGTGGCGAGGTCCGCCTCTACACGCGTATGCAGGTGCGCGAGGACGCCATGACACTTTTCGGTTTTTCCTCAAAGGATGAGCGCACGATGTTCGACCGGCTCGTGTCCGTTTCGGGCGTCGGCCCGCGCCTGGCGCTTGCCGTGCTTTCCACCTATACCGTGGGGCAGCTGTATTCGCTGGTGATGGCCGAGGACGACAAGGGCATGGCCAAGGTACCCGGTGTGGGCAAAAAGACAGCTCAGCGCCTGATCCTGGAACTCAAGAGCACCTTTGCCAAGGATAAGGGCTTTGTGCCGGTCGACGTGATTCCCGGACAGGTTGCGATGCCCGTGCCCGCTGCCGCTCCTTCGGCGATCGATGATGCCCGTGCGGCGCTCCTTTCCATGGGCTTTAGCCCGCAGGAGACCGATGTTGCCCTGAGCGGGTATGATGGGCAGAATATGCGTGTCGAGGATCTGCTCGGCGCGGCGCTTAAGCGACTCGGAATGGATGCGTGATGTGGGAAGCCGATGACTCTCAGGACCTGTGGGCGACGCCCGGTAACTCGCCGGCGGCATCCATGGCGCACGGCGAGCGCATGGTGGGCTCGGAGCTGACGGCCGAGGATCTCGATGTCGACCGCACTTTGCGCCCTCAGCGCCTGGACGATTACTGCGGCCAGGAGCACATCAAGCAAAGCCTGCGCGTGTTGATCGAAGCGGCGCAGAACCGTGGCGAGACGCTCGACCACGTGATCTTCTCGGGTCCTCCGGGCCTGGGCAAGACCACGCTGGCCACCGTTATCGCTAACGAGCTGGGCGCTCAGATCAAGACCACGAGTGGCCCTGCCATCGCGCGCACGGGCGACCTAGCGGCCATCCTTACTAACTTGCAGCCGGGTGATGTGCTGTTTATCGACGAGATCCACCGCCTTAACCGTTCGGTCGAGGAAGTCCTGTATCCCGCGATGGAGGACTTTGCGCTCGATATTGTGATCGGTAAAGGCCCGGCCGCACGTTCTATTCGCCTGGATATCCCCAAGTTTACGCTGGTGGCGGCAACGACCCGCTCAGGCATGTTGACCGGCCCGTTGCGCGACCGCTTTGGCATTTCATATCGCCTGGATTACTACACGGTCGAGGAACTCGCGCAGATTGTGACGCGCTCGGCGACTATCCTGGGCGTGACGATCGACCATCCTAGTGCGCTCGAGATCGGCTCGCGTTCGCGCGGCACGCCACGTCTTGCCAACCGCCTGCTCAAGCGCGTGCGCGATTACGCACAGGTGCGCGGCAACGGCCCCATCGAGCTCGATATCTGCCGTCAGGCGCTCGAGTTCTTCGAGATCGACGAGCTCGGGCTGGACTGGATGGATATTCGCATTTTGGAGACGCTTGCTAAGACGTTCTCCGGTCGTGCCGTGGGACTTACGACCCTTGCCAGCGCGGTGGGCGAGGACCCGGGCACGCTCGAGGATGTCTATGAGCCCTATTTGCTGCAGTGCGGGTTGATGATTCGTACGCCGCAGGGCCGTCAGGCAACCCTTCGCACCTTTGAGCACCTGGGGATTGAACCTACCGTTTAGGGCGCTTTGTTTTGGCGCGCTGTTGGGCTATCGCCGGACATTGGGTAAACATATCGCCGTTCATCGGTTATGGGCGTTTTTACTATTGCGCGCCCGTGCTATGCTGAATTGGTCTTTTTCTCATTCGGTAACGAAAGGACCGCCCATGCCTACTGACATCGAAATCGCACGTTCTGTCACGCCGCTGCCTATTACCGAGGTGGCCAAGAACGCCGGCGTCGACGTTAAGCACCTTATTCCGTACGGCTTCGACAAGGCTAAGGTCGACTATTCACTGCTCAACGAGCCGACTGATCACCAGGCCAAGCTCGTCCTCGTGACCGCTATCAACCCAACGCCTGCGGGCGAGGGCAAGACCACCACGACCATCGGTCTGGCCGACGGCCTGCGTCGTCGCGGCGTCAAGAGTGCCGTGGCCCTGCGCGAGCCTTCGCTCGGCCCCGTCTTTGGCGTTAAGGGCGGCGCTGCCGGCGGCGGCTGGGCTCAGGTCATCCCCATGGAGGATATCAACTTGCACTTTACCGGTGACTTCCATGCCATCGGTGCCGCCAATAACCTGCTGGCCGCCATGCTCGACAACCACATCCAGCAGGGCAATCAGCTCGGTATTGACGTTAAGCGCATCACCTGGAAGCGCGTTGTCGACATGAACGACCGCCAGCTGCGCCATGTTATCGACGGCATTGGCGGCAAGGCCCAGGGCGTGCCGCGCGAGGACGGCTTCGATATCACCGTTGCCTCCGAGGTCATGGCAATCCTGTGCCTGTCCACGAGCATCAACGACCTCAAGGAGCGCTTGGGCGAGATCGTCGTCGGCTACAGCTATGCCGGCGACCCCGTCCGCGCCCGCGACCTCAAGGCTCAGGGCGCCATGGCTGCGCTGCTTAAGGATGCGCTCAAGCCCAACTTGGTGCAAACACTCGAGGGCACGCCCGCGTTTGTCCACGGCGGTCCCTTCGCCAACATTGCCCACGGCTGCAACTCTATCATGGCCACGCGTATGGCGATGCGCTTTGGCGATGTTGCCATTACCGAGGCCGGCTTTGGCGCCGACCTGGGTGCCGAGAAGTTCCTCGATATCAAGTGCCGCATGACGGGCGTTCGCCCCAGCGCCGTCGTGATCGTCGCGACCGCTCGTGCGCTTAAGTACAACGGTGGCGTCGCCAAAGCCGACCTCAACGAGGAGAACCTCGAGGCACTCAAGGCTGGCATGCCCAACCTGCTGCGTCACGTCGACAACATCCAGAACGTTTATGGTCTGCCCTGCGTGGTCGCCATCAACCGCTTCCCAACGGACACCGAGGCCGAGCTTGCGCTCATCGAGTCCGAGTGCCAGAAGCTCGGCGTCAACGTTAAGCTTTCCGAGGTCTGGGCCAAGGGCGGCGAGGGCGCGCTCGACCTGGCCGATGAGGTCATGCGTCTGATTGAACAGCCGAGCGAGCTCAAGTTTGCCTACGAGGACGGCGCCGATGTTGCCGATGCCCTCGAGGCCGTTGCCACCAAGGTTTATCGCGCCGATGGCGTCGACTTTACGCCGGCTGCCAAGCGTCAGCTCGCCGAGCTGCGCGAGAATGGCTTTGGCAACCTGCCGGTGTGCGTCGCCAAGACGCAGTACAGCTTTAGCGACAACGCCAAGGCCCTGGGCGCTCCCGAGGGCTTCCGCATCACCGTGCGCGAGCTCAAGGTTTCCGCCGGTGCCCACTTTGTGGTCGCGCTGACCGGCAGCGTTCTGACCATGCCCGGCCTGCCCAAGGTTCCCGCGGCCGAGAACATCGACGTCGACAACGACGGCAACATCACCGGCCTGTTCTAAGCCTGCTGCTCATAGCCGCTTGCCCGCCCCGCCGTGCCCACAAGGCCCGGCGGGGCTTTTTGATCCTTAGGACCGCGCATGTCTTGTAGATACCGACGGACTCTGCCCATCATAGGCTTTTGCGCGGGTAGAATGCATGGATAACTTGAGGCTCACGCGCGACGGAAAGGAATCGTTGCATGGATCAGGACAAGACAACCGTGATGGGCGGCTACGGTTCCGCGCAGGCTGGCGATAGCGCCGATGCGACCCGCGTTGTTCCCAACCCCGGTTATGCCGACCCCGCCGCGACGCAGCCTTCTGCCGAGCCCACCCGGGTTATGGGCTATGGCGACACGGCGCGGGATTCTTACGCTGCATCTTCGCAAGGCCCCTATGGCAACGCAGCTCCGGATCCGTTTGATTACACGCCGCAGGATTCTTATGCTGTCTCGACGCCGAATCCCTATGACAACCTGCCGCAGAATCCCATTCCGCAGCCTCAGCAGACGACGTATATGCCTCGCACGGCGCAGCCTCGCTACGAGTCGCGCGAGCCGTATCGCGAGTACCCCAAGTCGATTCCGCAATATGGCGAAGACGAGGAGAAGAGGCCGTCGCGTTCGTCGAGCGTGATCAAGAAGATCCTCATCGTGCTGGCGATTTTCTTTGCACTGTCGGTTGTGTTCGCCATCGTGTCGGGCATGCTCAACAAGCGAGGGAGTTCAACGGCCGATACCACAGCCGAGCAAACCGAGTCCGCCTCGTCTAGCACTGTCGATCTGAGCGATATCCCGGGGCAGTACTGGTCCAACGCCAAGAAGCTCCTCAAGTCGCGCGGGGCCGATCTTTCGAATGCTGTGGTCCTGACTGATGATGGCTCAACGCCCGTTGTCGATGCCAACTGGGTCGTTACTTCTGTCTACTATAACGACAACGGCAACCTCGAAATTCAACTCACGCATAAGAACAGCTCGGGCAACTCGTCCGACGGCCAAAGCGGTACCGACAGCTCGAGCTCCAACACGCTGGAGGACTTGAGCAACAAGGCGCAAGAGCTGGGAGACAAGGCGCAAGAGCTGGGCGACACGGCCCAGAACCTGGGCGACACCGCTCAGAACCTGGGTGATATGGCTACCAATGCCTGGGACGCGCTGCAGAGCGGCATTTCGGGCGCACAGGGAAACTAGCGGCTGAGTAGTGGGGCTACAGCTGCTCGGCCGGACGGTCGGGCGAGCTAAAGCCTGAGTCAAACGTGACGACGCACGAGGCATCGGGCCTGCGTTCGTGCACGATGCGCGTGACAAGCTCCAGCAGCTCCTCGTCGGATATGTCAAAGCCGTCGGGACGCACCAGGTCAAACGAAACGAACCCGTCGTGCTCGTGCAGGTCGTGGATGGAGAGCGCGGGATCGATCTGCGTAACGCCGCGCTTGACCCAGCCGCGCAGGTCGTCGCCGGTGGTGGCGATGGGGTCGCAGTGCAGCGTGATACCAATGCCCATCTGGCGCTTGATATCGTGCTCGATGGTGTCCAGAATCTCGTGGTGCTCAAACGCGTCGCCCTCGCCAGGCATCTCCACGTGGGCGCTGGCGAACTGACGACCGGGGCCGTAGTCGTGCACCATCAGGTCATGTGTGCCCAAGACCTGCGGATAGGACATGATCTTGTCGCGGATTGCCTGGACGAGCTTGGGGTCGGGCGCTTGCCCCAGCAACGGGCCGATGGCGTCGCGCACCAGGCCCAAGCCGCTGATGCAGATGAAGATGCCCACACCCAGGCCTGCCCAGCCATCGAGGTCAAAGCCGGTCGTCTGCGAAATAAGCGCCGCCACCAAGACCGAGCCCGAGGTGATGACGTCGTTTTTGGAGTCCTGCGCCGTGGCGATGAGCGTTTCGGAGTCGATGCGATCGCCCAGCGTGCGGTTGAACGCTGCCATCCAGAATTTGACGAGCATGGACAGAACAAGGGCAGCCATGGAGAGCGCCGAATACACGGTGGGCGAGGGCTTGATGATCTTGGTGATCGACTCGAGGATTAGGTTGATGCCGACGGCACAAACCAGGACGGCGACAAACAGACCAGCCAGGTACTCGTAGCGGCCGTGGCCGTAAGGGTGGCCCTCGTCTGCCGGGCGGCTGGCAAGGCGGAACCCGAGCAGGCTCACGATGTTGCTCGAGGCATCGGAGAGGTTGTTGAAAGCGTCGGCGATGAGGGAGACGGAACCGGCGAGCAGGCCCGCGATGCCCTTGGCCAGGCACAGGGTGATGTTGAGGCCAATGCAGATGAGGCTTGCGGCAAAACCCGCGTTGGTGCGGCAAGATGCATCGACCGGCTCGTCCTCGCTGCCGGGAACAAGCGTATGCACCAGCCGATTTACAAATAGCATAGCGGTCGTCCTCACAATCATGTTTAAGGGGATAGTGTAGCTCGCGCGGGGGCGCCGTGCACCGATGCTCAGAAAATGCAGCAATAGTCTGTCGGCGCTAACGAGCGAGCCTTCTCGTCTGCCTGGGTGGTCCATTTTGGGACACATGGGTATGGGCATGTGCCTGTTTGCTCGACATACTTAATGTCGACAGCCCCTGTGCAAAGGAGGACGTTTCCATGGACGAGATGTTTGCCATTAAATGTCAAAACTGCGGCGGCCCTATGTACTCACACCAAGCTAAGCGCAGCTTTGAGTGCGCTTATTGCGGTGTGGTCATTCCGTGGCAGGCGGACGCTGGAGAGCCCAAGAGCGCTTTGGGCATTCGCCATACGCCGTTGACGGTGGTGGATGGACTGCTCAAGCTCACGCATGTGTCGCAACTCGAGCGCCCGGAGGACCCGGACTGGTATTTCTTCAATTCGCACTGGCGCAATCAGTCGGTCCTGGAACATCTGCTGTGGGAGGATCGCGGCACGGCGCAAGAGTTCCAAGAGGCCACGCATGTGAGCATTCCTTGCCCCTTCTGCGGAGCGTCCTTTGAGGGCGAGTCAACGCAGCGTGTGTTTGAGTGCCCGTCCTGCGGCAACAAGATCGGCGTTGCCGACCTACTCAAGCCCGGTACCTTCAGCAAGCGCCTGACCTTGGGCGTTGGTGCGGAGTATGTACCTGGGCAGGGTGTTCCCTGCGAAATCTCGCCGCAGCAGGCACGTGCCAACGCACTGCAGCTGGTGTGCCAGTACCCCGACGTCTTTGCCGAGCACGACGTGGAAGATGCGATCCAAAACGACATGATGCTCTTCTATTTCCCCATGGCGCTGGCGGACCTGCGCATGATGGCGAGCTTCCCGGGTAAGGGCCTGAGCAAGGAGACCCTGGTGTACTACGAGGTGCTCGACTGGGCATACCCCAGGGCAAACTACCTGGACGTTCGCCTCATGGGCATTTTGGAGCCATGGGACTTTGCCAAGGTTGGGCCGTTTGACCCGGCCATGCAGGAAGGTAACTTCCGCGTCGTTTCCGTCGATGCGTCCACCAAGGATCAGGTGGTCATTGATAAGCTGGCGCTCGATATTGCCGGCAACGATGCCGAGGCGACCCTGGGGCTCAATAAAAAGAGCATTCGCACGTGGGCGCGCAAGGCTCGCAAGCACAAGGACGGCCTGGTGATGGTACCGGTCTACTTTGTCGATCGCCCGGCGTCGGATAGCCGCGACGGCGAGCAAGTGCGCATCGCCGTGAACGGCCAGACGGGTCGCGCGGCCGCGGTGGTGTTTGGCGACAAGCGCGAAACGCATATCGTGGCGCCGCTCAGCCCGAGCCTGCATTTGTCCGGTGAGAGCACCGTACACGCCACGCCCATCGAGGTCAAATATGTTAAATCTCCGTTCCTATACCAGATCGTGCGCCGTGGAGGCGGCGAGCAACCGCGCCAGGTTGCAGCGGTGGCCGAGGGCTCCTGCCGAGAGGAGAAGCCCAAACGCCGCGGCCTGCTGGGTGCGCTATTTGGGAAGTAGGGGAGCGGTGCCGGTTGGCACCGTAACGTGATGGCCGGGGGTATGGGGCGGCTCTCAGGAGTGCGGGCTGCCGTCTGATTGTTTGAGGGTGCCAGATATAAATAAACGGTGGAACGGCTGCAAAAGAGCCGCCCCACCGGGTAAAATCAAAATGTGCCGCGGAACCCGCTCCTCAGTCGGTCAACTTTGGAAGCGCGGGCAACGCAGGTGCTATCGTCTTAAAGGGTCGGCTGCAACCGGCCCTTTTCTGTGGCAGCCAATGGAGCCACATCAGACGAAGGCCGCGTCTTTGCCTGTCAGGTCACGCTCGCCAGCCACGACTAGAATGTCGTTGCCGGCGTCCATGACCGGTATTGTTTCGTAGCAGCCGTCGCAACCGCGAGTGCGCCTGCGACGGCTGCGATGGTTTCGGTCGCAACGTGCTGCTACCCTTGCGTTTCGCCATTAGTCGCTTCGTTGATGGCGCGGTACTCGGCACTCAGTTCGCGTGCCAACTCTTCCTTACTTGGAAGATACGGCAGGTATTTGGCGGCAAACACTTGGTCGTTGTCTTCGGGCAGCGTGTACTCGACGATCGAATCGCTTTTGTCCGCGCAGAGCACGATGCCTATGGGCGGATTGTCGCCTTCGTTCATGAGCTCGCGCGTGTAGTAGTTCACATACATTTGTATCTGGCCCAGGTCCTGATGCGTAAGATCGTCCGTCTTAAGGTCGATGAGCACGAAGCAGCGCATCAGATAGTTGTAAAAAACAAGGTCAATATAGAAATGGCGCCCATCAAAGGTGATGCGCTTTTGGCGCGCCTCGAAAGCGAAGCCACGGCCAAGCTCCAGCAGGAACTTCTGAAGATGCGTGATGAGCGCTTGCTCTAGATCGCTCTCGCGAAACGCAGCATCGTCCGAGAAACCTAAAAACTCCAGTACATATGGGTCGCGGATGATATCCTCGGGGCGATGGGTCGGGGCGCTCTTTTGGATTTCCTGGGTGACGGCCTCTTTGTCTTTGCTGGCAAGTAGGCGCTCGCGGAACATGGTGTTGATCTGGCGTTCGAGCTGACGCGTGCTCCAGCGAGAATCGGCACATTCGTTCATGTACCATGTTCGAGCATCAGGGTCGGTTATACGCGATAACCTGCGGTAATGTGTCCAATTCAATTCGGAACGCAGCGCGTTCCGGATTGGGAACGCAAGATAAAACTGACGCATGTATCTTAAGCTTCTGGCGTTGAAGCCTCTGCCAAAATCCTTAGTCAATCTAACGGCAAGTTCGTCGATCAGTGCATCGCCATACTTGGCGCGCTCCTCTCCGCCCTGTTCATCAACAATACTCTTGCCGATCTCCCAATATGCCTCAACCATCGCAAAGTTAACGGCGGTATAGGCCTTGTCGCGAGCGGCGTTGAGAATCGAGGAAACCTGCTTGTAAAAACCTTCGGGCACGATTGCCGATTCTCCACGGTTTACCAGTTCGCCCATCACTGTCGCCCCACTTTCCTCTTGTGGAATGCATCTTTATCGCATTTAGTTTAAAGCCTCGCGCGGACACGAATTGCTTTGCTGTCTGGCACCTTCGCATGGGAGCCTTGCGGTGACTAAAATGTGGCCATAGAGGCAGTTTTAGCGAACCTCGCGGGAGTGACGCGTATGGACAACAACACGCTGCTGTTCCAGGACAAAGGTTCGGGTAGGTTTAAAGACGTCAAGATCTACCCTAACCGCATTGAGGTACTCAAGAAGGGCACTTTTGGCGGCAAGCACACCGAGATTGTTTATCTTAAGGACATTACGGGCGTCAATGGAATCAAAGGCCGCGATGTTTTTCTGCGCAATCGTCTGTTGACCGCTTGCGTCTTTAGCCTGAGCAGCCGTGCGAAGGCCCAGGAGTTTGTTAACGCGCTGAACATGGTGATGTAGCCGATAGCGGCGTTCGGGCCAAGGTAAAAATCGGGGGCACAGAACGGTGTTCTGCGCCCCCGATTGAGTCGATGTGTCTAAAAGGCCGGCTTGCCTATTCGACAACGTCCTCGTTGTTTTCACCGTCACTGGCAAACATCGCCGCGCCGGCGACCGTTGTCGCCACGGCGGCAGCGGCGAGCCCGGCGGCGATACCAGAGCCGTCGCCCGTGTCGGCGAGTTTTCCGCCCGAGTCCTTGCTCTTGTTGCCGCCGCCGTTCTTGTCGGCGCCGTCTGCGTTGGAACCCGTGCCGCTGCCGGTGCCGCCTGCACTGCCCGAGGCCGCTACGGTAAAGCTTACGGCTCCATCGCTGGCGAGCATGTAGTTCTGTGCCGCGTCGCCCAAAAGGTCTTTCGCGCGCACCCAGTACGTCCCTGCGGCAAATGTTTCGCCCTCGGCCATTGCCGTGCCCGGAGCGCCGTTCGCGTCGTGCACAAACTCGAGCTGGGCCGTGCAGGCATCGGTTTCGAGCTTGCCCTCGAGTGATGCCGCAATCTTGGCGCGCACGTCTTCGCCGGCCTTAAGGCCTTCGAGTCCCTCAAAATGGGGCGTCAGCGCGCGTCGATCGATATCGATGGGCACAGAGCCCTGCAGCCCCGTAACGGTCTCGTTGCCCAGGGCGTCGACATCCACGTATTCGATGGCAAACGCGCTGCCAGAAGCGGCCACGTTGAGTACGTTGCTGCTGTCGACAAGGCGGAAATGGCCCTCGCCAACGGTCTTGCCATCTTGGAGCGAGGCATCGCTCAGCGAGTCTCCATACGTCATGTGCATGCGGTCCGGGAGGCAGCATGAAACTGTTGGCTTGTGCTTCGCGTCGTAATTGCGTTGGTAGATGCTCCGGGCCAGTGCCGAATCGACAAAGTCGGACGCGATAATGCCAACGTGCTTGAGGCAATCTGACTTTGTTTTATCGCTGCCGCTGGGATTGATGTACTGGCTCTTGTACAGATGCTCGTTGACCACTCGCGCCGCGGTAAAAGGATTGCTTCCTTGTTTGTAATTCGTGCAACTGGTGTAGTTGATAGACCAGCAGCGTTCCAGGACTTGCACCTTGGCGCCATCATTGTCCTCGACGTCCACCTTGTTGCGCGTGAGATTGGTCGTCTCTCGCAGCGCCATATCGACCCAGCTAATCTTGTCGGTTCCGGTGCATTCAAAATGGTCCTGGGCGTATACCTTGGTGCAATAGGGCTCTTTGTCGCCCGCATTGCCCGTAGTCTCAAAGCCTCGCGCGTCTTGGACGAGGCACATCGACTGCCCGGAATGCGCCTTGATTTTGTCGTCCCATTGGGTGAGATCGAGGCCCCACGTGTGGCTGCTTACGCTGTTGCCGGCGAGTACAAATCGACGCAGCAGGACGATCTTTCCGCGCACCTCGTTCAGTGTGGGGATTCGGCTCGACGTGTAGAACAGATCGGGATTATCGTGCATAACCTTGGCGAAAGCCGTCGTAACGCTTTCGTCGGTAGCCTCGTCGTTGCCTCGTGACGCAAGCATGATGAGCGCTTCTGACGGGTTTTCGTTCAAAAATGTTTTGAAGTAACCGATGACATCGGAGAGATGCATAAAGCCCCCGTCTTTTTTGAGCAGGTAGCATCTTCCATGGTCGATACCGGGGTCGCCGTTCTCGTCGTTCCTTCCGAGTCGGATATCAAAATAGCGAATGCCTTCGAGCAACTGCGTCGGGATGTAATCCTGCTGGCACTTTGCTTGTGAGGATTGGGGCTCGGTGTCGTTGTCCACGCTGCAGGTGCCCGAATCATGCGTGCCCGGGATACTCAGCTCGTCGAGGTACTTGTTGTCGTCGACGTATTTCATCCAGCATGGTCCGTCGACGTAGCTGCTATACGTGGTCCAGTCGATACTTCTAACTGTGGTATTGATCTTGCCCATGTCGTAACCGACAAGTTCTAGCTCCCACGGAATGCTCTTACTCTTATGGCAGATCTTATTGTTGTCCTGGTCTTTGCCGTCCGATTCTATTGCCAGGTACTTAATGTCTTTTTTCTCGGTTTCTTTCTCGACCGTGCGGTCTCGAATGATATAGGTTCCGTTTGATTGACGTTCGAACGCAAAAGCGCGGCTGGGCTTGTTGTCATACTCGCCGCCCCATACGTGGATGACCTTTCCATCTTTGTCCGAGTCGTCGTCGACCGACCAAATGCTGTAGCCCGTCTTTTTATGCTCTTCGAAATTGAGCGAGGTGCGGATAGCATACCAGTTTGTATCGTCATTCTTGGTCGTTACGTTCTCAAGGATGAGCTTGCTGGACGTGCCGTCGTTAAACAGGTGGCAGACGTTGCCGCGAACGTTGCCGTCTTGGTTGACGCTCGCGGTGCGAAAATAGCCCGCGGGGCGAAGGCGAATGACGAAATTGTCGAGGCTGTCCGACGGTGCGGGTGTGTTGTCTGCAAATGCCGTTCGCAGGGGAATGCCCGGCGCTGCGGTTTCAGGCAGGCTTGCAAGTGGTGACAACGCCGCAAGCCCTAGGCCCAGCGTAAACGCTCGGCGGCTGATGGCATGGTGTTCGGTCATATCTCCTCCGTTCGCAGGGTGCGGTTATGCACTTGTTTTGGTCACTATACTGCCCAGATGTTTAAAGACGCCGGTTTAAATTGCCTGCGCGGCGCTATAAATCGGCGGGCGGACGTGTTGGGGCACTTGTCTATTTGTGCTGTTATCACGTCTGGGATGGTTTTGGAGCCCGGCATCCTGCGTTCGTCGGCTACCGGCATAAGAATGGGGAGGGTCGGCTTACCGGCCCTCCCTGGGTACGAAGCGCTGGGATACCGTCGCTTGTTTGCACTGCGTCCGTGTTTCCCGTTGTGCTCGCCAGTCGCTTAGCGCTTGATCTCGATATCCTCGAGCTTGACGTCCATGGCCTCGGTCTTGGCCTTGGCGATGTCGTCGGCAAACTCCAGAGACTTCATCATGGTCTCGACGGCGTCCTTGTGCTCCTCGACATTGTCGATACGTACGTACACACTGCCGCCGTCAACGTCAGTGAAGTACTCGGTCGTCACGCCGCCCGAGTGCGTAAAGTAGGCGCTGCGCCAGGTCTTGCCGTTGTACTTAACGGGATCGCTCTCGGTCCATCCGGAGTTGGCCTTCCACTTTGCCTCGTAGTCAAACAGTTCATCGGCGTTCTTGTCAGGATCGAAGACGGGGATGAAGCGGTCGCTGGCATGCTCGCTCTCGGTGAACTTAAACTGGGCCCTGTCGGCGGTATCGCCTGCGACGTCCGTGATTTCGACGCCCTCGGGGACTTCGACCTTAAACCAAATGAAGTCGGTCCTCATATCCACGGCTGGCTTTTCCGCGCCGCCGTCACCGCCACTGCCGGTAGCGTCGCCGTTTCCGCCACAACCCACCAGGGCAACCGCGGCAAAGAGACTGATGCAGAGGGTGAGAATCGCAAAGGCCTTCTTTTTCATGGTCGTGTCCTCCTCGATCTGTAACCGCCCATGGATTACCTGCCTTTACTGTACGCGCGGACGGCTCGCTAGGGTGGGCCATGTGTCCCATTCTGGGGGCTGGAATTGCGCCGACAAGTGGCAATATGTGCGGTCGCAAAAGAGGGGAGGGCCGATGCTGTCGGCCCTCCCCGGGGTGAGGTGCCCGTTGATTTAATGGGGCGCGCGTGCGTGGGCGTTGCCCCAACAGGTTCCTTGTTTATAGATATGCCTCAGTTTTTGACGTCCGGAAGTCTCGAAAGGTGGGCCATGTGTCCCATGTTTGCGGTGCCGAGGCCTATCGTTCGTCATAGAAATCCGCGATGGCCAGGTGCGCTGACGCTCATGTACTTATGGGCTAGACTTAGCACCATTATGTGATTGATGCGGTCGGTCGGCGGTTGCCACCCGACCGATGTATATGACTTGAAGGTGCGTGCGTATGAGCCAAGAGATGATGGATAAAACATGTCGAGAGTTTGCCGAGGCGCTTGCCGCACGCGAGCCGGTTCCCGGCGGCGGTAGCGCGAGCGCCTTTGTAGGTGCACTGGGCGCCTCGCTTTGCGGGATGGTTGCTCGCTATGGGGCGACAAACCCTGCGCTTGCCGATCGCGCAGACGATCTGACGCGCGCGTTTGCCCAGGCGGATGAGTTGGCGCAGGAACTTGTGGGTCTGGTTGCCGAGGACGTTCGTGCGTACGGCCAGGTGTCCGCGGCGTACGGTATTCCGCGTGACGATCCGACTCGAGCGACCGCGATTCAGGATGCGCTGCATGTGGCCGCTCTGCCGCCGTATCGCATTATGGATGCCTGCGGGCGTGCGCTGGCGCTGCTCGAGGACATGGCCGACAAGGGCTCCCGACAGCTGCTGTCCGACGTGGCGTGCGGCGCCGTGTTCTGCCGTGCCGCTATGCAGGGCGCGAGCTTGACGCTCTTTGCGAACACCACGTCTATGAAGGATCGCGCTCGTGCTAAGGAGCTCGAGACGGCGTGTGATGAGTTGCTCGACACATGGTTGCCGCGCGCCGATGCGCTGGCGCGCCGCGCCTCCGACGCTGCAAGGAAGAGAGGATAGCCATGGCTGAACTGCTGAAGGGTGCTCCCGTTGCTCGCGCTTTGACTGAGGAACTTGCTGCTCGCTGCGCAGCCCTGCGCGAGCGGGGCGTTGTTCCGACGTTGGCTATCGTGCGTGTAGGTGAACGCGAGGACGACCTATCCTACGAGCGCGGTGCGCTCAAGCGCTGCGAAAAAGTGGGGATTGAGGCTCGTCGCGTTTTGCTTTCTGCCGATGTTTCGCAGGACGAGCTGTTGACGGCCATCGAGGACATCAATACCGATTCGGCTGTTCATGGCTGTTTGATGTTCCGCCCGCTGCCCGCCGGCCTTGACGAGAACGCCGTCGCCGCAGCGCTCGATCCCGCCAAGGACGTTGACTCCATGACGCCGTCTTCGCTGCTTACCACGCTTTCGGGGCGCGGCGAGGGTTTTGCTCCCTGCACGGCCGAGGCAGTGTTAGCGTTGCTGGACCATTACGGTGTTGAGCTGGATGGAGCTAAGGTTGCTGTGGCCGGGCGTTCGCTGGTGATCGGGCGTCCTGTTGCCGCCATGCTTACGGCGCGCAATGCGACCGTGACGACGTGCCATACGCATACGCGCGACCTTGCTGCCGAGTGCCGTGCTGCCGACATTGTGGTTGCCGCCGTTGGACGCGCGCGTACGATTGGCGTGGATGCCGTTCGCGAGGACCAGACGATCATTGATGTGGGCATTAACTGGGATGAGGACGCTGGCAAGCTGGTCGGGGACGTCGATTTTGATGCTGTGGAGCCGGTTGTTGGTGCCATCACCCCCGTGCCGGGCGGCGTGGGCGCCGTGACAACGGCGATTCTCGCCAAACACGTGATCGAAGCGGCCGAGCGCGCATCGAAATAGGCATTTTCGCACACAGGGGTCCCGAGGGGTCCTGAAGGGTTGCGGTTTCGCCCTTTTTGCGTCGAAGCGATACACTGTTGCCGTTTGATTTCTTCGCTCAAGGAGGATGCGCATGCCGTGCACAACGATTCTGGTCGGTAAAAACGCAAGCTACGACGGGTCGACCCTGGTCGCGCGTAACGAGGACTCGTCCAACGGGGTGTTTGAGCCCAAACGTATGCGCGTGGTGCATCCCGACGAGCAGCCGCGCGTCTACACAAGCGTCCTGAGCCACCTGACCGTTGAACTGCCCAATAACCCCATGCGCTACACGAGCGTCCCCGATGTTGTCCCGGGCCACGGCATCTGGGCCGAGGCCGGTTTCAACGAGCTCAATGTGGGCATGTCCGCAACCGAGACGCTCACCACCAACGAGCGCGTCCGCGGTGCCGACCCGCTCGTCGACTACGTACCCGCCAAGGGCAACGAGGGTGAGGACGGCTATGTTCCGGCGCAACCTGGTGGCCTGGGCGAGGAGGATATGGTGACCCTGGTCCTGCCGTACGCCAAGTCCGCCCGCGACGGCGTTCGTATCCTGGGCGACCTGCTCGAGCGCTACGGCACCTACGAGAACAACGGCATCGCCTTTAGTGACGTGGACGAGACCTGGTGGCTCGAGACCATCGGCGGCCACCACTGGATCGCCAAGCGTGTGCCTGATGACGCCTATGTGACCATGCCCAACCAGCTGGGTATCGACAGCTTTGACCTAGACGACGCCGAGGGTGCCCAGACCGACCACATGTGCTCGGCCGACCTGCGCTCCTGGATGGCCGAGTGGCATCTGGACCTGACGTTGGGCGTCGAGGGCGACGGTCCGGCAACGGTCTTTAACCCGCGCGAGGCCTTTGGCTCGCACAGCGACAGCGACCATGTCTACAACACGCCGCGCGCCTGGTACATGCAGCGCTGCCTCAACCCCGGCGACGTGTGGGACGGCCCCGACGCCGACTACACGCCCGAGAGCGACGATATCCCCTGGAGCCGCGTGCCCGAGCGTAAGGTGACCATCGAGGACATCAAGTACGTGCTTTCGAGCCACTACCAGGGCACGGAGTACGACTGTTACGGCAGCAAGGGCACGCCCGCCACGCGCGGCGCCTATCGCCCCATCGGCATCAATCGCAACAGCCAGCTCGCCGTGCTGCAGCTGCGCCCCTATGCGCAGCCGGCCTACCGTGCCGTGCAGTGGATGGCCTTTGGTTCCAACTCGTTTAACGCGCTGGTTCCGCTGTACGCCAACGTCGAGACCATGCCCGAGTACTATGCCGACACGCAGGCTCGCGTGACGTCCGAAAACTTCTACTGGGCCAACCGCCTGATCGGCGCCCTGGCTGACGTCCGTTTCCATGAGTGCGGCCGCGCTGTGGAGGACTACCAGGAGAAGGTCGGCGGCATGGGCCACAAGCAGATTCACGACGTTGACGCTGTCGTAGCCGCGCTGCCCGAGGCCGAGGTGCCTGCCGAGCTCGCCCGCGCCAACGAGGCCTTTGCCGAGCTCGTGCGCGTGGAGACCGATGCCCTGTTGGGCAAGGTGCTCTACACCACGAGCTGCGCCATGAAGAACTCTTTCGCGATGAACGACAACGTGAGGTAGGGATTTCCCGTCGATTGAATAGCGCTAAAACGCTTTGTCGCTTTCGCTCAATCTTGGGTACAAGAACGCCAATGCAGTTGTTTGTGATTGGAGACAACCATGGTTATGAAACTCGATCAGCTTGTTAACGGCGCCATTAACGTGGGCTTTGGCGCTGCCGCCGTTGCTGTCGAAGGCGGCAAGAAGGTTCTCGACGACCTTAATACCAAGGGCGAGCAGGTTCGCAAGGACGCCGGCGCTCCCGATATCGCCCGCAGTGTGTCCGACATGTTCGAGCAGGCCGGCGGTACCATCTCCGATCTGACCGAGCGTCTGGGCATGCAGGGCGAGACCGCGGCCCAGCGCGTGCTCGATGAGCTCATCCTTGCTCGCGTCCGCGTTATGACCGCGTCCGAGCGCACGGCCTTCCTGGCCCACGTGCGCGACATCGTCGATTCGGTCGAGGACAACGTGACCTCGGTGCCCGTCGAGTCCGTTGAGCCCGACGATGCGAAGGATACCGAAGAGGCCGAGTAGCAGCGCAGATGGCAGATTCCACCACCGATTACAACAAACTAGATCCCCTGGGTGACGAGGCGGCGGTTGTCGATGAGGTCGACGCCGCCGTCTCGGGCGCTCGCAAGAAGCCGCGCGCTGTCGATATGGTGCCCGAGGAGCCCGACGCGATGGCGCCGGACGAGGAATACCAGCTCACGCCGGCGGGTCGCCGCGAGCGTATCGGGCAGATTGTTCGCCTGGTTAAAAAGTACCGCGTGTGGGATAACCTCACGCCGGTTCGTTTGCGCCGCCTGCTCGAGGAGCTCGGCCCCATGTTCGTCAAGATGGGGCAGATTCTGGCCAACCGGTCCGAGATTCTGCCGCAACGCTTTTGCGATGAGCTGCGCCGCTTGCGCTCCGACGTGGAGCCGGTGCCGTACGAGGTAGTGCTCCGCTGCTTGGAAGAGGAATACGGCCTGCGCCTGGGGGAGATGTTCGATGCGATCGACCCCAATCCGCTTGGTAGCGCATCGCTCGCGCAGGTGCACCGCGCTCGTCTGGTGACGGGCGAGGACGTGGCCGTCAAGGTGCAGCGCCCCGGTGCGCAGCAGGTTATGGCACAGGACATCGATATCATCCGCTCGGTGGTGCGTATCGTTTCCAAGTTCGTCAATACCGATCAATTCGTTGACCTGCACGGCGTAGTCGAGGAGCTGTGGACCTCGTTTCGCGAGGAGACCAACTTTTTGGCCGAGGCCAAAAACCTCAACGACTTCTACGAGTTCCATAAGAGCGTTCATGGCGTGACGTGCCCTAAATCCTATCTGGACCTGTGCACCGAGCACGTGGTGGTCATGGATTACGTCGACGGCATTTCGATCGCCGATCCTGAACGCTTAGTGGCCGAGGGCTATGACTTGGAAAAGATCGGTGCCGCGATTGTCGAGGACTACTCGACGCAGGTGCTCGACGACGGTTTTTTCCATGCCGACCCGCATGCGGGAAACATCATCCTCAAGGACGGCATCGTTTACTTTATCGACTTGGGTATGGTCGGACGTATGTCGAGCCATGACCGCGGTATCGTCAAAGACATGATTTTCGCCGTGGCCGAGGGTGACGTGCCCAAGCTCAAGGATTCGCTCATGCGCTTTGCCGTGACGCGCGGCGATTCGGCTGAGCTCGATCATTCGGCCTTTTTGTCCGATTTGGACTTTATCGTGGCTGACTTTGCGGGCCTTGACCTTAAAGACCTGGATATCGGCGAGTTTTTGACCTCGCTGTTAAACCTCGCGCGCAAAAATGACGTTGAGCTGCCGAGCGTGGTGACGATGTTCGCCCGCGGCATGGTGACGCTCGAGGGCCTGTTGACCGAGTACATGCCCAACGTCAACATGATCCAAATCATCCAGACGCATATTAAAAACGAGAAAAGCACCTATGCGCGCATGCGCGAGATGAGCCGCGACTTTGCAGCGAGCAGTTATCGCGCGGCGAAGGGCTCGCTCGAGGCGGCCGAGTATCTGGGCTTGGCTTCGCGTATGCTTACGCGCGGCCAGCTTAAGGTGAACACGCAGATCATGAGCAGCGATAAGGCGCTGCGACAGCTAGGTGGGATTATCGACCGCATGTCGATGGCAATTGTGATCGCCGGTCTGTTTATCGGTTCGTCGGTGGTGTACTACGCGCGCATCGAGCCGGTTGTGTTTGGTATCCCGGTCATTGGCTTTATGGGCTACGTGAGCGCGCTGGTGCTGGCGCTTATGTTGGGCCGCAATATCTGGCTCAACAGTCACGGCGGCAAGCACTAGAGGCTGCGGCCGTCACCGCATTTTCCTATCGCAAACAATAGCTTTTACCTTGGGCTTCGCCTGCGTGCGAGGCCCTTTTGCGTGATACCATTTTGACGGTAATAATCGATGGCCTAGATGGTGGTGCGGAGACGCACGAATGCGCGGTTATCCTGCGCATTTGGGAGAATCGGGGTGCAAGTCCCCAGCTGTACCAGTAACCGTAATTCCTCTTGGCTCGGGATGCTCGCGTCGCAGATCGGACGACGTGCCCGAGTCGTTAAGGTTAAGTCGGATCGCCTCCCGTCTTGCATGCGGCTGCGGCTTTTGCCGCCGGTGTGCATAGGGCTCTGGAGGGAAGGGGGACCCCGATGGGGGAACTCGAGCGCAACATGCGCGATGACGTGGGGCAGTCTCAAGGCAACGCTCCAAGTGCAGACAGTAGGAGACAAATGGATATGTTTGAGGACGAGCGCCAGCGCGTCTCGCATCGCCGTGGCGCAATTGCGCGCGGCGTAGCCAAGCGCGGCCTGGTGGCATTCCTGGCCTTCGCGATGGCCTTTGGCACCACACCGGCTCAGCTGTGGGCCGAGGGCGCCGAGGGCATTGCCGAGGCTGTGGCTCAGACTGCGACGCCGGGCGAGGACGCAGCGCTTGCGGGCGGTACCGCTGAGCAGAGCGGCGCCGAGGTTTCGGATTCCGAGGGCGCGCCTGCAGCTAGTGCAGCCACAACAGAGGCAGCAACTGGCGACGAAGGCTCGGCGACGGGGGAGAGCCCTGCCACGAGCGAGCAGTCTTCGACGGCATCCGCTGGCCAAGTGGGATCTGCCGCCGCGGCTGCCGTTCAGACAGAGAACCCGACAGAAACCGGCGATGTTGCCAAGAAGCAGGTCGAGGTCTCGTTCTCGATTATCGGCACCGATGCTGACGGCAAGGCTCAGACCTGGGTGGCACCTACGCAGCTCAAGCTCGACGAGGGCGCGACGGCTGCGGATGCCTTCATTAAGCTGCAGGAGAAGACGGGCTTCAAGGCGAAGTACGATCCGAACACGGCATACGGTTTCTACCTCGAAAGCATCACATCCCCGAGCGATGGCCGCACGCTTGCCTACGATCCGACGACCTATGCCTACTGGCAGCTGTTCGTCGACGGCGCGTCTTCCTCGGTTGGCGCGAGCAGCGTCAAGCTCACCCAGGGGCAGAAGATTGAGTTTGCCTATACGGCTGGTAGCTCGTCCCCTGTCGTTAAGGACCAGGTTGCCGCAAATGTGACCGTCATTGGTCGCGATGCCCAGGGCAAGACTCAGACCTGGGTCGATAACGCGCAGTATGTGGTGACGTCCGGCTCGAGCGCACTTGACCTTACGAAGGTCGCGCTTGAGGCGAATGGCATCGACGCCGTTGCTGCGGGCTCCTTCATTCTGAGCCTTAAGTACAACGGTGTTGAACTGGGTACGCCCCAAGATTATTCGACCTATTGGCAGCTGTTCATCAACGGCAAGTCGAGTGACTATACGGCGGACAATGTCACCATCCATGTTGGCGATACCGTCACGTGGTTCTACGGTGGCTGGGGCGACCAGCTGCCCTCTGATTCCGTTCATGCTTCCGTTCAGGTGCTTGGTAAGGACAAGGACGGCAAGCAGCAGATTTGGGCTTCGACGGGCCAGACGAGTCTCAAGGCAGGCTCTACTGCCAAGGATCTCCTTGAGCAGACCGGCCTTACTCTCGATGCTGGCGAATCGTCTTGGGGCTGGTTCCTCAACGGCATTACTTCGCCGTTTGATGGTAAGTCCTATGGCTGGGATGCTGCGACCAAGAGCTATTGGCGCTTCTACGTAAATGGCAAGTTCGCCGACGTTGGCGCCGGTGCCTACAAGCTCCAGGAGGGTGACGCCGTCACCTTTATGTATGGTGCTGACGCCGATGCCCTCCCCGGTCAGGTGCTTGGATCCGCCGATGTTATCGGTCCCGATGTCAACGGGAACAATACGCGTTGGGGCACGGCAAGCAATGTTTCTCTGCCCGAAGGCTCCACGGCCCAGAACCTTATTGAGGCAGTTCTGAAGGCCAAGGGCGTTGCGTACAACGGCTCCCAGAGTGGTGAGTACTGGTTCCTGAATTCCATTACTTCGCCGTTCGATCACAAGCCGTATGGTTGGGATGCTGCGACCAATAAATATTGGCATCTGTATATCAACGGAGAGCCCTCCTTACTCTGCGCCAATCAGATTACGCTCAAGAGCGGCGATAAGGTCACGCTTGCCTATACCACCGATAATTCGCCCATGCCCGATCCCGACAAGATTGTCGTGGATCCGAGCGCGACGACTCCTGATTGGGATGCCGAGTGGGCCGGCTACGGCAACAGTGGCAACGGTTCGACCGTAACGGATGCCAAGACGCCTGCGCAGGCTTCCGGTCTTAAGTGGGCCTTCGATTGGAAGGCCGAGTCTGGTCAGCAGTATGCCAACTGCAGCGAACCTGTCATCGCCAACGGCTTTGTGTACATCGCGACCGAGAACGAGCTCATTAAGATCGATTCGTCCACGGGCAAAAAGGTTGCCTCTGCGCCGCTTGCCTCCAAGGTGAGCTATACCTCCCGTCCGATCTATACCAACGGCCTTATCATCGTTCCGCTCAACGGCGGTGCGGTCCAGGCGATTACTGCAGACAAGCTGATCTGCAAGTGGCTGACGCCTGGTTTGACGGACTTGACGCAGAGCTCCTGCACCGTCGTTTCGGACGGCGAGTACGTCTATGTAGGTACGGCTGATGGGAAGAAATACGTCAACGGTTCCTTTACGCGCATCAAGATCACCACAGGCGAAGTCTCTTGGCAGAACATCGACGCAGCTGAGGGCTATTATTGGACTGGCGCTGCCCTGACGGATAAGTACGCCATCGTCCCCACGAGCGCAGGTACGCTTAAGTGCATTGATAAGGCAACGGGCGATGTCGTTTCGACCATGAAGCTCGGCACCCTTGCGAACGCTGACTGCGTCGCCGATCCGTCCAATGGCTCGACCTTCTATCAGATGACGCACGACGGAAAGCTCCATGTGATTTCGCTTTCGGCGAAGGGCGTGCTGAGCGAGCAGAAGACGGTCGACCTGGGTCTTACGAATAACATGAGCGCCCCGGCGATGTCTGGCGACAACTTGATTGTCGGTGGGCAGACGGCTACTGGATCTGCTCTGGTTCTCTATAATCTGAAGACTGGTAAGACCACGATGGTCACCGCTGCTGACGGTAAAGAGCTACCGGCCGGATTTAACGGTATTGCTGCTACTCCGCTGGTGAGTGTTCAGGGCGGCAAGACCTATGTGTACTTCACCGTTAATAGCGCGGATAGCAAGGACTACGTCAGCTACTCTGCTGGTGGTGGGGTGTATCGCTATACGCTCGGCGATGCAGAGGCGACGCAGATTTATGATGCGGCTGGCCATTACCAGTACTGTGACTCTCCGGTCATTGCCGATGCATCTGGCAACCTGTACTACATCAATGACTCGGGCACGCTGTTCAAGCTTGGGGCCGTTGAGTCTTGGACGGTTGCCTTTAATTCCAACGGCGGGTCTGCTTGCGACACTAAGTTTGTTGCCACGGCCGATGGCAAGCTGGTCAAGCCGGCCGATCCGACGCGCGATGGCTACACTTTCGGCGGTTGGTATACCGATGAAGCCTGCACGCGGGCGTATGACTTCGCCACGCCGGTGACGGCCGATCTGACGCTGTATGCCAAGTGGACCAAGAATGCCGTTAACCCTGGCGGTAATGGCGGCGCAGGTTCGAATGGCGGCGGCGGTTCTGGTACCGGTACTGGTTCCGGCACTGGCGCTGGCACTGGCACGGGTTCCGGCTCCGGCTCGAAGGGCGGCGCTGTCGCCCCGGGTCATAAGCCGACGACCAAGACGACGGTGTCGACCAAGGCCGAGACCAAGGAAAACAAGTCCGACAAGAAGGATGAGAAGAAGTCTGACAAGAAGGACAACAAGTCCGACAAGAAGTCCGATACGGGTGCTGCTTCCACGACCACTGCTAAGAAGTCCTCTAGTGCTTCCGAGCAGGAGACTGGCACCAACCCGCTCGCCATTGTTGGCGTTGCCGCCGGCGTCATCGGTCTCGCCATCGTCGGCGTGTTCGTGTTCACCAAACGTCGGTAGGTGAGGGCTGTGTCCAATAAATCCAAGGACGCTGACCCCAAGCAACCGGATTCCTCGTTCATTCAGTTCGACGATGCAAAGCAACAGGGCGCCGCTTCGGCGGCGTCCGCCTCTCGTCGCAAGGCGCTCCTTGGCGTTCTGACTGCCGCGTGCACCATTCTGATCGTCGTCTCGCTGGGTTTCGTCCATCCTTCCACAAGCGGTGCCTGGTCCATCGACTGGATCATTCAGACCGTGACGGGGGAGAGCGTCGTCGCCAAGGACACCAAGGCGTCTGGCTCGACTACGACTTCGGGCGAGGCCAGTTCCAAGGATTCCAAGTCATCGAATGACGCAAAAGACGAGTCCAAGGGTTCGAACGACGGCAAGGACGATTCCGAGTCTTCAAACAAGGAATCGGACAAAAACTCGGATAGCAAGAAGTCCGAGGACCGGGGCGGCAAGAAGTCTGGCGATAAATCCGCTGCCCAGAATACGGGCGCCGGCGATACTTCCGAGGTGTCTGGTGGTGCTTCTTCGGGCGGTGGCCAGTCGTCTAATGGAGCCTCATCCTCTAATGGTGAAAACGCCTCCTCGGGCGGCCAGAGCGGCTCACAGGAGTCCAACTACGTTACGGTGACGGTTTCGGTCACATCGAGCGCTGTGGGCAATCCTGTGTCCTCTGGTGGCACCTTTACCTTTAACGAAGGCGCTACCGTCTACGATGCCCTGTGCGCGCTGGGCCTTTCTGTTAATGCCGAAAACTCGCCTCTTTATCACGGCGTATACGTGAAGGCAATTGGTGGGCTTGCCGAGTATGAACACGGCGGCACTAGTGGCTGGTGTTATTCCGTTAATGGCTCACAACCCATGACGGCCTGCAGTAACTACGTTCTCTCCAATGGCGACAACGTGGTCTGGTATTACGTTACAGGCTAGGGACCTCGACATATCGCATCAAACGGGCGGTTCGGACAAACATCCGAGCCGCCCGTTTTTAACGCGAATTGGACTGGGTCGCCGGGTCTCTCGGCAAACAAAAAACCGGTTGGAACGGGAATTCCAACCGGTTATACATTCAAGCAAATAGTGAATTGACTACGACCGTGCGCCCTCGAGGAAGAAGCGGCGGCTGAAGTAGTTGTACCAGGTGACGAGGAACGTGGCGATGGCCTTCATGGCCTGGTAGCCGATGCTCAAAAACGTGACGCCCACAAACATGTACAGGTCGTTGAGGCCCAGGCCGATCACCGACAGGATGGTGAAGATCGTGAACTCGCGCTTGCGGCTCATGCCTTCGCGGTGGTCGAACACGTACTTCATGCTGAGCCAGTAGTTGACCACGACGGACGTGATAAACGAAACCGTGGTGCTCATCAAAAAGTCGAGGTGGAACAGCTCGACGAGCGCAATGAGCATGCCCCAGTCGATGCCAAAGGAGATAAGACCCACGACAGCAAACTTGAGGAACTGCTTGGTATGAGGTTGTGCCAGCGCCTTGCGCACGTAATCACATCCAATGCGTTGATGAATCGAGCAGAGGATACTTTAGAGCTTTTACAAGGGAAACGTAAGGTCTTTGCCAAGAACTATATGAACTCGCCAAATTTTCAAGAGCTAATCCGCAAACGTTGAAAATTTGCCCGTAAACGAGCGACACCCACGGACGATACTGCGCTGAGTGCGCGTCGTCCGTGGGCGCCGTAATGCTGCAGGGGTTTCGAGCTATTTTGTCTTGTCACCCTCCAGGAAGATTTTTCGAGTCACAAAGTTGTAGACCATGACAAGCGCGGTGGCGCAGATCTTAGCGATATTGGCCTCGAGCCCCAGGCCGTCGTTGAGCGCCAGCACGATGCCATCGTTGAGCACCAAACCGATCACGGACAGCACGACAAAGATGATGAACTCGCGGCGGCGGCTCATGCCTTCCTTGTGCGCAAACACGTACTTCATGCTTGCGAGGTAGTTAAAGATGAGTGAGATGATAAAGCCGCTGGTGTTGGCGATTAGGATGTTGAGGCCCAGACCGTAGTGGAGCAGATTCATAATGCCAAAGTCGATAACCGTGGCAATGACACCGACGACGCCAAATTTCATGATCTGCGCAAGGAGCTTTTGCATGGTACCTGCCTTAAGCTGGCGCCGAAGCGCCGCGGGGATGACAAACTCAGCAAGTTTAGCCAATCCCCGCGGGTGGTGCTAGGCGCGCTCCTCGATAGCACCGTTTCTATATGCATCGAGGAGCTGGCGCAGATCCTGGATTTGGCTGCGGATCTTGGCGCCAGTATCGGTGTCGCTCACCATGCGGCGACGGTCTGCTTGGTCAAAACGGTTGGTCTCGCTTTCGATGTCCACGTTGCGCGTGAGTGCCTCGGCAACCGTCGTAAAGGCCCGGTGCGACTTGAGGCGGCAGCCGCGCGAGCTCGAGATGAGCGTATAGCCGGCGATACCCGTCTTGGGATGGTAAGCGCGGCAGAAGCCGCCATCGATGACCAGCAGCTTGCCCTCGGCGCGGATGGGCTGCTCGCCCTTGGTGGTTTTAACGGGCGTGTGGCCGTTGATGATGTGGCCGGTCGGCGAACATGCCATGGGCGCGACGCCAAATTCGCGCATGATGTCGTCGCAGACCGAGGGCGACTTGGTAAGCGTAAAGTACGGGTCCATCGGCTCGACCCAGGTGCTCTTATCGGCGATATAGGCGCGCTCAAAGGTACGCACCAGGCGTCCGCTGGCGGGCGAGTTAAAGCCAATCCACAGGTACCACATCCAGTCGAGAGCGTCGCGGTCGCCCACGCGCCAGGCGCGGCGGGCGATGTGGTCGCAAAAATCGAGATAATCGCGGCCGGCGTGCCAGGTGCCCAGGCAGTTCATGCTGCTAAAGGTGCCGTCTTCGTTGAGCGGCACGCAGCCATGGAACAGCAGGTTGCCGTTGGCGACCTTGTACATCGAGCCGTGGGAATAGAGGAAATCGATATGGCGATGCAGGTGATCGGCGGTGACAAACTCGGACACGAGCTTGTCGATGATGTGCTGCTCCTGAGACGTGAGCGTATAGGGGTCCGCCGGATCGACGGTGGGGAAGTCGTTGGTCGTGAGCGGCCATACGCTGCCGTCGGCGAGCGTGACCGTGCCGGTGTCGTGCTCGATCTTGTCGAGTAACAGACGGTCGGTCATATCGAACTCGGGGTGGCGCTGGATAATCTGGCCCTCGAGCTTAAAGAGCAGCACATTGATGGCCTTGATCAGCGGGGTGATGGACTCACCGGCGGTGTAGGTGGCATCGGCAAAGGCGACAAGCTCACGCAGCGAGATGCCGTAGTCGTTCTCGAGGATCTCGTAATTGTCGTAACGCAGGTTGTTGCGCAGCACCGTGGCGATGCAGGCGGGCTCACCGGCCGCAGCGCCCATCCATAGCAGGTCGTGGTTGCCCCACTGGATGTCGAGCGAATGGTAGGTGAGCAGGCGGTCCATAATCTTGGCAGCGCCGCCGCCGCGGTCGAAGATATCGCCCACCAGGTGCAGGTGGTCGACGGCCAAGCGCTTGATGAGCGAGGCGAGTGACTCGATAAAGTCGTCGGCGCTGGCGGTCTCCAGGATGGACTCCACGATGCGCTCGTGATAGCGCACGCGATAGTTGTTCTCGTCCGGGTGCGTGTGCAACAACTCGTCGATGATATAGGCGTAATCGCGCGGTATGGCCTTACGCACCTTGGAGCGCGTGTAGCGGCTTGAAAGCGAACGAGCGACCATGATGAGCTGGTCAAGCATCGTCTTGTACCAGGTGGGCGAGTCCTCGCGCTGGCTGCGGACCAGCTCGATCTTCTCGTGCGGGTAGTAGATGAGCGTGCACAGCTCGCCCTTTTCGTCAAAGGTGAGCGTGTCGCCAAAAATCTCGTCGACATGCTCGCGCACGACGCCCGAGCAGTTGTTGAGGATGTGCATAAAGGCTTCGTACTCGCCATGCACGTCGCTCATAAAATGCTCGGTGCCTTTGGGCAGGTTGAGGATGGCCGAGAGATTGATGATCTCGGTAAACGCGGATTGTTCGGTGGGGAACTGTCTCGAAAGCAGGCGCAGATACTTGAAGTCTTGCGGGTTGCGATCGAATGCGACCATGAAACACCTTCCGATGGGGCTGGTAAAACTGATAAACAGCGTCAAACGTTTACCAGTATGCGCCGCTTTTGTTTCGATTTTGCGCCAGCGGCTGAATTGTCGGATGAACGGTTTGGTAAATCGATTTAGTTGAGGTAGATATGGCGGTTGAGTGGAGACGACAGAGGGTGTTTTCTCAGATATTTTTGCGTGGGGCCGGTGGAGACGATGGTGGTAAAGATGTTCACTATTTTTGGTTCGATTTGGTAAATAGTGGACATATGTACCGCATGTAGGCTCACTGTGCGATAATTTGCGCAGCAATGAGTAAGGAGCCTCATATGAGTGATTTTGTCCTGACCTGTGAATCCGCCGCCGACCGAACCCGTGAGTTCTTTGAATCGCGCAATATTCCCGTCGCGTATTTTCATTACGAGATCGACGATGTTGTCTATACGGACGATCTGTATCAGTCGATTACGCCGGACGAGTTTTTTGCCCAGATTGCCGCGGGCGCCATGCCCAAGACGTCTCAGGTGAGCGTGGGCGAGTACGAGGAGTTTTGGGAGCCGTTTGTTGCCGAGGGTAAAGACGTGCTGCACCTGACGTTGTCGTCGGGTATTTCGGGCACGTATGGATCGGCCTGCGTCGCGGCGCAGATGCTTGCGGATCGCTATCCCCAGGGCGGCAAGGTACGCGTCATCGATTCGCTGGGGGCGTCTTCGGGCTTTGGTCTGTTGCTGGAATATGCCGCCGACGTGCGCGATAGCGGGGCTTCACTCGACGAGACGGCCGCTTGGATCGAGGAGCATAAACTCAACCTGCACCACTGGTTCTTCTCGACCGATCTGTCGAGCTACCTGCGCGGCGGTCGCATTTCGGCCGCGAGCGCGATCATCGGCACGGCGCTCAAGATTTGCCCGCTTATGACGGTCGATTGCGAAGGTAAGCTGTCGCCACGTGAGAAGATTCGCACTAAGAAGCGAGCGATTTCCGAGATGGCTAAGACCATGATGGCACACGTACAGGACGGTGCAGATTATTCGGGTAAGTGCATCATGTCGCAGTCGGCGTGCCGCGAGGATGCCGAGGCGGTCGCGGCGCTGATTGAGGAACAGGTTCCGCAGCTTAAAGGCAAGATTGAGATCAATGACATCGGTACTCTGATTGGCTCGCATACCGGACCTGGTACGGTGGCGCTCTTCTTTATGGGCGACAAGCGCGTGGATTAATTTGCCCCATCACGTCGCTGCATGATTGCTCAAACGAAAACGGCCCGCCTCACGTTTGTGGGGCGGGCCAAGATGTTTTGCTAGCGTTTCTTTCCGCGGAAGAAAAAGCCGTGCAGTGACGGCTTGAGGCCGCGGTTGGCGCGATGCTCCTCGACGCGCTCGTGGATCGAAGCGACGCGCTCGATGACTTCGTCGGGAATCGGCACATCGGGATTCATGTTCTCGACTTGGCTGACCTCGGCGGCGGCGACCTGGTCGATAATGGGCACGTCGTCGCGCGAGATGACAGGTGTGGCGTCTTCCTTCATCTTGCGATAACGCTGCATCATGTCGGTCTGTAGCTGCTGGGCCGAAGGCGGTGTCCAGATGATGGCGTTGGCGCCGGCGGCGATGGTCTCGCGAATGTTCTCGGGCGTCTTGCCGCCCGGCGCGATAAGCGGCAGGTTGGGATAGTGCTCGCGCAGCTCGCGTAGGACCTGGGGCGTGTTCTTGCCGGCGGCGATGTTGAGAATCTTGGCTCCAGCGCGCACCTTGGCGTGGGCATCGTCGTCGCAGCGAACGACCGTGGCGATGACGGGGATGTCGGCGATGTTGGTGATGTGCTCGACCATCTCGGCAGTAGCGGGGGAGTTGACCACGCAGCCCGTCGCGCCCTGCATCTCGGAGACGGCTGCCATCTGCACGGAGCGCTTACCGGTCGTAGTTCCGCCACCCACGCCTACAAAGACCGGGCACTCGGCGACGGTCAGCAGCGCTTGCGTAATGGCGGGCTGCGGCGTGAAAGGGTAGACCGCAAAGACGGCGTCGGCGTTGGAGTTGCGGATAACCGCGACATCGGTGGTGTAAATGAGCGACTTGATGCGTCGGCCAAAGAGCGTGAAGCCGCTGGCCTCCTCGATCTCGTCGGGCATGCGAAGGGCAGCCTTGCGCAGGCGTCCGTCGATGGGCAGGGGCTCCATAGGGAGCAGGCCGTTGGGCGTGACGGCTACTTGGGGCTCGGTGAACTCGTCTGCAAGCTCGACCTCGGAAAAATCGACCGAGGCGACGATGTCCTTGTGCACCTCGGCGGGCACATCGATGGGAGCTTGGTCGTTTGCCGCCGCAGGCGTGTCGAAGGAGCTGGTGCCGACGAAGGCGTCGACGCGCTCATTTAGATCGTTGAGGGTATCCATGGAGGCTCGATTCTATGTGATAACGGCCGGCGCTATGCAGCCGGAATTGCGAATGCTAAATCGTTTGACGAGTTGATTTTTCCCCGCCGCGCCATCCGTTAGACCGAAGGGCCGGTGAACGTGAAGGAGCTGTGGTGGCGGGGATCGAGGTGCTATCTTGAAAGTCCCGTTTACAAGAGAGGTGACGCGGTATGGAATTTTCGGCAATGTTGGGCTCGATTGGCCTGTGTGTGGGCGCAATCGTTGCCGCCGCGGTCATCTACTTTGTGGTCACGGCCATTAAGGGCAAAAGGGCCGAACGCAAGGAGCGCGCGATGCTTAAACAGCATCGCGACCAGCAGGGCAAACGCGCACAGAGATAGCTTGTTGAGTTTTGGATCCGTGCGCTAGCTGCGTTTTCGGATCAGGGCAATGTAGAAGCCCTCAAAGTCGCGGCTAGGCGGAATGGTCAGCGTGCCGGGCATACCGTTGGCGACGGCCGAGACATGGCCGGCAGCGATGGCCTCGGTGAGGGCGTTGCTCTCGACGCGTGGCTCTTCGCCAGCTTCCTGGGCACGGTGCGCTTCGCTTTCGCTCGGCGTGCCGTCGAGGGGGATAAGCTCGCAGTCCATGTGCTTGTCGAGGGCCTCTTGCAGGGCGTCCTCGTTTTCCTGCGGCATGATCGAACAAGTGGAATAGACGAGCGTGCCGCCCGGCTTGAGGGCACCCATGGCGCGGTCCAGAAGCGCGCGCTGCGAGCGGGCGCACTTGCTCAGCAACTGCTCGGTCAGGCCGCGCAGGCTTTTCTCGTTGCCGCTGATGACGGTGCCCGTGCCGGTGCAG
Source organism: uncultured Collinsella sp. (assembly GCA_958427035.1). Classification (GTDB taxonomy): domain Bacteria; phylum Actinomycetota; class Coriobacteriia; order Coriobacteriales; family Coriobacteriaceae; genus Collinsella. The sequence continues at coordinate 8,792 of CAUAAR010000013.1, read as the reverse complement.
GGGGCGTCGAGCAGGATGCGGTCGAAGCGGAAGAACTCGTCGAGCTCGCGTGCGTCGATGCGCATGACGGGCACGTTTTTGGCACCCTGGCGATGGAGGTTTGATTCGAGCTTCTCGGCGCGGGGGATGTTCATCTCACAGGCGGTGAGGTGTGCCTGTCCCTGCGTGAGGGCGGCGATCTGCGTCGTCTTGCCGCCAGGGGCTGCGCACATGTCCAGGATGTCCTCGCCTGCCTGGGCGCCCAGGACCAACGGCGGCATCATGGATGACAGGCTCTGCAGGTAGATCTTGCCGTCGCGGTAGATGTCGAGGTCCCACAGATCGGAAACCTGGGCCTCGGGCAGGATAAAGGCGTCTGGGTACCAGGCGACGGGGTTGTGGGCGATGCCGGCTGCATCGAGCGCCGCAGCGATGTCCTCGGCGGTCGCCTTGAGCGTGTTGGCGCGCAGCGTGACCGGGCGTGCGGCTGCGGCACCGAAGCCCTCGATCATGAGGTGAGCATCGGCGGGCGCATAGGCGCCGGCGACCGTGTCGACCATAAAGCGCGGCAGGTCGGCGGCGCAGGGAAGGGCGGCAAGCTGGTCGGAAAGCTCGGTAGCAGCAAACTGCCTGAGCTTGAGCTCGGCCTTGACCTGCTTTTTCTGCTTACGACGACGCGGCTTGGACATCCGTCTTTCCTTCCCATTCCATTACATGTCGAGTGTTGTTTTTAGTACTGGCTCTCGTGCTTGCTAAAGAAGTCGAAGCGCGGGGGCAGCGGCTTCACGCGGTGCTCGCCGGGCTTCTCGCCCAGGCTCTCCACAAACTCGTCCGTGGAGGCAAAGATGTTATCCCAGCTAAAGAAGGCGACCGGATCGACGTCGAAGTACTCGCAGATGAGCTCGCAGCCGGCCGGCACAATACCGTGCATCAGGACGGTCGCCACGCGCAGCTCGGTAAAGGCGTCGACGAGGGCCTGCGTCATCGCGGCGTTTGCCTCATTACCCTCGAGCTTGTTGGCGGCCTTGGAGGCGTCGCTCCAGCGCTTGTTGGCGGCGCGCAGGTAGTCGTCGCACACGGCAAGCGCGCGGTGCGTCTCGAACTTGTACATGGCCTGCTCAAAGGCGAGGGCTGCCTGTTGGGCGGCTTCGACCACGGTGGCAGAAGCGGCACCGGCGGGGATGCAGCCGTTGCGGTAGGGGCTCTCGTCGCCCTCCTTGACGGCGACGCCGTAGAAGCAGCTGCGGGCCAGGCGGTTGAACACGCCGGTCAGCAGCGCGCTCTCCTTAAGGGCCGGGTCGATAACGCGCTTGTCGTCGCAGGCGCGCACCTCGTTGCCGTCCTTGTCCTTGCCGGTCACACGTGTGTCATATGCCTTGGGGCTAAAGCTCACCGGCTTTTCGGACAGGCCGAGCGACAGCCAATGCGCGCGCATCTGCTCGCAGGTGTAGTGGTTGAGCAGGTCGTCTGCCGGCGGGGGAGGCGTCTGCGAGGACGAGCTGGCCTTTTTGCCCATGTAGAGCAGGTGGTAGCAGGCGCTGACGGTGCTCTGCGTGAGGTCCCAGCCCAGGGCCTCCCACATGGCGGTCTGCGCAATGCAGTAGAAATAGATGTTGTCCTGACCGATAAACTGGTAAATCTGAGCGTCGTCAGAGCACCACCAGTCGCGCCAGTCGAGCGAGCTGTGCTGGTAGGTGGGTGCGGGCACCTGCGTGGAGTCGGCAGCGGGCTCGCCCATGAGGGCGGCATCCTGGGCGGCGACGCCCTCGGTCACGCCGGCGGCCTTGGCATCGCGCGCGAGCACGGTACGCGTATAGCTGATGGGCGCCCACAGGCTCTCGGGCCAGCACCAGCAGGTGACGTCGGAGACGCCGTCGACCTCGGGCACCGGAACGCCCCAGTCGATGTTACCGGTGATGCGGAAGGGCACGAGCGCCTTGCCGCTGCGGAAGCGCACGCCGCCGTTGGCGAGCACCGCGTGGGCGTCGTCGCGCTCCTTCCAGCTGGGGAAGGTGACGGTAAAGCTGCTCTTGTTGCCCTCGGGCTCCAGCACGGTGTGCTCGGGAAGCTGATCCTCGACGGCATCGAAGGCCTCGCGGAACTTGTTCTGGATATAGAGCTGAGCCGGCAGCAGCCACTCCTCCATAGTCTTGGAGACCACGGAGCGAACCTGCGGGTTCTGGGCGAGCTTGGCGGTATAGGTCTTCATAAAGTCGAGGTAGGCCGGCAGGTCGAAGTAGAGGTTGTCTACCGGGCGCAGCTCGGGCACCTCGCCGGTGAGCTGGCTTTTGGGCGCGATGAGCTCCTCGGGCTCAAACTGGTGACCCAGGTCGCACTCGTCGGCATAAGCCTTCTCGGACTTGCAGCCCTGGATGGGGCAGCGGCCGATTACCTGACGGCCGTTGAGGAACGTGCCGGCCTTGGCATCGTAGAACTGCAGCGTGGAGCGCTTGGAGATGGTGCCCTGCTCGTGCAGGCGCTTGATAATCTCGGCGGTCACCTCGTTGTGAATCTGCGCGGCCGGCTCAAGGCCCGAGCCGCCGTAGATATCGCAGCTGATGTTGTAGTTGTTGAGGGTCGCGGCCTGGCGGGAGTGATTGGACTCGACATACTCGGCGATGGACTTGTCGTAGCCCTCGTTCTCCTTGAGCTTGCGGTAGCTCTCCATGATGGGCGAGCCATAGCAGTCGGTGCCCGAGGTGAAGATGACGTTCTCGCGGCCCAGACGGTCGCGCAGGAAGCGGGCGAAGAAGTCGGCCGGGACAAAGACGCCACCGACGTGGCCAAAGTGAAGGCCCTTGTTGCCGTAGGGCTCGCCGGCGGTAACGATGGCGCGGCGAGGCCAGCTGGGACGGTCGTTCATGGAGTATTTGGATGCCATGGGACTCCTTCGCATATGGTGAGAGCGCGGCCGGGCACAAGGCCTGGCGACGCGGTGGTCAATTCGTGCATATCGTTCGACATTATCGCACATGCGGACGGGTACGTGGCAGGGGCGCTATCCTAAGATGCTATGAATGAGATTTCCAACATACATGCGTTTGAAGACGAGGATTTTCTGCACGCCTGCTTTGTGTGGGGGATGGCCGTGCTTGGCGCATTTGCCGTGTGTCTGGTGCCGGTGTTTATGCTGCTGGGCGGGCCTGCGGACTTGGATGCGGCTGACGCGGGCGGCTGGATGGCCGTCTTGGGATGGATAGTCGGCTTGGCTGCGATCTCAATGGCGTCGTTCGCCGTGCACGAGCTGGTGCACGGTGTGTTTTTTAAGCTGCTGGCGCCTGCGGGCGCGCAGGTGACCTTTGGGGCGAATCGCGAGACGGCGATGATCTATGCCTGCGCCGAGGGCGTTGTGTATTCGCGCCGGCGGTACATGGTGGTTTGCCTGGCGCCGACGGTTGTTGTGACGACAACGCTTGCCCTGGGGTTTGCGTTTTCGGGCTATCCGCTGCTGTGCTATCTGGCTGCCGGCTTGCATTTGTCGGGCTGTGTAGGCGACTGGTATTACGTGCGGACCATTTTGCGCGACCGCCGCATTGTCGCCTGCGATGATACGTCCTTTGGCGTGCGCTTTTTTGGGTGAGGAGATGTCGATGAAGTCGTTGTTGCTGCATGCGTGCTGTGCACCATGCTCGCTTGAGCCGGTTCGCCTGCTGCGCGAGGAGGGGTTTGAGCCCACAATCTGCTGGACCAACCCCAATATTCAACCGCGCGATGAATGGCAGCGCCGCTTGGACGAGCTGCGCCGGTGGTGTGTCGATGGCGACATCGAGCTCATCGAGGCAGGGGAGGACCGCGATCACTGGGAGACCGGCGTGGCACCGCTGGGTGCCGATCGGCCTCGTCGCTGTCGCGCGTGCTATGCCCTGCGCTTGGCCGAGGCGTGCCGCGTGGCCCAGGAGCGCGGGTTTGAGTTTGTGGGCACGACGCTCGCCGTCTCGCCGTATCAGCTGTTCGATACCTGCAATGACGTGCTCAAGCGCCTGGCGGCGGCACGCGGTCTCACTCCGGTGATTCGCGATTTTCGCCCGTATTATCCCGAGGCTACGCGCCGTTCGCGCGAGCTGGGCATGTATCGGCAGAACTACTGCGGCTGCCGATTCTCGGCCGTCGAGGCGGCCATGGACCGCGCCCGCATCCGCGACGAGCGTAAAGCCGCCAAAAAGTAGTTCATTTGGGACGTCAGCCTGCTAGGATGTAGAGCGGACTTTAGCTATATAAGGAGTATCCGACGTGTCTATGCGTACCGATGATTTTGACTACAACCTTCCCGAGGAACTGATTGCCCAGGCTCCTGCCGAGCCGCGCGATTCCTGCCGATTGCTGGTGGTGGATCGCAAGGGCTCTCAGGCGGGAACGCCGCTGGAGCACGGCGGTACCGTTGAGCACCGCATCTTCCGCGACATCATCGACTATATCGAGCCGGGCGACGTGCTCGTCATCAACAAGACGCGCGTGATGCCGGCCCGTCTTATCGGTCGCAAGGCGGGCTCGGGTGGCGTGGTCGAGACACTGCTGCTCAAGCGCCGCGAGGATGTGGATCCGCTGGGCCATGTCTGGGAGTGCCTGGTCAAGCCGGGTAAGCGCCTGAAGCCCGGTGCTCAGATTGAGTATCGTGCGGGCGGCGCCCATGCGCCCGAGGGCGCGCCCGTGGTGCTGACGGCCGAGGTCGTCGACTTTGTTACCGATAGCCGCGGTGGCCGTCTGGTGCGCTTTGAGCCGGCCGGTTGCAATGCCGCCGGCGACCCGCGCACGCTCGACGAGGCCATCCACGCTGCCGGCCACGTGCCGCTGCCGCCCTACATTACCGATTACGAGGGCGATCCCGAGAAGTACCAGACCGTCTACGCCATGAAGGAGGAGCACTCGGCTGCCGCTCCTACGGCGGGTCTGCACTTTACTCCCGAGCTCATGGCCGCTATCGAGGCCAAGGGCGCGAAGTTTGCCGCCGTCGAGCTCGAGGTGGGTATCGATACCTTCCGTCTGGTGGAGGAGGACGACCCTACACAGCACGTGATGCACACCGAGCGCTACCACGTGTCGCAGGAGGTTGTCGACGCTGTGCATAAGGCGAAGGCCGAGGGCCATCGTGTGATCGCCGTCGGCACTACCGCAGTGCGCTCGCTCGAGAGCGCGTTTGACGCGGACGCGCCGGTGTCCGATCCGGCTGTGACGGCGCGCTATTTTGAGGGCCGCGAGGACGGGGCCGATATGCTTGGCCGCGGTGACATCGTGGTGCGTGAGAACGCGACGACGCAGCTCTACCTCATGCCCGGCTCGACCTATCACGTGGTCGACGCGCTGATCACGAACTTCCACGTGCCGCGCTCCACGCTCATGATGCTCGTGAGCGCACTTGCTACCCGCGACCAGATCATGGATGCCTACGCCGCCGCTATCGAAGAACGTTACCGCTTCTTCAGCTTTGGTGACGCCATGCTCATTCAGTAGGTTACGGCGTTTTACAAACGCCGTAACCGGTCGACGCTGCGCGGGCCGCATTTGGACAATCTGACGTTCAACTTCAAGGGCGCGACCAGAAGGTCAGCGCCCTTGAAGTTGAACGTCACCTTGTCTCAAATGTGACCCGCTCGCTGACTCTGCCATAACATCAGCGTTTGCGTTGCTGGCGAAAAGTAGTCGTTGGGGACGTTCTTATAGTCGTTGGGGACGTTCTTAAACGACTACTTGCTCGCGAACAGCCAGACTAGGATGATCACCAGGATTGCGGCGACGATGCAGACGATGGCGCCGGTGAATTTGATGCGTGAGTCGCGGGTACGCTCGCGCACCGCGTCCTCGGTGGCCTCGAGCTGGGCGACTTCGCGCTCGGTCTCGGCGTGTTCGGCTTTGTCTCGGGCCAAGGACCCTGCAAGCGACTCAGTGATCTCTGGATGGTCATGCACCTCGGTCGCCTGCTCGATAATCGACTGCGCATGCGCGGCATCTGCTTGGGCGTTGGCTATGCTCTGCTCTTGGTCGCGGCGTGCCTTGTCCTCGGCAGCGATCTTCTCGCGCAGTTCGCGCTGGCGCGTTGCAGCGGCGGTTTTTGCGGTCTGCAGCTTGTCGCGCGCGGCATCGGCCTCCGCCGTCACGGCCTGATGGGCTCGCTTGGCGTCGGCGATGGGGGCTTGCGCCTGCTCGACGGCCTGCTCGGCTGCGGCAAGCGAGTGTTCAAGGTCGGCGGTGATGCGCGGGACATCTTCTTCGGCTTTACGCAGGGCATCTGCCGTGTCGGAGATCTGCATCGAGAGCTCGCTGGTGCGCACCGTATAGTTGGCGGGATTTGCCGAGGGATTGCGTTGCAGCTCGGCATACTCATGACGCAGTGTCTCGAGCTGGGCGCGCGTGGCGTCGACGGTTTGTTGTGCGGCGGCAATGCCGGCGTCTCGCTCGGCCTGCACCTTGTCGCGGATGCGCTTGGAATCCTCAAGACGGCGAACGAGGCGGTTGCCGGTCTCGCGCGAGCTCGCCTCGCGGGCCTCCACGGCATCGAGCGCGGCCTTCAGGCGGAGCTCGGTCGCGTCATCCTCTGTTTTCATTTGTTCGAGCTGACCCTTGAGCTCTGCTACTTTGGAAGCATGGACATCGCGATCGATTTCGGCTGCCGCAGCGGTCTTTTGCGCTGTGGCGATCGCCTGACGCTGGTCGGCGACGATCTGCTCGTAGCGGCCTGCGATATCCTGGCGCGTCTCGAGTTCCTCGGCCTGATCGGCAATGCGCTGCTCAAGTTCGGCCAGGTGGGCGCGGGCATCGGCAAGTGCCTTTTTCGCGGCGTTCATCTCGCGCATGGCCGAGGCGCCCTGGGCGATAAAGGTGCCCACGGCGTTCGCAGTGTTCGAGACAGCGGTCCCCAGATCGCGGCTCGCGGCGGGGGAGTGCGGGGCGGTCGGGCGAGCGGTGTCGGCAGCGTCCGCATCGGCAGCCTGCGGCGCGGCGATATTGCCAGTACCGCCCTCGACCACAGAAAAGCCTGCTGCGTGCGGATCGACCGCATCGGCGCCAATCGTGGGGTGCTCGAGCTGCAGAAACGAGGGCATGGTGCTGCCCTGGTCGGCAACCGGAGTCTCGCCGGGCACAAAGGTCGAGGCCGCCTCGGCGGCCTCCTCTTCCTCGGCATCAATATCGGCATCGGCGACGGCGTCTTTCATCGCTTTGACAGCATCCATCATGGAGTCCATGACGGCATCGAGCTCTTCTTCCGAAGACACCTCGATGGGGCCCGCTGCTTGCGGGGCGTCGTCCTGTACGGGGGCGTCGTCCTGAGCGGGCGCATCGTCGTTTTGCTCATCGGCGTTTTCTGATTCGGGGGTTTCCGCCGTAGCGCTTTCGTCCAAGATGGGGCCGTCGACGTCGGTACCATCGCAGGTCACAGCGTCAGTATCTGTGGTGACGTCTGCGGGATCATCAATATGCTCTTGAGTCTGGGGGTCCAGCTCGTCTGTCATAGGCATGTGCTCCTCATCATTGTTTGTCACCTTATGATAAAGTCTCGCGCCGACATCCCGCGCGCCGCAGCAAAGTTTCAAAACGTGTTCGATGGCTCGATCTGATAACAATAACTCGGCCACTTTATCCAGTTTGCACTTGACAATCCCTTCGCCGAACGACGTGGTGCCGTTCGCCCGCTGCGGTCTTTATTTTTCACTTGAACCCGCTAAAGTTGCATTTCAGTTTTTGGCGCGTGAAGTTGGATACGCGCAGTCGGCGGGCGTGCCCGTCGCGATTTGAAAGGACTTTGTATGGGACTTTTCACTGGCAAGACCGTGATCGTCACCGGTGGCGGCAAGGCCACGCTTAAGGACGGTTCCGCTGGCTCCATCGGCTACGGCATCGATATCGCTTTTGCCAAGGAGGGCGCGAACCTCGTCATCACCGGCCGCAACGTCGCTAAGCTCGAGGCCGCCAAGGAGTCTCTCGAGGCCGAGTACGGTGTCAAGGTTCTGCCTGTTCAGGCCGATGTTTCAGCCGGTCAGGACAACGAAGCCGTCGTCCAGAACGTCATCGACAAGGCCATTGAGGAGTTTGGCCGCATCGACGCCGTCGTCAACAATGCTCAGGCCAGCGCCTCGGGCGTGACCATCGCCGATCACACCATGGATCAGTTTAATCTGGCCATTTACTCCGGTCTGTATGCTACCTATCTGTACATGCAGAAGGCCTATCCGCACCTGAAGGAGACCAAGGGCTCCGTGGTCAACTTTGCCTCGGGCGCCGGCCTGTTTGGCAACTATGGCCAGTGCAGCTATGCTGCCGCCAAGGAGGGCATCCGCGGCCTGACCCGCGTTGCCGCCAACGAGTGGGGCAAGGACGGCATCAACGTCAATATCGTTTGCCCGCTTGCTTGGACCGCTGCGCTCGAGAACTTCCAGGATGCCTATCCCGAGGCGTTTAAGGCCAACGTCCACATGCCGCCGGCTGGTCACTACGGCGACGTCGAGAAGGAGATCGGCCGCGTGGTCGTTCAGCTTTGCGGCCCCGACTTTAAGTACATGAACGGCGAGACCGTCACCCTCGAGGGTGGCATGGGCCAGCGGCCTTAGGGGTTACGTCTCAGGTTCCGCCGTTCTAACGAACGGCGGACCAGCCGACGCTGCGCGGGCCGCATTTGGACAATCTGACGTTCAACTTCAAGGGCGCGACCAGAAGGTCAGCGCCCTTTCGTTTCACGTCACCTTGTCACAAATGCGGCCCGCTCGCTGACTTATGCTCAACCTGCGGCGCCATTTTTCTTGAAGGCACCTTGCTCGCTCTGGCGGGTTTTCGCTCATATGACCCAATCCGCTGTCAAGAGCCACAATGGCCCCGCCGACCGC
>CAUAAR010000012.1:0-60820 GCA_958427035.1 uncultured Collinsella sp. | reverse complement strand
AGGAAAGCACTTAATGTGCTTTCCGTCTTGCGCAGGACTGTAGAGCAGCAAACTTCATGCCCTCCGGTCCGCCCCGGGAGCCACTGCCAAGTTATCCCCCGGCATTCAGAAAATCTAAGTGCCAAAAAATAAGATTTTTTGACTCTGTGTTGTATAACCCGCCATTCGTGGGTACCATTCAACGCGTACGCAAACAAAAAGGGTTAACCCGCGCGGCATGACCGCGCGGCCCACAAAGGAGGAAACAAGCATGTCGTCTTTGAAGCCGCTTGCAGATCGCGTCCTGGTCAAGCCCGACGAGGCCGAGCAGAAGACCGCTTCTGGTCTGTACATCGCCAGCAACGCTCAGGAGAAGCCGCAGCGCGGCACCATCGTTGCCGTTGGCGCCGGTAAGGTCAACGACAAGGGCGAGCGCATCCCCATGGACGTTCAGGTCGGCGACGTTGTCATCTACGGTAAGTTCGGTGGCAACGAGGTCAAGGTCGACGGCGAGAAGTATCTGCTGATGCGCGCCGACGACATTTACGCCGTCGTCGAGGCCTAGTCTCGTCAGAATCTCTGATTCGTCTTTGAACGCGTCCGCCGCATAGGACTCGGAAGCGGCGACGCGAGTCACATTTCTTTTGGAGGATTACCTACCATGGCAAAGAACATTACGTTCAACACCGATGCCCGCGCCAAGCTCGCCAAGGGCGTCAACACTCTGGCCGACGCCGTTACCGTCACCATGGGCCCCAAGGGCCGTTACGTCGCTCTGCAGCGCACGTTCGGTGCCCCGACCATCACCAACGACGGCGTTTCCGTCGCTAAGGAGATCGAGCTCGAGGACAACATCGAGAACATGGGCGCTCAGCTGGTGAAGGAGGTCGCCACCAAGACCAACGACACCGTGGGTGACGGCACCACCACCGCAACCCTGCTCGCTCAGGCTATCGTCAACGACGGTCTGCGCAACGTCGCCGCTGGCGCCAACCCGCTGGCCATCCGTCGCGGCATCGACAAGGCCGTCAACGCCGCCGTCGCCGAGATGAAGAAGCAGGCCAAGCCGGTCGAGACCAAGGAGCAGATCGCTTCCGTCGGCACCATCTCCGCTGGTGACCCCGAGGTTGGCGAGAAGATCGCCGAGGCCATGGAGGTCGTGGGCAAGGACGGCGTCATCACCGTCGAGGATTCCCAGACGTTCGACATTACCATCGACACTGTCGAGGGCATGCAGTTCGACAAGGGCTATGTCTCCGCTTACTTCGTCACGGACAACGACCGCATGGAGGCCGTGATGAAGGATCCGTACATCCTCATCACCGACCAGAAGATCTCCAGCGTCCAGGACATCATGCCTGTTCTCGAGGCTGTCCAGCGCGCCGGCCGTGGCCTGCTCATCATCGCTGAGGACATCGACGGCGAGGCTCTGCCGACCCTGGTCCTCAACAAGATCCGTGGCGCCCTCAACGTCTGCGCCGTCAAGGCTCCGGGCTACGGCGATCGCCGCAAGCGCATCCTCGAGGACATCGCCGTCCTCACCGGTGGCCAGGCCGCTCTGGACGAGCTGGGCGTGAAGGTCGCTGACATTACCGCCGATATGCTCGGTACCGCTAAGTCCGTCACCATCTCCAAGGACAACACCGTCGTCGTCGGCGGCGCTGGCTCCAAGGAGGCCATCGACGCCCGTATCGCTCAGATCAAGGGCGAGATGGAGAACACCACCTCTGACTTCGACCGCGAGAAGCTCCAGGAGCGCCTGGCCAAGCTCTCCGGTGGCGTTGCCGTCATCAAGGTCGGCGCTGCTACCGAGTCTGAGCTCAAGGAGATCAAGCATCGCGTCGAGGACGCCCTGCAGGCTACCCGCGCTGCTGTCGAGGAGGGCATTGTCGCTGGCGGCGGCGTCGCCTTCATGGACGCTGCTCCTGCGCTCGACGCTGTTGAGATCGACGACCCCGAGGAGAAGATTGGCGTCGATATCGTCAAGAAGGCTCTGACCGCTCCGGTCGCTACCATCGCCAAGAACGCTGGCTTTGAGGGCGCTGTCGTGGTCGACAAGGTTGCCGAGCTGCCCGCCGGCCAGGGTCTCAACTCTGCCAACGGCGAGTGGGGCGACATGATCGAGATGGGCGTCCTCGACCCCGTCAAGGTCAGCCGCGTCACCCTGCAGAACGCTGCTTCTGTCGCCAGCCTGATCCTCATCACCGAGGCCACCGTCTCCGATGTGCCCAAGAACACTCAGCTTGAGGACGCTATCGCTGCTGCCACCGCTGGTCAGCAGGGCGGCGGTATGTACTAAGGCCGACAAGGTCTAGAACTCCCACCGGGAATCCGGGGGCGTGACGGGGGTTTCTCTCCGGAACGTCCTCGGACATGCAAAGAGGCTCCGCATCGCGCTTCGCGCTGCGGAGCCTCTTTGCGTCCTGCGGAATATTCCGGAGAGAAGCCCCCGTCACGCCCCCGGATTCCCTGCGTTTACGGCCTTGAGGTCGGCGGGCGTAGAAGGACGTGGTCGATAGGAGTACGTGTCCCTTCGCTGTTTCGCGCTTTGCGCGAAAGGCGCGCTACTTTGGGATGGGTGGGGAACGTGGTTGTTGCGGCAACTGATCCCCGCCACAAATTACCCTCGGCATACTTGCGCGAGCGATTGCTCGTGCTACACTTGCAATTGCTGTTTCAGGGCGGGGTGGAATTCCCCACTGGCGGTAAATCGGGCGGTGCCAAAGGGGTGCCGCGGAGCAGGCGAGGCGTCTGCGACCGAGCCGATGAGTCCGCGACCCGTGTGTGCGTTGGTTCGCATGCCGGCTGAACTGGTGAGATCCCAGTACCAACGGTTAGAGTCCGGATGAAAGAGGCAGGTGATCTTATGTCTGAACAGTCGCAGCATATCCATTTTGAGAACACGAATAGGTGGAGCACCAAACAGCTCGTTACCATGGCGTTGATGTGCGCCTTGGGAGCACTGTTTATGTACGTGCAGCTGCCCATCCTTCCCTCGGCGCCGTTTTTGACGTATGACCCGTCGCTGGTGCCGGCGATGGTGTGCGGGTTTGCGTATGGTCCCGGTGCCGGTACCGCCGTTGCCGCCATGGCGATCGTTATCCATGCGCTCACCACGGGTGACTGGGTCGGTGCGCTTATGAACTTGGTTGCCACGCTGGGCTATATTCTGCCTGCGGCTATCGTCTACCAGAAGATGCACACCTACAAGGGTGCCGTGATTGGCCTGGCACTGGGCGTTATTGCCGCTACGGTGCTTTCTATGGTTGCGAATCTGACCATTGGCGTTTGGTTCTGGTATGGCTCGGTCGATGTGATCGCCCCGCTCATGATTCCTGCCGTGCTGCCGTTCAACCTTATCAAGACCGTGCTTAATTCGGTATTGACGCTTGCGGTGTACAAGGCGGTCTCCAACCTCATCACGCCTAAAAAGGACCAGGTCAAAGGCCGCGCATGATTGAGTGTCGGGGCGTTTCCTTTAGCTATGACGGTGCCGTACCGGCGCTCGACGGCGTCGATCTGAATATCGAGGACGGCGAGTTTTTCTGCATCCTCGGTGGTAATGGGTCGGGCAAGTCGACGTTTGCCAAGCATCTGAATGCACTGCTGCAGCCCGACGCGGGCACGGTACGCATCAACGGCATGGATGCGTCCGACCCCGAGCTGGTCTACGACATTCGTTCGACCGCGGGCATGGTGTTCCAGAATCCCGATGATCAGCTGGTGGCAACGCTTGTCGAAGATGACGTTGCGTTCGGTCCCGAAAACCTTGGCGTGCCATCGGCGCAAATTGCGCAGCGCGTACGCGAGGCGCTGAAGGGCGTGGGCCTGGTGGGCTTTGAGCACCACGAGACCCATGCGCTTTCGGGTGGTCAAAAGCAACGCGTGGCGCTTGCCGGCGTGCTCGCCATGGAGCCGCGCGTTCTCATTTTGGATGAGGCCTCCTCGATGCTCGATCCGCGCGGGCGCAAGGGCCTTATGAAGGCCTGTCACGCGCTGCACGAACGCGGCATGACCATCGTGATGATTACGCACTTTATGGAAGAGGCCGCTGAGGCCGATCGCGTTGCTGTCTTCCAAGCGGGCCGCGTTGCCATGTTGGGCACGCCCGAGGAGATCTTGACGCAGGCGAATGAACTCGCTCAGCTCAACCTTGACATGCCAGAGTCGTGCCGTTTGGGCATGGCGCTTCGTGCGAAGGGCGTGCCTGTTCATTCGCAGGTGCGTGAGGCAGATATGGTTGCCGAGGTTGCGCATGTCTATACCGAGCGAAGTGAGGCAGGCATCGCGGGGCAGTCTTCCGTATCCCAGTTGGAAATCGCTGACGGCACTGTTCCGGTAGACAACGAGGGCAACGCGTCGGAGCCCGTCATCGAGCTATCCCATGTTTCGTACAGTTATTCGCTCAGTCCGCGCGAGCGCCGCCGCTGGCATAAGCGCTCGGCCACTGCGGGCAAATCGAGCAAACAGGCTCTCTGGGGAAACGACCCAAGCAGCCCGTGGGCGCTGCGCGATGTATCGCTGACGGTGCGTCGCGGCGAGTTCCTGGGCTTGGCAGGTCATACCGGTTCGGGTAAGTCGACGCTGGTCCAGCATCTCAACGGTTTGATTCGCCCCCAGGAGGGATCCGTTCGCGCGCTGGGGCTCGATCTGTCAAACAAGAAAGACGCCGCCGCGGTTAAGGCCAAGGTCGGCGTGGTGTTTCAATATCCTGAGCGTCAGCTGTTTGCCGAAACCGTGGCGCAGGACGTGGCGTTTGGTCCGCATAACCTTGGCTTGCCGCAAGATGAAGTCGACCGTCGTGTCGAGTCATCGCTCTTGCGCGTGGGCCTCGACCTTTCCACGGTCGGCGACAAGAGTCCCTTTGAGCTTTCGGGCGGTCAGCAACGGCGCGTGGCATTCGCCGGCGTGCTCGCCATGGAGCCCGAAGTCCTGGTGCTCGATGAACCCATGGCGGGGCTCGATCCGGCTGCGCGCAGGGATTTCCTAGGGCTCATCGATCGACTTCACCGCGATGGCCTGACCGTTGTCATGGTTTCGCACAGCATGGATGACCTGGCCAATTGCTGCGACCGTATTGTCGTGATGAACGAGGGCGCGGTGTTTGCCGAGGGCACGCCCACTCAGGTTTTTGCGCATGCGGATGAGCTTAAATCAATCGGCTTGGGTGTTCCCGCTGCCCAGCGCATGGCGCTGACGCTTGCGAAGGCAGGCGTGCCGCTGCGCTTTGACGGCCTCTATACGGTTGAGTCGCTGGCAGATGAGTTGGTGGACCTGCTAATCGGTCGCTCGGGCGGTCCTTCTAACGTCGCGGACATTGCTAAATCCAAGACGGTCGCGCGAGAGGAGGGCTGCTGATGGAGGCGTTTTCGTTTGGTAGTTACTATCCCAGCGATAGTGCAATTCACCGCCTGGACCCGCGAACCAAGTTGCTCTTGGGCTTTGTGTTTCTGATCACGACGCTCACAGTCAGCAGCTTCCGCGGACTGGCCCCTGTCGCAATTTTCGTCGTGCTGATCTATGCCGTGTCTCGGGTGCCGGTTCGTCGCGTTCTGTCGTCGATGGCGCCGCTGCTGGCAATCGTCGTCGTGGTCGCGGTGCTCAACTTGTTTACCGATCAGAATGGGCGCATCCTGTGGCAGCTCGGATTTTTGCAGATAAGCGAGGGCTCGCTGCGTTCTGCCGTCTTTATGGCGTGCCGCCTGACGTTGATGATGGCCGGCATGAGCGCCATTACACTCACCACGCCGACGCTCGATCTCACCGCGGGCTTTGAGCGCCTGCTCGCGCCGTTTGCGCGTGTGGGACTTCCTGCGCACGAGCTCGGCATGATCATGGGTATCGCGCTACGCTTTATGCCGCAGTTTGCCACTGAGATGAAGCAGACGGCCGATGCACAAGCAAGCCGCGGCGCGCGCGTGACGGGCGGTCCGCTCGGTGGCGTACGCATGCTCGGCAGTGTGGCGATTCCGCTGTTCACCGGCGTGTTCCGCCATGCCGAGACGCTGTCTGCTGCCATGGATGCACGCTGCTATCATGGCGAGCAGGGCCGCACGCGCCTGCATGCGCTTGCATTTGGCCGCGGCGATGCGTTCGCGGCGGTGGTGACGGCGTTGCTGCTCATCTGCGTCATCGTCATCAATCTTCAACTTGTTTAGGCGCGATTCGAGCGCAAGAAAGAGGTCCCTATGACCGACAACGACCGCACGGCTCAGCTTGAGCGCGCCTGTTCGTATCTCAGGCGCATTCCGGCGTGGTATCTGGCCACGACCGATGTGGCCGATGGACATCAGCCCCGCGTGAGACCGTTTTCGTTTGCCATGGTCGATGACGGTAAACTGTGGTTTTGCACGTCGCGCGACAAGGATGTGTGGGCCGAGCTCAGCGCGAATTCCAAGTTTGAGCTCTCGGGCTGGAAGCCGGGGGAATGTTGGATCGTGTTGACCGGCGAGGCCGCACTTGAGGACGACGCAGTTGCGAGCGACAAGGTGCGTCAAGCGGGTTTTAAGCACATGGTGGGCATCGGCGAGGAACACGAGAGCGCCAACGACGGCCGCCTTGCTTTCTTTTCGGTCCGCAACATTGCCGCCCGCTTCTGTGATATCGACGGCAGCGAGGAGCGCCTGGAGCTCTAGCTCACACAAACCAGGCTCTCAAACTGGCTAATACAGGAGGACACATGGACGGATTGAATACGGTGTTGGAGTATCTGACGTCGGTGCCGGCGTGGTACTTGGCGACGAGCGTGGACGGGCAGCCGCATGTGCGTCCGTTTTCGTTTGCGCAGATCCAGGACGGCAAGCTGTGGTTTGTGACGGCGCGCACCAAGGATGTGTGGCAGGAGCTGCTGCAAAACCAACGCTTTGAGGCCACGAGTTGGTGGCCGGGCCATGGCTGGCTTATCTTGCGCGGGCATGCGGGTCTGGATGACCAGGCCGCTCCCGATATGCGCGAGGCAGGCTGGAGGCACCTGGAGCGCCTAGGCGAGCACTACGAGGGCGCAGGCGATCCCACGCTCGTCTTCTTTAGCGTCGAGGATCCCGAGGCTTTTATCTGCAACCATGACGAATGGGTGCCGGTCAAGCTCTAAACGAGTCTCCCAGCAAGCTTCGACAATTCAAATTCTCGCATGTAGCGGGTCCCACATTGCAACGTCACCGTAAGGCGCACTGGGTAATATGGGGCCCGCATTTATTTGTCAATTCTTTCAAGCGAATGTGTCGGGATTGTTTCAATGCATGAATATGCAAGCCATTTACGTGTTCATGCATCTTTTGGTGCTAAAGTTTCAACCCACTTCATAACGACCACTGCGAAATGCGCATCGGTGCATAAATCGCAGACAAGGAGTCTGATATGTCATTGAAGGTTGGAATCGTCGGCGCGGCTGGATATGCCGGAGCCGAGCTCATTCGCCTCGTGCTCGGCCATCCCGAGTTTGAACTTGTTGCCATTACGTCCAACGCCGATGCCGGCCAGCCGCTGTCCGCGGTGTATCCGAGCTTTGCTGGCGTGAGCGATCTGGTTTTCACCACGCATGACGCCCCCGAGCTTAAGAGCTGCGATGCGGTTTTTCTTGCCGTGCCGCACACGGCTGCCATGGCACAGGTGCCCGCGCTGCTTGCCGCAGGCGTTTCCTGCTTCGATTTGTCTGCCGACTACCGTCTGAGCGATCCGGCCGTGTTCGAGGCGTGGTATGCCGCCGCGCATACGAGCCCCGAGCTGCTCAAGACGCGTGCTTTCGGCCTCCCCGAGCTGTTCTGCCAGGACTTAGAGACCGCTGCTTCCAGCCATGCCGACGGCAAACCCGTGCTGGTCGCCTGCGCCGGTTGCTATCCCACCGCAACGAGCCTTGCTGCCGCTCCTGCCGTGCGTGCGGGCTGGGTGGCCGAGAACGGTCCCGTGATTGTCGATGCCATCAGCGGTGTAACGGGTGCCGGCAAGTCCTGCAACGCTCGTACGCATTTTTGCAGCGCCGACGAGAACTTGGAGGCCTATGGCGTAGGCAAGCATCGTCATACGCCCGAGATTGAGCAAATCCTTGGCCTGACCGATCGCATCGTCTTTACCCCGCATCTGGCACCGCTCAAGCGTGGCCTGCTCTCCACGGTGACGCTGCCGCTCACGCCGCAGGCCATCGACTCCCTGGCTCTTGAGGACGTTGTCGACTATTACAAGCAGTTCTATGCCGGTCGCACCTTTGTGCGCGTGCTCGACGCCGACCAGCAGCCCAAGACGGCTTCGGTCGTCGGCACCAACGCCGCCCAGATTGGCCTCGCGCTCAACAAGCGCGCAGGCGTGCTGGTGGCGACGGGCGCCATCGACAATTTGTGCAAGGGTGCTGCGGGCCAGGCGGTCCAGTGCGCCAACATCGTTTTTGGCTTTGACGAGCGACGAGGCTTGCTCACAGTGGCGTGCCCGGTGTAGCACATTCGATTGTTAGCGATTTGGTAGTCGGGTATCGAGTTGGGCGCCACTTTTAAGCTGGTCTAGTAGTTGCGACCGGTATGGCGTGCCAGCCGATGCCCGCTTTTTTGTTTGATATAAGGAGTCGTAGGGACGATGAACACCGACCTGATTGATATCAAGATTCGCGCCGTCGAGGGCGGCGTTACGGCTGCGGCTGGTTTTAAGGCTGCAGGCATCCACGCTGGGTTCCGCAAGAACCCCGAGCGTCTGGATTACGCGCTCGTCGTGCCTGATAAACCCTGTCCCGGCGCCGGCGTGTTTACGACCAACCGCTTTTGTGCGGCGCCCGTGCAGGTGAGCCGTGCCAACCTGGGCGGTGCGGACAAGGGCTATGGCATTATCGCCGGTGTTTCAATCAACTCTGGCAATGCCAACGCCGCCACGGGTGAGACCGGCCTTGCATGCGCGCGCGAGACATGCAGCATCGCATCGCAGGTCATCGGCTGCGAGCCCCAGCAGATTCTGGTTGCCTCCACGGGTGTGATTGGCCAGATTCTGCCGATCGACACGTTTGAGACCGCCATTCCTGCTGCCTACGAGGTACTTTCCGCCCACGGTGGCGCCGATGCCGCTCGCGCCATCATGACGACCGACACGCACTCCAAGGAGTACGCCGTGTCCTACGTCAGCGAGGCTGCGGGACACACAGGCAATGCCTATACGGTGGGCGGTATGTGCAAGGGCTCGGGCATGATCATGCCCAACATGGCCACCATGATCGCGGTCATCACTACCGATGCCCCCGTCGAGCCGGCGGCGCTCCACGCCCTGCTGCTCTCGACCGTCAAGCAGACCTTTAACAAGGTAACGGTCGATTCCGACACCTCGACCAACGACACCTGCATCATGCTTGCCTCCGGCGCCGCTGCCGCAGATGCCGAGCCTATCGTCGAGGGCTCCGATGCCTTCGACGAGTTGGCATTTGCCGTGCACGAGGTGTGCGAGAGCCTGGCGCGCAATATCGCCGCCGATGGTGAGGGCGCATCCAAGCTTGTTACGGTCAACGTTACCGGCGCCGTGAACGACGAGGAGGCCGATATCGCCGCCCGTGCCGTTGCCAACTCGCCGCTCGTTAAGACCTGCATCGCCGGCCACGACTGCAACTGGGGCCGTGTTGCTATGGCACTCGGTAAGTGCGGCGTGAAGTTTAATCAGGAAGACGTTTCCATTGACATGATGGGCATGCCTGTCTGTCACGACGGTCTGACTGTTCCCTTTGACGAGGACGAGGCTCTGCGACGTTTCGAGGCGCCCGAGATCGTGATCTCGGCCGACCTGGGCGCAGGCGACGCGGCAACGACTGTGTGGACCTGCGACCTCACGCATGAGTACATCTCCATCAACGGCGACTACCGTTCCTAGATTCCGGGCACGCTGCGCATCTTGCCGCGATTGCGGACAGCGGAGCACGGCGCGATAACGATACGAAAGACGAGGCAGATTATGAAATTCGCACGCGATTGTCGTTCGAGCGAATCCAACGAAGCAACCGCGCAGCTGCTGTTCGAAGCGCTGCCGTGGATTAAGAACCTGACCGGCAAGACGGTTGTTATCAAATATGGCGGAGCCGCCATGGTTGATGAGCAGCTGCGCCGCGACGTGATGAGCGACATCGTTTTGCTCAAGATCATCGGCATGCGCCCCGTTATCGTGCACGGCGGCGGCAAGGCTATCAACGAGGCGCTGAGCCATTACGATATTCCCGTCGAGTTTAAGAACGGCCAGCGCGTGACCACGCCGGCGACTATGGATATCGTGCGCGAGGTGCTGGGCGGCAAGGTTAACCAGGAGCTGGTTGCTGCCATCAACCACCACGGCAACCTGGCCGTGGGCGTGTCGGGCAGCGATGCCGGCACGCTCATCGCCGAGCCGCTCGACCCCGAGCTCGGTCGCGTGGGCAAAGTGACGCACGTCAACACCGACTATATCGAGCGCTTACTCGATAGCGAGTACATCCCCGTCATCGCTACCGTCGCGGCGGGGGAGGACGGCGGTTTCTTCAACATCAACGCCGATACCGCCGCCGGTGCCGTTGCCGCGGCGCTCCACGCGCATAAGGCAATCTTTTTGACCGATGTCGATGGTCTGTACAAGGACTTTAGCGACAAGGACTCGCTTATCTCCAACCTAACGCTCGACGAGGTTAACGAAATGCTCTACGGCGGCGAGGTCGATAAGGGCATGATTCCCAAGCTGCGTGCGGCCGTCGATGCGCTTACTGGCGGCGTATTTCGTGCCCACATCATCAATGGCACGACGCCGCATTCGCTGCTCCTGGAGCTGCTGACCGATGCCGGCGTCGGCACCGTGATCCATTCCACCGAGACGGCTTACGAGTTCGATACGCATCCGCATCCGCTTTCGACGTTTGCTGCGCGTCTGACCGAGAACCTTGACGAGGTCGAGAAGCTTCAGACGGTCTAGCTGACCCGCAGCCGCCCCATTCCTGCACCCATAGCCCCGCGCCGTCTGGCGCCCAACGAAAGGCATCCCATGTCACTTGCAGCTCAGCAATCGCTTGAATCCCATTACGTTATGCATACCTTTGGCCGCTCTCCGGTCGAGTTTGTCGAGGGTCACGGCATGAAGCTCACCGGCGACGATGGCCGTGAGTACCTCGACTTTCTTGCCGGCATCGGCGTGTGCAGCCTAGGTCATGGCGACCCGGCTGTGCTCTCGGCGCTCGAGGCACAGACCAAAAAGCTCATGCATGTCTCCAATTACTTCTACATCGAGCAGCGCGGACAGGTCGCGGCGCTGCTGTCCAAGCTTGCTAACGACGACGTAGATGGTGCGCGCGTGCTTGCCGATGCCATTGTCGCCGGCGATGAGACCACGGCAGCTGCACTTGGTGCCCCGGCTGCGGATGAGCAGGTTTGGGAGACCTTCTTTGCCAACTCTGGCGCCGAGGCCAACGAGGGCTCGATGAAGCTCGCGCGCCTGTACGCCAAGCGTGCCGGTAATGGCGGCAACACCATCGTGTGCATGCGCGGCGGCTTCCACGGCCGTACGCTCGAGACCATTGCCGCCACCATGCAGGATTGGCTGCAGGACAGCTTCCGCCCGCTGCCGGGTGGCTTTGTGGCCTGCACGCCCAACGATGTCGATGAACTGCGTGCAATCTTTAAGCAGCTGGGGAGCGAGATTTGTGCCGTGATGCTCGAGCCGATCCAGGGTGAGAGTGGCGTGCACCCCATGACCGAGGAGTTTATGGCTACGGCGCGCGACTTGGCGCACGAGGTGGGTGCCGTGCTTATCGCCGACGAGGTCCAGTGCGGTATCTTCCGCACGGGTAAGCCGTTTGCGTTCCAGACCTATGGCGTGGAGCCCGACATCATGAGCCTTGCCAAGGGCATTGCCGACGGCGTGCCCATGGGTGCCGTGGTGGCAAAGAAGGAAATCGCCGACGTCTTTAAGCCCGGCGATCATGGTTCGACCTTTGGCGGTAGCTGCCTGGCCATCACGGCGTGTGCCGCGACGCTCTCCGCGCTCGTGCGCGGCGATTATGCCGACCATGCTGCCAAGGTAGGCGCCTATATGGAGGCAAAGCTCGCCAAGCTGCCGCACGTGACCGAGGTACGTGGTCGCGGCTTGATGCTCGGCTGTGATTTGGATGATGCCGCGGGCGACGCGCATGGTGTTGTTGCCCGCGCGCTGGCCGCCGGTGCCGTGATCAACGCTACGGGTGCGCATACGCTGCGTTTCCTGCCGCCACTCGTCTGCGAGGAAGCCGACGTGGACAGTCTGATCGAGATCCTGTCGGGTGTTTTGGGCTAACGCGGCGCAATAACTCAATTTGGACCGAGTTCCGGACTGCGGACGTGCCCTATGCGGCATGATTCAGCGGTCTGGAGCCCGTTTTGCCTTAGATTTGCTAAGGCAGGGAGACCTGCTGGTCAAAAAACATCAAATATGAGTACTGTTACCGATTTGGTAGCAGCAATTTTGGACTAATAAGGCCAGATGGCAAGTCGAAATGGCGATGAATACACGATTTTGATCTGACTGTTAGTCCTTATAATGGACATATGTTGCGTAACTTAAGCAAATACTGTCTTTTTATATGTTGCAAACAAAGTAGCAGTACTCATTTTTGCCATTTTTTGACCACGGCCTTTGTGACAGACGTGCTGGCGGGTTCGAATCCCATGCGCTGGGCATGAAAAAGGAAAGGCCTCCATCGCTGGAGGCCTATCAAATCAGTGGTGGGCGATGAGGGATGTCCGCGTGCGGCTCCGCCGCCCGCATCCGCTTCGTCGCTTCGCTCCTCGCGTGCTGCGCTGGAAAACGCTTCGCGTTTCCTCAGCTCCGCACCCTTGCGGGTTCGAATCCCATGAAATGGGCCCAAACAAAAACGGTCCCCTTTCGAGGACCGTTTCCAATTCAGTGGTGGGCGATGAGGGATTCGAACCCCCAGCCTTGTGCGTGTAAAGCACCTGCGCTAACCGTTGCGCCAATCGCCCGTGCGGAGAGAGTATAGCAAAACAATCGCCTCATTCATCTCATATCCATTAAAGGTAACTGGCACGTGTCGCAGCGGAGCTGATTCAGTTGAGATTGCCTGAACATTCCGCCCCTCTTTACGCCCTCGGGTATACTCAAAAGCTACTGATTCGATTTGATGCCCAGCAACAGCAGAGGGGATAGTATATGTGCGGTTTTGTCGGTTTTGTCGGTGGGACGGATAACCAATCCGAGGTGCTCACCAAGATGATGGACCGCATCGTCCATCGCGGTCCCGACATGGGCGGTCAGTTTATCGACGGCCGCGTTGCCCTCGGCTTCCGCCGCCTGTCGATCCTCGACCTGACCGAGGCTGGCGCCCAACCCATGGCCAACGAGGACGGTAGCGTCGTCATTGTCTTCAACGGCGAGATCTACAACTTCCAAGAACTCCGTTCCGAGCTCGAGGCCAAGGGCTACAAGTTCCACTGCGGCGCCGACACCGAGAGCCTCCTGCACGGCTACGAGGAGTGGGGCGAGGCCGTTCTCGATCGCCTGCGCGGTATGTACGCCTTCGTCATCTGGGACAAAAAGAAGAACAAGCTTTTTGGCGCCCGCGACATCTTTGGCATCAAGCCGCTCTACTACTATCCCATGGCCGATGCGGGCGACGGCGCTCCGGGCGTGCTCTTTGGTTCCGAGATCAAGAGCTTCCTGGACTACCCGCACTTCCACAAGGCAGTCAACAAAAAGGCTCTGCGTCCGTACATGACGCTGCAGTATTCGGCAACCGAGGAGACCTTCTTCGAGGGTGTCTACAAGCTGCCGCCGGCGCACTACTTTACCGTCGATATCCCGACCGGCAAGATGAACATCGAGCGTTACTGGGATTGCGATTACTCTGCCGTCGAGAAGCCGTTCGAAGAGTATGTCGATGAGCTGGACGAGGTCGTGCACGAGAGCGTCGAGGCCCATCGCATCGCCGACGTCAAGGTCGCGTCGTTCCTCTCCGGTGGCGTCGACTCCAGCTACATCGCCGCTTGCCTCATGCCCGACAAGACCTTCTCGGTGGGCTTTGACTACAAGAACTTCAACGAGACCAACTACGCCAAGGAGCTTTCCGATAAGCTCGGCGTCGAGAACGTTCGCAAGATGATTACCGCCGACGAGTTCTTCGGTGCGCTCGAGGACATCCAGTATCACATGGACGAGCCGCAGTCCAACCTGTCTTCCGTGCCGCTGTGGTTCTTGGCCGAGATGGCCCGCAAGGACGTTACCGTCGTGCTTTCGGGCGAAGGCGCCGACGAGCTCTTTGGCGGCTACGCCTACTACGAGGACACGGTCCCGGTGCGCAAGTACAAAAAGATGGTGCCGCTGCCCATCCGTCGCGCGCTCGGTAACCTGGCGCTGCATATGCCGTACTTCAAGGGACATAACTTCCTGGTCAAGGGTGCCGAGATCCCCGAGAAGTCGTTCCTGGGACAGGCTCTGGTATGGCCGGAGCGCGAGGTCGACGGCGTGCTCAAGCCCGAGTACAACACCGGCGATGGCGCCTTCGAGCTTGCCGCTCCCATCTATGCGCGCGTGAAGGGTCAGCCCGAGCTGGTCAAGAAGCAGTACCTGGACATGAACATGTGGCTCCCGGGCGACATTCTGCTCAAGGCCGACAAGATGTGCATGGCGCACTCGCTGGAGCTGCGCGTGCCCTTCCTGGACCGCAAAGTCATGGAGTTCGCCGAGCACATTCCCGATCGCTACCGCATCAACGAGAACGGCAACAAGCAGGTACTCCGCCACGCTGCCAACAAGTCGCTGCCCGATGAGTGGGCCACCCGTCCCAAGGTGGGCTTCCCGGTGCCGATTGTCTACTGGCTGCGCGAGCAAAAGTGGTACGACTATGTCAAGGAGTACTTCACCGCGCCGTGGGCAAGCGAGTTCTTCAATACCGACGAGCTCATGCACCTGCTCGATCTGCACTTTGCGGGCAAGGGCGATTTCCAGCGCAAGATCTATACGCCGCTCGTGTTCCTAGTGTGGTACAAGCGCTTCTTTATCGACGAGGACCAGCCCGCTGTTCAGGCTGCCTAGCCTCGGCTTACGAACGCCTGCGCGTAACGGCTCCTCCGGGAGCCGTTTTTGCGTGGGTGCGTTTCAGTTACTATAAAACCGTCCCTGCCAAATGGCTGAGAAAGGTGAAAGATGCACCATTCGGATTCCGCGACCGTGACCACGGTCGATACGCTTGCCAAGCTTCTCGATGTGTGCGGCGAGCTGCGCGCATCAGAGCAGGTTGACGAGCGCGCCGTGACCGGCTGCTCGTTTGATTCGCGCGCGGTCTCGGCAGGTGACGTATTCTTTTGCAAAGGTGCTGCCTTTAAGCCCGCGTTTTTGAGCATGGCGCTCGATGCGGGCGCCGTCGCATTTGTGTGCGAGGAGTCGCTGGTCGAGTCTCTGGAGCCGCTGGCGCAGGAGAGCGGTGCTGCGATGCTGGTTGTTGATAGTGTTCGCACGGCCATGGCCCTGTTGCCGCCGGAGGTCTACGACCGTCCCGACCACGACGTCAAGATCGTGGGCATCACCGGCACCAAGGGAAAGACCACGGCCGCTTTTATGCTCCAGTCCATCATCAAGGCGGCGGGCGAGTCCTGCGGCATGATCGGCTCGGTGAGTACCGACGATGGTATCGAGTGCTACGAGAGCACCAACACCACGCCCGAGGCCCCCGAGGTTTGGCGCCATATCGCCAACTGCCGCACGTCCGGTCGCCAGTCCATGGTCATGGAGGTCTCGAGCCAGGCGCTCAAGTACCAACGCGTCGAGAATCTGCCGTTTGACGTGGCGTGCTTCCTCAACATCGGCCGCGACCACATCTCGCCGATCGAACACCCCACGTTTGAGGATTATTTTGAGAGCAAGCTTAGGATCTTTGACCAGGCAAAGACCGCCGTGGTGAATCTGGGCACCGATGAGGTTGACCGTGTGCTAGAGGCAGCGTCGACGGCCGAGCGCTTGGTGACCGTTGGCGTCGAGCATCCCGAGGCAAGCCTGTGGGCGAGCGATGTCCGCATGCTCGGCTTTAACATCGAGTTCAACTTGCACGGCATGAGCGCCGACGAGCCCGAGGCGGGGGAGAAGGTCCTGCTGGGTATCGCGGGCGACTTTAACGTGGAAAACGCGCTGGTCGCTATCGCCGCTGCGCGCGAGATCGGCATCGGTATCGAGGCTATCAAGAAGGGCCTCTCCAAACTGCGTGTGCCGGGCCGCATGGAGGTCGTGGAGTCGAAGGACGGCCGCGTGATCTGCGTCGTTGACTATGCGCACAACCAGCTTTCGTTCCGTTCGCTTTTCTCGTCGGTCAAGCGCGCGTTTCCCGCTAGCCCCGTCATTGCGCTGTTTGGCGCCGCCGGCGGCAAGGCGCAGGAGCGCCGCGAGCAATTGCCACGCGAGGCCGCACCGTATTCCGACCTGATGATCTTTACGAACGAGGATCCAGCTCACGAGGACCCGATGAAGGTCTGTCGCGAGCTTGCCGAACATGTTCCCGACGATACGCCGAACAAGATCATCCTCGATCGCGAAGCCGCTGTGCATGCGGCGTTCAAGGCGGCGCGCGAGGAGTACGTCAACCCCGATGCTCCCACCATTGTTTTGCTGCTGGCAAAGGGTGACGAGGAGCTCATGCACGTGGGTGACGAGTTCGTGCCCATCGAGAGCGACCTTTCGTTGGCCAATCGCCTGATCGATGTTACCCAGTTTGACTAATGAACCATGATGGCGGCGGCGCCCTGAGTGCGCTGTCGCCATAAGCGTGTTCCCTCAATCAAAACATGCCGTCCAAGTCCAAACCCTTCTACGTAAACGGAGTAACCATGTCCCACAATACCCTGCCGACCGTCGCTGAGCTTTCGGGCGAGATGCGCGAGCGCTTGGCCAAGGTCAAGTACGTCTTTACCGACCTGGATGCCACGATGCTCGCACCCGGCTCGTGCGTGCTACGCGACAACGACGGCAACCCCTCGACCAAACTCGTCGAGGCCGTCGTGGCGCTCGCTCGCGCTGGTATTCAGGTGGTTCCCACCTCGGGCCGCAACCGTACCATGATCCACGAGGACGCGCGCGTGCTCGGCCTCAACTCCTACATCGGCGAGATGGGCGGCCTGGTCATGTACGACCTCAAAGCCAACGATTGGGAGTATCTGACCGGCGACATGCCCTACGACCCCTCTTGCGGCCTCACGCCGCACCAGGTGATCGAGCAGACCGGCGTGTGCGAGAAGATCCTCGCCCGCTGGCCGCACAAGATCGAGTACCACAACGACATGTCGACCGGCTACAAGTACCGTGAGGTCACCGTCGGCATGCGCGGCGATGTGCCCGACGATGAGGTTCAGGCCATCCTGGACGAGGCCGGCTGCGGTTTGATCTGGGCTTGCAACGGCCATCTGACTCACCTGTCCAAGCCGACGACGCTCGAGCTCGATCGCGTCGAGGACGGTCGCGCATTCAACATCAACCCCGCGGGCCTCAACAAAGGCGTCGCCATTGCGCGCTTCTGTGAGCACCTGGGGATCGAGCGCGAGGAGACGTTGGCGCTCGGCGACTCCGAGTCCGACTTCTACATGGCCGATCACGTGGGCACGTTCTGCCTGGTCGAGAATGGCCTGACGAGCGCCGGCGCGCCCGAGTTCCTGGCTGCTTGCGAGAACGCTTTCGTTACGCGCGGCAAAATTGTCGACGGTTGGGCGGCGACGGCAGAGCTGCTGGTCGCGGCGCGTTCGTAGCGCGGCGCCGCCGCACTTGGACATGTCTTTTCGAGAGAGACTGGTGAGGTAATGTCCGATATCGAGAATCCGGCAGGCGACACGCGCCCGATTGGCGTGTTCGATTCTGGTTTGGGCGGTCTGACGGTTGCGCGCGCGATTGCGACGGCGCTGCCGCACGAGTCCGTCTACTACTTTGGCGACACAAAGCGCTGTCCCTACGGCACGCGTACCGAGGATGAGGTGCGCTCGTTTGCGTTGCAGGCGGGTCGTTGGCTTTCGAAGCACGACGTCAAGATTATGGTCATCGCCTGCAACACGGCGACCGCTGCGGCCTTGCGTTTGGCCCAGCAGGTGCTCGACGTTCCCGTGATCGGCGTGATCGCGCCGGGTGCCCGTGCAGCAATCAACAGCACGCGCTCGCGTCGCGTGGGCGTGCTCGCTACCAACCTCACCATTCGCTCGGGCGCCTACACGCGTGCCATTCAGGATCTAGATGCCGGCGTCGATGTATACGGCTGTCCTGCCTCGAGTTTTGTCGAGGTTGTCGAACACGAGCTCGCCTCGGGTGCACATCTGCAGGAACAGTGGCTTGAGAACGAGGACATCTTCGATACGCCTGCCGTGCGTGCGCTGGTGGGTGCCACGGTTGAGCCGCTGCGCGACCACGGTATCGATACCGTGGTGCTTGGATGTACGCATTTCCCGCTGTTGGTGGGACCTATCCGCCATGCGCTGGGGCCTGGGGTACGCGTCGTGAGTTCCGCCGAGGAGACCACGCGCGAGCTGACCGATATCCTCACGCGCCGCGAGCAGCTGGCGGGCGACGCCGCCGAGCCGCAGCATCGTTTTGCCACGACGGCCGATAACATTGCCGAGTTTGCGGTGGCGGGTAGCTTTATCTTTGGTCAGCCGCTCAAGAGCATCGAACATATCGATATCGATGAGCTGAAATAGATGTAAGGCAGCCGCCAAAGCCTTCGCCACATCTTTTGCCGAAAGGATATTTCTATGGAGTACATGCAGGTCAACCGCGCTAACGGTCGCGCCGCCAACGAGTTGCGCCCCGTTAAGCTCACCCGTGGCGTCATGAAGCACGCCCACGGCTCGTGTTTGGCCGAGTTCGGCGACACGCGCGTGCTGTGCGCCGCCACTATCGAGGAGGGCGTGCCGGGCTGGCGAAAGGGAGCTAAGGCCGGCTGGGTGACCGCGGAATACGCCATGCTGCCGGCATCGACCGGCAAGCGCTGCAAGCGCGAGCACGCCAACCGCAAGGGCCGCTCCATGGAGATCGAGCGCCTCATTGGCCGCAGCCTGCGTACCGTCGTCAACATGAAGGCGCTCGGCGAGTACACCGTCACCGTCGACTGCGATGTGATTCAGGCCGATGGCGGCACGCGTACAGCGAGCATTACCGGCGCCTGGGTGGCGCTGCGCGACGCCCTCGCCATGTGGGTCGAGGCGGGAAAGATCGAGCGCATCCCGCTTACCGGCCAGGTGGCTGCCATCTCCATGGGCGTTGTCGACGGCAATACGCTGCTTGACCTCGATTATTCCGAGGACAGTCATGCCGAGGTCGACATGAACCTCGTCGCCACCGACACCGGCGAGATGATCGAGCTCCAGGGCACCGGCGAGCAGGCGCCCTTTGACCGCAAACGCCTCAACGCCCTGCTCGACCTGGGCGACAAAGGTATCGCCGAGCTCATCGAGCTCCAGCGCCAAGCCCTCGCCTAACCTGCCAAAAGGGACAGGTTTATTTTGGTAGGTTTTATCTGCGGAGACGTCTAGACACAAGACTGCCGTTGATTGAGAGGGGAGAGGCAGAGGCCCTCGTCGCCCTCGGCGCGGTATTGCTATAGAGACAAGGAGGCCAGTTATGGCACTTGAGAAGATCGACATCGACACCCTCGACCCGGCGGCGACCATCGTCGTGGCAACCGGAAACGCTCATAAGCTCACCGAGATCGAGGCCATTTTGGGCAAGGTCATGCCCGAGGTTCGCTTTGTGGCGCTCGGCCAGCTGGGCGATTTTGAGGACCCCGAGGAAAACGGCACGACGTTTTTGGAGAACGCCATCATCAAGGCGCAGGCTGCGGTTGAGGAGACGGGCCTTATGGCCATTGCCGATGATTCTGGCTTGGTCGTTGATGCCCTGGACGGCGAGCCTGGCGTGTATAGCGCACGCTATGCGGGCGTGCACGGAGACGATGCCGCCAACAACGCCAAGCTTCTCGTGAATCTGGAGGGCGTGGCCGACGAGGGCCGCACTGCGCGCTTTATGAGCGTCGTCGCGCTCATCGACACGGACGGTTTGGTCACCTATGGCGAGGGCGCCTGCGAGGGCGTTATCGCGCACGAGGGCCGCGGCGATCACGGCTTTGGCTACGACCCGCTGTTCCTGCCGGTCGACACGCCGGGCAAGACCATGGCCGAGCTGACGGCTGACGAGAAGAACGCCATCAGCCATCGTTTCCACGCGCTCGAGCATCTGTCCGCCAAGCTGACAGGCGAGGAGTAGACCGTGCGTGCGGTGGTGCAGCGCGTGCTCAACGCCGGCGTGACGGTCGACGGCGAGTGCGTGGGCCGCATTGGACGCGGCTACCTGGTGCTGCTGGGTGTTGGCCATGGCGATACGCGTGCCGAGGCCGACAAGCTGTGGGGCAAGCTCCGCGGGCTGCGTATCAACGAGGACGAGAACGGCAAGACCAACTTGGCGCTTGCCGATGTCGACGGCGAGGTGCTCGTGGTGTCGCAGTTCACGCTGTTCGCCGACTGCCGCCACGGTCGCCGTCCGTCGTTTACGGATGCCGGCGCCCCCGATGTCGCCAACGAGCTCTACGAGTACTTCCTGACGCTTGTGCACGAGGACGTTGAGCATGTGGCGCACGGCATCTTTGGCGCCGACATGAAGGTCGACCTGGTCAACGACGGCCCATTCACCATCGTCTTGGACACCGACAACCTTTAGGTTACGCGGTTTTACCAAACCGCGTAACAACTGGTCATGCGAGGTTGTCGTCTGGTACGTATTTGGGACGGGGCTTATTTAGCTACTTGCGTATGGCCACAACAGGGTGCTATAGTATTAGAGTTTTGTCTATCTTAGGGGTATTATCCCCTTTTTGAATTGCACCTTCTGGAGGCCCTGTTCATGGAAGAGATGGAAGTCAATCACGTCGACGACATCCACGAGAAGCTGACCGATATGGTGGGCGATCGCGTCAAGGTGAAGGCCAACATGGGCCGTACCCGCGTCGTCGAGCGCATGGGCACCATCAAGAGCGTCCACCCCGCCGTCTTTATCGTCGAGGTTGACGAGCGTCGCGGCCGCAAGTCGCGTCAGTCCTACCAGTATATCGATGTCCTCACCGGTCAGGTCGAGCTGTTCGACCCCGAGAGCGGCGAGCAC
This sequence comes from uncultured Collinsella sp., assembly GCA_958427035.1. Classification (GTDB taxonomy): domain Bacteria; phylum Actinomycetota; class Coriobacteriia; order Coriobacteriales; family Coriobacteriaceae; genus Collinsella. The sequence goes on along the minus strand of CAUAAR010000012.1, from coordinate 39,757 downwards.
ATCTTTACCCCGCTCGGCAATCAGCTCGAGGAGCATTAACGGTGACCGATCGGTCCCTGACTCTTTCCGCGCCGGCAAAGATTAACCTCTACCTGGGGGTTCATACCGAGCGCGATGACCGCGGCTACCACAGGGTCGATTCCCTGATGGCGGCCGTCGGTCTTTCCGATACCGTGACGGTCACGCCGGCGCAGGCGCTGACCGTCCAGACGGTTCCAGCATCAGATTTTCCCATGCAAAAGAATACGGCGTATCGGGCTGCGGTTGCTATGGCCGAGCATTATGGTCGCGAGGCAAACATCTGCGTGACGATTGAGAAGCGCATTCCATTGTGCGCCGGCTTGGGCGGCCCCTCGACGGATGCGGCCGCGGTCATTGTCGCCTTGGCAGAGCTCTGGGGCATTGATCGCACCGACCCAGCGCTCGACGATATTGCGCGGGGCATTGGTGCCGACGTCCCGTTCTTTTTGCACGCGAGTCCTGCGTTCTACGTAGGTGGGGGAGACGTGCTGGCAACTGAGTACCCCGCGCTGCCCGCGACGCCCGTCGTGCTGGTCAAGCCGCGCGAGGCAAGCGTTTCGACAATTGAAGCCTATCGACGTTTTGACGAGGCCCCGGTGCCTGCGGACAAGCCCGGCGCGATAGCTTCTGCCTTGCGTGCTGGTGATGCCGAGACGGCATATGCACTCATCCATAACAACCTTGGTGTCATTTCCGCACAGATGGAGTCGCAGATTCAAACGGTCCTCGACTGGCTGCGTAAACAGGACGGAACCGTTGCTGTAGATGTGTGCGGATCGGGTGCCTGCTCGTTTGCCATTTGCGACACCGCTGCCACGGCCGAAAGGCTTGCCGATGCTGCCCAGCAAAATGGCTGGTGGGCCTGCGCGACTGAGCTTATTTCCAACACGGTTCAAATCGACGCGCCAAAGAAATAAAAATTTCTCTAGCACGCGGCGAAAATCTTTGTTACTATAGTCGAGCTAACGGGTTGTGGCTCAGTTTGGTAGAGCACTGCGTTCGGGACGCAGGGGTCGCTGGTTCAAATCCAGTCAACCCGACCAGAGCATGAGGAGGGACCGCTTCTTGCGGTCCCTTTTTTTAGCTAGTGTTGTGATACCGCGATACCCGCGGTATACTCATTCGAGCTTGTCTCGCTGTATTGTGGAGGTCTACATGTTTGGACTGAGGGCTCCTGAGCTCATCATTATTCTCGTCGTTGTCCTGATTATCTTCGGGCCCAAGAACCTGCCGAAGCTCGGCAAGTCCCTCGGCTCTACCGTCAAGAATATCCGTGAGGGTATGGAGGGCGACGATAAGGCCGAGACCAAGCAGGCCGAGGAGGTCGTGGTCGAGCAGTCCGAGGAGGACAAGGAGATCGCTGAGCTCGAGGCCAAGCTCGCTGCTGCCAAGAAGAAGCAGGCAGAGGACAGCGACGCGGACGCAGAGTAGTCCCATCCCTTTGGGGTGAGCACCTGACCGGCTTGCCCGCAGGCTAGCCGGTCTTTTTCGTTTTGTTGACAGTTGATTGTTTGATCAGAGTTGGGGAGATATCCGTATGGACGCAAGCCAGATCGTACTGACCGCTGAGGGCCGCCAGAAGCTCGTCGAGGAGCTCGCTTGGCGTGAGGGCGATTACGCCAAGGAGATCGTCGAGGACATCAAGGAAGCCCGCGCGTTCGGCGACCTTTCGGAGAACTCCGAGTACGATGCCGCCAAGGACAAGCAGGCCCAGAACGCCGCTCGTATTGCCGAGATCCAGGCCATCCTCGCCAACGCTCAGGTTGCTGCCACCACGGGCGACCTGACCGTCTCCATCGGTTCCACCGTTTCGCTGATTGATCCCAACGGCGAGGTCATGGAAGTCACGCTCGTCGGTACCACCGAGACCAACTCGCTCGAGCACAAGATTTCCAACGAGTCTCCGGTCGGTCACGCCATCATCGGTCACGGCGAGGGCGACTCCGTCGAGGTCGTTACGCCTTCCGGCAAGACTCGCGTCTACACCATCGCCAAGATCGCACGCTAGACCACGGTCCCGCGTAAAGGTATGTTTTCGCTCCCTGGGACCGAATCCTGGGGAGCGTTTTAGTTTGAGGAGCTAACTTATGGCAGAGAACCAGAACGCCGCCGATCAGGCATCGACGCTCAACGACGAGCGCGCCACCCGCCTGGCCAAGCGCGCCGCCCTGTTCGAGGCGGGCCAGAACCCCTATCCCGAGCACTCTGAGCTTGAGGACTACGTCGCCGATATCGAGACTAAGTACGCCGAGCTTGCCGATGGCGAGGACACCGAGGACGTCGTGAAGATCGCCGGCCGCGTGGTCGCCAAGCGCGGCCAGGGCAAGATAATGTTCATCGTCGTGCGCGATGCGACTGCCGAGATTCAGCTGTTCTGCCGCATCAACGACATGGACGAGGCTGCCTGGAATACGCTCAAGGCCCTCGACCTGGGCGACATCCTGGGCGTGACCGGCGTGGTCGTGCGCACCCAGCGCGGCCAGCTTTCCGTTGCCCCTAAGAGCGCGACCCTGCTTTCCAAGGCCGTTCGTCCACTGCCCGAGAAGTTCCACGGTCTTTCCGACAAGGAGACCCGCTATCGCCAGCGCTATGTCGACCTGATCGCCAACGACGACGTTCGCGAGACCTTCCGTAAGCGTTCGCAGATTCTCTCTACCTTCCGTCGCTTTATGGAGTCCGACGGTTACATGGAGGTCGAGACCCCCATCCTGCAGACCATCCAGGGCGGCGCTACCGCCAAGCCGTTCATTACCCACTTCAACGCGCTCGATCAGGAGTGCTACCTGCGTATTGCCACCGAGCTCCATCTCAAGCGCTGCATCGTCGGTGGTTTTGAGCGCGTGTTCGAGATCGGCCGCATCTTCCGTAACGAGGGCATGGACCTTACCCACAACCCCGAGTTCACCACGATGGAGGCCTACCGTGCCTTCTCAGACCTCGAGGGCATGAAGGCGCTCGCCCAGGGTGTCATTAAGGCGGCTAACAAGGCCATCGGCAACCCCGAGGTCATCGAGTACCAGGGCCAGACCATCGACCTTTCTGGTGAGTGGGCCAGCCGTCCCATGACCGACATCGTCTCCGACGTGCTCGGCAAGCAGGTCACCATCGACACGCCGGTCGAGGAGCTTGCTGCCGCCGCGCGCGAGAAGGGCCTGGAGATCAAGCCCGAGTGGACTGCCGGCAAGATCATCGCCGAGATTTACGATGAGCTGGGCGAGGACACCATCGTCAACCCGACCTTCGTGTGCGATTACCCCATCGAGGTCAGCCCGCTCGCTAAGCGTTTTGAGGACGACCCGCGTTTGACTCACCGCTTTGAGCTGGTCATCGCCGGCCACGAGTACGCCAACGCATTCTCCGAGCTCAACGACCCGGTCGACCAGGCTGAGCGCTTTGCTGCCCAGATGGCCGAGAAGGCCGGCGGCGACGATGAGGCTATGGAGTATGACGAGGACTACGTGCGCGCCCTCGAGTACGGTATGCCTCCCGCGGGCGGCATTGGCATTGGTATCGACCGCGTGGTCATGCTGCTTACTAACCAGGCTTCTATCCGCGACGTCCTGCTGTTCCCGCACATGAAGCCCGAGAAGGGTTTCCAGTCCGGTGCCGCTGCCGCCAAGGCTGCAGAGGCCGGCAACGCCGCGAGCCCATTCGTTAAGTCGCTTAAGCCCACGCTCGATTACTCCAAGATCGCCGTTGAGCCGCTGTTTGAGGAGTTCGTCGACTTTGATACCTTCTCCAAGAGCGATTTCCGCGCTGTGAAGGTCAAGGCATGCGAGGCCGTCAAGAAGTCCAAGAAGCTGCTGAACTTTACGCTCGACGACGGTACCGGTACCGACCGCACCATCCTCTCCGGTATTCACGCTTATTACGAGCCCGAGGACCTGGTCGGCAAGACCTTGCTCGCCATCACCAACCTGCCTCCGCGCAAGATGATGGGCATCCCCAGCTGCGGCATGCTCATCAGTGCCATCCACGAGGAGGATGGTGAGGAGCGCCTCAACCTGATCCAGCTCGACGCCTCCATCCCCGCCGGCGCAAAGATGTACTAACTAGTTACGCGGTTCTACGAACCGCGTAACGGCTCGACGCTGCGCGGGCCGCATTTGGACAATCTGACGTTCAACTTCAAGGGCGCGACCTAGGTGGTTACGCGGGTTTACCAACCCGCGTAACCAGTTGACGCTGCGCGCCGCCCAGGGCGACAATTTGTCATTCAAAAGGCAAGGCATGACCAGAAGGTCTATGCCTTGCCTTTTTCATGCCAACTTGTTCGCCCTGGACGTCGCTCGCTGTCCGTCCTCTACCTGCGGCGTTGACTTGGTTGGCACTTAGGGACGTTCCTTTTCTGCCGGCACTTGGGGACAGTCCTAGTCGTTGGGGATCTACCGACGCATTGGGGGTTTGCGCCTTCCATGCATGACAGCCGTCTCTTTTATGTTTCCTTTAGCCGTTGCTGCCTAGGATGGGGGTTAGTCGGTAGGAAGGGAGCGTCTATATGGACGACGCGAGCGAGCGTTCAATCGAAGAGGACATGCTCGATCAGTTCAATTACTTTGATGATGAGGACGAGGAGCTGATCGACCGTCGCGAGCCAGCGCCGCTTGATTCCTTTGATCTGGTCGATGAAGAGACTGATGAGGTTGAGGACGAATCAACGGAGCCCCCACAGCCTTCGCGCCTTGACTCGCTGCTTTCGAGAGCCCCCATGCACCACGGCGTTCGTGCCGGCGCGCTCCATATGAAAACTGACTGGCACCAGATCGTGACGGCAGGCGATGAGCTTGCCGTCGATGCGCCGCTCACCGATAAATCATCCATCATCTGCCGCACCGGCATGCTTATGCTGGCAAGCGGAACGGGTGCCTGGCGCGTGCGCGATACCATGAATCGTGTTGCCGCCGTACTCGGTGTCACCATCCACGTTGACTTAAGTCTTCTGTCGTTTGAGTGCACCTGCATCGAAGATGGCCACTGCTTTAACGAGGTTGTCAGCCTGCCCACAACGGGAGTCAATACCCATCGCATTTGGATGATGGAGAGTTTCCTCAAGGAAATCGAGACCTATGGTCGTCGCTTCACGGTGCACGGGTATCACGAGATGCTCAGGACCGTTGAGAGCTCAAAGCCCGATTACTCTCCCTGGCAACAGGGCCTTGCGGCAGCCTGTGCTTGCGGCGCCTTCGTCTTTTTGCTCGGCGGCGGCCCTATCGAGATGGCCTGTGCATTCGTAGGCGCTGGTGTCGGTAACTTTGCTCGCTCCCATATTCTCAAGCAAGGCCTTGGTCAGTTCAGCGCGCTGACGACTGGTGTTGCGCTCGCTTGCGTTTCGTATCTGCTGGCATTGCTCGGCCTTGGCCAGGTCATACCGGGGGCAATGTCGCACCAAGAAGGCTATATCGGCGCCATGCTCTTTGTGATTCCCGGCTTTCCGCTCATTACGGCAGGCCTCGACATTGCTAAGCTCGACATGCGAAGCGGTATCGAGCGCCTTTCATATGCCGTATCGATTATTGTGATGGCGACGCTCGTAGGTTGGATGGTTGCCGAGTGTGTTGGCCTGGCGCCGGACGACTTTGCCCCACTGGGCCTTTCGCCGCTTGCCCTTACGCTCCTACGCGTGGTGATGAGCTTCGTTGGCGTATTCGGCTTCTCGGTGATGTTCAACAGCCCGGTAAAGATGGCCGCGGCAGCTGGGTTGATCGGCGCCGTGTCCAATACCCTGCGTCTGACCCTTGTCGATGCGCCGACGATGATTCCCTTCCTGGGCCTCAGCACGGGAATGCCTCCCGAGGCAGCAGCGTTTATCGGCGCGCTGGTATCGGGTCTGCTGGCAAGCTTGGCCGAAGTCAAGCTCACCTACCCGCGTATCGCCCTCACGGTGCCTTCGATTGTCATTATGGTGCCGGGTTTGTATCTGTATCGCTCGATGTATTACATGTGCACCTTCGACACAGTCAATATGCTCGGCTGGTTTGTGCGCGCAGTGCTCATCGTGGCGTTTTTGCCCGTTGGCCTGGGTGTGGCGCGTACGCTCACCGACCCTCGCTGGCGCCACACCAGCTAATTGGTGCAAGGGAGACAGGTTACTTTGCACCAAATGAGTTGCGGTGAAATAGGGACTGAATTGCTGCTTAAAGGGTCAAAACAGTCCGTATTCCACCGCAACTTATGGGGTCGGGGGATTATCGGTGCCCTGCATCTTCATAAACTCAACGCTTACGAAGCGCATGCGTTTCGTGCTAGGCTGGTTCCACCACATAAGTAGTCGCAGACGCGCGTACCACGGGCGGGCGAGATGAAGTTCCAACAGCTCCATCTTGCCCGCCCGTTTTTGTTGCGTGGCGCCGCGGTACAACACAGAGAGGAATCTGCCCTTTATGCCTATCAACAAACGAGAGAGCCTGCTGTTCACCTTTATCATGTGCTTTTGCATGGTGCTCTGGATGAGCATCTACAACGTTGCCCTGCAGCACGGGGCCATCAACGGCGAGGTCGTTGCCACTGCGTGGCTCGGCTTCCCCGTTGCCTACATTTTTGCCATGCGCTGCGACTGGTTCGTCGCCAGCCCGCTCGCCAAGGGTTTCCCTTTAAGTACTTGGTCACGCCGGGCAAGAGCTCGCCACTTGCCATGACGCTCGCCGTCAGCTCCTGCATGGTCGTTCCCATGGTCATCATCATGTCGCTGTACGGTGCCTGTGAGGGTCTGACGCACATGCCCGGCGGCATCCTTGCGAACCTGTATTCCGTGCCCGCGATCTGGATGATCAACATCCCGCATAATTTTGTGATGGCGCTGCCGTGGAACCTTTTGGTAGCCGGTCCGATTTCCCGCTTCGTCTTCCGTCGCGCCTTCCCTGTGGGGACGGTTTTCGAGGAGGAGCATGCCGAGCTCTTGGAGCAGGCTATGGCTCCTGAGTGCGAGTAGCTCGCTTAGGGATCTGCTGAGCGCGGGCGACTTGCTTGGTTGGAGCCCTAAGCGTGGATAGCTCTCTCGGCGACATCGCGGGCGTGAGCGGTGCGCATGACCGGAGGGCCCGTGCTGCTCCGTTGCCCGACGTGCTAGCGCGCAGAACAATCTGTTGGTGCATTCGGCGGCTGCTGAAGCGTTTCGGCAGCCGCTTTTTATACGGAGTTTAAATACAACAGTCTGTTGTATTACGTAGAGTGGTATATCTCTAGCGGGAAAAATGCGAGAGACGGAGCATTATGGCGTTGCTAGTAGGACTGGACGTAGGGTCGACGACGACCAAAGTTTACGCGATGCACGAGGATATGACCGAGGCGTGGTGGGGATATCGCCGCCACGGGGCGTGTCAGACAGCGAGCGTGCGCGCCATGCTCGGCGAGCTCGCCGAGCGCTTTCCCCATGAGTCACTGCGCGTTGCGGTGACCGGCTCGGGTGCGCGCGATATCGCGACCGCGCTGGGCGCCTCGTACGTTCAGGAGGTGGTCGCCAACGCGCTCGCGATCAGCAGGTTCTATCCGCAGACGCGCTGCGCCATCGAGCTGGGCGGCCAAGACGCCAAGATGATCTTCTTCCGCACCAACGATAAGGGAGACATCGAGGTTGCCGACATGCGCATGAACGGCTCGTGCGCAGGCGGTACCGGTGCATTTATCGACGAGATGGCAAAGCTCATGGGGGTCGGCACCGAATCGGGCGAGTTCGAGCAGCTCGCAAGCCGGGGAACGACCGTCCACGAGGTCTCGGGCCGCTGCGGCGTGTACGCAAAGACCGATATCCAGCCGCTGCTCAACGAGGGCATTCCTACCACCGACCTGGCGCTTTCGGCGCTTCACGCGGTCGCCCGCCAAACGATCGGCGGTCTGGCCCAGGGTATCGACATCGAGCCGCCGGTAATCTTCGAGGGCGGTACGCTCGCCTACAACCCCACGCTGGTCCGCGTGTTCCGGGAGCAACTGAATCTATCGGACGATCAGGTTATCGTCCCGCGCGATCCGCAGATCATGGTCGCGCGCGGTGCCGCCCTGTCGCTGACCGACATGTTCGCATCGTCCCAACCGATCGACCTTCCCGACGCTTTTGTCCGGCTGGATAAGCTCGAGACGGTCGCGCCCGCAAGCGGGGAGGGACGTCTTGCCCAGCCCTTTTTTGCCACACCTGCCGAGCAGGCGGATTTTACGGCACGCCATGGCAAAGAGACGCCGGCAAAGGGTCCGGATGCGTATACGCCCGGAGAGACGGTGCGTGTGGCGCTCGGTATCGATTCGGGGAGCACGACGACCAAGTTCGCCCTGGTCGATGAGGCGGGTGAGCTTGTCGATTCGTTCTACGCGTCTAATAACGGCAGACCGCTCGACGTCGCCCAACAGGGTCTTGTCAGCTTGAAGAACCGCTGGGAGACAGCGGGAGTCACGCTTGCGATCGATGCCGTGGGCACCACGGGATACGGCGAGGAGCTTTTCGCGCGCGCGTTCCACGCCGACTACCATACGGTCGAGACGGTCGCGCACGCCCGCGCCGCGTGCGCATGCGTTCCCGATGCGACCTTCGTGCTCGACATCGGCGGACAGGATATGAAGGCCATCTGGCTCAACCACGGCGTGCTGACCGATATCGTCGTCAACGAGGCGTGCTCTGCGGGCTGCGGCTCGTTCCTCGAGGGTTTTGCCAAAAACCTCGGAATAGCCGTTGAGGATATCGCGACCGAGGCATTTTCGTCCAAAGCCCCCGCCGTTCTCGGCAGCCGCTGCACGGTGTTCATGAACAGCAGCGTCGTTTCCGAGCAGCGGCGCGGTAAGGGTCCGGGCGACATCATGGCCGGTCTCTGCCGTTCGATTATCGAGAACGTGTTCACCAAGGTCATTCGCGTTTCAAATCTCAACCGTCTGGGCGACAAAGTCGTCGTCCAGGGCGGCACGTTCCGAAACGACGCGGTGCTGCGCGCATTCGAGCAGTATTTGGGCAAACCCGTCACGCGTGCGCCCCACCCGGGGCTGATGGGCGCTATCGGTATCGCCCTGCTCGCGCGCGAGGAATGCCGCAAGGGCGACGCCGGCACGTCGTTTATCGGGCTCGATGCCGTGGAGCGCTTCGAGCATCGCGAGTTCGGCGGCGTTACCTGCCGTCGGTGCAACAACCGCTGCCAGCGCGCGGTCGTGGCATTTGGCGACGGCTCGCTTTACGTCACGGGCAATCGCTGCCCGCGCGGCGGCGCCATCTCATGGGATGAGCTCGTGCGCGAGGTTCCCGCGGCGGAGGAGCTGCGTCCGCAGGGTGCTTGCGAGGCACAGGCACCCGGCACGGGGCGCGACCGGACCGCGGCTGCCCCCAATCTCTTTGTCGACCGCGAGAAGCTGCTGTTCGAGTCGTGCCCCACGGTTCCCGTCTGCGGGGGGCGCGATGTCACGATCGGCATTCCCCGTGTGCTCGAGTTCTGGGACACCATGCCGTTCTGGTCGACGTTCTTCAGCACGCTCGGCTTTAAGGTGCGCGTCTCGGGACGCAGCACCAAGGCGATGTACGAGCGCGGTCTGGCGCACGTCACATCCGACACCGTGTGCTTCCCGGCCAAGCTCGTCCACGGGCACATCCGCAATCTCGTCGACGCCGGCGTCGACCGCATCTTCATGCCCATCATCACGACGGTGCCCACCGAAAACACCGCCTCTACCAGCGAGTGGATGTGCGCCGTCGTAAAGGGATACCCCTACGTGATGCGCAATTCCGATAACCCGGAGGAGCGTTTCGGCGTTCCGTTCGATACGCCGCTGTTCCACTGGTACGACGAGGGCGACCGAAATCGCCAGCTCAAGGCGTGGTGCAAGGAGACCTTCGATATCGATGCCGACCTGGTTGCCAAGGCGACCGAGCAGGCGGACCGCGCGCAGGAGACGTTTGAGAACCAGCTGCAGCTGCGCGGCAGGCAGGTGCTCGAGAACGTGCACGAGGACGGCGGCTACGCGGTGGTGATCGCTTCGCGCCCGTACCACAACGACCCGCTGGTCAACCACGGGCTGCCCAAGCTCTTCTCTGAGCGCGGCATCCCCGTGCTGACGCCCGATGCGGTGCCGGGGATCTGCAACGTCGATCTTTCCAACAGCCGCATCGACATCGTGAACAACTACCATGCGCGCATGCTGTCGTGCGCGGTCATCGTCGCATCGACGCCCGAGCTCGAGCTCGTGCAGATGGGCAGCTTCGGCTGCGGCCACGATGCGTATCTCACCGACGAGATCGCGCGCATGATGGGCGAGATGGGCTCCAAGGTTCCGATGATGATCAAGCTCGATGAGAGCGACGTCGCCGGTCCCATGGGCATTCGCGTGCGTTCGTTTATCGAGTCGGTCAACCGTCGTCGCGCGGAGGAGCGTGCCGAGGGCGCCCGGGTGCACGCGGTCCATCCGCTCGACGACCCGTATAAGGTCAAGTACACCAAGCGCGACCGGCACGACAAGATCGCGCTGGTCCCCAACACCTCCCATGCGTTCTGCAGGCTCATGACCGCGGCGATGCGCAATCAGGGCGTGCGCGCCGAGGCCCTTGATATCGGGCGCGAGGATGCCATCCGCCTGGGCAAACGCTATGTGCACAACGACATCTGCTTCCCCGCGCAAATCGTGATCGGCGAGGCGCTCGCGGCACTCGAGAGCGGTAAGTACGACCCGCACGACGTCGCCGTGGTGACTGGCAAGTATATCGGCGACTGCCGCCTGACGCACTACATGCCCCTGCTGCGCCGCGCGCTCGACGACGCGGGATACGACTATGTCCCGGTGCTCACCAACGACGACGTCGATGCCCACAATGCGCATCCGGGCTTCAAGCTCGGCCTTGGCCCGAGCATCCAGATCGCCTACGGTCTTCCCATGATCGATGCCCTCGAGGCCATGCTTAGGCGCATCCGTCCCTACGAGCTCGAGAAGGGCGCGGCGGACGCTGCGTTCGACCGCGCGCTCGATGAGGTTATCGAGGGCATGGAGCGCTCCGGGCTGAGAGGCCAGGCGACGGGCTTCAAACGCGCGCTTGCGATCATGGACGCCGTTCCGTACGACCGCTCGAACCCGCATCCGACCGTTCTCATCGTGGGCGAGTACCTGCTCAATTTCCATCTCGGCGCCAACCACGAGATCGAGCGCTACCTCGAGGACAACGGGCTCGAGGTCATCGAGGCGCGCATGACCGACGTGATCCGCAAGACCTATTTCTACAAGCATGCGCAGTCGCGCGAGTTCCACGTCGACCTGTCGCTGCCCGAAAAGGCCTGGTACGCCACGGCGGACAACCTGTTCGAGCTCGCGCACGACCGTTGCGACCGCCTGGGCGCGGCGAGCCCGCTCTACGAGCCGCCGACGCGCATGCCCGAGCTCGTGCGCGCGAGCGATAAGATCCTGCACCATACGTTCGATGCGGGCGAGGGCGTGCTGATTCCGGCGGAGATTCTCGAGCACGCCAAGCGCGGCTGCCGCAACTTCGTGATCCTGCAGCCGTTCGGGTGTCTGCCCAACCATGTCGTGGGGCGCGGGCTCATCCATGCGCTCAAGGAGCAGTATCCCACGGCGCAGTTCCTGCCGCTCGACTACGATCCCGACGTGAGCTTCGCCAACGTGGAGAACCGTCTTCAGATGCTCATCATGAACGCCAAGGCGCAGGGGTGCGGTGAGGCGCATGGCGAGACCGCGTAAGGACGCCGATGCGCCCGATGCACGCACCCGTATCATCGAGGCGTTTTGGGAGCTCATCGAGAACAACAGCATCTTCGAGCTGTCGGTTGGCGAGGTGACCCGCGCCGCCCAGTGCAATCGCGGAACGTTTTACTACTATTTTCACGATTTCGATGAACTCGTCGCCATCGCCATAGCCCAGCTGCTGCAGGATAACGAGCTCATCACCGATGCCCTCTGGCATTTTTCGAGCGAGGGCGACCTTTCGGCGTTCGACCGGCGCGACGTCCGCTGCCTGCTGCGGCGCATCGTCATCACCATGAGGGCGGGTGCCGCCGAGCAGGTCGTGCAGGGCATCCATACGATCATCATCGACCGCGTGAGAGAGATCGTCCACCCCGACGGAGAAGAGCTCAAGGCAGATTCGAGCTTTGCGGTGGGCTTTCTGGTCTCGGGCATCATGGGCTTTGTGATGGCGGTCGGCTTTGCCCGGGAGGGCGGCGAGGAGATAGACCTCGAGCAGCTGGGGGACAGCGCGTGCGCGTACCTGAGGGCGGTCGCCATGCAGACGGTGGAAACGGTCGCGCAAGTCGAGGGCGTCGATACATCCGAGCTGCTCGAACGCGTCTCCAAGGAGGCCGATGCCTATCGCGCATCGCGTGCGACGAGTCCCGACGTGGTGAAAGACGCCTAGGGTTTCTCTTGCGGGGCGCCTGTCGCGCATCGTGCGGTGAGTCCCGCGATGCGGTCATAACCTGCATTCATGTGAGCCGGGTTTATAGATATTCCTCCAGCTGTTAACATAGACAACCTGTGGGTAAAGAGACAAAAGCGCCGCCGACGGGCGGGCGTTTTGATTTCGATGAACTCATGTAAGGAAACGAGCATGTTAGATAGATTTACCGATCGCGCGCGCAAGGTCATGTCCATGGCCAAGCAGGAGGCGCTCGATCTTCATTCAAATAAGGTGGGCACCGAGCACCTGCTGCTCGCGCTTGCCAAGGAGGACGAGGGCATTGCCGCCGAGGCACTGCGTTCACTCGACATCTCCTACGATGACATCATGGATACTCTCAAAGAGGTCCAGACCACGGTCCCCGAGCCCAGCGAGGAGACCGAGGCGGCCAAGCTCGCCTTTACGCCGCTCGTCATCAGCGTGATGGAGCGCTCCTTCCGCGTGGCACGTGAGAACAACCAGACCTACGTGTCGACCGAGCACCTGCTCATCGGTATCGTCGAAGAGGGCAACGGCATGGCCATGGACATCCTCATGCGCCTGGGTGTGTCGTCCGCCTCCATCAAAAAGGCTATCGAGAAACTCACCGCCAAGGACCAGGACAAGAAGCGTCCGCTCGCCGGCGCCGGTGCTGGTCGTCCCGGTGCGGGCCTGCCGTTCTTTAGCGGCTCGGATGCCTCTCAGCAAAAGGGGAGCGGCACCGACACGCTCAAGCAGTTCGCCACCAACCTCACTCAAAAGGCGCGCGACGGCGAGCTCGATCCCGTGATTGGCCGCGAAAAGGAAGTCCAGCGCATGATGGAGATCCTTTCGCGCCGCACCAAGAACAACCCGCTTATCCTGGGCGATCCCGGCGTGGGCAAAACGGCCATCGTCGAGGGCCTGGCGCAGCAGATCGCTGCCGGCAACGTGCCCGAGAACCTCATGAACCAGAACATCTGGACGCTCGACCTGCCGGGCCTCGTTGCGGGCGCCAAGTATCGCGGTGAGTTTGAGGAGCGCCTCAAGAACGTGATCCAGGAGGCCACCGAGGCTGACGACGTCATCCTGTTTATTGACGAGATGCACACCATCATCGGTGCCGGTTCTGCCGAGGGCTCCATCGACGCGAGCTCCATGCTCAAGCCCGTGCTCGCGCGCGGTGCCTTCCAGATTATCGGCGCCACCACGGCCGAGGAGTTCCGCAAGTACCTCACCAAGGACCCGGCCTTCGAGCGTCGCTTCCAGACCATCGATGTCGAGGAGCCGAGCGTCGAGGACACGGTCAAGATCCTGACCGCGCTCAAGCCGCGCTACGAGGAGCACCACCATGTGCGCTATACGCAGGGTGCTATCGAGGCCGCCGCGAACCTCTCCGACCGCTACATCCAGGATCGCTTCCTGCCCGATAAGGCCATCGACCTCATTGACGAGGCCGGCGCCCGCGCCCGCATCGCCGCCAACCGCGCGCCCGAGCCGGTGCGCGAGGCCGAGCATCGCGTGGAGGAGCTTAAGGCCGCCGCGCAGGAGGCCACCGAGAGCGACGACATGAACAAGGCCGCCGAGATCACCGAGCAGCAAAAGGCTGCCGAGATTGAGCTCGCCGAGGCCAAGGCTGCCTGGACGGCCGAGCTCGACGCCAGCCCGCTCACCATCGATGTCTCCCAGATTGCCGACATCGTGTCCGTGACCTCGGGCGTGCCGGTGTCCTCGCTCACCGAGAGCGAGAGCCGCCGCCTGCTGCAGGCCGAAAGCGTGCTCAAGACGCGCATCATCGGTCAGGACGAGGCCGTCGAGGCCGTTGCCAAGGCCGTGCGCCGCAGCCGCTCGCCGCTCAAGGACCCGCGTCGCCCCGGCGGCAGCTTTATCTTCCTGGGCCCCACCGGCACGGGCAAAACCGAGCTCGCCAAGACGCTCGCCGAGTATCTCTTTGGCAGCAAGGACGCGCTCATCAGCTTCGATATGTCGGAGTTTGGCAGTGAGTTCGAGGTCTCCAAGCTCATCGGTAGCCCCCCGGGCTATGTGGGCCACGACGAGGGCGGCCAGCTCACCAAGGCTGTTCGCCGTCACCCGTACTCGGTCGTGCTGTTCGACGAGATCGAGAAGGCGCACCCCGACATCTTCAATATCCTGCTGCAGGTGCTGGAGGAGGGCCGCCTGACCGATAGCCAGGGCAAGACGGTCGACTTCCGCAACACCGTGATCATCATGACGTCAAACGTGGGCGCCCGCGAGATCGCGCAGGATGCGAGCGTTGGCTTTGGCACCACCGGCGAGCAGGGCCTCACCTCGAGTGAGATCCGCGGCCGCGCGATGGGCGAGCTCAAGCGCCTGTTCCGCCCCGAGCTGCTCAACCGTATCGACGACATCGTGGTGTTCCAGAAGCTCTCGGGCGAGAACCTGACCAAGATTGCGCACCTGCTGGTGGACGATCTGCGCCAGCGCCTGATCGCAAACGGCATGAACATCAAGCTTACCGATGCGGCCTACGACAAGATTGTGGCGGAGGGTACCGACCTCACCAACGGCGCGCGTCCTCTGCGTCGTGCCATCCAAAAGCTCATCGAGGATCCGCTGTCCGAGGAGCTGCTGGCCGGCGAGTGGGGCGAGGGCGATACCGTCCTGTGCGACGTGGTCGACGGCAAGTTTGTCTTTAGCCACGGCACGGGTGAGATTCCGGCGCCGCGTCCGGCGGGTGCACTCGGGGGCGATACCGCTCCGGCGGCGCCGCACACCGGAAACGCCGCGCCTGTGAGCAGTGGCGTGAGCTCGGGCCCCGGCGGCATGATGCAAGCCGGTTCCGGCGCGCTGTAGGGCGTGGCGACAATTTGATACGCGCAATCGAGGCGCTCCGGAAAGGGCGCCTCGATTTGTAGAGCTGCGGAAGTTGTGGCCGTTACGCTATACGGTCCACCGTTAGCCGATGATGCGAGGGCGCTCGGCGTTTTCGACTGGTTTATGCACGCAAAGTCTGGGAATATACAAGTCGCATGTCTTACTGTCTAACCAGTTGCGCCAAGGAGGCACCATGGACTACAAGATTACCGGCTACGAGCCCGCCCAGCTGTTCCATTTCTTTGAGGAGGTCAGCGCGATCCCCCGTGGGTCTGGCAACGAGAAAGGCATCAGCGATTTCCTGGTCGCGTTTGCCAAGGAGCGCGGTCTCGATGTGTATCAGGACGAGGTCTACAACGTCATCATTCGCAAGCCCGCATCTGCCGGCGCCGAGAATGCCCCGACCGTGATGCTGCAGGGCCACATCGACATGGTGTGCGACAAGCTGGGCTCCGTTGAGCACGACTTTACGACCGATGGTATCGACCTGGTCGTCAAGGACGGCGTCCTCACCGCTAACGGCACCACTCTGGGCGCCGACAACGGTATTGCCGTCGCTCTGATGCTCACTGTTCTCGATGATGATTCGATCGTTCACCCCGCCCTCGAGTGCGTATTCACCACCGACGAGGAGACTGGCCTGGTCGGCGCCGAGACGCTCGACAAGTCCCAGATTAGCGCCCGCACCATGATTAACCTTGACTCCGAGGAAGAGGGCGTTGCCACCGTCAGCTGCGCCGGCGGCGTCGTCGTTACCTACACCTGCCCCATCGTGCGCGAGCACAAGACCGGTAGCACCCTCACGCTCGACATCTCCGGCCTGCTGGGCGGTCACTCCGGCAGCGATATCAACCTGGAGCGCGGCAACGGCAACCTCATCATGGCCCGCATCATCGACCGCCTGATGGTTGCCGGCGAGCCCGCCATCGTTAGCTTTAACGGCGGCACCAAGGACAACGCCATCAACCGTGAGTGCAAGGCTGTTCTGGTCTACGCCGACCACGCTGCCGCCGAGGCCGCGGCCCAGATCGCAAAGGGCATCATCGCCGACGTTACTGCCGAGCTCGAGGTCTTCGACCCCGGCTTTACCTGCACGGTTGAGATTGCCGACAACGCTGAGGTCGAGGCCATGGACGAGAAGTCCGCACTTGCCCTTATTCGCGCTCTGCGTCTTGCCCCCAACGGCGTGATCCGCCGCAACGTCGCCACCGACGGCTCCGTCGAGGTTTCCTCCAACATCGGCGTGGTTGCCACCTCTGACGACCAGGTCAAGATCATGCTGTCCCCGCGCTCCTCGATCACCTCGCTGCAGAACGAGTTCAAGGACCGCCTGCAGACGCTGGCCGATGTCCTGGGATTCGACGCCAAGTTTGAGTTCGAGTATCCCGGCTGGAGCTATGCCGAGCATTCGCCGGTCCGCGACATCTTTGTCGAGAGCTATCGCGAGCTCTTTGGCTCCGAGCTACGAATCGAGTCCATTCACGCCGGCCTTGAGTGCGGCCTGTTTGCCGAGGCCCTGCACGGCCTGGACGCCATCGCCGTGGGCCCGACGCTCTCCGATGTCCACACCCCGGACGAGAGCATGGAGCTCGCTTCTGCCGAGCGCTTCTACGAGCTGCTCATCGACGTCCTCAAGCGCCTCGCTGCGTAAAGGTCGCGCTGGCAGCAGTCCGAGCCACGTGCTAGCAGATTGCAAATGACATTACGAGAGGGGGCACCCGGTCTTTTGCGACGGGTGCCCCCTCTCTTCTTTTGGGAAATGGGAGATTACGGACACCTAGCCCATATCCGCCTTGATGAGGTCGAGGGTGCGCTGGCAGTTTTCGCAGACGGGGCCGAGCATATGCTCGCGCAGGTCCGCCATGCCGGGCAGGTCGGCGTATTCGTCCATGACCTCTTCCATGCAAATGGGTACCTCGTAGGCGAGGTCCATCATGGTCGCAAAGCAAAACTTCTCGGATAGCCCGGCATCGGTGAGCGCCGCCTCCAGCGCGGGGTCGCCCATACCGTAGTATCGGCGGATAGCGCCTGGGCCGATGCGCCCCACACGATTTTCGCCGCCAACGCTCATGGCAAGGCGCGCTCGGCGGCGCATACGTTCGTATGCCAGCCCCGATGCAACGTCATACATACGAGCCATCATAGCTGTGCCGCCGTTTCCAAGAAGCAGGGAATAGTTCTTCGCATGCGCGTCCGGTGCGCCGATGATGGCGTTAAAGAAAAGTATCTGCGTAAACAGATACAGGTTAAGTTGATGGTGGCTCGTATTGACGAGGAGTTCCTGAATATCGCGTGCGGTCGGGCCGCCGTCTGCCGTGTACTTTTGAGCGGGCATCACTCCAAGAGCCTGACAGAGGTCTTCTTGGTGTAGACGCATGATTGTTCCGTCTTTGACTTTCACGCGGTCATATCGCTCAACAATGAGGGCGGGTTCGTCCTCAAATAAGCGATACTCAACGTTCGCCGTTGCGATACCCGCGCGCTGGGCGCTTTTCATGCAGACAAACTCATTAAGAGCCTCAAGTTTAAATCAGATGACGCCATTTTTGAAAATATGCGTCGTGGGCGAGGAGCCCACGCATTCGCACCAGCGACCGTCTATGAGTGCGAGAGCGAACTTGCCCTGATTGCCTCCAAGTGACCAACTTTCATCTAGGCCCATCCACGATGCATTGCGGTCATCTCTGATTGACTTGAGTCGCAGTGCAATCTCGTGATCGCCTATAGGGCGGTATTCGCTGGTGCGATGCAAGACGGCGTTGACGTCTTCTTCGGCGCAAAACTGCACTCCACCCGGACAGTCAAGTCCGATATGGCTGAGTAGCGCAACGGCATTGTTGGGTCTAACGTCGAATTCGGCAGCAATCGCCTTTCGCTGATCCTCGCTGTCGGGTAGAAGACCAAACAAGTACGGATTCATGACCTGTTGGCCGTATGTGCGATTTGATATGGGAATGTTGGTCGATAGGGCTGGCCCGTCATAATCTTGATCGTAGACAAAACTGACTAGACCGCTCTCATCTTGCATGAGCGTTCCTGCGGGTACGCCGCAAATAATAGTCCGAAGCGTTTTTCTGGCCATTGGCTATCTCCCTTCGGGCTTGGTTTGGGCAGATGCGCTTGTGGCAATCGAGACTCCGAGATTGGACATGGCGAAATCGGCGAAGGCCTTGTCGTAGAGCTCGGACGTAAAGGGGGCGTCTGCAAGAACCGGAATGGCGGCGCAGCGACGGTGGCTATGAGAGGGACGTTGAGCGTGATGGCACCTGGGGGTGCTACAAGGTTGCAAATCGGCATGCGGGGCGTCGACTGGTTGCTCGTTATTCGTTTTGGCGATATCCCCTTGAGCGGCGAGCGCCAGTCCGAGAGCATTGAAGATTGCCAACAGCTTGTCGAGCCGAATGCCCGTGGCATCTCCCAGCTCGAGCGATGCGAGCAGGCGCTCCGAAACACCGGCCTTATTAGCGAGGGCGGCACGGGTGAGACCCTGAGCCTCGCGTGCCTGGCGCACGTAGATGCCAGCTTGGCGCGGTGTGGTGATGGGAAGGGTATCCACGGCGATCTCCTAACGTGCAGACTTTTGCATCATAGTATGACATGCAAAAGTCTGCATGAAAAGGCCTCATGCAAAACTCTGCATTAGGCCTCATCCGGACGTTTAGTTTTGAAGGGTGTTTTACAGCGCCAAAATCCCCAGATGCTCCAGCAAAATCTTGAGGCCGATGAGGACGAGCACGACGCCACCCACGATGGTGGCGGGCTTTTCGTAGCGCGCGCCAAAGGTGTGGCCGATCGCTACGCCGGCAACGGAGAAGACAAAGGTCGTGATGCCAATGAGCGACACGGCGGGAACGATATCGACCGAGAGCGCGGCAAACGAGATGCCCACGGCAAGCGCGTCAATCGAGGTGGCGATGGCAAGGATTAGGTATTCGCCCAGGTCGATCTTTTCGGCATCCTTGCCGTCGCCTTCGTTCTCGTCCTCAGTAAAGGCTTCCCACAGCATCTTGCCGCCGATAAAGGCGAGCAGGATAAAGGCGATCCAGTGGTCGATGGGGCTGATGATGCCCATGAACTGGCTACCAAGGGCCCACCCAATTACGGGCATGCCGGCCTGGAAACCGCCAAAGAACAGGCCGAGTATCACGGCGACCTTAAGGTTGATCCTTTTCATGCCAAGGCCCTTGCAGATGGATACGGCAAAAGCGTCCATAGAAAGGCCGATAGCGAGCAACACAAGCTCTGCGAGTCCCATAGTCTGGCTCCCTCTCTGCGGGCGGGCCCGCGTGTACCTCTTGGGGGAGTAACAAAAAAGACCCGTGGCGTACGCGTTGCGCGCACAGCCACGAGTCTCGTTCATTAAGGCAAGCCAGGCCGCATCGGCCAGTGTGTTGACTTGCCGCGCCACCGGAGGCGAACCCGATCACGCGACTACTCCCTCATTTATGCGAATCCCGATGCTACCACATGAACAGCTGATTTGGGTTGGGCTCTCAGCTGTGTTCGCTCATTCTGTAAGCATCGGATTTCGCAAGCGCCGCAGGGACAAACCGTGAGAAACTATTTAGCGTTTATGGAGCGTATACGATGGGAGCGATGCCTTGGATAAGAACGAGCTGCAAAAGCGTATGGAACAGGCCATCCGCCTGACGGCACCTGGTCAGCCGATCCGCACCGCCCTCGACATGATCATCGCCGGTCACCTGGGCGCCCTTATCTGCGTCGGCGACACCGAAAACGTGCTCGCTGCCGGTAACGACGGCTTCCCGCTCAACATTTCGTTTACCTCGAACCGCCTGTTCGAGCTTTCCAAGATGGACGGCGCCATCGTTATCGATGGCGACCTCACCCAGATCCTGCGCGCCAACTTCCACCTCAATCCCGATCCCTCGCTCGCCACGAGTGAGACGGGCATGCGTCACCGTACTGCCGCTCGCATGTCGGTGCTCACCGATGCCATCGTGATCTCGGTTTCGGCTCGTCGCGCCGTCGTCAACGTGTACGTCCACGGCAAGAGCTACGAGATCCAGCCCGTCACCACCATCATGAGCTCGGTCAACCAGCTCGTCGCCACGCTCCAGACTACCCGTCAGTCGCTCGATCGCTCCCTGCTGCGCCTGACGGCCCTCGAGCTCGACGACTACGTCACACTCGCCGACATTACCGGTATTTTCTCGAGCTTCGAGATCATGCAGCAGGCAAAGACCGAGCTTAAGGATTGCATTGTCAAGCTGGGTAACCAGGGTAAGCTCGTGCAGATGCAGCTCGAGCAGCTCGCGGGCTCCAGCATGGATACCGAATACGACTTGATGATCCGCGACTACGCGAGCGATTCCTCTGAGGCCAACGCCGAGAAGATTCGCGCCGAGCTGAGCCGTATGACGCCTAAGGACCTGTCCGACCCGCAGCACGTGGCGGCAGTTCTGGGCTATGACGACTTGGACGAGGACTCCGTCATGACGCCGCTGGGCCTGCGCACGCTTTCGCGCGTGTCCGTCGTGCGCGACGGCGTGGCCGAGAAGATCGTCGACGAGTATGGCTCGCTGCAGGAGCTCATGGACGACATCAGCGAGGATCCGGAGCGCTTGGGCGACTTTGGCGTCAACAACCCTGCCATTCTTGCGGACTCGCTGTACCGCATGAAGGGCACCAAACAGGGGAACGCATAATGGCGCCCGTATGCGCCGTGGTCGTTGCCGGCGGCAGCGGCCAGCGCTTTGGAAATCCCGGCGGCAAGCAGCTCGTTAACGTGGCGGGCCGTCCGCTCATGAGCTGGTCCATCCGCGCGTTCGATCGTAGCGACAAGGTCGGCCATATCGTCGTGGTTTGCCCTGCCGAGCGCCGTGCCGAGATGCGCCGCTTGGCTATCGACCCGTTTGACTATGACACGCCCATCAGCTTTGCCGATGCCGGCGATACTCGTCAGGATTCCACCCGCGCCGGCGTGCACGCGGTGCCGGCGGGTTTCGAATATGTCGCTATCCACGACGGCGCCCGTCCGCTCATCACGACCGAGGCCATCGACCATGCGATCGACGTGCTTGTAGGCGACCGCTCGCTCGACGGTGTCGTGTGCGGCCAGCCCGCGATCGACACGCTCAAGATCGTCGATGGCGACAATATCGTCGAGACGCCGCCGCGTGAGCTCTATTGGGCCGCGCAGACGCCGCAGATCTTTAGCGTCGATGCTATGAAGCGCGCCCACGCTGCAGCCATTGCCGAGGGCTTTATCGGCACCGATGATTCGTCGCTGGTCGAGCGCATGGGTGGGCGCGTCCGCTGCGTCCAGAGCCCGCGCGATAACCTTAAGGTGACGGTGCCCGAGGACTTGCGTCCCGTAACCGCGATTCTGCTTGGCCGCATGGCCGAGGGAGAGGACCTTCCCCATGTTCAGTAACCTGCGCATTGGCCATGGCTACGACGTCCACCGTCTGGTGGAGGGGCGTCGATGTATCATCGGCGGTGTCGACATTCCCTACGAGCGCGGCCTGCTGGGCCACTCGGATGCCGATGTGCTCGCGCACGCCTTGGCCGACGCCATTCTGGGCGCCTGCCGCGGGGGAGACATCGGCAAGCTATTCCCCGATACCGACCCCGCCTATGAGGGCGCCGATTCGATGGTGCTGCTCGCTCGCGTGATGGACTATGCGCGCGAGCTGGGCTTTGAGTTTGTCGATGCCGATTGCACCATTGCCTGTCAGCAACCCAAGATCACCCCGCACCGCGATGCCATGCGCGCCAACCTTGCCCATGCCCTGGGCGTTGACGTCGAAAACGTGGGCGTCGCCGCCACTACGACCGAAAAGCTCGGTTGGGAAGGTCAGGGCGAGGGAATCGGCGCCTGGGCCGTCTGCCTGCTACAGAAAACCGTTAAGGAGTAACGAATGCGTATCTACAACAGCGCTACCCATAAAAAGGAAGAGTTCCAGCCCATCGAGTCCGGCAAGGTCCGCATGTACGTGTGCGGCCCCACGGTCTACGACAACATCCACATCGGCAATGCCCGCACGTTCATCAGCTTTGACGTGATCCGCCGCTGGCTCATCGCGAGCGGCTACGAGGTCACGTTCGCCCAGAACCTCACCGATGTCGACGACAAGATCATCAAGCGCGCCAACGAGCAGGGTCGTACGGCCGCCGAGGTCGCGACGGAGTTCTCCGACAAGTTCATCGGCGTCATGCGCGCCGCCAACGTGCTCGATCCCGATGTGCGCCCCCGCGCCACCAAGGAGATCGGCCCCATGATCGCCATGATCAAGACGCTTATCGAGCAGGGCCACGCTTACGCAGCCGATAACGGCGATGTGTACTTTGCCGTGCGCAGCGATCCCAACTATGGTCAGGTCTCGGGCCGCAACATCGACGACCTTATGGTTGGCGCGCGCATCGAGGAGAACGAGGACAAGAACGACCCGCTCGACTTTGCCCTGTGGAAGGCCGCCAAGCCCGGCGAGCCCAGCTGGCCGAGCCCCTGGGGCGAGGGCCGTCCCGGTTGGCACACCGAGTGCGCCGCCATGGTGCACCGCTACCTGGGCACCCCGATTGACATCCACGGCGGCGGCTCCGACCTTGCCTTCCCGCATCACGAGAACGAGTGCGCCCAGGCCACCTGCGCCTGGCACCAGGGCTTCTCCAACACCTGGATGCACACGGGCATGCTGCTGGTAGACGGCGAGAAGATGTCCAAGTCGCTCGGAAACTTCTTTACGCTGGCCGAGGTGCTCGAGCAGCACTCTGCCGCGGCCCTGCGCCTGCTGATGCTGCAGACGAGCTATCGCTCGCCGCTCGACTTTTCTTGGGAGCGCCTGGAGGGTGCCGAGAACTCGCTCACGCGTATCGCCGGTACGGTCGAGAACCTGCGCTGGGCCGCGAACCATGCGACGGCCGATGCCGATGAGGCAGCATCCGAGGCGTTTGCCGCCAAGGCCGCCGAGACCCGCGCCGCCTTTAAGGAGTGCATGGACGACGACTTTAACACCGCCGGTGCCATGGGTGCCGTCTTTGGCTTTGTCACTGAATGCAACCAGTACCTGGAGCAGGCGGGCGACGCTGCCGACAAGGCCGCCGCGCTTGCCGCCGCCGACACGCTGGCCGAGTTGCTCGATACGTTTGGCGTCGAGCTTCCCGAGCCCAAGGTCGAGCTGCCGCTGGGCCTGCTGGGCGTTGCCGCCGGCCTGGTCGCCTACACGGGCGACGACGTGGACGAGGCTGCTGCCAAGATTCTCGAGGCCCGCACCGAGGCCCGTGCCGCCAAGAACTGGGATCTGGCCGACGCCATCCGCGACCAGCTCAAAGACCTGGGCCTCACCATTGAGGATACGGCCGCGGGTACTCGTATTAAGACCCTCTAGTATTTGTCGACCGTTCGAGGTGCGGCGGATTGCCTTGAAAGAGGAGGGCATCGACCTGGTGGTCATGCCTGACGATTGAAAGGCAAGGTGCCGTGGCTCGGACGGTCGATTCTTGTTCGTTATCTATTTAAGGAGGCCGCTTTATGGCCGACAATCGCAAGCGTGCGCCTCGTGGCGGCAAGCAGGCCGCTTCTGGCTCGCGTCCGATTCACCGCAACGACCGCGCTGCCGCTCCCAAGGGCCAGCGAGATCGTACCCAGGCTGCACGTCCGCAGCGCGAGCGTGGCCGCGACGCTGTCCAGGCTCCCAAGGGTGAGTTTATCGAAGGCCGTCGTGCTGCCGCCGAGGCGCTGCGTACCGGTTTTCCCATCAAGTGCGCGCTCATTGCCGAGGGCGGGGAGCGCGATGCCGCCCTGTCGCGTCTGGTCGATGACCTCAACGCCGCGGGCGTCCGCATTAAGTATGTGCCGCGCGCGCAGCTCGACGCACTGTCGAGCCATGGCGCTCACCAGGGCATCGCGCTCGAGGTTGGCAACTTCCCCTATGCCGATGTCGCCGACATCCTCGACCGCGCGGGCGACGGTCCGGCGCTTGTCGTTGTGCTCGACCATGTGACCGACGACGGTAACTTTGGCGCCATCGTGCGCTCTGCCGAGGTTGTGGGCGCAGCGGGCGTCATCATCGCCAACAAACGAGCCGCCGGCGTAACGGTGGGTAGCTACAAGACTTCTGCCGGCGCCGTTATGCATCTGCCCATCGCGCAGGTCCCCAATATCGCTCGTGCGCTCGATGACCTCAAAGCCGCCGGTTTTTGGGTGGGCGGTGCCTCTGAGCACGCCGAGGGCAGCTGCTGGGATGCCCCCTTCGAGGGCCGCGTGGCACTCGTCATGGGTTCCGAGGGCGACGGCATCTCGCGTCTGGTGCTCGAGAAATGCGACTTTTTGACCAAGCTTCCCCAGCGCGGCATGACCGAGAGCCTCAATGTTGCCCAGGCGACTACGGCCCTCTGCTTTGAGTGGCTGCGCCGCAACGCCGGCGAGCTCATGGGGGAGGAGTAGCGCATGTCCAAAAAGAACCGTGCCAAGTCCAAGGCCAAGCGCTTTGGCGAGGGCTCGGCCAAGCCGATTGTTTCGGCCGCGACCTACGGCGTGGGCGGCAATGCGTTTGCGCAGGCTATCGCCGACCCAGTCTCGACGGTGCACTCCAACAAGCCCGAGCTGCTGGTGGTCGACGGTTACAACGTGATCCACTCCACGCCGCGCTACGAAAAGCTCGTGTACGACCATTCCGACGATCCGTATTCCAGCGACGTTCACGATATGGCGCGCACCGCCCTCATTAACGACGTTGCTGCCTTTGCCCAGGGCCGTTACGAGGCCGTGATCGTGTTTGACGGCGCGGGCAATATCTCCAGTGAACGTCCCAACCTGCCGGCCCGCGGCGTGCGCATCGAGTTCTCGCCGACGGGTGTTTCAGCCGATACCGTGGTGCAAAAGCTCTGCATCGAGGCGCGCGAGGAAGGCCGCGCATGCTCCGTGGTATCGAGCGACGGCACGATCCAGGCCGTCGTCATGGGCAAGGGTGTCACGCGCATCTCGAGCCGTATGCTGGTGGACGAGATCAAACAGATCGATAACGACGTTCACGAGGCAGAGGAAGCTCCGCAGATCAAGATGACTCTGGGCAGTCGCCTGAGCCCCGATGCCCTGGCCAAGCTCAAGGCCCTGCGCGGGAGGTAGGGAAGTTGGCGGGGCAATGCTGCCTCGCTAACTCCATTCAGCGATGTCGATCATTCTTTCGAGGCGCCACGTTAGCGCCTTTTTTAGATATGGCAGCCTTGCCGTGAGCGCGTCGTTTCTGGAAAGAATCTCGATTGCCTCGTCAACGAAGCCTTCGAGTTTGTCGCCGTCAAACCAGCCCATGTCCTCGACGAGCAACATTTGTTTGGCGGGGCTTGAATGAAATTGTGCGCTGGTAAAACTGTGCTCTCCCGCCCTAAGCTCCTCTAGTGATATGTTGCACCAGAGCGATGAGCCCGAATCGAAGATGGGGGCAGGTCTGCAAGCTTGCGTGTTTACGTTTCGCACGAGGCCGAAGTTGCGCCAATGACGATCGTAGTTGGCAATGATGTCGTCACATACGATCATGCGGTCAAGGGCATCCTTGACGCCTGTCACCCCGAGCTCCTCGCAGTTTGCTACATATCGCTCGTAGTCGGTTAGCCGTTCATCTGCGTTTGCGTGCTGGTTTACATAGAACGCAGGGACATACTCTTCTTCATCAGTTAAGAAGACATCGCATGTGCTCAGGGCGGAAGTGCCCGTGCCCTCGAGCGAGTAAGGCACATAATCGCAGGCGTTTAGGATGCGACGGTGGAGCGCGGTCGCCACCAGCTCGTTATAAGGTTCCTGGTCCAGGTG
The DNA here is from genome assembly GCA_958427035.1 of uncultured Collinsella sp. Lineage (GTDB taxonomy): Bacteria > Actinomycetota > Coriobacteriia > Coriobacteriales > Coriobacteriaceae > Collinsella. Next base: position 13,787 of record CAUAAR010000012.1, on the reverse strand, counting down.
CGCTCCTGCCTTATGCAGAATTCGACGTTCGCCCTCGCACGTCCAGTACTTTTGAAGATTGCCGTCCGAGGTGTTATCGGGCTTTGCGGCAGCCGCTTTTCCCTCTGGGGCAAAGGGTGCAATGGTTAGCGAGACGTCATCAAAGGCGTTATTGAAGAAGTTGATATCCTCCCAGGTGAGACCGGAACCTTGGGGCCTAATCCAATACTGGTCGGATAAGGAGAGGCCGAGATTTCGCTGGACGAGTTCATCGGGAACATCGACTGCGGCTTCTGCAAGCAGGGAGGCTAGCCCAATGCGTGCGAGCGGGATACCGCGGCCGCGCCACCAGATGCGGAAGGAGTCTAGCGATATGGGGCTATTAGGGCCAAATACTCCAATAGGGGCGTGGGCGTAATCGATGTCGGCACCGATGTGGGTAAAGTCTTTTCGCGATGTGCTGTAGACCAGCTGAGCGACTTCGTACGTGCGGTTCATGAGGGTGAACGCGATCTCGCTCTTACCGTGGCCGCGGCGGGGACGTCCCCCCGTTTTGGTCACAGAGCGGAGTCGCGTGTCGACGCTGTCTTTGTCGATGAGCCATACACCAGAAGCCTTGCGGGCCTCAAGTGCTCCGTTTTTTATGAGCTCCTGCACCCTGCGCGGAGTGATGCCGAGCAGCTCGGCGGCTTCTTTGGTAGTAAGCATCGCGAAACCCTTCGTTAGAACGAATAGTTTTATATATAGCAATTGTAATTAAAACTATTCGTTCTAACGAATGGTTTTGAGATTGAGGGCGAACCGACAGAAATGAACGGGCCTGGTACCTGTTGTTGCTGGATTTTGCATATTTGTATAACGCCGTGTGGCCTGTTGCGCCTCGTCCGCAATTCCTTTATTCTTAACTGGCTTCGCGCGAAAGCGCCAAGTGTGCCAGTGTGGCGCAACGGTAGCGCAACTGATTTGTAATCAGTGGGTTGCAGGTTCGATTCCTGTCACTGGCTCCATGAGAGTTTCGGGCTCTGTTCCCTTGTGGGACAGGGCCCGTTTCTATTTAGGTGGTGCGCCATCGGGTTAGCGCCCATCCCGTTTTTGGTTTGTCTCGTCCTCCAGTTTGTCTAAATCTGTAACACCAAGACCGATATTTGGCATCTAACTGTTACAGATTGAGATGAAACTTAGGGTGTTTTAGGAATATCTTGATCTGTAACATGTAGAAGCGGAATAGGCCTCTTGCTGTTACAGATCGAGACAAGGGCGGGTACGGACCTGGATGTTCTGCTCGAGCGTGGATTTCTGGACACGCGAGAGAAGAAAATCTTCCGACCGGAGAACGAGCGTGGATAATTAACTTGGATAGGGAGCTAAGGTAAACACCGATTGTCTATCGAAGGCTTTAGAAACAACGACCCCGATTTCATTGTGGAATCGGGGTCGTTTGTGCCTGAGGAATCCGAATGGATTAATCGAGCTCCTAAGGGACTCTTGGGTTCTTGCTAATGGTCTGCCGAGGATGTCCCCAATGCAAGCAGCGGGCATCTACTCAATATAGTTGGGATTCTTCTTGATGATCACGCGTGCAGCGATGAACGAGACAACGATGGCGATGACGGCGACAACGCACGCCAGTACGAAGTTGCCCATGGATCCATCGGGAGCGATAAAGATCAGCGCAGAAAGAAGACCGGGGCATGCTCCCGCAACATACTCCTTCAGGACGAAGATGCCTGCAGGGAGTCCCGCGCAGAGGGCGCCGATTGCTGTGCCGACAAGCAGGCGGGGACGCTCGATGAGGCAGCCGTAAAATGCGGGCTCAGTTACGCCACAGAGTGCGGTGACGGCAACCGTGGTGACCATACCTCTCTTCTCCTTGTTGCCTTTCATTGCAGTTGCCAAGGCGAGACTCGTGCCGCCAATGCAGAGGTTTGAGATGAAGCCAAAGATGATGGGCGCCCAGCCGAGCTGCGCCAAGCTCGTAACTTCGATCGCGATGTAGGCCTTATCAAGACCGAGCATGACAAAATAGGGGTTAAGGGCTGCAAGGATTGGAGTAGCGATAAATGCCACGTTATCCATGAGCCACGTGGCGGCATCACTCAGCGCGTAGCCCATCATGCTGCCGGCGGGGCCGAGGATAATCAGCTCAACAGGCACGACGATGAACATGGTGAGCAGCGGCTTCAAGAACAGTTTGGTAATGTCGGGGATGATTTTCTGAAGACCGCGATCAACAAAGTACATGAACACAACGCCCAGTACGATGGGCACCACCGTGCTCGAGTAGTCATTCGTCGGGATGGGGATGCCAAGAAAGTCGAGACCCTCAGCACCGCTAATAGACGAGCTAATCATGATTGCGCCCAGCAGTGCGCCCATGATAGGCTGCATCTTCATGACGGCGGCGAGCTGATAGCCGAGGTAAACGGGCAGGAAGCTAAATGAGGCGCTGAAGATCGCCAGCAGAACCTGGGCGGTTCCGCTATCGGTGCTCAATCCACAATAATTGACCAGGAGATTCTTGATCGAAAGAATGAGTCCGCCAACGATGAGCGCCGGGACGATGGGCATGAATACCTGTGCAGAGACGTTCCCGAATTTCTCAATCAAGCCCATGGCGGTGTTACCGCTTTTAATGCCTTCTGCAAGGTCTTTGGCGGTTTGGGCATCGTCGGCAACCGTGCCACCGCCGACTTCGATTCCCGCGAAGTCGAGGAAGTCGTTGTAGGCCTCGGTGACGTTGGGGCCGATGATCACCTGAAGCTGGCCACCGCTGACTGCTGCCCCGAGCGCCTGGTCAGCCGATTTGGCGAGCTGGAGATCGATGATCGAGGTGTCTCGTGCGTCGATGCGAAGGCGCGTCGCACAATGAGTTACCGATGTAATGTTCTCTTTGCCGCCAACAGCCTTTAGGACTGTTTCGGACATTGCCTGATATTTCATCTCTTTCTCCTAACCTTCCTGCTCCTGATACTTCGAGATAAGGTCTCGGTACCAATACCAGCTCTTTTTGGGGGTGCGCTCCAGATTGTTCTCGAAGTCGATATGGACAAGTCCGTATCGTTTTTCGTAGCCGTTGATCCAGCTATACAGATCCATCGTCGACCAGAGGTAGTAGCCCTCAACGCGCGCGCCGTCGCGCTTAGCCCTCATCATGTGCTCGATGAACTGGCCCAGAAGCTCGATGCGGTCATCATCGTGGATCATTCCGTCTGCGTCTGGTTGCTCATAGGCGCCATGTCCGTTTTCCGTAATAAAGATGCGGGGCGCGTCATAGCGCTCGTGGACATCCATGATGGTTGAATACATGCAACTTGGGAGTATTTCGCGGCCCCATTTATTACGGGGAACATTGCTGTCGCGGGCGCTTTCAAACAAGGGCGCAATGCATTTTCCTTCGACCTTTTTGCTCGAACCGCCCTTATTGTTCGCCGAAACGGCAAGCTCTCCACCGTGCCAGTCGGTTACATACTCTCGGCAATACACGTTGAGTCCAATAAAATCGACTTTACCGTCTCTGAATTCTTCTACGTCATTTGGGGATCGATAGAGCGAGACGCCAAGTTTTTCAAGGATTTCGTCCATTTCTGGCGGCAGTTGACCCTGAAGTGCTGGTGCCAGAATCATGCGATTGGCGAAAAAGTCTGCGTATCGAAATACGTCATCGGGGTGCTCGGTTGCCGGGTCGAGTTCGACAACGCCGCCATCGTGGACGGCGCCGATGATGCCGTCGTAGCCCATTTGACGATATGCTCGGACTGCGAGTGCGCTTGCGCGCATCAGGTTGTACTGAAACTGCATGTACGACTGAACGTCGAGCGATCGATTGGGGGGATAGTTGCCCAACATGTTTACGCAGTAGCTGTAGAAATGCGGCTCGTTAACGGTAGCCCAGATTTTGACGCGGTCTCCAAAGCGCTCAAAGCAAATCTTGGCGTATTTGCAGAACCATTCTGCCATATCGTTGTTCAGCCATCCGCCTTTGCAAGCAAGCGTGAATGGCAGATCGTAATGGAACAGCGTAACGTTGGGCTCTATGCCATTTTCGAGGCAGCAATCAATGACCCGATTATAAAAATCGATACCCTTTTCATTCACTTCACCGATACCCGTGGGGATGATTCGACTCCATGAAAGAGAGAAGCGATAGGTGTTTTGTCCGCCTTCTTTCATCATGCGGATATCTTCTTCATAGCGATGGTAGAAGTCGCAAGATACATCACCGTCAACATGGTTGATGTTCTTATTGCTTGTGTGGTTAAAGAAATCCCACTCGCCAAGGCCTTTGCCGTCTTCGTTCCAGGCACCCTCGCACTGATAAGACGCCGTGGCGGAACCCCAGAGAAACGGGATGTTGTTCACGTTGCCCATGAATCCCCTTTCCATCATTCAACACGGTGGATACGTGTGGCGGAATTACGATTAAGATGACGTCAACTGATTTGAATCATAGGAGAACGACCAAAGCTGTTTGATTCAATAAATGAACTATGATTTCGAGGAGAGCGGAAAGAGGGATCACGTGAATATCAATGACTTCGATGTGCTCAATCGCATTAGCTCCATCATCAACAGCGAGTTTGGGTCAAACGATGCCGCCATCGCTCGATATCTCATCGCTCACATTAGGCGTTCGAGCGAAATCAATGTTGCCACAATAACCCGCGATGCATTCGTGACCCGTTCCGCTGTTCGTCGTTTCTGCAATCGATTGGGCTACCAGTCTCTTAGCGATTTGAAAGAATCATTTACTCAATCAGTCTTTCCAAGCGACTTAAGCCATCGAGAGGAGGAATTTGGCTACGAGGAGTACAGGGCAGAGCTCGACGTTCGCATGATCGAGATGTTCGCTGAGGTTGAAAGCGGCGTGTCCGATATCGCTATTAAGCACCTTGCCGACGAAATTGATGGCCATAAAAACGTTGAAATCTGGTGCACCAATAATGTGAGCGCCAATCTCGTACGATTTCAGCAGGAAATGTTTTATGCGGGCAAGATAGTTCGCATAGTTGCTGGGGCTAACGTCGCGGAATTGAAAAACATGGGAGACGCTTCGCAGTCATTGATAATTCTCGTATCGGTCTCCGGGCTATTTGCGTCCCAGGCGCGTGAGTATCTTGATTGCCGTTCGGGCAGGAAGATTCTAATTACTGCGTTTAGCAACGATGACAAATCGAGGTCTTTTGACCGTGTATATCGTCTTGGTAATGCGGGAAACGGAATTGACCGACTCGGCGTTTATTCGAAATACGCCATGACCTATTTCTTCGACTTGCTATCGTCGTGTTACTTGAGTCGCTACCCCTGCACCAAGGGGGAACCGCTCTATGGGTCTACTTTGGTCTGGCCCGAGCAGTAGCGGCTCTATAGTTCTCCCGTCTGGAGAATGAGCGTGGATAATCTCCGCTTTGGGCTTAGAGCCGCGCTAAAAGCGGGAGATTATCCACGCTTGAACGTGCCGTGGAAGCACGATCGTGACCTATGTAATAGTGCAAGAGGGTCGGTATCGAAGGTCGATGCTGCAGATGTACTCCACCGTGACAAAGTGTTCCCTCGGGAAATGTCACCAGCGTAGCCAAATCCATCGTCCTTCATATCAAAACTCAGTAAAACCGCAGGTCAAAGATATATAGATACGCCCGGGGCCGTGTATCTAGAGGTTTTCGTTGACAGCCCCCAAGGTTGCATCGTATTATCTTTTTCGTTCGCGGGGGCGGCGGTCCAAAAGACCAAAGAACCTGCGGATACTTGAACGATTGGGAGTTTGCCCGAGTGGTTAATGGGGACGGGCTGTAAACCCGTTGGCTCTGCCTACATAGGTTCGAATCCTATAGCTCCCACCCGTCAAGTGCCTGTATAGCTCAGTCGGTAGAGCACTTCGTTGGTAACGAAGAGGTCACCAGTTCAAGTCTGGTTGCAGGCTCCATCCGGCGGTGTAGCTCAGTTGGTTAGAGCACACGGTTCATACCCGTGGCGTCACTGGTTCGAATCCAGTCACCGCTACCATAGGTAACACGGTGGCTTCTCAATAGTATGTTGAGAGGCCACTATGGTATAAAGGCAAAGTCCCGTCCGGGGACGACCTGTTAAGAGGAGGGCTTTATGGCCAAAGAGAAGTTTGAGCGCACTAAGCCGCATGTTAACATCGGCACCATTGGTCACGTCGACCACGGCAAGACCACGCTGACCGCCGCCATCACCAAGGTTCTCTCTGAGACCGAGGGCTGCAAGGCTGACTTCACTGCGTTCGAGAACATCGACAAGGCTCCCGAGGAGCGCGAGCGCGGCATTACGATCTCCGTCTCCCACGTTGAGTACGAGACTGCTGCCCGTCACTACGCTCACGTTGACTGCCCGGGCCACGCTGACTACGTCAAGAACATGATCTCCGGTGCTGCTCAGATGGACGGCGCTATCCTGGTCATCGCCGCTACCGACGGCCCCATGGCTCAGACTCGCGAGCACATCCTGCTCGCCCGTCAGGTCGGCGTTCCCTACATCGTCGTCTTCCTGAACAAGTGCGACATGGTCGACGATGACGAGCTCATCGACCTCGTCGAGATGGAGACCCGTGAGCTCCTCTCCGAGTACGATTTCCCCGGCGACGACATCCCCGTCATCCGTGGTTCCGCTCTGGGCGCTCTCGAGGGCGACGCCAAGTGGATGGACGCTATCCGCGAGCTCATGAAGGCCGTCGACGAGTACATCCCGACGCCTGCTCGTAACAACGACCTCCCCTTCCTGATGGCCGTTGAGGACGTTATGACCATCTCCGGCCGTGGTACCGTTGCTACCGGCCGTGTCGAGCGCGGTGAGCTCAAGCTCAACGAGCCCGTCGAGATCGTCGGCATCAAGGATACCCAGAACACCGTCGTTACCGGTATCGAGATGTTCCGTAAGTCCATGGACTTCTGCGAGGCTGGCGACAACGTCGGTCTGCTGCTCCGCGGCATCAAGCGCGAGGACATCGAGCGCGGCCAGGTTCTCTGCAAGCCCGGTTCGGTTACCCCGCACACCAAGTTCACCGGCGAGATCTACGTTCTGACCAAGGAGGAGGGCGGCCGTCACACCCCGTTCTTCGATGGTTATCGTCCTCAGTTCTACTTCCGTACCACCGACGTTACCGGTACGGTCAAGCTCCCCGAGGGCACCGAGATGGCTATGCCTGGTGACCACATCACCATCGAGGGCGACCTCATTCACCCGATCGCCATGGAGGAGGGCCTGCGCTTCGCTATCCGCGAGGGTGGCCACACCGTCGGTTCGGGCATCGTCTCCACGATCATTGAGTAAATTAGCTCTTTGATATAGCTGACTTAGAGAACCCGGCACTATTAGGGTGCCGGGTTCTTTTCTACGCGGGGCTTATTCCCTGTCGATTGCGCTTCGCTCACCCTTGATCCGAGCGTGAGGGATCGATTAGATCTCGCTGGCTTCATTGATGTGTTCCAAATATGAATGGATCCAGCGAGAACCAATTGATTCGAGGTTTTCATTGACAGCACTTACGTAGAGCTGATAAAGTACCAACTCGTGCCCGTACGGGGCGGAAATGAAAGGTTCAGGATAAATGCGTACTCTAGTTACTCTTGCGTGCACTGAGTGCAAGCGCCGCAACTATACGACCACCAAGAACAAGTCGAACATGCCTGATCGTATGGAGATCAAGAAGTATTGCCCCTGGTGCCGTCACCACACGCTGCACAAAGAGACTCGCTAGTCTCTAGTCACATACGCCAGTAGTTCAATTGGTAGAGCATCGGTCTCCAAAACCGAGTGTTGAGGGTTCGAGTCCTTCCTGGCGTGCCAGTCATTATTCCGTAAGCTCCCAATTGGGGGCTTACGGTTTACTCATGTATAAGCGCATTGCGCGGAGGTAACCCAAATGGCCAACAAGAAGAACAAGAAGAAGGCTCAGCAGCCGGCACCTGCCAACAACGCTGCCGCCAACTCCAAGGTTGAGGCCAAGAAGGCCGTTGCCAAGAAGAACGAGAAGGCTGCGAAGTCCAAGAAGAACGAGAAGCCTGGTTTCTTCGCCCGCACCAAGAAGTATTTCGCTTCGGTGAAGTCCGAGATGAAGCGTGTCACGTGGCCCGATAAGAAGGAGCTCGTGAACTACTCGGTCGTCGTTTGCGCTTCTCTGATCGTCGTCGGCGTCGTCATCGCTCTGCTCGATGCTGGCTTTGGCGAGGCTCTTGCTCTGTTCTCTGGATTGAGGGGCTAAACCATGTCTAAGCGTTGGTACGTCGTTCACACTTACTCTGGATACGAGAACCGCGTTAAGTCCGATCTCGAGCATCGCATCGAGACTATGGGCATGCAGGACCGTATCTTTGATATCGAGATTCCTATGGAGCGCGTCACCGAGATCAAAGAGGGTGGCAAGCGCGAGACCAAGGATTCCAAGATTTTCCCGGGTTATGTCCTGGTTCGCATGGAGATGGATGACGATGCGTGGACGTGTGTTCGCAACACGCCCGGTGTCACCGGTTTCCTGGGCGGCAATGGCAAGCCCGCTCCGCTTTCCCGCGACGAGTACAATAAGATGACTCGTCGTCCCGGTAAGGGCGATTCGCCCAAGCGCACCTCGGTTGATATTGAGGTCGGCACGTCCGTCCGTGTCACCGATGGCCCGCTTACCGACTTTGATGGCAAGGTCTCCGAGGTTAACACCGAGGCAGGCAAGCTGAAGGTCACCCTGATGATCTTTGGCCGTGAGACGCCGGTCGAGCTCGACTTTAACCAGGTTGCTGTCATCGCTTAAGTTTTCGTCCGTTCGCGCGAGCGTGCTTCTTCTGTGACTGCTCATCTCAGGAGTGCTTCTAACACGTGCGTGCTTACGATATAGCAAGTACTTCACACTCGTGATTCGAAAGGAATGACCATGGCTGAGAAGAAGGTTGCCAACGTCATTAAGCTCCAGATTCCTGCTGGTGCAGCTAACCCCGCTCCTCCCGTCGGCCCCGCCCTGGGCGCAGCTGGCGTGAACATCATGCAGTTCTGCCAGGCCTTTAACGCCGAGACGCAGGACAAGAAGGGCGACATCATCCCCGTTGAGATCACTGTCTTCGAGGATAAGTCCTTCTCCTTCATCACCAAGACCCCGCCGGCGGCTCACCTCATCAAGAAGGAGCTGAACCTCAAGTCTGGTTCCGCTAAGCCCCAGGCCGACAAGGTTGGTCAGCTCTCCCAGGAGCAGCTCACCAAGATCGCCGAGATCAAGATGCCGGACCTCAATGCCAACGACATTGACGCCGCCAAGAAGATCATCGCCGGTACCGCCCGTTCCATGGGCGTCACCATCGCTGAGTAGCGATTTCTTTTGGTAACGACGGGTGCTCCAACCGGGGCGCCCGTTAAATGTGTGCAATAGGGCACACGATACGATGTGGGAGGGCTCGCGCCCGTTTAACCACAGGAGGTAATGCACATGGCTAAGCATGGTAAGAGCTATAACGCCGCTGCCGAGAAGATCGACCGCGCCACGCTCTACACCCCCCTTCAGGCTGCCAAGCTCATCAAGGAGCTCGACACCGCCAAGTTCGACGAGACCGTCGAGGCCCACTTCCGTCTGGGCGTCGATACTCGTAAGGCCGACCAGAACATCCGCGGTTCCATCTCCCTGCCCCACGGTACCGGCAAGACCATTCGTGTTGCCGTCTTCGCCGAGGGCGAGAAGGCCCGCGAGGCCGAGGCTGCCGGCGCCGACATCATCGGTTCCGACGAGCTCGTCGCCCAGATCCAGAAGGGCGAGATCAACTTCGACGCCGCTATCGCTACGCCGAACATGATGGCCAAGGTTGGCCGCATCGGTAAGATCCTTGGTCCCCGTGGCCTCATGCCGAACCCTAAGCTCGGCACCGTGACCATGGACGTCGCCAAGATGGTCTCCGAGCTCAAGGCCGGTCGCGTTGAGTATCGCGCCGACCGCTACGGCATCTGCCACGTGCCCCTGGGCAAGAAGTCCTTCTCCGAGCAGCAGCTCGTCGAGAACTACGCTGCCCTGTACACCGAGATCCTGCGCGTCAAGCCCTCTTCTGCTAAGGGCAAGTACGTTAAGTCCATCTCCGTGTCTTCCACCATGGGCCCTGGCATCAAGGTTGATCCCGCTATCCAGCGCGACTTCCTGGCTGAGTAACTTTTAGTTACTGCCTGAGCAAAGCAAGCATTGCTAAAGAAACCCGGTTCTGTCTCGTGCAGTACCGGGTTTCTTGCTATCGCGTTAAAACCACCTTAAAGGGGACAGCGCCCCCTTTAAGGTGGTTACCAGGGTGTTCTAGCGGTTGAGGACTCGATAGCCTCGTGGCGCTTGAGTTCGCGACGCATGGTTTGCGAATTGAGCCAGGCTGCCTGCCAGCCACGGATGGGGTAGCGCGCTTCGTCCAGCTCAAACTGCGTATAGCCGCAGGCGTTGATGATCGTTGCCCCGCATGCATGCTGACGCACACGTTGAAAGTCGCGACCATAGCATTGGTGCACATGCCCGTGCACCATGTAGTCGGGGTTCCAGGACTCGAGCGCTGTGTTAAAGCATTCGAATCCCCGATGTGGCAGATCGTCCAGATCGCCCATGCCAGCGGCGGGTGCATGGGTCAGCAGGATGTCACAGCCGCCGACCATCCTCACTTTGCGGGACAGCTTGCGCATACGCCTGGCCATCTCGTGTTCGGTGTACATGTTGGCGCCGTCGCGATAACGCATGGACCCGCCAAGGCCCGCAATGCGGACGCCGCGGTACACGTAGACAGCGTCTTCGACACAGATGCAGCCACCTGGTGCATGACGCGCATAGCGGTCATCGTGATTGCCTCGCACGTAGATGAGCGGTCTGTTGATGACCGTGACCAAAAACTCAAGATAGTCCGGGTCCAGATCACCAGCGGACAAAATCAGGTCGACACCCTCAAAGCGTTCTTTGCGAAAGCACTCCCAAAGGCATCGTTCTTCGGTATCGGCTATGGCAAGGATTTTCATAGGGCGCGGACCTTCGGCTCATCGTCGGGCTGCGGAATGGTGCCCACCACGTTGTCTGCCAGCCAGTCCATCTCGACGATTTGCGTGCTCGGCAGCGGGGGAAAGCCTTCGATCTGCACCACGCCGTCTTGGCTATGGAGCTCGCCGCCAAATGGATTGATGGAGCCCTCGACAATGCCATTGCGCAGTAGCTGAACGAGCTTGCGCGTCTGATAGGGCAGGCCTGGAGCGTAGCGAATATCGATAACGCCCGAACTCATGCCATACCAGTAGTTGACGGCGCGAACCTGGCTGTCGTCACTGGTCTCATCCCAGGTGCCATGCAGCAGGCTTCGCACGATAAGCTCGTAGTAACGGCCCCAGTTCCATACCGGCATGGCAATGCCGGCAACCTTGCCATCGACCAAGCGGTGGAGTCCGTAGGCCGTGGGGTCTTCGAGCGGCTTTGACATGTCGGCGCCGGACATGACGCTTACGCCTTCGCGGCACATGGCCTCGGCAAGGCCACCGGCGGGCACATCGCCCCAGGTCAGGATAATTTGCGCACGGGGGTCGAGTAGCGAGGCTCCAATCGCAAAGGCGTTGATCTCGCTGAGTGCGCCCGAGGCGAAGACCGACGCGTGGTAACCGATGCGGTGGTTGTCCGCCATGCTGGCGGCAAGGGCGCCCAGGAGGAACTTGGCCTCGTACATCTTGCCAAAGTACGAACGGACGCTTTGGTGGGGAAGGCCGATAGAGCAGTTGAGGAACCGAACCTGGGGATACTCAACGGAAGCCCTGAGCGTGTATTCCATCAGGCGGTGCGAGGTCGAGAAGATGACGCTGTCTCCATGTTTGACAGCCGTTTCCACGGCGGCGTAGAACACGTCCGGATCGTGGCAGTCCTCAAACGCCTCGGTGCGCACGATACCGCCAAAGTGCTCATCGAGATACTGACGCCCTTGGTCGTGCAGGCTGTCCCAGCTCGACGTCGCACAGGGGAACTCATGGATAAAGGCGATGCGCAGGGGATTGGCCGCCGAATAGACGGTCTTGCCCATAAAGAAGTTGAGCACGCCGGAGGTGGACTTGGCGGGTGACTCTTCCTCATCGACGCTCGGTGCTTCGACAAGATCGACCTTGTCCTCGTTATTTTTGCCGGCAATGACCAGCTCACGCCAAATCTTACACAGGCGGTTTACGACGATATCCGTCGGCGTATCCAGCAGGCGGTCCTGGTTGTACACATTGAGGTAGACGAGCATAGCGTCGGCGGGCGTAATGTCCAGGTGGTCGCCGCCCGCGCGAAGGTAGGCGCGCTTAAAGAGCAGGAAGGTGTGGCGCAGGTAGTCGACCTTTTTCTGCGGCCATTTTTCGATAAGATCCTGACCGAGCATCTTGGCGAGCGTCTCGTAGCTTCCCTCGCGCGAGAACTCGATCTCGTATAGGGGGCAGACGCGCCAAAACGCGCAGAACTCACCGTACAGGCGGCTTTCGACGGAATCCCATGTGCCTGGGTAGAGACGGGTGACCTTGGCCGAAACCGTCGGGGCGTCCAGGAATTTGAGGACACTGACGCGCTTGTTGCCCTCTTGGACGTAAAACCGATGCATGAACTCGGTGACGATGACGGGATCGCGATAGCCCTCGGTCACCTGGATGTCGTAGAGGTTGGACCACTTGCGGGCGAACTCCGTGCTAAACGGCAGCAAGGGCATAAAGTTGCATGAAAAGGCCGACTGACGGCCCTTGGTAACCGTACCGACGACCATTTCGAGTGGAATGTCTCTCAGGCCGACATTCTCTCGCTGGCCTAAGGGGAGCTGGGCAACCAAGCTATCGAGGTCCGTGAGATACGGATGCTCGCTTTGACTAATGGCGCGTCGACGTCCTTGCTCGCCGCGCTTGCGTGCTTGACGATAGGCCTCTTCCATAGTTTTGCTCCCTTAGTCGTTTAAACAACTATATGAACCATGGTATCACGAATGAAAACCACCACAAAGGTGCCTGTCCCCTTTGTGGTGGTTTAGGCGATGATGGGGGCGATGGCGCGAATGCAGGCGTCGGCCGCCGTGAAAGTGGTGCTGTCGTCGCTGACGATAAAGATGATCTTGCCCTTAATGCCAAAGTCGCCGATCTCGCTAAAGAGCACGTAGGGCTCCTTGTCGAAGCTCGAGATGGGAAGCACGGCGGCCTTGGTGGCGCTGGTCAGCTCGTCTGCCAGCGCGTCGAGCGAGGCCCACTTGGATGTGTCCTTTACGGCAACGGGCACAGCCACACGCCCAAAGGGCATGAGATGCACGAGCGTGTTCTTGGAGATATTTGAGTTGGGGACGATGATGGTCTGCCCGCAGGCGTCCTCGATGGTCGTATGACGCCAGGTGATGTCCTGGACCACGCCCGACACGCCACCGACTTCGATATTGTCGCCGGGCTTGATGATGCCCATAAAGGTTACCTGCATGCCGCCGATAAGGTTTGAGAGCGTGTCCTGAAAGCCGAGCGAGATGGCGATGCCGCCGACGCCAAGAGCGGCGACGAGGGCGTTTGCGTTAATGCCAAAGCAGTTGTCGAGGATAAAGCTGCCGCCGATCATCCAGATGACGGCGCGCGCAATGTTGATGAAGATACTCGATGCCGGAAGCGGGTTGTCGTCGCGGTTGAGCAGGTGGCGCAGGGTCTTGGATACGACCTTGGTGGCGATGGCGGTGCCTATTACCAAGATGCCGGCCCAGATGATGTTGTGGACCCACCGTTGTTCAAAGAAATGAAGAATCGGTTCAAACAATTCCATGTTGGGAAAACCTCCTCATGATCGTCCAACCATGATACCCACCAAAAGCCCGTCCGATCACATT
>CAUAAR010000011.1:0-63720 GCA_958427035.1 uncultured Collinsella sp. | reverse complement strand
TCTTGAACACCTTTCGCTCTTAACTAGGTGTCCAATTCATCATACCCACTCCACATTGGAATCCTCCGATGCGCCTTCGCACGCTCGCATGACCTCGATACCATGCGATCGTGCGAACTCGACGAGCTCTGCGTTGCGGGCGTTTATGGTGCCGAAGGCGGCGGGGCACACGATAAGGCGCGCGCAGTGGACGAGGAGCTCTTTGGCGCGGGCTATGGTTTTATCCCCGATCGGCTCGAAGGCGCGCTCGGCCACGCATTCCATCGCCAGGTCGCGCGCGAGCTCGCAGTCGATGTCCCCTTCGTGCAGAACGCCCGCGTAGAACGCCTTGCCCTGCCGGATGAGCTGGCGAAACACAGCCGACCCCGTACCTGCGCCGGCGATGACGAACGTGTGTGCATCGCCGTGTGGGCGGCCAATTTCCACGCTGCCGAAGCGCTCGTTGAAGGTGCCATGTTGAAGGCCGTAGAGCTCGCCAATCGTCTCGCGCGTGAATATGTCCTCGGGTGCGCCGGCGCGGAAGACCCGGCCGTCCTTCACGCAAATCACCTTGTCGGCGCTTTTCTGCGCGAGCTCGAGTTCGTGGATGGACATGATGACAGCAACATTCCGCGATTTCGCAAGGTGGCGAAGTATTCGCAGCAGGTCGATCTGGTAGCGGATATCGAGATACGATGTGGGCTCGTCGAGCACGAGCACACGCGGATCCTGCGCGATGGCGCGTGCGAGCATGACGCGCTGGCGTTGCCCGTCGCTTATCTGCATGAAGTCGCGCTCGGCGAGCTCTTCCACATGTGCGGTTTTCATGGCCTCGTCGACCCGACTATGGTCGTCAGGCGAAAGTGTTCCCATTCGCCCGGTGTAGGGATGCCTTCCCGCCTCTACGATATCGCGGCAGGTGAGGAGCTCGGTCCGGGGTCGATCTGTCAGCATAACGGCAAGGTTCCTTGCGAATTCCGCCGTCTTCCATCGGGAAATCTCCCGCCCGTCGAGCTCGACCGCGCCGGCAAGCGGTGCCAGATGGCGCGTGATGGTTTTCAAGATGGTCGACTTGCCCGAGCCGTTCGGCCCGATGAGCGCCACGACGTCGCCCGCGCGAACCTCCAGATCGACGCCTTCGACTACGACCTTCTTGTCGTAGCCCGCCGACAGGTCGCTTATGCGGAAAAGCGGCGCTCCGTCAGCCTGCGTTTCGACCGGGGTTTCGAGGTTCGACTCCGCTCGGAGGAGGCGTTCCGCGTGCAGTTCCGCACGAGCCGAAAGTGCCTTCTGGCGCTTTCGTGCGAGCTTAGGACTGTCTAAGCACGGAATGTCCCTTCCGAGCGTTTTGGGCTGCGGCACGAATTTCCCCATCTACCTCACCCGCTTCTTCAACATGAGTGCGATAACCACCGGCGCGCCGAAGATGGCGGTGACGGCGCTGATGGAAAGCTCGACGGGGGAGAACAGCGTGCGCGCGATCAAATCGCAGCCCGCGCAGAAGATGGCGCCTCCCAAGAAGCACGCAGGAATCACGCGGATGGGCTTCGACGACTTCAGCGCCGACTTAACGAGATGCGGAACCGCGATGCCTACGAACGACACCGGACCAGCGAACGCGGTCACGCAGGCGGAGAGCATGCTCGCTAGAAGGACGAGCACCACGCGGAAGCGTGCGACGTTCACGCCGACGCTTTTCGCGTAGGCTTCTCCCAGCTGGAAGGCGGAAAGGGGCTTCGATATCGCGAATACGCATGCGCTCACGGTGATCACCACGACCGCGATGACCGCGATGTCGTCCCAGCTCGAACCCGAGAAGCTACCCAAAGACCAGTTGTGCAGGTTCACGATGGACTGGTCGTCGGCGAAGGCGATGAGAAAGTTCGTCGCCGCCGAGCAGGTGTATCCCACCATGACGCCCGCCACGATGAGCATGGCCATGGAACTTATGCGCCGTGCGATGAGGAGCACGAAGCCGATGGTGATAAGCGATCCCAGAAACGCTGCGGCCACCATGGCCGGCGAGGACATGGCCTGGTTCGCGCCCAGAAGCACGATCATCGTAAGCGCGACGACGAACTTTGCGCCCGAGGAGACGCCCAAGATGAACGGGTCGGCGATGGGGTTGTTGAAAAACGTCTGCAGCAGGAACCCGGAGAGCGAAAGTGCCCCGCCGAGAAGCACGGCTGAAAGCACGCGCGGCAGGCGAATCTCCCAGATGACTTGGCTTTCCATGGAATTGGCCGCGCCGCCCGAAAGGATGCCGGGGATGTGGTCTGCGGGCACGAGCACGCTCCCGATGCACAGGTTGGCCCCGACGAGCACGATGAGGACAACAGCGAGCAGCGCCGTCACGACGCGACACCGTGCGACGCGCCCCGATTCGTCGTATGCCATGGAAAGTCGGCTTCTCATGGTGCTAGCCGAGCTTCCTCAGATAATGGAAGTCGCTCGCGTCATCGCCGGTGAACGCCCCGTGCAGCTCGTCGATAATGTCGGCGGTAGAAGTCATCTGCTGGTACATGTCGGCGCTTGTGACCCAGACGTTGCCGTTCTTCACGGCTTTGAACTGCGACAATAGCGCGTTTTTGCTTACGAAGTCGTTTAAGGTGGCAACCGATTCGTCGATGGTGCCGTTGTAGACGATGATGTCGGCATCCTTCGCCGTCGCGTAGAACCGCTCCATTTCGAGCGTTACTGACGAACCTGACGTCGACGCCGTCTGCGCGTCATCGAGCGCGTAGTTGCCGCCTGCAAGCTCGATCATCTGCGCCACGTAGTCGCCCGCCCGCCGCGTGACGGCGGCCCCGTTCGAGTTAATGTAGAAATACGCCACGGTTTTACCTGACGACGCAAGCCTCGACGTTTGCTCGACGCGGGCCTTCTGCTCGTTGAACAGGTGCGCGGCCTCGTCTTCCTTGTCGAACAGGACGCCGAAAAGCTTAATCCACTCGACGCGCCCGAGTGCTTCGGGCTCGCTCGACGACTGTTCGGTGAGCACGACGAGTCCGAGCTTCTGCAGCTTTTCCTTCACATCGGGCGTGTGGTTGATCATAGTGTTCTCGATGGCGAGCGTGCAGCCCGAGGCCGATATTCGCTCGTAGTCGGGCGCGCTGTACTTGCCGCCGTAGGCGATCGCCCCACTTTCGAGCGCGCTTTTGAAGCCCGCGACCGAGCAATCGTCGGCCTTCGTGCCCGACATAATGATATTGTCGTTCGCATCGAGCGCGTCGACCAGGCACATCGTCGCCGACGACACGAGGTACACCTTGTCGGCGGGGCGCCTTATGACCGCGATGTCGGAGCTCAACCCATCAGGTACCTTTGCATTTTGCGGCACCACGAGGAAGCGCTCCCCGTTCGAAATGCAGATAAGCCGCAGGCCGCCTTCGTACTCGTCGACAGTGAAGTGCTCGGCGTATTCAAGCTGAAGCGTCCCCGTCGGCTTCCAGCCGCAGCCCAAATCGGCGTTGTGGAAGTCGGCCGCGGCGTTTGAAGCCGTTCCCGCAGGGGAGCCGCCGCTTGCTTCGTCGCCCGATTTCTCCTTCATGGTGGATGAATCGAAGTGGAGCGTGTAGTCGATGGTGTGCGGCGTTGACATGGCGACGGTCTCGGCCGACACGGCGATGTCCTCGTCGAGCGTGACGGGTATCTCGAACGTGGAGTTGCCGCCGTCGTTTACGGGCGCGTAGTCCACGCCGTTGACGGTCATTTTGTCGTAGTTCGAACTCGACCAGGTGATAGTCGCGGTGTAGGTGTCGCCATCCTTCACAATTGTGGTGGGTGAGGCGATGCTTGCGCGCCCTGACCCACCGGAGAGCGAGACGCTCACAGTGTATTCCTGAGAGCCTGCCGTGCCACCGGTCGCGTTCGGGCTCGCACTGCACCCCGCGAAGGGAAGCGCGAGCAGGGCGACGAGAACGCAGGCGATCGCGCGCACCGCGATGCTGCGACGCTTCCTGCTTTCCCCCTTGGGAAGAATCGACCGCATGGCGTTACTTCAGTGCGTCGGCGCGCAGATCGACGCCGGCGGATTCGAACACGAGCGTGCGGTCGTACCACTGCTCTTTTCTAATACTCCACGCGGCGCAGGCGGTGTCCTCGTCGAGCGCTTCAACGGGCACGTCGTAGGTGTACTTGCCTTCCGCGTTTTCCACATAGGGGATGAAGTCGGCCTCGCTCGCGGCGGCAGCCTCGTCGCCCGTGCCCATGAAGAGCTTGCCGTAGCCCGTGCCGGAAAGCGTCATCACGCAGTGCATGGAGCCGTTTTCCACGATGAGCTGGGCGTCCACAATCCTGAACATGTTCGAGCTGGAATCTACGGTGATCGGATAGGTGCCGTCGGCCACCTTGTCGGCGGTGATGGGGGCAGCGCTTGCGCCCTCGGGCGCATCGGCCGCCTGTTCGGTCTTTTCCTGGGAATCGGCATCGCTTGCCTTTGCGCTGTCGATTGAATTTCCGCCGCAGCCGGCGAGCGAGAACGCGAAAAGCGCCGCTGACAGGGCGAAGGCAAGGGTTTTCTTCAACATGGAGGGGGTTCCTTTCAATCGCTTCGACCGCCCGCGCCGTGCGGTGGGCTGACGGGATGCGAATGCAACGGGCATGCGCCGTCAGTCGGGGAAGGCGCATGCCCGTTGCACGGGGACGCGACCGGCGCCCCCGTGCGAGGCGAGTTTACAGCTTGGCGATGGCGTCGTCCACGTGCGAGACGTAGATTTCGTCGACCGCGACGTTCTGTCCCAGACCCTGGAGCAGGCACGTCACTTCGAAGCCGGCGGCCACGAACTTTGCAGCCCAGCTGTCGGGGTCGGTCTCGTCTGCCATGTCGTTGTTCGCGTGGTCGCCCGCGACCACCATGAACGGCGCGAGCACGGCCTTCTTGTAGCCTGCGGCGCTCGCGGCGGCGATAACATCCTCGCAGGTCGGTTCAGCCTCGACGGTGCCGACGAAGAACTGCGTCAAGCCCTCGTTCTTAAACACTTCCTGCATCTTGGCATAGTCGGCGTTGGAATCGGCTTCGGTGCCGTGACCCATGAGGCACAGCGCCGTCTTGCCGTCGTCGAAGGACGCCATGTTCTCCTTAATGGCTGCGGCCACCTTCTTGTAGTCGTCGTCGGAGGTGAGCAGCGGGTCGCCGAGCGAGATCTTGTCGAACTTGTCGGCGTACTTGTCGAGCTCGTCTTTCACGTCGGTGTATTCCAGGCCACCCATGAGATGCGTCGGCTGCACGACGATTTCCTTCACGCCGTCTTCCACGCAGCGGTCGAGTGCCTCGGTCATGTTGTCGATCGTGATGCCGTCGCGCTTCTTCAGCTTGTCGATGATGATCTGCGCGGTGAAGGCGCGGCGGATGTCGTAGTCCTGCCAGTACTTCTCGCGGATAGCGTCTTCGATGGCGCCGATGGTAATGTGGCGCGAGTCGTTGTAGCTCGTGCCGAAGCTCGTGACGAGGATGACCGGCTTCACGGCCTTTTCCTTTTCACTCGATTTCTCGGAACTCGCGGAGGTGTTGGAGCAGCCCGCGAGCGCGACTCCGGCGAGCGCGACGGCTCCGGTTGCTGCGGCGCCCATGAAGCCGCGGCGTGACATCTGGTCGGACATGGTTTTTCCTTTCCTCGGTTTGCCGGTCCCCCGGCGACAGTTGCTTGTCGGCACAAGCGAAAGAAAAGCGCACCCCTCGGGGTTCACAAGGAGCTAACGCCACGGCGATGCCGTGAGGAAAAGGCGAAGCAGTCTGGCTTGGGGCGCGAGGCGGTTCGCCCGCGCGTCCTATACAGTAATGTCCCTTGCCCAGGATTCCCACCTGGTTCCCTCCGCAAGCCAGCGCGGGCTGTGCGGGCGCCGCGCCGGTCATTTCCTTTTATCCGATTGTCATATGCTCGTTGCCGAATCTTTTACTATGATAGTGGGCACTTGTGAACGTGTCAAAGCCAGGGCGGTCGGCATTGCGCCTCCTGCCTGCGTATTTGCGTCGATTGCCGCCGCAGGCGCCGTGTTTTGCCCGCTGCGCGAATGGCGGCGTAAACGGTTGCTATGAGAAACGGGAAGGGAAGGCTCGGATGATTCATATCGTTGGCGCAGGCTCGGGCGCCGCCGACCTTATCACGCTGCGCGGGGCTCGCCTTCTGCGCGCGGCCGACGTGGTCGTTTGGGCGGGAAGCCTTGTGAACCCCGAGCTGCTCGCCGAGTGCAAGGAATCCTGCATCGTCTACGACAGCGCGCACATGACCTTGGAGGAAGTGCTCGACGTGATGTGCGCGGCAGATGCGCGGGGCGAGGAAGTGGTGCGCCTGCACACGGGCGACCCGTGCCTGTACGGCGCCATCCAGGAGCAGATGGACGCGCTCGACGCGCGCGGCGTGGACTACGAGGTGGTGCCCGGCGTGTCGAGCTTTTGCGGTGCCGCGGCGGCGCTTCGCCAGGAATACACGCTGCCGGGAATCAGCCAGTCGGTCGTGATCACGCGGCTTTCCGGACGTACCCCCATGCCCGCGGGCGAGGGCATGCGCACCATGGCGGAAAGCGGCTCGACCATGGTCATCTTCCTGAGCTCGGGTATGCTCGCCGAGCTTTCCGCCGAGCTTTTGGCCGCGGGCCGCAGTTCCGACGAGCCGGCGGCGCTCGTGTACAAGGCGACCTGGCCTGAGGAGCGCGTGGTGCGATGCACAGTGGGCACGCTCGCCGATGCGGGCGCGCGAGAGGGCATCGACCGCACGGCGCTCGTGGTGGTGGGCCGCGTGCTCGGAGCTCGCGGCGGGCTTGCGCACAACGGCGCGCAAGCGGAGTCGTACGAGCGCAGCAAGCTTTACGACCCTTCTTTTGCCACGGGGTATCGGAAGGCGAGCAGCTAGCGTGGCCTTCGAGCACTACATATATACCGGGACGACCCGCCTGCGCTGCGGCTACACCACGGGGAGCTGCGCCGCGCTCGCGGCGAAGGCGGCCTGCGAGATGCTCTTGTCACGAAAGCCCGTCGGCCTCGTGTCGATCGTCACCCCCGGCGGGCTGCCCGTCGAAGCGAACGTGGTCGACGCATGCATCGGCGAGGGGTGCGCCCAGTGCGCCGTGCGAAAGGACGCAGGCGACGATGCCGATGTGACCGACGGCGTGCTCGTGTACGCGCGCGTGGAACATGCGGGGCCGGGCACGGGTGCTGCGGGCAGCAAGGGCGTGCCCGCGCGCGAATCGGAAGTTTCCGTCGATGGCGGCGTGGGCGTGGGGCGCGTGACGTTGCCCGGGCTCGAGCAGCCGGTGGGGGCGGCCGCCATCAACGCGACGCCGCGCGCGATGATCACTTCGGCGGTTCGCGAGGTGTGCGCCGCGCACGGCTTTTCTGGAAATATTGCTGTGACGATTTCTGTACCCGAGGGCGTTGCCCTTGCCGAAAAGACCTTCAACCCGCACCTGGGGATAGAGGACGGCATCTCCATCCTGGGCACGACGGGCATCGTCGAGCCGCGCAGCCTCGCTGCCTTGCGCGACAGCATCGTGCTCGAGATTCGGCAGCATGCGGCTATGGGGCGGCGCGGAGTCGTGCTCACGCCCGGCAACTACGGCGCGCAGTTCATCTCGGGGCATTTCCACCTAAACGGTGCGCCGGTGGTCTTTATCTCCAACTTTGTGGGCGATGCGATTGATTGCTGCGTTCGCGAGGGATTCACCAATGTCCTTCTTGTGGGACACATCGGCAAGTTGGTGAAGGTCGCGGGCGGCATCATGGACACCCATTCGCGTACCGCCGACTGCCGCGCGGAGATTCTGGCCGCCCACGCGGCCTTGGCCGGCGCGGGCGCGAAGACCGTGCGTGAGATCCTGTCGTCGGTCACGACCACGGCGGCGCTCGAGGTAATCGAGGCCGCCGGCGTGGGGGACGCTGCGCGCGCCTCGCTCGCTGCGGCAATCGAGGACAGGTTGCGCCGCCGCGCGGCGGGCGCATGCGACATCGCCGCGGTCGTGTTCGACGCCGAGCGCCGCGAGCTTTTCCGCACGTCGGGCGCCGATGCAGTTATCGGGGAATTGGGGGCGACGTATGAGTAAAGGCGTTCTGTACGGGGTGCGCCGCGTGATCGGCTGGTCGGGGACGAAGGTGGTCATGAAGGCGCGCCGCTCGCTTGCGGACACGAAGCGCATCCTTCGCGAGGAGGGCGCCTTCGACGGTGCCGAGCTCGTAGAGGACTGTGGTCTTCCGGGCGAGCGCGTGTACCGCTCGCTCGACGATGTGCCCGATCGGGGCAGCTACTTCTCGACGATGGTAGTGCGCTAGATGAGGATTTCCTGCATAGCGTTCACTGAGAGGGGGTATGCGTTGGCGGAGCGCACCGCACGCGCGCTTTCCGATTGCGCGCAGACAGGTGAAGATGACCCTGGCTGGAACGTTTCCGTTTCGCGCGGGTTCGGCGAGGGGAAGGCCGACCTGCGCGCATGGACGGCGCTCGCGTGGGAAGCGTCGGACGCGCTTCTGTTCGTCGGCGCGGCGGGCATCGCCGTGCGGGCGATCGCGCCGCATGTCGCCTCGAAGGCAAAAGATCCTGCGGTTGTGGTGATCGACGAGGCGGGGCGCTTTGCCGTCCCGCTTTTGTCGGGGCATTTGGGCGGTGCGAACGAGCTTGCGCAAACTGTGGCACGCGCGGCAGGGGCCATCCCCGTCATCACAACGGCGACCGACGTCCGCGGCGTGTGGGCGGTGGATACGTGGGCGCGCTGTGAGGGGCTCGCCGTTTCGAATCCCGAGGCTATCAAGCGAGTGTCGGCGAGGCTGCTTTCGGGCGGGCGCGTGGCGCTCTATTCCGACATGCCGATTTCGGGACAGCCGCCTGAGGGGGTTGACATTGCGTCCGACCGCGCTCGGGCCGATATCGTCGTGTCACCGTTCGCTGGCGCGAATGCAGGTGCGTCCGTTCGCGCTGCGCAGACAACGGGCAAGGTCGTGCCCGCCGGTGAGACGGGGATGCCGGCGGGCGTGCGGGCGCAGGCGCCTGCGCCCGAGCCGCTTCGCCTTGTCGTGCCCTGCATCGTTGCGGGCATAGGGTGCCGTCGCGGTACGTGCGCCGAAGCGATCGAGGAGGCGTTTCTTCTCGCGTGCGGGCAGGCGGGTATCTCGCCTTCGGCCGTGCGCAAGGCGGCGACGATCGACGTGAAGGCGCACGAGGAGGGTCTGCTCGCCTTCTGCCGCGCGCGCATTATCCCGCTTGCGACGTATTCCGCAGATGAGTTGTCGCAAGTCGTAGGCAGCGTTTCGCCATCTGATTTTGTGCGCGCGACGGTGGGGGTCGACAACGTGTGCGAGCGCGCGGCGCTCGCGGACGGGGGCAAACTTATCTTCCCGAAGCTTGCTCACGGCGGCGTGACCGTCGCGTTTTCCAGGGTAACTATCGAACTTTCGTTTAAGGAGCGGTGATGGGAAAGCTCTTCGTGGTGGGGATCGGCCCGGGCGGCCCCGACGGCATGACGATTGCGGCTCGGCGCGCGCTGGAGGCGGCCGACATCGTTGTGGGGTACACGAAATACGTGGAGCTCGCGCTCGCCGCCGTGCCCGACGCGGCGCATCTCGCGACGCCGATGATGCACGAGGTCGAACGGTGCCGCCTGGCGCTTTCGCGCGCGCAGAGCGGAGAAGCCGTGGCGCTCGTGTGCAGCGGTGACGCGGGCGTGTACGGCATGGCGAGCCCTGTGCTGGAGCTTGCGGAGGACTACCCCGATGTAGACGTGGAAGTTATCGCCGGGGCCACCGCGGCTCAGAGCGGGTCGGCGGTGCTCGGCGCCCCGCTTGCCCACGACTTCGCGGTCGTGTCGCTCTCCGACCTGCTCACGCCATGGGAGGTCATCGAGCGCAGGCTCGCCGCCGTGGCGAGCGCCGACTTCTGCATCTGTTTGTACAACCCGCGCAGCAGAAAGCGCGCCGACAGGCTCTCACGCGCGGCGAAGATTATGCTCGAATGGAAGGCCCCCGACACGCTCTGCGGCTGGGTACGCAACATCGGGCGCGAGGGGCAGCAGTCGGGCATGTGCAGGCTCTCCGAGCTGGGGGAGATCGACGCCGACATGTTCACCACCGTGTTCGTCGGCAACGCGGACACGAAGCTCGTAGGCGGCCGTATGGTCACGCCGCGCGGGTATCGGGAGATTCCATGCGAAAGGTAACGATCATCGGGGCGGGGCCCGGAAACCCCGACTTGCTCTCGCGCGCGGCGCTCGACGCGATCGACATCGCCGACGTGGTCATCGGCGCTCATCGCGCGCTTGCCGGCATCGACGTGCCGCCCGACGTGGTGAGATGCGAGCTCGTGAAGACGGCGGACATCGCCGCCGCGCTCACCGATGCGGCGTCGTGGCAGCGCGCCGTGGTCGTGATGACGGGCGATGTGGGGCTGTTCAGCGGCGCGCGCCGCCTGGTGGAGGCGCTCTCCGGCAACGCGCAGGTGGACGTGCGCGTCATTCCCGGCATAAGCTCAGCGTCGTATCTCGCCGCGCACCTCGCGCGTCCATGGCAGGATTGGCGCTTCGCGAGCGCTCACGGCGTGGCGTGCGACATCGTGGCCGAGGCCGAGCGCGCAGGTGAGCTCTTCCTCGTCACGTCGGGCGGGGAAGACCCCTCGCGGCTTTCCGGCGAGCTTGTGCAGGCGGGCTTCGGGGACGCGCGCGTGACGGTGGCCGAGCGCCTGTCGTACCCCGACGAGCGCATCACCTGTGCGACCGCAAGTGAAATCGCAGGTCAGACGTTCGACGACTTGAACGTGATGCTTATCGATTTCGCAGGCGGCGCCGGGTCGCCTGCGGGCTCTAGCGCAGCCTCCGAGGCGCCGGCCGGCGCGTCTGCGCCCGCGGCGGCTTCTTCCGCGGTGGACTCTGCGGGCGCATCCCGCGCCGCGAGCTCCCGCTGGCCGTACGCTTCCTCGGGCATTCCCGACGAGCTCTTCATCCGCGGTGACGTTCCCATGACCAAGCAGGAGGTGCGAGCCGTCGCGCTCGCGAAGCTGCGCCTTACCGCGACCGACACCGTGTGGGACGTCGGCGCCGGCACGGGGAGCGTGTCGATCGAGGCGGCGCTCGTCGCGCGAGCGGGGTCGGTATGGGCGGTCGAGCGCAACGCGGCCGGCGTGCGGCTCATCCGAGAGAACGCGGATGCATTCGGGTGCGGCAACGTGTATGCGGTCCCCGGCGTCGCTCCCGAAGCGCTCGCGAAACTGCCCGTCCCCGACGCCGTGTTCGTCGGCGGGAGCGCGGGCGAGCTTCCCTCCATCGTGGAGGCGGCGCTCGAGAAGAATTCGCATGTTCGCCTGTGTGTGCCATGCGTCACCATTGAGACACTCACTGAGGCGTGCGCGCTCCTCTCGGGTTCGCGCTTTAAGGGGTTCGAGGCGTGCCAGTTGTCGGCCGCCCGCGCCGAGGCTGTAGGCTCGCATCATCTTATGAAGGCGCAAAACCCCGTGTTCCTCGTCAGCGCGCGTGGTGCAGGTGGGGAAGGCGGTGCCCGGTGAGCACGTCCATCCCGCGCTTCATGGTCGCTGCGCCCTCGAGCGGGAGCGGCAAGACGGTCGTAACGTGCGCGCTCCTGCGCGCGCTCGCGCGCCGCGGCCTCGCATGCGCGGCCTTCAAATGCGGCCCCGACTACATTGATCCGCTCTTTCATCGCCGCGTCGTGGGTGCGCGCTCGGGGAACTTAGACGGCTTCTTCACCGACGCCCCGACGCTGCGCGCCCTGCTCGCACGCGGCGCCGCGGGCGCGGATGTCGCGGTTCTCGAGGGGGTCATGGGCTTCTACGACGGCATGGCGCCCGGCGTGGCCGACGCGAGCAGCTACCAGGTTGCGCGCGACACGGAAACGCCGGTCGTTTTAGTGGTGAACGGGCGCGGGGCGTCTTTATCGCTCGCCGCCGTAATCCGTGGCATCGCCGAGTTCCTGCCTTGTGCGAACGTGCGCGGCGTCGTGCTGAACAAGACGAGCGCCGCTGCCTGCGCCTATGCGGCGCCTGCGATCGAGAAGCACGCGGGCGTCGCGGTTTTGGGGAATATCCCCGCCGACGAGGTGTTCTCGCTCGAAAGCCGGCATCTGGGGCTTGTGACCGCCGACGAGGTGGAGCAGCTCTCCGCGCGCATCGATAAGATGGCCGAGCTGGTGGAAAAGAGCGTCGACGTCGACCGCTTGCTCGAAATAGCGGCGACGGCACCCGATATCCGCGAGGAACCTTACCGGTTGGAGCCGATCGCGGGAGCGCGGCCCATCGTCGCCGTCGCGCGTGACGAGGCGTTCTCGTTCTACTACGAGGAGAACCTGCGCGCGCTCGAGGACCTGGGTTGCGAGCTGGCCTTTTTCAGCCCCCTGTGTGATAGCGAGTTGCCCCGGGGGACAAGCGCCCTCTATCTGGGAGGCGGCTACCCGGAGCTCCATGCGCGGCAGCTCTCCGAGAACGCGCCGATGCGCGAGGCGGTGCGGCGTGCGGTGGAATCCGGCGTGCCGACGGTCGCCGAATGCGGTGGGTTTCTGTACCTGCAGCGCGAAATCGCCGATAGCGAGGGGCGGCGTTGGCCTGTTGCGGGCGCCCTTGAGGGCGCAAGCGAGAACGGGGGAAGGCTGTCCCATTTCGGGTACGTGGATCTCACTTCCCAACGCGACGGGCTCTACGGGCCGCGCGGCACACGCATCCGCGCGCACGAGTTCCACTACTGGCAGGCCACCTGCCCGGGCGGCGACTTCTGGGCGCAGAAGCCCCGGCGCGACAAAGGCTGGCCGTGCATGACGACTACCCCGTCCCTGGTTGCGGGCTTCCCGCATGTGTACTATCCTGCGAACCCCGACGTTGCGCGCGCGTTCGCGTCTGCCGCAGCGTCGTTCGCAGAGAGGAGACGGCATGGCTGAAGCAACCGAAACCGCGCTTGCCTGCATCCGCGAGGAAGTCGAGCGCGCGTTCTCGTCGGCTCCGGGCGCCGTGCTCGAAGCCGCGCTCTCCCGGATCGCGCCCGCAGACGAGTGCGCCCGCGCCGCCGCGTACGCCGCGTGGGACTCCATCGCGCACCCCTTGGGGGGATTGGGCGACTTTGAAGACGCCGTCGCGCGTATCGCCGCAGCTCAGGGGAGCGCCGAGGTGGCCGAGTTTCCCCGTGCGCTCGCAGTATTCTTCTCCGACAACGGGGTCGTTGCCGAAGGCGTGTCGCAAAGCGGGCAAGACGTGACGCGAGCCGTCGCGCGCAACATGTGCGAGGGGGCCACGAGCGCCTGCCGCATGGCGGCGTTCGCGGGTGCCGAGGTCGTGCCCGTCGACGTTGGTATGGCCCGGAGCATAGAAGACGCGCACATGGTGCGCGCGAACGTGCGGCGGGGGAGCGGCAACATCGCGCACGGGTTCGCTATGTCTCGCGATGAGGCCGTGCGCGCGATCGAGGTCGGAATCGCCGTCGCGTGCGGGCTTGCCCGCGCCGGCGTACGCCTTCTCGCCGCGGGCGAGATGGGCATCGGCAACACGACCACCTCGGCGGCGGTGGCCGCAGTGCTCATCCGGGCGGACGTGCGGAGCCTCGTCGGGCGCGGCGCGGGGCTCTCGGACGCCTCGCTCGCGCGCAAGCGCGACGTTGTCGAGCGCGCTATCGACGCGAACTCGCCCGATCCCGCCGACCCGGTCGACGTGCTCTCGAAGGTGGGCGGCTTCGACATCGCAGCGATGTGCGGCTTCTATCTGGGGGCCGCGGCCTCGAAGGCGCCGGCGCTCCTCGACGGGGTCATATCCTGCACGGCGGCCCTGTGCGCGGCGCGCCTGTGCCCCAATGCCTTGGGCTACTTCGTGGGCACCCACGCATCAAGCGAACCCGCAAGCCAGGAGCTCCTTCGCGAGCTCGGCATTAAGGCACCCCTCGACGCGGGCATGCACTTGGGCGAGGGCGCGGGCGCCATGGCGTATCTGCCCCTTCTGGATTCGGCGCTGCGCGTGTACCGGGATGGGAAGACGTTCACGGCGACTGGCATGGCTGCTTACGAGCATTTCGAGGCTGGGAAATGACGGTGACGTTCGTTATCGGCGCCGCAGCGAGCGGCAAGAGCGCCTATGCCGAGTCCCTGTGCCTCGGGCACGACGGCCCCCGCGTGTACCTGGCAACGATGGAGCCCTTCGGGGAAGAGGGCGCCCGCCGCATCGCGCGCCATCGGGCGCTGCGCGAGGGCAAGGGGTTTTCCACCCTCGAGCGCACGCGTGACGTGGGCGCCGCAGCGTCCGGGCTTCCGTGCGGCTGCACGCTTCTTTTGGAGGACGTGGGCAACCTGGTTGCGAACGAGCTCTTCGCGGAAGGCGGCTTGTCCCCACGTGACCCCGATGCTGCGGCGCGCGAGGTGCTCGGAGGCATCGAACGGCTCGCTCAGGCCGCTGCGCATACGGTGGTGGTCACCGTCGACGTGTTCGCCGATGGGATGCGCTACGATGAGGGGACCGAGGCATGGAGGCGCGCGCTCGCGCGCGTGAACGCGGGCGTGGCGGCGCTGGCCGACCGCGCAGTCGAAGTGGTATGCGGGATTCCCGTGTGGATGAAAGGCGAAGGACCTACAAGGTGAAGATAGCAGAGGCAATCGGCGCGGCGTTCGGAACGTTCTCGCGCATTCCCGTCCCGAAATCGGCCTGGACCGATTTCGGATCAACCCATGCGCTTGCCGCGTTTCCCCTGGTGGGCCTTGCGGAAGGCTTCCTCATGACGGCGTGGGGGTACGTGGCGAACCTGCTCGGCGTACCCGCGACCATCGTCGCGGCCGTGCTCGCGGCGCTGCCTGTGGCGGTGACGGGAGGTATCCACCTAGACGGGCTCTGCGACACCTCCGATGCGCTTGCAAGTTGGGCCCCGCGCGAGCGAAAGCTCGAGATCATGCACGACCCGCGGGCGGGCGCCTTCGGGGTCATCGGTGTTGTCGTGTACCTTATTCTGCAGTTTTCCCTGTTCACCGCGCTGCCGCTTACGGCGGGGGCGTTCCTCGCGCTTCTGTGCTCGCTCGTGTTCTCCCGTGCGCTTTCGGGGCTCGCCGTAGAATGCTGGCCTGCCGCGCGGGCGGACGGCATGGCCGCGGGACTCTCGCCTGCTAAGAAGCGCGCGGCGATCGTCGTGCCGCTTTGCGCTTTCGCTGCGGCTTCGGCTGCAGGGATGGTCGCGTGCGCTCAGGCCGTCGGCGCCCTTATGGCGGTGGCGGGGCTTTTGGCGCTCGCGTGGTACCGTCATGTTGCCCTGTCCCGCTTCGGCGGGGTGACGGGGGATTTGGCCGGATGGTTTCTGCAATGGGCCGAGCTCGCGATGCTTGCCATGCTGGTGGCGGGGGGTATGCTCCTATGATTCTCGTGGTAGGCGGCGCGCATTCGGGGAAGAGGACCTTCGTGCGCGAAAAGCTCGGGTTCGCGGCGGACGATTTCGTCGACGCGGCGCAGCTTGCGGAGGGCGGCGTGCCCGCGGCTTTTGCCGGCCGTGTCGCGTACCGTGCTGAGGAACTCGTACGCGCGCTCGACGCTGACCGGGCGCTCGAGCGGCTGATTGGCTTCGACGCAGTGATTCTGCCCTTGGTCGGCTCGGGGGTCGTCCCCATGCGTGCGCAAGACGCCCAATGGCGCGAGCGCGCGGGGCGCCTGGGATGCGCGCTTGCTGCGCGCGCCGACGTCGTCGTGCGCATGACGTGCGGGATTCCCCAGGTCATCAAAGGAAACCTTGCCGATGCGCCTCGAGGGACGCAGGACGCGGGCGCGCCTTTTGAAGTCGTCTTCGTGCGCCATGGTGCCACGGCGGGCACGGAAGACCATCGCTACAGCGGGGCGGGCACCGACGAGCCCCTGTCGAGCGCGGGGGAGCGCGCTTTGCGCGAGCTCGCGTGCGATCGTGACGTGTTCTGTGTTATCACGAGCGGCATGGCCCGCACCGACCAGACGGCACGCATCCTCTTCCCGAATGCGGAGCTTATGGCATGCCCCGGTCTGCGCGAGATGGATTTCGGTGACTTCGAGGGGCGAAGCGCCGCCGAGCTTAAAGAGGATGCGCGCTACCGCGCCTGGGTAGACTCCTGGTGCGAGACGCGGTGCCCGCATGGCGAGGGCAAGAGCGATTTCACCCGCCGCGTCGTCGCGGCGTTTCGGGAGGCGTGCGAATCGGAGCGCGCCCAGGGGAGTGGGCGCGCCGTCTTCGTCGTTCACGCGGGTACCGTGAAAGCGCTGCTTTCCGAGCTTGCTGTCCCGAAAATGGAATACTTCGACGTGCATACCGAGCCGGGCGGCGCATGGGCCGCCACCTGGGATGGGCGCTGCCTTCGCGACGTTCGCCCCGCTTCGGGGGGCGATGCCCGGTGATGACGATTCTTGCCGTCGCCGCCGGGTTCGCGGCCGACCTTGCCTTCGGCGACCCGCGCTGGCTTCCCCATCCCGTCGTCGCCATGGGGCGCGCGATCACGTGGGCCGAAGGCCGCCTGCGGGGCGCATTCCCGCAAACGTCCGCGGGCACGCGCGCCGCAGGGCTTGTGCTCGCCGTGGCGCTTCCGCTTGCATGTGGGCTTTTGACCTGGGGAATCCTGCATCTTTGCGGCATGGTTCACCCCGGCTTGCGCTTCGTGGCCGAGGCATGGGCGAGCTATCAGATTCTCGCGACATGCGAGCTGCGCCGCCAGAGCCTGGCCGTGGCCCGCGCGTTCTCGAAGGGCGGCCTTGTCGCGGCGCGCGAAACCGTCGGGCTCATCGTGGGACGCGACACGTCTGTTCTCGACGAGCAGGGCGTTTTGCGCGCCGCCGTGGAAACGGTGGCGGAGAACGCGAGCGACGGCGTCATCGCGCCGCTTTTCTACCTTATGATCGGGGGTGCGCCCTTGGGCATGGCGTACAAGGCTGTGAACACGCTCGACAGCATGGTGGGCTACAAAAACGCGCGCTACATCGACTTCGGCTGCGCCTCGGCGCGCCTCGACGATGCGGTGAACTGGATTCCCTCGCGCTTATCGGCCCTGCTCATGATCGTCGTGTGCCCGATCGTCGGGCTCGACGCGCGCGGGGCGGCGCGCATCTGGCGCCGCGACAGGCGTCGCCATGCGAGCCCCAACTCGGCGCAGACCGAGTCGGCGTGCGCGGGCGCGCTCGGGCTGCACCTGGCGGGACCCGCGGTGTATTTCGGCAAGCTCGTTGAGAAACCGACGATAGGCGACGCGTCCCGCGAAATCGAGTGGGGCGACATCGCCCGGGCGACTAGGCTCATGCTCGCCGCGTCCGTATGCGCGCTTGTCGTCTTCGGCGCCGCGCGCGCGGCGGTCGTGCTCGCCGTGGGGGCGATTGTATGAGGGAAGACCACTCCGCGCCCCAGGCTGCCGGGGGAATCCTTTGCGCCCGTACGCATGGGGGTAGCACGCAATCGCTCGGCATCGCTTGCGAAGGGGGCGCCTCCGACCTCATTGACTTCTCGGTGAACGTGAATCCGGCAGGCCCCTCGCCGCGCGCCGTCGCCGCAGCTTGCAAGGCGCTTTCTCGAATCGACGCCTACCCCGATAGGGAAAGCCTCGCCCTCGTTCGCGCCCTAGCGCGCGCCCAGGGCATTCCCGAAGATACTATCGTCTGCGGCGCGGGCGCGTCCGACATCATCTGGCGGCTCGCCGCGGCGGTACGCCCGAAACGCATCGTCGTGTGCGCGCCGACGTTCTCTGAATATGCGGAGGCGGCATCGTACTACGGCGCATGCGTGCAGGAGTTCCCGCTCTCCGAGGCGGACGACTTCGACGTGCCCGCCTCCTTCGCCCGCGCGATCGAGGGGCCGGGAGACGTGGCGTACCTCTGCAATCCGAACAACCCGACGGGACGCCTCGTCGACCCCCGCGTGATCGATGCCGCGGCTTGCCGCTGCGAGCAGGTGGGCGCGCTGCTCGTCGTGGACGAGTGCTTCCTCGGGTTTGCGCCCGACGCCCGCGAAAGGAGCGTGGCCGCACGCGCCGCGTGTTCCCGCCATGTGGCCGTTCTCTCCGCATTCACCAAGCTCTACGGAATGGCGGGGTTGCGGTTGGGATATCTGATTAGTGGAAACGCCCAACTCATCGAGGGGATTCGCCGGGCGGGGCAGGCGTGGCCCGTCTCCTCGGTCGCCGAGGCCGCGGGCATCGCCGCCCTGGAAGACGTCGAATACGTCTCGCGCACGCGCGATGTTTTGGCGGGCGAGCGAGCGTGGCTTTCCCACGAGCTCTCCTCGCTCGGGCTTTCCGTCGTGCCGTCGGATGCGAACTTCCTTTTAGTCCGCACGCCGGCGAAAGACATCCCCGAGCGCCTGTATAAACAGGGGGTTTTGGTCCGCACGTGCGACTCGTTTTCGGTTCTGTCCCGTTTCTGGTGCCGCGTCGCGGTGCGCACGCGCAAGGAGAACGCCCGGCTTGCGATGGCGTTCAGCCGCGCGCTTCGGGCGGAAGGCGCATCGGGCGAAGGCGAACCCGACGAACGGGGCGGCGCTTCTTGCAGCAGCGCTATGGCGGGCGCGGATGGCCGAGGCTCGGAGAAGGAGGTCGATACCCTTGGGTAGGGCGAAGCCCATCATGATCCAGGGCACCATGTCGAACGCGGGGAAGAGCCTGCTTGCGGCGGGGCTGTGCCGTGTGCTTTCGCAGGACGGCCTGCGCGTGGCTCCCTTCAAGAGCCAGAACATGGCGCTCAACAGCGGTGTCACGGCCGACGGGCTCGAGATGGGGCGCGCCCAGATCATGCAGGCCGAGGCGTGCGGCATCGCGCCCGACGTGCGCATGAACCCCATTCTGCTCAAGCCCGAAAGCGGCCACCGAAGCCAGCTCATCGTGGCCGGCAAGGAGCAGGGAGCCTTCGCTGCGAGGGACTACTTCGCGCGAAAGAAGGCGCTCATGCCGCAGATTTTGGAGGCGTTCGATTCACTCGCGGAGGAAAACGACGTCATCGTTATCGAGGGCGCCGGCAGCCCCGCCGAAATCAACCTTGCCGAAAACGACATCGTCAACATGGGGCTCGCGCGCGCCGTGTCCTCCCCCGTGCTGCTCGCGGGCGACATCGACCCAGGCGGGGTGTTTGCCCAGCTTTACGGTACGGTCGCGCTCCTTTCGCCCGAGGATCGCGCGCTTTTGCGGGGGCTTGTGGTAAACAAGTTCCGCGGCGATGTGGAAATCCTGCGCCCGGGTTTGGCCCCGCTCGAGAAGATGTGCGGGGTTCCCGTCGTGGGGGTCGTGCCGTATCTTACGCTCGACCTGGACGACGAGGACTCGCTCGCGCCGCGCCTATCTGTCCGCGAGGCGCGCGGCGTCATCGACGTCGCCGTCGTGCGTCTTCCGCATCTGTCGAACTTCACCGACTTCGACCCGCTTTCGCGCGTGCCCGGCGTGGGCGTGCGCTACGTTTCCTCGACGACCGATCTGGGCCGACCCGACCTGGTGGTGCTCCCCGGCTCGAAGACCACGCTCGACGACGCGCGCTGGCTTGCGGCTAGCGGCATCGGAGCCTGTGTACGCGCGCTTTCGGGCGCGGGCACGCCGGTGCTCGGTATATGCGGAGGCTACCAGCTTTTGGGAGACGAGCTTTCCGACCCGCACGGCAGGGAAGGCGCTGGCACCGCGCGCGGGCTCGGGCTCATCCCTGCAAGTACGGTGTTCAAGGAGGAAAAGCGCCTCGCTCGGTCGGAACTGCGCATCACGGGCGCCCAAGGCGCGTTCTCGGTGTGGAACGGCATGACGGCGCGCGGGTACGAGATTCACGACGGCGAAACGATCGTCTCCTGCGCCCCTGCGGGCACGATTGGCGGCAAACCAGAAGGCGCGGCCTGCGGAAACGTGTTCGGAACCTATCTCCACGGCCTGTTCGACGAACCGGGGGTGGCGCTCGCCCTCGCGCGCTCGCTCGCGCGCATGCGTGGCCTGCCCGAGAGCGTCGTGGGTGCTGCGGGCGCGGCGTCCGCGGCCGATCACCGTGCGCGCGAGTTCGACCGCCTGGCCGACTCCGTGCGCGTGGCGCTCGACATGGAGTATGTCTACCGCATTATCGAGGAGGGCGTATGATCCACGTGTATCATGGCGACGGCAAAGGCAAGACCACGGCGGCGATGGGCCTCGCCCTTCGCATGCTCGCCGCAGGCCGCCGCGTCGTCGTCGTGCAGTTCCTGAAAGACGGCGAAAGCGGGGAGGTGCGCCTGCTCGCCGAGCATTTCGGCGTGCCCGTGTTCGCGGGGAAGGCGTCGGACAAGTTTACCTGGTCCATGACGTCGGAAGAACTTGCCGCGACGCGCGAGCTGCACGATGGGAACCTCGCTTCCGCGCTCGCCGAGCTCGAGGGCGCGCAGGAGGGGCTGCTCGTGCTCGACGAGGCGCTCGACGCGCTTTCGAAGGGGCTTGTCGACGAGGCGCTCGTGGACCGCGCGCTCGATATGTCCGCGCGCGGCGTCGAAGTAGCGCTCACCGGGCGCGCGCCTTCCCGCAAGATCGTGGAGAAGGCCGACTACATAACCGAGATGCGGTGCGAGAAACACCCCTACGCTCAGGGGATAGGTGCAAGGGAAGGAGTGGAGTACTAGATGGATTCCAAGGAGATGGCGCCCGGCGACATCGAGCGGCGCAGCTTCGAGATCATCACCGAAGAGCTCGGCGGCCGCACGTTCCCGCCGCTTGAAGAGCCCGTCGTGAAGCGCGTCATCCACACCACTGCCGACTTCTCGTACGCCGATTCCCTCGTATTCACCCATGACGCCGCGCACTGTGCTCTCGACGCACTGCGCGCAGGGGCCACGGTGCTCACCGACACGAACATGGCGCTCGCAGGCATAAGCAAGCCCGCACTCGCGAAGCTCGGCTGCAAGGCCGTGTGCTACATGGCCGACCCTGATGTCGCCGCGGCTGCGCGCGCCGCGGGCACGACTCGCGCCGTTGCGAGCATGGACAAAGCTTGCGGCATCGAGGGTCCGCTCATCGTGGCCGTCGGCAACGCTCCCACAGCACTTCTGCGCCTCGCCGAGCTCATGGACGCGGGGAAGATCGCGCCCGCGCTCGTCATTGGGGTGCCGGTCGGGTTTGTGAACGTGGTCGAGGCGAAAGAGGAGCTACTCGCGCGACACGTGCCGGCCATCGTCGCGAGGGGTCGCAAGGGCGGCTCGACCGTGGCGGCCGCCATTACGAACGCGCTTCTCTACCAGATCACGCGCCCAGGCGGCCCGAAGTGACGGCGCCCGCATCCGCGCCGGCGCTGCGCATCTTCGCCGGCACCACCGAGGGCCGCCTTCTGTGCGAATGGGCGAGCGGGGTGGGCATCCCCGCCCGTGCCTACGCGGCAACCGAGTACGGAGGCGAGCTTCTGGGCGAGCTTCCGGGCATCGAGGTGCATGCGGGCAGGCTCGACGAGGCCGACATGGAGCGCGAACTTTCCGGCGCGCGCATCGTCGTCGACGCCACGCATCCCTTCGCTACGCTCGCAAGCGGCAACATCCGGGCCGCTTCGCTCGCCGTGGGTACACGATTCCTGCGCCTTGCGCGCCCGGTCGAGGCGCTTCCCAAAGGCGTCGTGTCGGTCGCGTCGATCGCCTGCGCGGCGCGCTTTCTCTCCGAGAACCCGGGTCGCGCGCTTCTCACGACGGGGAGCAAGGAGCTTGCTCCCTACACGCGCGTCGCCGATTACGCGGAGCGCTTCTTCGTGCGTGTACTCCCGCTGCCCGGTGCTATAACGAAGTGCATCGACGCGGGGTTTTCGCCGTCGCACGTCATCGGCATGCAGGGGCCCTTCACCCGCGAGCTCAACGAGGCGATGCTTCGGCAGGTGGGCGCCCAGTGGCTTGTGACCAAGGACTCGGGAACCGTAGGCGGCACGGCCGAGAAGATCGCCTCCGCGCGCGACGTGGGAGCGCGCTGTATCGTGGTCGCCCGTCCCGCCGAGGGAGGCGGGGCCCTTTCGCTTCGGGAAGTGGAAGACGCGCTCTTACGGGAGTTCGCGCGCTAGGCGCTCGCCGCGCCTAGCGCGCCCTCCCGCCCGCGAGGAGGAGCGCCCCGAGCAAGCTCGACCCGTACAAGCCCGTCATCCGCCAATAGCTCGAGGACGACGCCCGGAACTGGCGCAAGCAGCCCTTCAATAAGTTGCGGTGAAATAGTGTCTGTTTTGCTACTAGATAGCATATTCAGTCCCTAATTCACCGCAACTTGTTGGTGGTGGCTTACTGGTAGCGTAGGCACTCCACCGGGTCGAGCTTTGCCGCGCGGCGAGCGGGGTAGAAGCCAAAGATTACGCCGATGCCGACGGAGACGGCGAAGGCCAGCAATACCGTGGCGATTGAAAAGCTCGGTGTGATTTGCCCGCTGGCACCGAGCTCGCCGAGAACCCCTGATCCTGCGGCAAACATCGCAAGAGCCCAGGCCAGCAGATAGCCAATCAGGACACCCAACAGTCCGCCGGTGACGCACAGCGCCGAAGACTCGGCCAAAAACTGCGCGGTGATATCGCGACGACTTGCGCCCAGGGCACGGCGAATACCGATCTCGCGGATGCGCTCAGTCACGTTGGTGAGCATCATATTCATAATGCCGATACCGCCGACAAGCAGCGAGATACTGGCGACAGAGCCCATGATGAGTGAGAACGCGCCCATAAAGGAGTTGAGCGCATCGATGGCGCTTTTCATGGAGGTCGCCGATACACTGTCGTACTCATCATTCTCCGCGATGCCCTTCATCGTGCGCACCTTGGACTCGATGGTCTTACAAAGCTCATCCATGTCTGTGCCCTCGGCGGCAAGTGCCGTCACGCTGGGGAATGAGGGATTCTCGTCGCCAAACAGACCTGAGATGGTTTCGCGTGGCATATACAGCGTGAGAGAGCCCATGGAGTCGCTGCCGCCATCAATCACGCCTACAATCTGCACCTCGCCGTTGGACACCTTGATGGTTTTCCCCACCGCGTCCTGTTCGTTGCCGTAAAGCTGATCGGCGCCGCCGCGACTGATGAGCGCCACACGCGAGCCTGATTGAGACTCGGCCTGGGAATAGGTGCGCCCCGCAACGAGCTTGCTGGCCCCCACCGCGTCGAGCATGTCGCTATCGACGCCCTGTGCCATGACGGTATAGCTTTTATCGCCGGTCTTGTACTCGGTGTACGCGCTGTCGACAATTCCGATCTGCTCTACCTGCGGCACTAGTTTTTGAAGCTTCTGAACGTCAGAATCGGTGAGTTCTTGGGACGAATAGATCTGAACCATACGAGCTGCGTTGAGGCCCAGGCTGTTGACCAAGCTATTTTGGATGCCGCCGATGAGCGAAGTCATGGCAATAACCGAGGCGATGCCGATGACAATGCCCAGGATGGTGAGCAGGCTGCGCCCCTTGTTGGCCTCGAGCGAGTGAAGGGCTTCCTGGATGAGATCGCGGGCGCTCATGCCACCACTCCTTTCGGCGGGTTGGCGGAGGCGGAAATCATGGGCAGGCTATCTACGGCGCCACGCAGGGTCCGCGGTGCATGTGGAATATACGCGCCGTCGTGAATGCGGCCGTCGCGGATGGTCACGGCACGGTCGGCTTCGGCGGCGATGCCGGGGTCGTGTGTGATAAGAACGATGGTTTTGCCGCGCTCCTGAAGTCTATGGAAGGTCTCCATCACAAGCGCTCCAGTGGCGGAGTCTAGGTTTCCCGTTGGCTCATCGGCCAGAATGATGGGCGGGTCATTGACGAGGGCGCGTGCGATGGCGACACGCTGCATCTGGCCGCCCGAGAGCTCGGATATGCGGTGGTCCCAGTGGTCGACCGGTAGTGTGACGGCCTGCAGCGCGTGCACGGCGCGCATCTCGCGCTGGCTACGGGGCACATTGGTGTAGGCCAGCGGCAACATGACGTTTTCGATAACCGACAGGCGCGGCAGCAGGTTGAAACTCTGAAAGACAAAGCCAATGCTCAGGGCGCGAACTTCGGTGAGCTCGTCATCGTCAAGCTCGGCCACGTTGAGCCCTTGCAGGTAGTAGTCGCCCGCCGTCGGTTTGTCCAGGCAGCCCAGGATGTTCATGAGCGTTGACTTGCCCGAGCCCGAGGGGCCGGTAATGGCGACGAACTCGCCGGGATCTACCGCCAGGCTCACGTTGTGCAGGATATGGGCGCAGCCGGCCTCGCTCTCAAAGATGCGGTGCACGTTGCGGATGTCGATAACGGGACGCATTACATACCCTCGCCGGCAGACATGCTGCCCGAATTCGCGTTGTAGCCGCCGTCAGCCATTGCGTCCGCTCCGGTGTCCATGACGAGGGTGTCGCCATCGCGCAGCTTGATAACCGGCACGTTGGGGTTGATCTCGTTGCCCTGGTCGTCGCGCTTGACCTGTGTCTTGCCGACTACGGCTTCGTTGTCGTTTTGCGTCACGACGGTCACTTTCACGCGACGGGTTTGCTTGCCCTCGTCATCAGTCGCCACGTTGACGTAATAGTGTTCGCCGTCTTCGGTCATGAGTGCCATCGTCGGCACCATCACCACGTCGTCGAGCTGCTCGGTCACCACCGATACCTCGGCCGTCATGCCCGGCTTCAGGCGCGCGTCGGGCGCCTCGATGAGAATGTCGACGTTAAAGGTTACGCTGCCGCCGCCACCGTTGGCGGCGTTGGAGTTTGCCACCGACGCGATAGCCGTGACGGTGCCCTGGCTCACGATATCGGGAAACGCGGGATACGTGACGTTGGCGCTCTGCCCAACGGCGATCTTGGCGATGTCCTTTTCGCCCACCTGCACGGTCACCTTCATCTTGGATAGGTTGGCGATCTGC
This sequence comes from uncultured Collinsella sp., assembly GCA_958427035.1. Taxonomy (GTDB): domain Bacteria; phylum Actinomycetota; class Coriobacteriia; order Coriobacteriales; family Coriobacteriaceae; genus Collinsella. The sequence goes on along the minus strand of CAUAAR010000011.1, from coordinate 39,040 downwards.
ATGCACTGCTTGCCGCCGCTCGTATCGCTTTCGCCCATGATCATGCCGCCTGTAACCGTGGCGCCCACTTTGGCATTGAGCTCCACGATGCTACCCGAGCTCGGGGCCGTGACCGTGCGACTGGAGGCCTTGGCGTTTGCCTGGTCGAGGTTTGCCTGGGCCGATGCGAGGCTGCGCTGCGCGGCCGATACGGCGTTCGTGTCCGCTGATGCGGCGGAGACGCCAGCCGCTGCGGAAGCTCCCTCGACGTCCGTCGTTGGGGTGGCCTGTGCGGCGGCTGCGGCTTTCTGCGCGTTGGCGAGGTCTTCCTGAGCGGCTGCAACTGCACGTTGCGCCTCGGCAACGTTGCGATCGAGCTCGTCGTTTTTAATGGTCATAAGCACGTCGCCCTCGTCGACGGATTGGCCTGCCTGCACGTTGATAGAATCGACCGTGCCGTCGACAGAAGGGGAGACCACTGAGGACGAAATGGGTTTGAGCTGGCCTTTCGCCTCGACCGTTGTGGTAAACGTGCCCTCGGTCACCATGTCGGTCACCGGCCCGTTGTTGCCTGCGGGCCGTGCGTTGATGGCTAAGGTCACGACAACGGCGATGAGCACAATGGCGGCCACGACGCCGGCCGCAATGCCGCGTCGGATGAGCTTTTTGCGTCGACGTTCGGCACGTTTTGCCTTGAGCTTGGCATATGCCTCTTCATCGGAAATCTCGGCCGTATCGTTCGCTCGTCCGCTCTGCTTGTCGGCATGTACGTTTGTAATCAGAGGAATCGTTTCGGTGGCACCTTCGAGCGTGTGCTCGGTATCATCTGGGCCCGGGGTGATCGTGGGGACATTCGGCATAGCGTCTCCTTTATAGAAAGTACCTCGATAAGTATATGCGCCCACCGGTTGGGGCGGGCGCATGGGACGGTTTCTTTCGGAACTGTTAGATTGGTCGCAGCAGCTCCATGTTGTAGGAATGTGCGCGTTGCACTACGAGTGGACAACCACGCACAGGCCGACTTTGATGCAATCGTGCAGTGCCTTGGCGTCTGCCAGGCGCAGGTTGATGCAACCGTGGCTGCCGCACCACTTGTACGACTCGGCATTATCGAAGCTCTTGTCGTTTTGCCAGGTGGCATCGTGGAAACCGATCATGTTGCCCTCAAAAGGCATCCAGTAGCTCACCGGGCTCTCGTATTTGGGCTTACCGGTCTCGGGGTCCTTGGCTCCGATCAGGGTGCTGCCGCCGTCGTTGCTGTTGATCTGCCACACGCCCTCGGGGGTGGCGTCTTCGCCAGGTTTGCCGGAAATAAAGTTGGCCTCCCACACGATATTGCCGTTCTCGTCGTAGTAGCGCGCGTGCTGCTCGGACAGATCGACATCGATGTATGCCTTCCAGTCGGGCTCTCCCTTTGCGGTAAAAGTGTCGGCCTTCTGTGAGTACTTGATCTCGATTTCGCCGGTCTGCTTGTTGTTAATGGCGTCCTCGACCTGCTTGGCGAGCGAGCTGCTGTCGATGGACCAACCAAAGTCGCCGCCTTCGACGGCGCACTGCTTGCCATCGGCGCGCGTCCACCAACGAGTGGAGCCCACGGTATTAAAGCCGTTGGCGAGCTCGGCTGCCCAGCTACTGATCTGCGACGTATCGAGCGTGGGGTTGGCCGGATCGACAAAGCTGATCCACTGCAAAACGGAGCTGCCGTCGACCTTTCCGGCATCCTCGCCGTTGAGCTTGAGAGTCACGTTGACGCCCAGGAAGTTGTTGGCGGCATCGCATGCGGCCTGAATCTGATCATCGGTCAGCGTTCCATTGAGCGGCTCATAGGCATCGTTGCCGAGCTTGGCAAGATCTACGGTCTCGGCCAGCGAGGCAAGCTCGAGCTCGGCATACTTAATGACATGCTCGCGGTTGAGTTTTTCGTTGGAGCGCGCCTTCTCGACGGTAAACTTGCCGGCCTGCTCGTCATAGGAGCAATTGGCCTCGAACGTGCCCGAACGCCCCTCGTTAAACTCGTCGATGGCGGTGCCCAGATCCTTCTCAAACTTCTTTTGGTCAAAGTTGTCGGAGAGCATGGACAGGTCGACGTCTTGATCAAGATCGACTTCGTTGGAGGTAGCAGTTGTTTTGGTCTTGCCGCTTAAGGATTCCACAAGGCGGACCGGCCATACAAAGGCCTCGTTGTGGCTGATGATCTCTTTTGAGGCGGCTTCTCCGTCGACAATGGGCTCATCGGACTCGGGCTGATAGGTCCAGTTAAAGTCATCGCCTGTCACGGCGAGCTTATAGTGCTTCCATGCCGAGTTGACCTTGGTGGCGGCAGACGAAGCGTTGGAGAACGAGACGTCGACGCCGGCAATGGTGGTGTTGGGGTAAGCTAGCTGCGAAAACGCTACGATGCCTACGATATAGACAATGACGATAAGACCCAGGACGACAAAGAGCGTCGTCTTTTTGCCCGATTTATTGTTGCCGGCGGGCTTGCGCGCGGGGCCGCGATCGCCTCGAGCGTGCGTGGGGGGCTGCTTAGGCGCATTGCCGTTTGCCTGGCGCTGCTGACGTTGTTGACGCTGCTGTCGCTGTTGGTTCGGGCGTTGAGAAGCGTTTGCCGCACCACGCTGCTGACCGTGGCTCGGCGCGATAGGACGCGGCGACTGAACGCCGCCGGTGTGCCTGCTCGGCTGCTGCGGATCGGGAATCAGTTGAGTTCGATCGTTTTGCGACATCGTATGCATATCCTTCGATTTTCGCCTTGCGGTTCATCGTGTTTTTACTGGGCTTGCATTATAGCGATTGCCCTGCTGTTTGTGGTACGGAAACGGTGGCATTCAAAAGAGGTGGGACATTTGTCCCACCTTTGAGTTGTTCTTTGCCGCTATCCGCACACCCCGCATTTTGCACAGGCCGAAAGTGCGGCCGGAGCCTGCGCGATGCCGCCCTTTGCCGTCTCGCGCAGCGTGGCCGGCAACGCGTGACCCACCGAGAGCATGACATGTGCCATCTGGTCAAACGGCACCAAGCTCTTAATGCCTGCGAGGGCGAGTTGTGCCGAGCTAAAGGCCGCTGCCACGCCGATGGCGTTGCGGTTTTGGCAGGGCACCTCCACGAGGCCACCGACGGGGTCACAAACGAGGCCCAGCAGGTTACTCAGCGCGATGGAACTGGCGTCGAGCGCCTGCTCGGGCGTGCCGTCGAGCATCTGCACCAGCGCGGCGGCTGCCATGGCGGCGGCGCTTCCCACCTCGGCTTGACAGCCACCCTCGGCGCCGGCGACGCAGGCGCTTGTGGTGAGGTTGAGGCCGATGGCGGCTGCGCAGTAGAGCGCGTCCATGACTTGCTCGTCGTCGAGCTGCAAGCGATCGGCGAGCGCCAGTACGCAGCCGGGCACAACACCCGCGGATCCTGCCGTTGGAGCCGCGACGATCACACCCATCGTGGCGGAGCGCTCGAGCACGGCCATGGCGCGGGCCACGGCGTCGGTCTGAACGGGGCCCATCAGGCTTGCACTCAAATCGTTGCGGCCGGTGGCTTCGACAAGCTTGGCCTCGCCGCCGATAAGCCCGCCGAGTGAGCGCTGCGGATTGGCGATGGGGGCCGTGGTCTCCTCGCGCATGACGTCGAGCACGCGGCGCATGGCAGCGACGGCGTGGGCCTCGCCGGTCAGACGCGCCTCACGAACGGCCATGACGGCGCCGATGCTGAGCCCCAGTTCCTCGCACGCATCGAGCAGCTGCTCGCCGTCGTCGAAGATTTCCTTGGCCGAGACACCGGGAGAGAGCGACGAGGCAGAACCGGGGAGCTCGATGAACGTTGCGTAATCGACATTGTCGAGCTTGCGCAGCATGGGGACGACGGTGTCGTCGGGCGTGCCGTCGGTCTCAAAGACGGAGTAGGCCTGGCCGCCCACTTCGGTGCGGTAGGTGCGGCAGAAGGCGATGTTCACGTGGGCGTAGGCGAGCAGGTTCGTGAGCGCGGCGAGCACGCCGGGAACGTCCTTGTGCGCCACGAAGAGCGTGGAATACATGCCCGAGATGTCGACGCCGACGCCGTTAATGCGGCTGATGCGCATCTTGCCACCGCCCAGGCTCTCGCCGCGGACCTGTGCCGTGGCGCCTGTGTCGTCGACCATTTCGATGTCGACGGTGTTGGGGTGGATGGAGGCGTCGTCGCCTTTGATGTCAAAGTGATATTCGAGGCCCTGCTCGCGCGCGAGGTCGAAGGCCTGCTTGATGTTCTCGTCATCGGTGTCGAGGCCCAGGATGCCCGCGACGAGCGCACGGTCGGTGCCGTGGCCGCGGTAGGTGTGGGCGAAGGAGTTCCACAGGCCAAAGGTGACTTTGGTGATGCGGCCTTCCAGCAGGCTGGCGGCAACTTGGGCGCAACGCAGGGCGCCGGCGGTGTGCGATGAGCTGGGGCCGACCATGACGGGGCCCAAGATCTCGAATGCCGAGGTCGTAGCTAGTGTTTGCGGCTTGCCTGCCATGGGTGCTCCTTATCTATCCCGTCGTCCCGAGGGGCGGGGCATACTTGTCCCGTCGTTCCGAGGGGCGGGGCATACTTGTCCCGTCGTTCCGAGGGCTTTGGTATTTGGTCGCCTGCTCTACAGTCCTGGCTCGCATGGAGGCCACATTAAGTGGCCTCCGGCTCGTGCGGAACTCGCGATCGACCAAATACCAAAGCCCTCGGAACTTAGGATACATGGTTGGAGTCGCTCTGCTGCAAAATTTATCGGCCTGTGACCTATTCCATGTCCCAGGTAGGCTCATCTTCACCACCTTTAAATAAAAAAGAAGTACCGGTTGGGGCCGGTACTTCTTTTGGTACGTTGTTTTTGGCTGTAGCTTTTCGGGTAAGCTTACAGTCCGCAGGCTGCTTTGAGTTCTTCGACTCGGTCGGTTTTCTCCCAGGTGAAGTCGGGGTCTTCGCGGCCGAAGTGACCGTAGGCTGCCGTCTTTTCGTAGATGGGGCGACGCAGGTCTAGGTCGCGGATGATGGCGCCCGGGCGCAGGTCGAACGTCTTCTCCACGGCCTCGACGATCTTGTCCTCGGCAACCTTGGCGGTACCGAAGGTGTCGACCATGATTGAGAGGGGCTTGGAAACGCCGATGGCGTAGGCAAGCTCGACTTCGCAGCGGTCGGCCAGACCGGCGGCGACCACGTTTTTGGCGACCCAGCGCGCGGCATACGCGGCGGAGCGGTCGACCTTGGTGCAGTCCTTGCCGCTAAAGGCACCGCCGCCGTGACGGCCGTAGCCGCCGTAGGTGTCAACGATGATCTTTCGGCCGGTGAGGCCCGTGTCACCCATGGGGCCGCCCACGACAAAGCGACCGGTGGGGTTCGGCATGTTCTCGGCGGCCATGACCGGGGTGATGACGTGCTCTATGAGGTCGGCCTTGATCTTGCCCATGTCCTCGATCTCGGCGGCGTGCTGCGTGGAGATGACGATGGTCGTGACCTCGACGGGCTTGCCTTCCTCGTAGCGCACGGTGACCTGGGTCTTGCCGTCGGGACGCAGGTAGGGCAGGGTACCGTCGTGACGCACGGCGGCCAGGCGCTCGGCCAGGCGGCTTGCCAGGTAGTGTGGCATGGGCATGAGGGTCTTGGTCTCGTTGGAGGCATAACCGAACATCATGCCCTGGTCGCCGGCACCGATCAGGTCGATCGGGTCGGTGGTAGCGCCGGTCTGGGTCTCGAAGGACTCGTCAACGCCCTGGGCGATATCGGGCGACTGCTCGTGGATGAGGCTCATAACGCCGCAGGTATCGCAGTCAAAACCGAACTTGGCACGGTTGTAGCCAATGCGGCGGATAACGCCGCGGGCGATTTCCTGTACGTCGACATAGGCCTGGGTGCGAATTTCGCCGGCGACGATGACGGTGCCGGTGGTCACGAGGGTCTCGCAAGCGCAGCGGACGTTCTCCACGTTGGCAGGCACGCCGTTGGGGGCGATGTAGCCCTGCTCCTGTAGCTCTATTTCTTTGGCGAGGATTGCGTCGAGGACGGCGTCGCTGATCTGGTCAGCGATCTTATCGGGATGACCTTCGGTCACCGACTCCGACGTAAAAACAAAGGACCCGTGTTGGGGCGGGATGGAACGAAGTTCTTCTGACATGATTGTCCTTTCAAAAAACGTGTCCCGGCGACCGTTACCATTCCGCCGGGCTCTCTATGCAAGGGCACATCATAGCGCGTAAATCAAACATTCACACCCTTTCCGCACCTACTCATTGGGGACAGTCTTAAATGACCAGCCTTACCTAAGTGCCGACAGGTTGCCCAAAGAATGGTCATTTAAGACTGTCCCCAATGAGTATCCCCAATGAGTGGGTCGATGCCCTTTGTGCGGAGGTTGCGTTGATGCTTTATACTGGTGCGGTTAGACATCCATCCTGCAATCGAGGAGATTTCCATGGCATCAGACGTTCGCGTCCGCTTTGCACCCTCACCGACGGGCAAGCTGCACATCGGCGGCGCCCGCACCGCTATCTATAACTGGGCTTTTGCCCGCGCAAACGGCGGCACGTTCATCCTGCGCATCGACGACACCGATCCCACCCGTTCCACCGACGAGAACACGCAGATCATCCTACGCGCCATGCGTTGGCTGGGTCTTGACTGGGACGAGGGCCCCGAGGTGGGCGGCGACTTTGGCCCCTATGCCCAGACCGAGCGCCTGGACCTGTATAAGCAGGCCGCCCAGCAGCTCTGGGATGAGGGCAAGGCCTATCCCTGCTTCTGCACCAAGGAGCAGCTCGAGGCCGACCGCAAGGCCGCTCAGGAGCGCAAGGACCCCTTCCAGGGCTATCAGCGCCGCTGCCGCGATCTTGATCCCGAGGAGGCCCGCCGCCGCATCGAGGCCGGCGAGCCCTACGTCCTGCGCATCAAGGTGCCCGAGGACCGCGGCGACGTCGTCATTCACGACGCCGTCCATGGCGAGGTGACCTTTGACGCCAAGGAGCTCGACGACTTTGTCATCTTCCGCTCCGACGGCACGCCCACGTACAACTTCGCGACCGTCGTCGACGACGCCATGATGAAGATCACCCACGTCATCCGCGGCGACGACCACCTGTCCAACACCCCGCGTCAGGTCATGGTTTACGAGGCCCTCGGTGCGCCCGTGCCTACGTTCGCCCACATCTCCATGATTCTGGGCGCCGACGGCAAAAAGCTCTCCAAGCGCCATGGCGCCACCTCGGTGGAGGAGTACCGCGATGCCGGCTACCTGCCCGATGCGTTCGTCAACTACTTGGCACTGCTCGGCTGGTCGCTCGACGGCGAGACCACGATCATCCCGCGCGATGTTCTGGCCAGCAAGTTCTCGCTCGACCGCATCTCCAAGAACCCGGCGACCTTCGACCCCAAGAAGCTCGATTGGGTCAATGCCGAGTACATCAACGGCATGTCCGATGCTCAGTTTGTCGACGAGATCATGGTCCCCGAGCTGCACGAGGCAGGCCTTATCGAGGGTAACGTCGAGTACGGCGAGGACTGGATCGACGCGCTCGCTGCCATCGTCAAGCCGCGCACCAAGATGCCGGCCGACGCCGTGACCGTCGCCGCCCCCATCTTTGCCACGGCCGAGACCCTCGAATATGACGAGAAGTCCGTCAACAAGGGCCTGGCCAAGGAGGGCATGGGCGCCATTCTGGACGCCGCCAAGACCGCGCTCGAGGGTGTTACCGAGTGGACGGCCGCCAACATCGATGCCGCGCTTGAACCGCTGCCCGAGCAGATGGACCTCAAGAAGCGCGTGGTGTTCCAGGCCGTGCGCGTCGCCGTCTGCGGCAACATGGTGAGCCCTCCGCTGGGCGAGACTATGGCGCTCGTCGGCCGTGACGACTGCCTGGCGCGCATCGATCGCGCCCGCACGATGGCGCTGTAACAGTCGCGCAAACGCATGTATCCGAGCCCCGTTCACCCGAGCGGGGCTCTTGTTTCTCAAGGCGTATGGGATGGGAGGCACAGAGACCATGGCCGAGCAACTGTCACTGTTTGGTTCGCCTGAACCCGAGCAGGCTCCCGTAAGGGCCGGCCGCACTGCCGAGCAGGCCAAGCCTGAGCCTGTGCCAGAGCCCATTGCCGCCTACGCGAGCGTGGTCCTCGACATTCCCACCCGTGCGCTGTCCGAGGCGTTTGCCTACGGCATTCCGCAGACCCTCGCCAATGAGCCCCAGATCGGCTCCACCGTCCTAGTTCATTTTGGCAACCGCGCGGCCGCGGGCTATATCGTCGACATTGCGTCTGAGCTGGGCGACTTGCAAGGCAACGCCGCCCTCGATTCCGTGCGCATCAAGCCTATCGAGGCTATCCTCAGCAAACCGCTCTTTGGCGCCGAGGCCGCCCGCATTGCGCGTTGGATGAGCCGCGACTATGTCGCGACGCTTTCTGAATGCCTGCGCCTGTTCTTGCCTCCGGGTGGCAGCCCGCGTGTCGTTAAGGGCGATGACGGGGCGTGGGCGGTCGAGCGCCCCGCCGTCAAGCCTATTCAAAACCGCTGGGTGATGCTTACACCCGAAGGCTTTGACTATACGCCGCCCAAGACAGCGGTTCGCCAGCGCCAGCTTATCGAGGCGCTCCAGTGCGGACCGGTCACGACGCGCGACCTCAACCTGCTCTACAACAGTATGTCGGCGACCATCAAGGCGCTCGAAAAACGCGGCGTCGTGGTGGTGGAGGAGCGTCGTGCCTGGCGTGGCTGCAGCGAGCAGACCACGCTGTCCTCGGCGAGCGGCAAGGCGCCGGTCGCGCTCACGGACGGGCAGCAGCAGGCGCTTGCGCAGATTGAGCGCGCCCGTCTTGACGCCCACGGCGACGTGGTGCTTGTAGACGGCGTCACCGGATCCGGTAAAACTGAGGTCTATCTCTCCGCCATCGAGCGCGTGCTCGCGGCCGGCCGTTCAGCGTGCGTGCTTGTGCCCGAGATCTCGCTGACGGCCCAAACCGTCGGGCGCTTCCGTTCGCGCTTTGGCGAGACGGTCGCGGTTTTCCATTCGCGTCTTTCGGCCGGTGAGCGCCTAGACCAGTGGGACATGGTTGCCAGCGGTGTCGCCCGTGTTGTTGTCGGCGCGCGTTCGGCGCTCTTTTGCCCGCTCAGCGACCTGGGCCTTATCATCATCGACGAGGAGCACGAGACCAGCTACAAGCAGGGCTCCAGCCCGCGTTACCACGCGCGCGAGGTGGCGGCCGAGATGGCGCGCCGCTATCGCTGCCCGCTCGTGTTGGGCTCGGCTACGCCTTCTGCTGAGGCCCTCGACCGCTGCCGTCGCGGCACGTTCAACGGTGCCACTTGGACACGCGTCGAGATGCCCGAGCGCCCGGGACACGCCGTGCTGCCCGAGGTTCGCATTGCCGACCTGCGCCGCGAGTTTTCGCACGGCAGCCGCTCCATGTTCTCAAAACCGCTGATGGAAGGCTTGGAACGCGTGGTCGAGCGCCGCGAGAAGGCTGTGCTGCTGCATAACCGCCGCGGCTTTGCGCCGTTTTTGATGTGCCGCGAGTGCGGTTGCGTCCCCACCTGCAACCACTGCTCTACGGCGCTTACGTACCACGAGCGCACCCATACGCTGCAATGTCACACCTGTGGTTCGTCCTGGCGCGTGCAGCCGTATCCCGCGCCCACGAGTCGTTGCCCCAAGTGCGGCAGCCGTTACCTGGCAAAAATGGGTCTGGGCACGCAGCAGATCGAGGACGCGCTGCACCAGATGCTGCCCGAGGATGTCGCCATCATTCGCATGGATGCCGATTCCACGCGTGGCAAGGACGCGCATAAGAAGTTGCTCGAGCAGTTCGATGCCGCCGATTGCGCGGTGCTGCTGGGCACTCAGATGATCGCCAAGGGCCTCGACTTTCCCGAGGTTACCCTTGTGGGCGTGGTCAATGCCGACTTTGCATTAAAGCTACCCGATTTTAGAGCGGGGGAGCGCTCCTACGATTTGCTGGAGCAGGTCGCGGGCCGTGCCGGACGCGGCGATCGCCCTGGCGAGGTCATCATCCAGACCTATCTGCCCGAGGACCCGGTCATTCGCGCCGTTGCCGAGCACGACCGTTCGATCTTTACCGACTACGACCTGGACCAGCGTCGCGACGCGCTGTATCCGCCGTTTGTGCGCCTGGTTAACATTTTGGTGTGGTCGGCGAACGCGGATGACGCGCAGGACTACATTGGGCGCATCGCAAAGCTGCTCAAGCGCCACTGGCACGCCGCCGCTCCCGACTTTTTGCGGGCGGGGAGCGCCGTGCCGCAGGTGCTGGGCCCGGCTTCGTGTGTAATCGAGAGAGCCAAGGACCGTTATCGCTTCCACCTGCTTGTGAAGTCGCCCGTGGGGTACCATGTCTCTGATGATATCGACGCCTGCCTCAAAGAGGTGGGCTCCGTGCGCGGCGTGAGCGTGAGCGTTGACGTCGACGCCTATGATTTGATGTAACAACCCGAAAGGATGGCCATGGAAGCCAACGGAATCGTACTGTCGCCCGACCCTCGTTTGCGTCAGGAGTGCGCCGTCATCGAGGAGATCACCCCGGCGATCGAGGCCCTTGCCGAGAAGATGAAGAAGATGATGTTCGACAACGGCGGTTGCGGCCTGGCCGCCCCGCAGATCGGTGAGCTCATTCAACTCGTCACCATCGACTGCGATTACAGCGACAAGAATGACTATGACCCGTACGTGCTCATCAACCCTGTCATTGTTGAGCAGAGCGACCATCTGGTGCCGTTTAGCGAGGGCTGCCTGTCCATCCCTGGCATTAGCTGCGAGATCGATCGTCCCGACCATGTCGTCGTCGAGGCGTACGACCTGGACGCCAACCTGATTCGCTACGAGGCCTCGGGCGACCTATTCTGCGTGTGTCTGCAGCACGAGATCGATCACCTGCACGGCAACACCATGTTCGAGCGCCTTAAGCCCATGCAGAGGATCAAGGCAGTCAAGGAGTACCAGGACGCCCTGGCCCGTGGCGCTCGACCGGGCGAGACTGAGTAGATCCCACCGTCCCCTTTCGCCGCAGGGCTTAGGTTTTGCTCCATGCTCAAACAGTCCTGCTCGCACGAAGAGCACATTAAGTGCTCTTCGGCTCGTGCGGAACTGCGCGTGGAGCAATAACCTAAGCCCTGCGGCGGAAGGGGACTGCGTTTTCGTGCTCCTCCTCGCCCGGGTGCCGTCGGGCCAGGGAGGGGCGTCTTCGCTGATAGTCTTTGTTGAGAGGGAGCTGCTTTTATTGCGGCTCTTTCTTTGGTTTTGGGTATATTTGTTCTTGTTGAATTGTTATTGCGGATGTGCTTGGTACTTGGCTTTCCGCCGTTATTTGTAGCCGTCTCGGCTTTGGTTGAGGGGAGACGTTCTTTATGCGTATTGTGTTTATGGGTACGCCTGATTTTGCTGTGCCTTCGCTGACTTCGCTTATTGAGGCTGGGAATGAGATTGCGCTCGTAATTACTCGTCCCGATGCTGTTCGTGGGCGTGGTAAGAAGCTTGAGCCTTCTCCTGTTAAGTCCAAGGCGCTTGAGTTGGGGTTGCCGGTTGTTGAGGCCAATCGTATGACGCCTGATGTTGTTGAGGCGCTTCAGGCTGCCCAGGCTGACATTTTCTGTGTGGCTGCCTATGGCTGCATTTTGCCTGATGAGGTACTGCATATGGCGCCGCTTGGTATTGTGAATGTTCATGCTTCGCTGCTGCCGCGTTGGCGTGGCGCTGCTCCCATTCAGCGTGCCATTCTTGCTGGTGACGAGGTTGCTGGCGTTTCCATTATGCGCATTGGGCATGGCGTGGATACGGGCGCTTATTGCGCGCAGGTCTCGACCTCGGTTGCGGGTAAGCATGCCGAGGCACTGACCATGGAGCTTGGCGAGCTGGGCGGCAAGCTGCTGGCGGATACGCTGCCGTCGGTTGCCGATGGCACCGCCGTGTGGACTGAACAGGATGAGTCGCTCGTTACGCATGCTGCCAAGATTTCTAAGCAGGAGATGCGTCTGGATCCGCAGATGGGGGCGCTCGACTGCGTGCGCCACGTGTTGGCTTCGTCCGATACCGCGCCTGCTCGCTGCGTGATTGCCGGCAAGACCGTGCGTGTGCTCGATGCCGCGCCTGCTGACGTGTCGCTTGGCGAGGGCGCTGTTGCCGTCAAGAGCAAGCGTGTCTATCTGGGCCTTTCCGATGGCGCGGTAGAGCTGCTCGAGGTTAAGCCCGACGGTAAGCGTGCCATGGCCGCTTCGGCCTGGGCTGCCGGCCTGCAGGGTGCCGAACTTAGGTGGGGTGTACTGTCATGAGCAAGTTGTCTCCCGCTCGCAAGCTTGCGCTCGATGTGTTGATGGAGGCCGATCGTCGCGGCATGTATGCGCGCGACGTGTTGTCTTCCCGTGCTTCCGCCAAGGCCATCGACCAGCGCGATTCCGCGTTTGCCGCTCGCTTGGCGCTCGGTGTTGCCGCGACGCAGGGCATTTTGGATGAGTTGCTCGATCAATTTTTGGATAAGCCCAAAAAGGTCGCGCCGCGCGTTCGCATGGCGCTTCGCATCTCGGCCTTCGAGATGCTCTACCTGCATACCCCTGGCCGAGTTGCCGTGAGTCAGGGCGTTGAGCTGGTTCGTAGCGGCGCTAAGTCGGCTGCCGGTCTGGCGAACGCCGTGCTGCATAAGGTCGCGGACAACGTCGAGGACTTTGCCGCCGCCGCGGGTGCTGATGAGTCCGAGCGCCGTTTGGTTCGCCTGTCTCGCCTGATGGGTATGCCGCGTTGGCTGTGCGCACGCATTATGGCGTCGTTCGATACGCCCGAGGGCGCGCTCAACTTTGCCGGCAATCTGGCGCCCGCGCCGCTCGCTTTGCATGAGAATGCCTTTGCAACCAAACCCGATCCGTACCTATCGCAGCTTGTGGCGCCCGTGTTCCCGGGTTGCCATGCGCCGGTCGATGCGCAGGCCACGGTTGCATCGGGCGTGTTTGAGCGCGCGGCGGCCGTGGCCTCGGACCTTAACGCCCAGCTCATTGCTACCGCGGCGACCCGTCCCGAGCGTTGCCTAGAGATCGGCGCCGGTCGTGGCACCAAGACCTATGTGATGATGTGCCAGGCCAAGCGTGCCGGCTACGATCGTCAGCACACCGCGCTCGATCTGCACGACCGCAAGTGCGATCAAAATCTCGCGCGTCTGCATAAGGCCGGTATCAAGGGTGTTCGCACGGTCTCGGGCGATGCCTGCGAGCTCGATGCGGTCCTCACGTCGTTCGATGCCATGCTTGGTAAGCCTGTCCTGTTCGATACGGTGTTTATCGATGCCCCGTGCTCGGGTACCGGCACCATGCGCCGTCATCCTGAGATCCCGTGGCGCCTAACTGAGAACGACGTTACGACCGAGTTGCCCAAATTGCAGCTTACGATGCTCAAGGAAGCCGCCGCGCGCGTGGCCGCCGGCGGCGAGCTCATCTATGCAACCTGCTCGGTCTTCGACGAGGAGAACACGCAGGTGGTGGACGCGTTCCTTGCTTCTCCCGAGGGTTCCGGCTTTAGCGTGGCGCCGCTTTCCGAAGCACAGATTCTGCAACTCCCCGAGTTCGATCAGGCCAAGAAGCTCGTTTCCGTACGCCAGAACGATCGAGGCCTCTTCCAAAGCGTTCCCGTAAACGCCGACTCCTACGACGGCCACTTCTGCGCCAGACTGGTCCGCAAGTAACTGCTAAGTTGCGGTGAAATAGGGATTGAATAGCGGCTTCTAGCTGCCAAACAGTCCTTATTTCACCGCAACTCATAGAGCCACCTTTAGCGCAAAGAAATAGCCCCGCGATCGGTGTCGGTCGCGGGGCTGCTTGGTTTCTAGTGGTTATGCGGGCAGTTGGCGCAGCAGCCGCTGGTGGCGTTGGTGCTGGAACCACCGCTTCGCTGGTCGGTGTTGTAGAAACCGCTGCCTTCGAACTTAATGCCGCTGGCCGAGAACGTCTTGGATGCCGGGGCACCGCAGCTAGGGCATACGACCTCGGGCGTCTCGGACATGGGGTGCTCAACCTCAAACACGTTGCCGCAGCTCGTGCACTTGTAATCGTAGCGCGCCATAATACTTCCTTTTCAGCACAAAGCGGGCAGATCGCTCTGCCCGCAAAAACTCAAACAGCTGTAACTGTACCCTATATCGGGGGTTTTATCACGCTTCGCCCCAGAATCTATGAGTGTTGCGCAGGAGCTTCGCAGTTTTCTCCTCGGCTGCAGCAACGTCGGCCTCGTCAGCCTGCCATGTCCAGTTGCCTGTGGCTACACCCGGCACGTTCATACGTGCATCGTCGCCCAGTCCCAGCACGTCCTGCAGCGGCATCATCACGAGCGGTGCACCGCTTGCCAGGGCATTGCCCATGAGCTCGCTTGCCAATGTAATGCCGCTCGGCTCATCGCCGCCTGCAAAGGAGCGCGTGCACCAGCCGGCAAGTGTCGAGGTGTCGTGCGTCGAGGTGTACAGGATCTTTCCCGGTGTGGGGTGAATTCCGCAACGAACGTCGTAGTCGCTAAACTCCAGCACGTCCATGCCGGGGAAGCCGCAGGTCGAAGCCATGGCGCGAACGCCGGGCGTCAGATAGCCCAGATCCTCGGCGATAAAGTTGAGCGGGCCCAGCTCGTCATAGGCGGTCTGGAACAGGTCCTTGCCCGGGCCTGCCAGCCAGCGGCCGTCGGCACAGGCCTTACCGGCGGGAATGCTAAAGTAGCTGTGGAAGCCCAGGAAGTGGTCCAGGCGCACGCGGTCGTAGAGCGAAAACGCACGACGCAGGCGGTCCATCCACCAGCGATAGCCGTTCTCCTTCATGCGATCCCACCGGAAGGTGGGGTTGCCCCACACCTGGCCCTCGGGCGCAAAGTTGTCGGGCGGCGCGCCCGAAATCTCAATCGCCTTGCCGGTATCGGACAGCCAGAAGTTCTCGGGCTCGCTCCACGCGTCGGCCGAATCGTCCGAGACATACATCGGGATATCGCCGATGACCTCGATGCCCTTCTTGTGCGCATAGTTCATGAGCTCGCACCAGGCAAGGTCAAAGCGATACTGCATGTACGCCTGCAGCTCGGCCTCGTCGTGGAAGCGCTTGTCATCGATCAGATACTCGTTGTAGCGCGCTACATCTGCCGGCCAATCGTGGCGCGACTCGCCCTCAAAGTACTTCTTAACGGCCATGTAGACGCAGTACTTTTCGAGCCAATCAGCGTTGCGATGTTTAAACGCCGTGTACAGCGGGTCGGCATCCTCGCCGCCGTGAGCCTTCCATGCAGCAAAGTCGGCGGCCAGCTCCTCGTGACTCTCGGGCAGCAGGTCAATATTGCCCGCAAAGGCCGAAGGCCCAGCGTAAGGGGAGCGGAAGAAGTCCGTCGGGTTGATGGGCAGGACTTGCCAGTAGCGCATGCCCATAGCGGCCAGATGGTCGATAAAGCGACGCGTGGGCGCACCGATTGTGCCGGGCTTGCCGTCATCGGTCGGCACCGAGGTGATGTGGCACACAACGCCCGCGCCATGATCGAGCGGCTCCTGCAGGCGCTTCTCGGCATGGTGATAGATGATCGAAGAGCCCAGCGGGTACAGGTCGAGCGTGACGGTACCGTTGTGGATCTCGCACTCGTGACCGCTGATCACGTCGCTCGCGCATTCGCCGAGCGCCGGAATCGTCACGCGGTGCGAATTGCGCAGGCTGCGGTTGATGATAACCGTCGCGGCCTCGCCGTCTTTGTCCGTGCGGGTGTAAGCCAAGACTTCGTCGTTGAGCGCAAAGGCCTTGATCTCGCCATCGACCATAAAGGGCAGCGCACGGCGCACGGCAGACGCGTTCTTAACGATGGCCAGTGTGTCGAAGTCGTGGAGTTGGTCCTTGGTCGGCAGGGTGCGGCGGTTGCCCGGGTCGGTAAGGCCCTCCAAGCCGTACTCGTCGCCGTAATAGATTGAGGGTACACCCGGGAAGGTCATCTGCATGAGCGTCGCCAGCCAAAAACGGCTCTTGGCCAGGCCCATCGAGTTATCGTCCAGGCGCCATTTGCTGCGCTCGCTCTCGGGCAGCTGCGACTCGTCGGGGCCACCGCCGAGCACCGAGATGATACGCGGACGGTCGTGGCTCGAAAGCAGATTGAGCGCGCAGGCCAGTGCCTCGCGCGGGTAGTTCTCGCGCAGGGTTTCGATATCCTCGGCTGCCTGGTAAGCGTTCTTGTAGCCCATCAAAAAGCCGATGACCATGTCGCGGAAGGGGTAGTCCATGGCGGAGTCGAGCTCCGAGCCCTGCAGATAGCGGCGCAGGTGGCCATAGCTGATCTTGTTGGAGGCGTCTTCCCAGACTTCGCCGAGCAGCAGCGCGTCGGGCTTCTCGGCGAGCACGGCCTTTTTGATCTCGGCCAGGAAGTCGTCGGAAAGCTCGTCGGCCACATCGAGTCGCCAGCCATGGGCACCGGCGCGCAGCCATTTACGGATCACGCCGTCCTTGCCCAGGAGCCGCTCGCGCACCAGTTCGGAGCTCTCATTGATGGCGGGCATGTTGCCCACGCCCCACCAGCAGTCATACGAACCGTCCTCATGGAAGTAAAATGCATCGCGCCACGGCGAGTCCTCGCTCTGCCAAGCACCGACGCCGGGATAATTGCCGTAGCGGTTAAAGTAGATCGAGTCGTCGCCCGTATGGTTGAACACACCGTCCAGAATGATGGAAATGCCAAGCTTCTCGGCCGCCTCGCACAGCTCGGTAAAGTCCTGCTCGGTGCCCAGAATCGGGTCGATCTTGGTGTAGTCGGCCGTGTCGTAGCGGTGGTTGCTCGCGGCCTCAAAGATGGGGTTGAGGTAGATGGCCGTAAAGCCTAGCTCGGCAATGCGGGGCAGGTCATTTTGGATACCCTTGAGCGAACCGCCGTAAAAATCCCAGGTCTTGATGGAGCCGTCTTCGGCACGCTCGTACTCGGGCGGTTCGTTCCAGTCCTCGACCATGCGGCGCTGGATTCCTTTGCGCGGTTTTTCAACTTCGGTAAGCGTGCGCTCGCGCCAGTTTTCGTCGCGGGCATAGCGGTCGGGGAAGATCTGGTAGACCATGCCACGCTCGTACCACTCAGGACGAACTTTGCGGTGCTTGTAGACGGTGATCTGGAAGGACGGGACCTCGGCGTAGTTGTAAGTTACGCCCTCGCCACCGGTGCGACCCTGCGGTGCGCCCAAACGGACCTCGGGCTGACCCTCGATATTGCAGATAAAGCTGTACCAGATAAGACAGGGCTCGGTGCACTCAAGCTCTACGGTAAATATGCCGTCGCCCTCGTGCGTCATGGGATACAGAGACTCACCGATCTCATCGACCCAGGTGCGCAGCGTAAGCGTTGCCTGGTTGGGGTCGGCATCCTCCAAAATCACCGAGAGCGAAACGGAAGTTCCAGTGGTCACAGCGCCAAACGGAGTGCGAAACTGCGGTAGACGGCTGTTGTGAATCAATCTCATAATACGGTCCAGTTCAATAGAATCACGGCCTGCGGGCCATGGGCTTTACGCACAAGATATAAGTATATCTGTTGTACACAGGCTGTATAAACAACATCCGTTTACCATCGGCGAACGGTTGTCCTAGAAAATCGTTTTACCACCCAAATTATCGCGATATTTAAAAACGTCTATACCGATACTATTTGTAGCCAAACAAAAGTACTTCGGTTTACTACGACGAATTGAATGATCTCAACCACAGTCATTTTGGTGATATTAAAACCGCAGGTAGAAGCGTTCTTAATTTCGAAGATTACTCGCCGTGGTCTGCCGGAGCCATTTTGTCGTAGTAAACCGGCCCTCTTTTTAATGCGAAGTTCAACGCAAAAGAGGGCGCCTGGTTGGGGCGCCCTCTTTTGCGTTGAGGAATAAGTTTTAATCGTCCGGATTAGCGGCGCTTGCGGGCGGCCGTTGCCTTGCGGACGGAGGTCTTCTTGGTCGGAGCCTTTTCCTCGGCCGGAACGGCGGGGGAGACCGGGGTCTCCTTGGCGGGCTCGGTCTCTGCCTTAGTCTTGGGAGCGGCCTTAACCTCGGCAGCCTTCGGAGTCGGCTCGGCCTTTACTGCGGGCTTGTCCTCGGCCTTACCCTCTGCCTTGGGAGCTGCAGCCTTGGTCGTGGTCTTCTTGGCCGTCGTCGCGGCGCGTTTGCGCGTGGTGGTCTTGGCGGCCGGCTTTGCCTCGACAGCTGCCTCAGCCTTAGACTCAGCGGGCGTCTCCTCGACTTTGGCGGCCGGCTTTGCAGTAGCCTTCGGGGCCGTCTTCGCGGCGGCCTTCGTCGTAGCGGCCTTGGCCGTCGTCGACTTCGTAGCCGTGGTCTTCTTGGCTGCCGTTGCCTTCTTGGTGGTTGCAGCCGTCTTCTTGGCAGCGGTCTTGGCCGGAGCCTTTGCCGCAGGCTTAGCCTCGGCGGCGGCCTTTACCTCGGGAGCAGCCTCGACCTCGTTGGCCTTCTTGGCAGCGGCGGTCGTGCGCTTGCGCGTGGTCGATGCCTTGGCAGTAGTTGCCTTGGCAGCGGTGGTCTTGCTCGCAGCGGCCTTCGTGGTCGTAGCCTTCTTAGCCGTCGTCTTGCGAGCCGTCGTCTTCTTGGCGGCAGGCTTCGCTGCGGGCTTCACCTCAGGATCGGCTTTAACCGGGTCAGCTTCAGCCGGCTTCTCCTCGACCTTGGGCTCCTCAGCAGCAGCGGGCTCCTTAACGGGCGCCGCAGGCTCGGCCTCATCAGCAACCGGCTCCTCTACGGCCGTAGCAGCCTCCACAGCCGCCGGGCGCTCAATCTCTGGGTGCATAAAGAAGTACAGGTCCAGATACTTATCGGCCGAACGTGTCCAGCTAAAGTCCTGGCTCATGGCCTGCGTGACCAGCTGATTCCAGGCCTCGCGGTTATCCCAGAACAGGCGAGCCGCACGGAATACCGCGTCGCCCATTTCGTCGCCGTTAAAGTGACTAAATGAGAAGCCCGTGCCCTCGCCGGTAAACTCGTTGTACGGTTGCACGGTGTCCTTCAGGCCACCGGTCTCGCGCACAATGGGCAGGGTGCCGTAGCGCATGGCGATAATCTGCGACAGGCCACAGGGCTCAAACTTCGAAGGCATCAGGAACATATCGGCGGCGGCGTACATGCGCTGCGAAAGTGCCGGGTCAAACTCGATACGCGCCGCCATGGTGCCGGGGTATTTGCCCTGGAAGTAGCGCAGGCCGTCCTCGTAGTCGCGGTCGCCGGTACCCAGCACGGCCACCTGAACGCCACCGGACAGGATGCGGTCGAGCGCGTACATGACCAGGTCCATGCCCTTCTGTCGCGTCAGGCGCGTGACCATCACCATAAGCGGGCGGTCGTCGCGCACCTCGAGCCCCAGTTCCTCCTGCAGCTTGGCCTTGCACACGGCCTTGCCGGAACGGTCGTCAACCGTGTAGTTGGCGGCAATGCGCTTGTCGGTTGCCGGGTCAAAGGCCGCCACGTCAATGCCGTTGAGGATGCCCTGCAGCGCGTAGGAACGCTCGCGCAGTACGCCGTCCAGGCCCTCGCCAAACTCGGGCGTCTGGATCTCGCTCGCGTAGGTGGGGCTCACCGTGGTGATGGCGTCGGCATAGTGCAGCGCGCCCAGCATGTAGTTGATGCTGCAGGCGTCGCAGCGCAACTGCGTGGCGGCCGCCGGAATATGCGCCACACCCAGGATGTCCTCCATCACGGTGTCGCTAAACTGGCCTTGGAACGCCACATTGTGGATCGAGAACACGGTCTTGACGCGGTCATAGAGCGGCAGGCCCTGGTAGAACTCGCGCAAGAACACGGGTGCCAGTGCCGTTTGCCAGTCATTGCAGTGCAGGATGTCGCACTCAAAATCGGCCGGCAGGTGCTGCAGGCTCTCGGTGATGGCCTTGGAGAAGAACGCAAAACGCTCGCCGTCGTCAAAGAAGCCGTACGGATAGTCGCGCGCAAAGTAGCGCTCGTTGTCCACGAACATATAGGTGACGCCGTCGTGCTCGAGCTTCTCCAGCCCGCAGTACTCGTTGCGCCAGCCCAGGCTCACGTAAAAGTCGGCAAAGTGCTCCATCTGCGCCTTGTACTCGTCCTTGATGGTGGCGTACTTGGGCACCATTACGATAACCTCGGCGCCGGCGCGCACAAGCGCCGCAGGCAGCGAGCCCGCCACGTCGCCCAGGCCACCGGTCTTAACAAACGGTGCGCACTCGGCCGAGGCAAACACGATCTGCATCTTTTTGCTGGAATCTGCCATATTGTCTCCCATGTTGCAATTCGAGAATAGCCGCCTGGCGCTAACCGGGCGGCTATTCTACCTGTTACGAGCGATGTTGCGGTGCCAACGTTAACGTACGATGGTGGTGTCGGAAGTTAACGGAGCCTTGCCCAGCACCAGGATGTTCTCGGGCGTGCCGCGAAGCTCGGTGTTGGTGGGAACCACGTTGTTCTTGTCCAGAATGGCGTTCTCAACGCGTGCGCCGCTCTTGATGACACAGCTCTGGTTGATGATCGAGTTGGTCACCGAGGCGCCCTCCTCGACCACGACGCCGCGCGACAGGATCGAGTTGCGCACGGTGCCCTTGATGATACAGCCGGCCGAGATGATCGAGTTGCACGCGTGGCTGCCGGTCGCATAGCGCGAAGGCGGCACGTCGTGAGCCTTGGTCAGGATCGGGCGCTCGGGGTCAAAGAGCTGGTCGGCCACGGTTTGGTCAAGCAGGTCCATGCTGCGGCGATACAGCGACTTCTCACTAAACACGCCCACGACCTCGCCCTTGTACTCGTAGCTGCACACGTCGATGTTGCCAAAGTCGCCCTGGAGTGCCTCGAGCAGGTCCAGATAGTCGGCGGCCTGGTAGTGGTCGATAATCTCGAGCAGCGTCTCGCGGTTGACGATGCAGCAGTCCATAGAGGCGTTGTCGCCGTACGCGACGCCAGCGCTCACGCCCGTCAGGCGACCGTTCTCGTTAATCTCGAGTTTGGTCTCGTCATCGACGTTGCGCGTGGCCTTGCAGTACACCACGGTCATCTGGGCACCGGAGTTCTCGTGCGCGTAGATGATGGTGTTGAGATCCATGTTAAAGATGATGTTGGTGCCCATCATCACAACATAGGGCTTGTCCGAGCGCTGGAACAGCGTCTTGTTGGAGATGATGTCGCGCAGCAGGAAGCGCATGCCGCCCTTGGTGGTGCCATACGCGTTGCCGGGCACCATGAACAGGCCGCCCTTCTTGCGGTCCAGGCCCCAGTCCTTGCCCGAGCCAACGTGGTCGATCAGCGAGCGGTAGTTGCCCGGCATGACGACGCCGACGGTCTTAATGCCGGCATTCATCATGTTGGACAGCGGAAAGTCGATCAGGCGGTAGCGGCCCAAAAAGGGAACGGACGCGATGGGGCGGTCCTTGAGCAGGACGCTGCCGTAGCTCGAAGAGTAGTTAGCGGTGATATAACCGATGGCCTTGCGATTGATCATCGGATCATTCCCCCTTCCCGATAACGACGTCATTTCCAACGACGGCCGTATCCTTGGTGGTATCGACAGAGCCGAGCTTCACGCCCTCTTCGACCGTGGAGTTCTCGCCCAAAATAGCGCGGCAGATGTGCGCGCCGCTCTTAACGTGCGCACCCGGCAGCAGCACGGAGTCCTCGACCACGGCGCGCTCCTCGATGATGACATCGGTCGAAAGGATCGAGTGGCGAGCGGTGCCGTAGATCTTGCAGCCGTTGGAGACCAGGCAGTCGTCCAGGCGGCCGTCCGGGCCAATGTAGTGCGGCGGACGCGTGGTGATGTTGGACATGATGGGGAAGTGCTTGTCGAACAGATCGAACTCGGGGTTGTTGCCCAGCAGGTCCATCGAGGTCTCGTGGAAGCTGGCGATGGTGCCGACGTCCTTCCAAAAGCCGTGGAACTCGTAGCTGTACAGGCGCTTGCCCTCGCCGAGCAGCTTGGGGATGATGTCCTTGCCAAAGTCGTGGCTCGAGCGCTGGTCCAGAGCGTCCTCTTCGAGCGCCTCGATCAGCACGTCGGCCGAGAAGATGTAGATGCCCATGGACGCGAGATTCGAATCGGGCTTATCGGGCTTCTCGGTGAACTTGATGATGCGGCCGTCCTCGGGGTCGGTGGTCAGGATGCCAAAGCGGCTGGCCTCCTCCCAAGGCACGGGCATAACGCTCACCGTGAGGTCGGCGTTGTTCTCAATGTGCGTCTTGAGCATCTTGCGGTAGTCCATGCGATACAGGTGATCGCCCGAAAGAATCAGGACGTACTTGGGGTCGTTGGCCTTGATGTAGTCGAGGTTCTGCGTAATGGCGTCGGCCGTGCCCGCATACCAGGCGCCGCCGGTCTGCGTCTCGTACGGCGGCAGGATCGATACGCCGCCGTCACGGCTGTCCAGATCCCAGGCCTCGCCGGAGCCCACATAGGCATGCAGCAGGTAGGGACGGTACTGCGTCAGAACGCCCACCGTGTCGATGCCCGAGTTGGAGCAGTTGGACAGCGAAAAGTCGATAATGCGGAACTTGCCACCAAAGCTAACCGCCGGCTTAGCGATCTTTTGGGTGAGTGCCCCCAATCGGCTGCCCTGTCCTCCTGCGAGGAGCATCGCGATGCATTCTTTCTTACTCATCGATTTCTCCTTCTGTCATCGATGTTCCTAAACCCATTAGCGACGGGCGCGGCGCAACGTCACGCCCGTCGAGTAATGCCGTGCTGGCATAGGGGAGCTCGCGCGCCTTTACGCGTGCCAGATCTCGTCGCGGTACTCGCGAATGGTTCGGTCGCTCGAGAACCAGCCGCTCGAGGCGGTGTTGAGCAGAGCCTTGCGGTTCCAGGTCTCCTGGTCGCCATAGCTGCCGGTGAGCTTCTCCCATGCATCCACGTAGCTGCGGAAGTCTGCCATGACCAGGTCGGGGTCGTTGTTGTTCATGAGCTCGTTGTAGATGCTCTCAAAGTTGCCCGAAAGACCCGCGAAGGTGTTGTCCTTGAGCTCGTCCATCACGCGGCCCAGGCGCTCTCGATCGCCGTTGAGGGTATCCCACGCAAAGTAGCTATTCGACGCCCAGAGCTGCTCGACCTCGGGGGCGGTCAGACCAAAGATGGCCTCGTTCTCGCGGCCGGCCAGGTCGGCGATCTCGATGTTGGCGCCGTCGAGGGTGCCCAGCGTAATGGCGCCGTTCATCATGAGCTTCATGTTGGACGTGCCCGAGGCCTCCTTGCCGGCCGTGGAAATCTGCTCCGAGATCTCGGCGGCGGGGTAGATGAGCTGGGCGTTGCTCACGCGGAAGTTGGGGATAAAGCAAACCTTCATGACCTCGTTGACGCGCGGATCGTTGTTGATGACGTCGGCCACGGAGTTAATGAGGCGGATGGTCTCCTTGGCAAAGGTGTAGCTGGAGGCAGCCTTGCCGCTAAAGATGAAGGTCGTCGGCGTCACGTGGAAGTTGGGATCGGCGATGCGACGGTTGTAGATGTCCATCACCTTCATGATGTTCATGAGCTGGCGCTTGTAGGCATGGAAGCGCTTTACTTGAACATCGAAGACGGTGTTGGGGTCAATGACCAGACCGGTTTCGGACTTGACGTAGGCGGCCAGGCGCTCCTTGTTGGCGCGCTTGGAGGCACCCACGGCCTTCAGGAACTCGGTGTCGTCCTTAAACTCCTTGAGCTTCTCCAGCTCAAAGGCGTCCTTCAGCCAGCCGTCGCCAATGGCCTCGGTCACGAGCTTGGCATAGGTGGGGTTGGCCTCGGCAAAGAAGCGACGGTGCGAGATGCCGTTGGTCTTGTTGTTGAACTTCTCGGGCGTCAGGGCGTAGAAGTCCTTGAGCACGATGTTCTTGATGATGTCGGAGTGGATCTTGGCCACGCCGTTGACGCTGTGGCTGCAGATCACGGACAGGTTGGCCATGCGAATCTCGCCGTCCCACAGGATGGCGGTCTGGCGCAGACGCTCCTGCCAGCCCTCCTGCGTGGTGTCGAACGACTCGTGCCAACGACGGCTGATCTCGTCGATGATCTGGTACACACGGGGGAGGAGCTTGGAGAACATGCCGATGGGCCACTTTTCCAGGGCCTCGGGCAGGATGGTGTGGTTGGTGTAGCTCACGACCTGCGTCACGATGCTCCAAGCGTCATCCCACTCGAGCTTTTTCTCGTCGATGAGAATGCGCATGAGCTCGGGTCCGCACATGGCGGGGTGCGTGTCGTTGGTGTGGATGGCCACAAACTGCGGCAGCAGCTCCCAGTTCTCGCCGTGCTCCTTCTCAAAGGTGTCGAGCAGGCTGTAGATGCCGGCCGAAACAAACAGGTACTCCTGCTTCAGACGCAGCAGACGGCCGTGCTCGCCGGCGTCGTTGGGGTAGAGGATGGCGCTGATGGCCTCGGCCTCGGCGCGCTCAGCATCGGCCAGGGCATAGTCGCCGCGGTTGAAGGCCTCAAGGTCAAAGTGCTCCTCGACCGGCTCGGCGGCCCAGACGCGCAGCTTGTTGACGGTCTCGCCGGCATAGCCCACAACGGGGATGTCATAAGGGACGGCAAGGATGTCCTGCGTGTCCACCGTGCGGTAGAACGTGCGGCCGTTCTCCTCAAAGCCTTCGACGTGGCCACCAAACTTAATGGTCACGGCCTTGTCCTGACGGCGAACCTCCCAGGGATAGCCATGGGTGAGCCACTCGTCGGTGGCCTCGACCTGGCTGCCGTTGACGATTTCCTGCTTAAACAGGCCGTAGCGGTAGCGCATGCCGTTGCCGTAGCCGGCGATGCCCTCGGCTGCCATGGAATCCAGGAAGCACGCGGCCAGACGGCCCAGGCCACCGTTGCCCAGCGCCGGATCGGGCTCCTGGTTCTCGATGACGGACAGGTCAAAACCCATGTCGTCGAGCGCTTCGGCGACCATGTCGCGCACGCCAAAGTTGAGCAGGTAGTTGTCGAGCAGGCGGCCGATCAAAAACTCGATCGAGAAGTAGTACACGCGCTTCTTGCCCTCGGCGGTGACGCGGGCGTCGCTCTTGGTGGCAACGGTGCGTGCCTTCTCGGCCACGAGCTTGGCCAGGGCGTTAAAGCGGTCCAGGTCGCTGGCAGCCTCGACACTCTTGCCGCTGATGCTCATGACGGCATCGCGATAGAGCTCGGTAAACTCCTGCTTGTTGTCGAAGATCTTATTCATACGTTCCTTTCCCCCGGGGATGTTTCTCCCGGAACGGTTATGTCTTGTATCCTACGCCCTCGTGAGGCGGGTGATTACAGCTGTAACGGCTTTGTTACGCTTTCTTGGCAGGAGCCTTAGCAGCGGCTGCCTTGGCCTTGGGAGCAGCCTTTTTAGTGGCTGCCTTTTTGGCCGTGGTGGACTTGGCCGAAGCCTTGGCAGCGGGCTTGGCAGCCTTCGCCTTGGCCGGAGCCTTCTTAGCAGCTGCAGTCTTGGGCTTCACCGAGGACGTACGCTTGCGCGTCGCCTTCTTGGGCTTCTCGACCACGGGCGGCTTATAGCTGCTGGGGCCGCGGCGCTTAAGCACCACGCCTGCCAGGCCGGGCACCTTCATCTCGATGGAGTCCATCTGCCCGTTCCAGGGATAGGGCTCGCTCGAGCAGGTGTAGGGCTCCTCACCGGCATAGCCACTGCCGCCAAACTCGGGACGGTCGGAATCGAAGATGACCTCCCAGTCGCCCTCGCGCGGCACTCCCACGCGGAAGCTCTCGTAGCTCGCCGGATCAAAGTTGATCAGGATCACCAAGTCGTCATCGACGTCCTCGCCCTGGCGCACAAAGCTCACGATGGACTGCTTGGAGTTGTCCGCGTCGATCCAGGTAAAGCCGTCGTCGGTGTAGCCGCGCTCGTACAGAGCGGGCTCGGCGGTGTACAGGTGGTTAAGCGCCTTGATAAACGCCTGATGATGACGGTGAGTCTCGTACTCCTCGGTTAGGAACCACTGGATGGACTCGTAGTAGCGCCATTCAATAAACTGACCGATCTCGTTGCCCATAAAGTTGAGCTTGGCACCGGGGTGTGTCATCTGGTAGAAGGCCAGCGTGCGCAGGCCGGCAAACTGGCGCCACCAGTCGCCCGGCATACGGCCGATGAGCGAGCACTTGCCGTGCACGACCTCGTCGTGGCTCAGCGGGCAGATGAAGTTCTCGGTAAAGGCGTACATGATGGAGAACGTGAGTAGGCCGTGGTTGCCGGGGCGCCACGGAAAATCGGTCTGCATGTAGTGCAGGGTGTCGTTCATCCAGCCCATGTCCCACTTGTAGTGGAAGCCCAGGCCGCCGTCCTGCGGCGGATAGGTCACGAGCGGCCACGCGGTAGACTCCTCGGCCATCATCATCACGTCAGGGAAGTGGGCCTCCACGGCGCAGTTGACCTGGCGGATAAACGCGCTGGCGTCCAGGTCCTCCTCGGTACCGTACTTGTTGAACTTCTTTTGGCCCGGATCGTCGATGCCAAAGTTGAGGTACAGCATGCTGGACACGCCGTCCATGCGAATGCCGTCAACGTGGAAGTTCTCGAGCCAGTACAGCACGTTGGAGACCAGGAAGGAGCGGACCTCGCCGCGGGCGAAGTCAAACTTGTGCGTGCCCCAGTTGGGGTGAATCTCGTGCTCAAACAGCATGTGGCCGTTAAAGGTGGCAAGGCCGTGGGAGTCGGCGCAAAAACCGCCGGGCACCCAGTCCATGATCACGCCGATGCCAGCCTCGTGGCACGCATCGATAAAGTGCATGAGCTGCTGCGGGTTGCCGTAGCGCGACGTGGCGGCGTAGTAGCCGGTCGTCTGGTAGCCCCAGGAGCCATCGAAGGGATGCTCCATAAGCGGCATGACCTCGATATGCGTATAGCCCATGTCGCGCACGTAGTCCACGAGCTCCACCGACAGATCGTCGTAGGTGTAGAACTCGCCACGCTGCGCGGGGAAGGGATCCATGGGGCCGGGATAGTTGCCGTACTCGTCGGGCTCGCCCTGCGGCGCGTCGCCGTGGCGCTTCCACGAGCCAATATGCACCTCGTAGATGTTGAGCGGCTGCGACATGTGATTGTGTTCGGCGCGGCGCTTGAGCCACGTGGCATCGTTCCACTTGTAACCATCGAGGGTCCACAACACGCTGGCGGTACCCGGAGGGCACTCGGCCTTAAAGGCATACGGATCGGCCTTATAGAGCTTTTCGCCCTCGTTGGTCTCGATGAGGTATTTATAGAGCTGGCCCTGCTCGGCACCGGGAATAAAGCCCTCCCAGATAGCGCTCGTATGCACGGGCACCAGCGGGTTGGCTTGCTCATCCCAATTGTTGAATTCACCGATAACGTGGACGCTCTTAACATCGGGCGCCCAAACGCAAAAACGCCACCCGCGCGTACGATTCTGAGTGTCGGGATGCGCGCCCATCTTTTCCCAGCTGCGCTCCCACATACCAATGCCAAACAGATAGACATCGTCCTTGGAGAGTTCCGGTGCGTGCGGGGCGGCTTTACGGGTAGCGGGCTTTTTAGCCGTTGGCTTTAGCTTTGTATCGCTCACGTTTGATCCCATCATGACACGGCAGCGTGTTGCCTTGGTGACTAGATGCGAAAGGTCCAAGGCTGCACGAATCGAAGGGACGGCAAAGTTTCTGTGATTCGTTCCACCTCGCGTGCTCGGTGGAACTTTCGGCAGAAACTACGATAACACCTGTGCGTTAGTTTTATGGACGAAAGCGGATTTGCGAGGACGTTTAATCGGTAAGCGACATGTTTATACCACTGGCAGAATTACCGTGGTAAAACTCTTGACAGTTTTACCAATTAGGGTTTCAAAATTGTTAGCCTGACGTTTGGTAAAACGTTTTTAGCAGGTTGTTTACCATTTGACATTGAAAGGTTCGTTTATGTCCCATACCGCCGCTCCCAAGGTTGCTATTATTTTCGATTGCGACGGCACATTGGTTAATAGCACCCCCGTTTGGGCCTATGCCCAGCCCGAGTTATTGCACCGTCACGGGATTGACGTGACCGTGGATGACTTTGCCCAATTTGAGCACCTGTCGCTGGAGGACGAGTGCCAGGCCTACCACGACACATGGGGCATTGGCACAGGTGGCGAGGAGCTGTATCGCGAGCTGAGCAATATTCTGATTGATGGGTACTCCAAGGTGCCGCCGCGCGAGGGACTCCTGGCATTTTTGGAGCAGGCAAAGGCGGCGGGCATTGCCATGTGCGTGGCCACGTCTACGCCGGCCGAGCTGGTGCAGTCCGCGCTCGCTGGTGCCGGGCTCGACGCTTACATGGAGTTTGTTACCACGACGGGCGAGGCGGGACGCTCTAAACAGTTCCCCGATGTGTACGAGCTGGCGCTGCGTCGCCTGGAGGAGCGCCATGGGCACAAGTTTGAGCGCGCTTGGGTGTTTGAGGACGCCGTCTTTGGTCTAAAGAGCTCTGGGGTCGCCGGCTTTAAGCGCGTGGGCATCTATGACCCACACGGCCGCATGAAGCGCGACGACGTGCGTGCCAACTGCGATATCTTTATCGACAGCTATGAGGACCTGGATCTCGCCCGCGTGCTGGCGTTTGAGGGATAGGCGAGGGCTGTGGGTTGCAAGGTATTAGTGGTCTGCGGCTCACCCGTGGTGGCGAGCGCGGATCTGTTACGTAGGCTAGCAGGGGAGTGCGACCACGTTGTCGCCGTGGACCGCGGACTCGATGCGCTGCTGGGTGCGGGACTGGGCTGCGACGTGTATGTGGGGGATGCCGACACGGTGAGCGACGCGGGTCGCGCGCTAGTCGATGCCGCCACCGATTTTAAAGTTGAGCGCCACGACCCCTACAAGGACTGCACCGATCTGGCGCTGGCGCTAGATTCCGTCCGCCGTCGCTGGCCGGGTGCTGAAGTGGTTGCGACCTGCGCCGCCGGCGGACGTCCGGATATGGCGCTTTCCGTACTGGGGCTGCTCGCGGGCTACGATGACGCCCCAGTCTGGATTGCCGAAGACGAGATCACGGCCCGTATCCTGCACGGAGGCGAATCCTGGGCCATCGAAGGTGCCGAAGGCAAGACGTTTTCCATAATCGCAATCGCCCCCAACACCGAGGTTAGCGAGCACGGCCTAGAGTGGGAACTAGATCACAGCTCCCTGGGTTTGTTGGCCGACACGGGCATTAGCAACGTCGTCAGGTCAACAGCCACGATCCGAGTCCACACCGGCACTGCCATCGCTTACCTATATCATTAGGCATTTAGAGTCTGACCAAAAAAGTCCTTGCACGTCGCGCCAACTTCCCCTATAGTATCTTCCCGTCACGGGGGCGTAGCTCAGCTGGGAGAGCGCTTGACTGGCAGTCAAGAGGTCAGGGGTTCGATCCCCCTCGTCTCCACCATCGTGAATGCAAAGGCCTTCGGAATTCCGAAGGCCTTTTTCATGGCAAAATGTCTCGCGCCAAAACCCCACCTACGCCAACAAAAAGTTGCACAATTAATTTCCCATGTTTGTACATAGTTTGTTATACAAAAGCGATTATCGGCGCAGCTCGCTGCTTCATTTAGGCTTCAGAAACGCCCCTAATTACCGCCAGTAACTCAATAACCTGCATCAATGTGAACAACATCCAAAAACAACCCCCTTAAGCACGTCAAATGAACGATATGTTGTCCAACGCAGCCCAAATCAGTTTCGTTATCAGCTTGTGCTAGGATACCTAACGTTACATGAGTTCAACTGTGCTCGCGGCTCCAGTAAGCCATAAAGCGCAGGGTCGATCAGCATCCGGCCGTAACGGCGGTGCCAGAAACACCACGAGCTCCAATAAAGATGTCATGCAACGTTAATTATTTGCATTGAGTTAATTTGAGGATGCATTTAATAGTTTGTATGCCAAAACGTAGCAGCCCTACAGCTGTTTGCGTGCGGTCCAGTTTTGTTCCCGCTTGACTGGTTCGCACGCAGCCAGCTGGGGACGCGGTCATTTTGCGATACACGTCCGCGTCTCTAGCAACTGCGCTTATACATACCGTTCACGGTGGGGCAGAGCCACGCGCTTGTCTAACTGGGCTCAGGGTTTGAATATGGAGCGCCTTCGCGCACAAGCGCCCTGGCGAAGCCATAGCCAAACCCCGTGAGCCACACGTAAGACAGCAAAGGGGGTGGCGCTCGTGTGGTATGTGATCCAGGTCATTAACGGTCGCGAAGACATAATGCGCGAGCGCATCGAGCACATGGTGCCGGCTGGTGCCATGCAGGAGCTCTTTTATCCCCAATATCAAACCGAGATCAAGGTACACGGTGAATGGGTCAATACGACCAAGCCGCTCTTTCCCGGTTATCTAATCTGCGATACGTCAGATCCCCGCACCGTGCAACAGTATTTGCTGCGCATGGACGACCTTGCTCGGGTGTTATCCCAGGACGGTCAGTTTGTGCCGCTGGCAAAAGAAGAGGTCCGGCTTATTGGCGGCTTTACGCATAGGGGAGACCGCGTTGTGCCCATGAGCGAAGCCCTAAAAGACGGCGATCAGGTCGTAGTAACGGCAGGTCCGCTGCTGGGCCACGAAGGCCTTATCAAAACCATTAACAGACGCAAGAGTACTGCTTATTTGGAGCTCGATCTGTGCGGCCGACGCGTGACTACCCGCGTTGGCCTTGCCGTGCTTTCAGCCGAGCAGCGCGTAATGCGAAACCTGAAAAAGGCAATCGCTTAACTGCGGGCGTTCGCCACACAGTGCAGGGAGGATCCCCGAGCTGGGGACGTAGTTTTGGAAGAGAACGTGTCGAATAATACTCAATATGCAATGGATGCGCCCGCGGGGGCGGCGCTAATTGCCCAGGCCATGAACCGGCGTGAGGGCGCCGGCCGCTACAGGGCCATGCAATCCATCATGGACTGGGATCGCTCGCGCCTAGCCTACAGAGCCGTGAAGCGCGCTTTTGACATCGTTTTCAGCGGTGCCGTGCTCGTCGTCATCGCGATCCCCAGTCTGGTGCTCGCGGCGCTCATCCGCTTGGAGAGCGAGGGCAACCCCTTCTACAGCCAGATCCGTGTTGGCCAGACCCGCCCCGACGGCAGCCTGTCCATCTTCCGCATGTGGAAGTTCCGTTCCATGTACAGGGACGCCGACGAGCGCCTCGCCGAGCTCAAGGAGCAGAACGAGATCGCCGGCGCCATGTTCAAGATGAAGGACGACCCGCGCGTCACCAGGATCGGTAAGTTCATCCGCAAGCACTCCATCGACGAGTTCCCGCAGTTCCTGAACGTTTTCCTGGGGCAGATGTCCGTTGTGGGCCCGCGCCCGCCACTGCCCAACGAGGTCGCGGAGTACACGGAGTACGACCTGCAGCGCTTGGCCGTGAAGCCGGGGATCACCGGTTGGTGGCAGGTGACTGATCGAAATGACACGGACTTCGACGGCATGGTCCGCCGTGATCTCGAGTACATCGCCAAGCGCGGGGTGGTCACCGATTTAAAGATCGTTCTCCTCACAGTCGTTGAGGTCTTTACCGGTGGCGGTGCTTGCTAATTATGCATTTCAAAGATTCAGGAAGAATTGAATTGATAGCTAATCAGGTAGAGTTTGCTTTTAATAAATGGTTGTCTTGTATGACGGGCACCGATAGGGCTGAGCTCCTTGCACTGGATGAGTCCGGAAAGGCAGATTCGTTTTTTCGTAATCTTGAGTTTGGCACTGGCGGCTTACGTGGCAAGCTTGGCCTCGGCCCCAACCGTCTGAACGTCTATACCGTCGGCAAGGCTTCACAAGGTCTGGCGGATTACCTGAACGGCACCTTTGAGAACCCGTCGGTCGCTCTTTGCCGTGACACTCGTCATGGCTCCGAGGAATTCGTGCACCGTGTGGCCGAGGTGCTCGCCGGCAACAACATCAAATCCTATCTGTTCGAGCGCGTCGAGCCCACTCCCGCGCTGAGCTTTGCCGTCCGCGAGCTGGGCTGCTCGGCTGGCGTCAACATCACCGCCTCCCACAACCCCGCGGCATACAACGGCTACAAGGTCTACGGCGCCGACGGCTGCCAGATTACCGTCGAGGCGGCGGAGGCCATCCAGGCGGCCATTGACCCCGTTGATTGCTTCGATGGCGTAAAAGCGATGGCGTTCGATAGGGCTCTGGAAGAGGGACTGGTGCAGTGGGTCCCCGAGAGAGTTCTTGACCGTTACATTGAGGAGACGCTCGAGGTCTCCACGGGAGAGGACTGCTCGGGGCTCCGCATCGTCTACACCCCGCTCCACGGCGTCGGCCTGGAGTGCGTGTTCCGCGTCCTCGAGGGCATCGGCGTCGCCGAGGTCGTGACCGTCGAGGAGCAGTGCGTGCACGACGGCGACTTCCCGACCTGTCCGTACCCCAACCCCGAGGTGCGCGAGGCGCTGGAACTCGGGCTCGAGTACTGTGACAGGGTGAAGCCCGACCTGCTCCTGGCGACCGACCCGGATACCGACCGCGTGGGCATCGCCGTCCCGCATGCCGGTGAGTACAGGCTGCTCACCGGCAACGAGGTCGGCCTGCTGCTGCTCGACTTCCTTGCCGATAAGGCCGCCAAGGGCGGGCGTGAAATGTCCCGCGAGGTCGCCTGCACCACCATCGTCTCCGCGCCCATGGCCGACGACATCGCGCTCGCACGCGGATTCGAGCTGCGCCGCACGCTTACCGGCTTCAAGTTCATCGGCGAGCAGGTCGGCGTTCTGGAGTCGGAGGGCCGGGAGGGCGATTTCCTCATGGGCTTCGAGGAGTCCTACGGCTACCTAGCCGGCACGTCCGTGCGCGACAAGGACGCCGTGGTCGCCTCCATGCTCATCTGCGAGCTCGCCGCCCATTGGAAGAAGCTTGGTCTGGACCTCTATGAGGCCATGGAGCGCCTCTACGAGACATATGGCTTCTGGTCGAGTGCCCTTCTAGGCCAGGCATACGAGGGCCCCGAGGGCGCATCCGAAATGTCCGCGATGATGTCCGGTCTCCGAGATCACGCTCCGGCGCAGATCGGCGACACCGCCGTCGCGCAGTGCATCGACTACGCCAAGGGCGCGCCGATGCCCGTCGTTAACCCGACCGGTGAGCCCCAGCGCCTTCCCGAGGCGGACGTCCTCGAGTTCAGGCTCGCCGACGGCTCGCGCGTCCTGTTCCGGCCCAGTGGTACGGAGCCCAAGGCCAAGGCCTATGTGTTCGCCAAGGACGCCGACCGCGCCGAGTCCGAGGCCAAGCTCGCCGCGCTGGTCGCGGACGCCAAGTCGATCTTGGGAGGAACCCGATAATGATCCACCTCGTCCTGCTCTCCGGCGGCTCGGGCACGCGCCTGTGGCCGCTCTCCAACAGCACCCGCTCCAAGCAGTTCCTCAAGGTCCTGCGCGACGCGGACGGCAACCACGTCTCCATGGTCCAGCGCGTCTTCGGACAGATCGGTTCCGTTGACGCGGATATCGACATAACCATCGCCACCTGCGCCAGCCAGGAGGAGTCAATCCGCCGTCAGGTGGAGGGGGGCTACGCGCTGGTGCTCGAGCCCGAGCGCCGCGACACCGCCCCGGCAATCATGCTCGCCTGCGCGAACCTCACGCTCGAGCAGGGCGCAGCCGAGGGCGACACCGTCATCGTCATGCCCATCGACAGCTATGCCGACCAGGCCTACTACGACAGCGTCGTGAGCCTCGACGAGGCCGTCCAGTCGGATTTCGCCGAGCTGGTCCTCATGGGCGTGGAGCCCACCTACCCCAGCGGCAAGTACGGCTACATCGTGCCCGCGGCGGGGGTGGCCTGGCCCCGCCGAGTCGAGCGCTTCACGGAGAAGCCCGACGAGCAGACCGCCCGTGAGCTGATCTCCCAGGGGGCCCTCTGGAACTGCGGCGTGTTCGCGTTCAGGCTCGGCTGGCTCACCGGCCTCACTGCCAAGTACCTGGAGTGCGGGACCTTCGAGGAGTTCCGCTCGCGCTATTCCGAGCTGCCCAAGAACTCCTTCGACTACGAGGTCGTGGAGAAAGCTTCTTCCATCGGCGCGGTCTCCTACGCGGGCGAATGGAAGGACCTGGGCACCTGGAACACGCTGACCGACGAGATGGCGGAGTACACCTCGGGCCGCGTCGTGGTTGACCCCAAGACGTGCGAGAACGTCCACGTGGTCAACGAGACCGGTTTTCCTATGGTCGTCGCAGGCATCTCCGATTCGGTTATCGTAGCGACGCCCGACGGCATCCTCGTCTCCGGCAAGGAGGCGTCGGCCAACATCAAGGCCGAGGTCAACGCCGTCGCCGAGAGCCGCCCCATGTACGAGCAGCGCTCCTGGGGCGAGTACCGCGTCATCGACAGCAGCGTCTTCCCCGACGGGGCGAAGGCGCTCACCAAGGAGCTGATCATCCGCGAGGGTTGTCAGCTTGATTACCAGCGCCACATGCACCGCGGAGAGGTCTGGACAGTCATCTCTGGCACCGGCGAGGTTGTGCTTGACGGGTTGGTGCAGCAGGTGCGCGCGGGCTCTGTCGTTCAGATCCCCGCGAACACTCCGCATTCGGCGCGGGCTCTCTGCGGGGACCTGCATGTAATCGAGGTTCAATACGGCGAGACGCTTGTTAAAGAGGACATTGAGAGTTTAGGCGCTTTTTGGAAATAGTCAGCAATTGAAGGGGATTTTGAAATGAAGAAGGCACTTATCACTGGCATTACCGGTCAAGATGGCAGCTATCTAGCTGAGTTACTTTTGGCCAAGGGCTATGAGGTACATGGAATTGTCCGTCGCTCTTCGGTTCATACCACGAACAGAATTGATCATCTGCTTGCGGAAGGCTCCATCGTCCTTCATGATGGCGACCTAACGGACTCAAGCTCTATTATCCGAATCGTGGGCGAAGTTCGTCCTGACGAGATTTACAACCTCGCCGCCCAGTCCCATGTTGGCGTCTCTTTTGACGCGGCCGAGTACACTGGTGACTGCGACGCATTGGGCGTGTTGCGCATCCTCGAAGCTGTCCATATGCTGGGCATGGATCAGTCCTGCAGGATTTACCAAGCTTCGACAAGCGAGCTGTATGGCAAGGTGGAAGAGGTTCCCCAGAACGAGAACACCCCGTTTCATCCATACAGCCCGTATGCGGTCGCCAAGCAGTACGGATTTTTGATGATGAAGGAGTACCGCGAGGCCTACGGCATGTTTGCGGTCAACGGAATCCTCTTCAATCACGAGTCCGAGCGTCGTGGCGAGAACTTCGTAACGCGCAAAATTACTCTTGCGGCCGCCCGTATCGCCAAGGGCATCCAGGATCATCTTGAGCTCGGCAACCTCGACTCCCTCCGCGATTGGGGATATGCGAAGGACTACGTGGAGTGCATGTGGCTCATCATGCAGCAGGATGAGCCCGATGACTACGTTATTGCCACGGGCGTGCAGCACTCCGTGCGCGAGTTCACTGAGTGGTCCTTTAAGCATGCCGGCATCGACCTCCGTTGGGAGGGCGAGGGCTTGGAGGAGAAGGGCTATGATAAGTCGAGTGGCAAGATGCTCGTCTGCGTCAACCCCGACTTCTATCGCCCGACCGATGTCGTCAACCTGTGGGGCGATCCTACTAAGGCAAAGACGGTTCTTGGATGGGACCCCCAAAAGACCAGCTGCGAGGAGCTTTGTCGCATCATGGTAGAGCACGATCTTGAGATCGCCGAGCGAGAGGCGAAGCTGTCCTAATGGGGAAGCGCGTTCTCATCTTCGGCGTTAACGGGTTTGCTGGCGCACACCTTGCGCATGAACTTGTATTGCATGGCTACGTGATATGCGGTTCAGACCTGAGCGATATGTGCCCGTTGTCCGAAGTGTCGGCATACCGTGCCTGCGACCTGACGGACGATGAAGGTGTCGCTGCTGTAGTGCGCGAGCTTGAGCCAGATTACATAGTCAATCTGGCGGCCGTTAGCTCAGTGGGGCTGAGCTGGCGTTCACCCGCACTTACTATGCGGGTGAACGTAGAGGGCGCGTTGAATGTGATGGAGGCCGCACGGTCTCAGGAAACTATGCCACGCGTGCTATTAGTGGGCTCCTCTGAGGAGTATGCTGCTAAAGTCGGACCACTCAACGAGGACGATCCGACTCTCTCCAACAACCCTTATGGAATATCCAAGGCAACCCAAGAGCACTTCGCGGCGTTGTACGTTGAACGCTATGGTCTCGAGGTGTGCCTGACCCGCTCGTTTAACCATACGGGCTTGGGGCAGAACTCCAATTTCGTGCTTCCGAGCTGGTGCAAACAGGCAGCTGATATCGAACGCTCCGGTAGGCCCGGAAAGATGACTGTGGGCAACCTGAAGGTGGCCCGCGATTTCTGTGACGTGCGCGATGTGGTGCGCGCCTACAGGCTGATTCTGGAGAGCGGCGGTGCCGGCGAGGTCTACAACGTGGGCAGCGGCCGGGCGCTTCCCCTGAATAAGCTGCTGAAAGTCGTGACGGGCTTCTGCAGCCAACCCGTCGAGGTTGAAGTTGACCCTACGCTCATTCGCCCGGCGGACACGCCAATCATCTGCTGCGACTACTCAAAGCTGCGCGGCGAGCTGGGATGGGAGCCCGAGCACAGAATCGAGGACACGCTGCGCGAGATGTACGAAAGTTATGCTGAAGGGGGAAGGGCTTAGTGGGACTGACGAAGAAGGCGCCTAAGAAGAGGGTTCTCTTCTTTACAGATCGGGTGTTTTGGCCGGCAAACGACGGACACAAGGTTGTTCTCTTCAACTATTGCAAGGGACTTGCCGATAAGTTCGATGCCGAGGTTCACGTCCTAACCTTTCTAGAGCCGGGACAGACGGCGCAGGCGCTTTCGGTGTGTCCCGAGTTCATCGAGAGCGTGACCCTTGCGAAGAAGCCAGCGAGGCAAACGGTTATCCTGAACCTTATTCGGGCCTTGCTCAAAGGAGCTGCCGGCGGCCCAATTCAATGCAGCATTTTTAGAAGCAAGGGGGCGGCGAACCAGCTCCGAGATCTTGTTGGGGAGCTAGAACCGACACATGTTTTTTTTGACTTGCCGAGGCTCTCGCCTTACGTTGACGCGTTGCGAGAGTATTCATGTGGGAAGGTTCTTTACATGGAGGATACGTTCTCGCTCCGATACCAGCGCCAACTTAAGAGTATCAATTCCCTTAAAAAGACCGGTGGCGTCGCCGGTAAGTATTCGGCTAGTCTAAAGGGCTGTGTAGCGAAGCTTGCCTCTTTGCCTGTGTTTCAAAAAATTGTATTGGCTACCGAAGCGAAGCGTATGCGGAAGCTTGAGCTGGTTGCTCCCCAACGCTTCGATTTCGTTGTCCTGGTTTCGCCTCTCGAAAGGGATCGCCTAGCCTTTGATACGGGAGCGAGTAATATCATTGCGGTTCCCTTGGGAGTTGACAGCTCTTTCTACGCCAAAGGACCCTATCCGACTCCACGTGCGAAAACGCTTTCATTCTTGGGAAACATGCGCAACTCCGCAAATGCGGACTCTCTCCGGTACATCGCCAATGAGGTCTTACCGCTTATCGGCGACGTGATGTTGGAGGTTTCGGGAGAAGTGAGCGAGGATCTCAGGCAAGAACTTGAAGCAAGCGAAAAGGTTATGTTTCTTGGTCGCGTTGAGGACACGCGGGAGGCACTGCGTTCCGCGAGCGTATTTCTTGCGCCCATAGCTTACGGGACGGGCATCAAGACGAAGATTCTAGAGGCGATGGCCATTGGGGTCCCCATCGTGACAAATTCGGTGGGCAACGAGGGCATCGGGCTCGTCGACGGGGTGGACGCCTTCGTCGCCGATACCGCTCACGAGCAGGCGGCCGCCGTGCGTAGACTCATGGAGGACCGTGAGCTTGCGGCTAAGCTCGCCGACTCAGCGCGCCGAAAAGCAGCTGAAGTCTTCGACTGGAAGAAGTCGCTGGAAAATTTCACCGCCTTGGGTTTTTGAACCCGTAAGCACTGATGAAGGGGAGACCGATGTCGCTTAATCTTCTTGTCGATCCCGAGCAACGCCGCACTGTCGGTCTCGCTGGCAAGGCCTATGTACGTCGCTGTCATGATTGGTATACCAGTATTGAGAGTTTGGGCAGATGTCTCGAATTTGCATCAAATGGTAAAGCAAGGAGTTAGCGTGACTTGGTCGGCCAAAACGAATCTATCTAGCTGCCCGGATACAACCAGTATTAATTCTTGTGCATCCGATGCGAAATGCTTGCCTTCTGTAGCTATAGTCATAGTCGATTATAACGGGGTCGCGGAGACAACTTGCTGCTTGGAAAGCGTTAATGCTATCGATTATGGCAATTATGATGTTTATCTCGTAGATAATGGCGGAAATTGTAGCGCCAAGTTGCAAGCCGTTGCATCTACTTATGCTCGTGTCCACTATCTACGATCGAATGAAAACCTTGGGTTTTCTGGCGGAAACAATTTTGCTCTGAAAAAGCTAGACGCTGATTACGACTTCGTTTTGTTATTGAATAACGATACTGTCGTGACTCCCGATTTTTTGTCTAAACTACTTGAAAGTGCCGATGAGAGAGCTTTGGTCGGTTCTAAGATTTATTACTGGTCAGACAAAAATCTGATCTGGTATGCGGGTGGTGGTTCGTCCAGAACTATCTGTAGATCTTGGCACAATGGGTTTAGAAAGTTAGAAGAAAATTATGACGACAAAGGGTCTCGAGAGGTCGGATTTATTAGCGGATGCTGCATGCTTATTCCGTCTAAAGCCCTTATTGATGTCGGCTTTCTAGACGAGAGCTATTTTCTTTACTTGGAAGACACTGACTACTGTTTTCGGGCTATGGATGCAGGTTATAGGCTTAGATATAACTCTGACTCGGTTATTTATCATTGTGTAAGTGCATCTACAGGAGATGCATCTGCCCTTATGAATTATTACAAGATTAGAAACCGTCAATACTTTATTGATCGGTATTCGACGAATAAGCCTCTATCGAAATTTCTTGCCTATTGCGAAATTGCAGCTGGTCTTTTGATCGGCAAATACAAGGGCGGCTCCGTCAAGAAGGCATTGCATGATTATCGCATGGGAATTACTGGGAAGATGCAAGAGGGCTGAGGAGTCGTTTTACGAACATTAATTTACCTCTCATCAACAATTCTGTGTAAAAATGAAGGAGATTGTAAATGACGAAAGGCATCATCCTCGCCGGCGGGTCCGGCACCCGCCTGTACCCGCTCACGCTC
>CAUAAR010000010.1:0-65037 GCA_958427035.1 uncultured Collinsella sp. | reverse complement strand
CGCAGGGGGCGCTGACGCGGCCCTCCCTCTTACACCACAAAAATTCGCGCGATCCCGGAGCTCCCCCACGGGGAGCTCCGGGGCACCCGTCTCAGGGCGCCCTGTGCAAAAAACGGCAAATATGAGTACTGTCACCAATTTAGTAGCAGCGTATTACCGCCTCACGAGCCCTTTTTGAGTTCCGCACAGCCTGCTTGGCGCCAAGATATTCCACATTCGTTTACTATCTCTTCGCTGAATCCAGATTTTCGGCCCAAGTTTCTTTGTTTTTGCTGTCACTAATCTAGTAACAGTACTCATATTTGCCGTTTTTTGCACAGAGCATATAAACAGACCCCCTATAAAGCCATAGTTTTACGCTGGCTTGAGCCCAAAGCACGCTCGGAGCGTATTCAGCAGAGCATCTTGCCTCTTTCGACGAGCCTCTACGCGATTCTGATATCGCTTACCCATACGCTGGTGGATGCGCCATGCGAGCGCTTCCATCGCTTCCATGTCGCGGAGCATTTCGTTGTTGACCGTCGCGACCTCGATTCCCATAGTAATCAAGCCCGTGTTGCGTTTTTCATCATGGATACGTCCCCTCCGGGAGGAATGACCCAGCTCACCGTTGTATTCCAGGTCAAACCGGGCTGCCTCCTGATACGCATCGCAAACTGCATGCGGCATCCCCGAGATTGCCTGCGCGCGGTCATCGAACTCAATCTTGTAGTCGGTCTTAAAGGGACCGCAGGCAAATCCGCCATAGGAAAACGGAAGCGAAAACAGAGCGAGCATGATGCACTCCATGGGCGAGCGCAGGTTTTCTGACAAGTAGGGACACAGACGCTGCAGTTGTTTGGCCGCATTCCCCTTGCATACCGCGAGGTAATCTGCCAGACGATCGGGCGTCAGCACCGGCTCGACTTCAAAGTAGCCCACATCTGCTGGCTGGTCCTTGTCCTTTGCAAGTTTATTCGTAACAGGCGAGGTGTAGGGAGGCAGATACTTCCCGCGGTCACTCAGCGAAATCTTAGAGCACAGCTCCTGGGCCAGGGCAAATGCCTGGATACAGCCGACCTCGCGGGCGACGACAACACAAAGGGCCTCGGGAGATAGACTGTACACCCCCGGTTCCACCTCTAGAATCGAGCCGGCGGGCAACCCGGAGCATACGGACCAGCCCACGCCAGGCATGCGGCGGCGCTGCGCCGCAGATCCCACCAGCAAGCAAAGATCTTCTTGCACCTCGCCGCTTGCGGCCCCAATCCGCACCAAGTCGGGAAGATAGATGTCCTCGGTCGAGGGCGACGACGTGCGCGGCACACGGCGCTCTTCATCGGGATCGAGGTCCTTCCAGCTTATGTAGCCCATCTGCCGGCGTTCGGCGCGCATCATGCGTAGCGCCGAGGCGCCCGTTAGGATTACGGAAGCCGCTAGCTGTTCGTCTGTCGGCTCGTTGCGCCGCTCAATCTTCACTGCCACAAAACCACCCCTACCAAACGCGTGCGATAGCGAGGCCATCGACCGCTACGGCGCCGGCGCGCTTGAGTTCCGCCGAAGCCGCTGCCATCGTCGCGCCCGTGGTGATAACGTCATCGATAAGCAGCAAGCGGCGGCCGTGCACGTCCTCAACCGTCTCGTACATGCCTTGGGCACGCTCGCGGCGCTCCTCACGACCGAGTTCGCGCTGGTCGCCATGCCCGTACTTGACGAGAGCATCGAGCAGGGGAACACCCGACAGCTCGCAAAATGGGCGCGCAATAGCCTCCATATGATCAAAACCACGCCGCCGAAACGCTGCCGCCGTCGCAGGCACAAACACCACCGCATCTGCACCGGACAGCACACCTCCATAGCGATCGGGCGCTACGACCTGGGCATGCAGGGCGGTGTCGTAGAGCAGCTCCGCCAGATACGGAGCCAGACGTCGCTCGCCCGCATCCTTGTACGCTTTAATGATGCGCGGCAGCGGATGCGCATAGACGGCGCACGCCAGGCAGCGGTCGAGCGCCTCCGCCATTGCCGAGGACGTGCCCTCGACCGAACACTCAGTGCACAGCAAATCCCCAAACGGGGCGCCGCATCGGGTACAGCTATGACGTGGGTCGATGAGCGTGAGCGCGGCCAGGCAGTCTTGGCAAATAAGCGCACCGGCGCGCTCGCAGCCGGCACATCGTGTTGGCGACAATGCCTCAAGCGCCTCGCGTGCCGCCCACTCGGCAAACGGTAGCAATTCGTCCGCAAACGGTAGGGCACCGGCACCCTGCAGACGGCTCAATATGTTCAGATGGCTCTTCAAGACACAACCCTCCCTACGTTCGGTCGCAGGGAGGGTTGTTGATTCGGCGCTATGATACCCCGATGCGCTCGGGGCAAGGCGGGCTAAATCCGCTCGCGGGCGTTATTCGCCGGCGGGCGGTTGTGGTGCGGACGAAGACGGGGTCGAACCCTCGCCACCATCCTGGCGCGGCTTGCGGGAACGGCGACGGCGACGGCGCTTTTGGCCCTGGTCGGCCGAGCCCTCGCCACCACGATCCTCGCGCGGCTCGCGCTCATCGCGAGCGGCGCCACGCGAAGCCTTGGCAGCCGCTCCCCCGCCATCTCCGGGACGACGGCGCGTGACCTTGACCTCGCCCTCCGAGACCTGATCGGCCACGGAGGGCACCGAGGGCTTCTGCTGCGCGCCCGAGGAATGGCGACGGCGCGGACGCGGCGCGCGCTCGTCATCGTTGCGTTGCTTGCCACCCTTGTCGGCAGGCGTATCGGAACCCGAACCACCCTTGGAAGCGGCACCAGCCTCGCGAGCAGCTGCGGCGCGGAAGGCGTCCTCGCGCTCCTCGCTCGACAGATGACGGCGGCGGCGACGTGTGGGGTTCATGCCGCCGCCGCGATTCTGCTGCTGGGGCTGC
Source organism: uncultured Collinsella sp. (assembly GCA_958427035.1). GTDB lineage: Bacteria > Actinomycetota > Coriobacteriia > Coriobacteriales > Coriobacteriaceae > Collinsella. The sequence goes on along the minus strand of CAUAAR010000010.1, from coordinate 62,146 downwards.
TGAACCTCGCGCTCGCGAGAGGCGTTCTTGCCCGCGGCTGCAACCTCGGTAGCATCGCCCGAGCCCGCGCGCTTGCGACGGCGACGGCCATCGGCCGCCCCCTCGGCCTCGGGTGTCTCGGCCTTACCGCGGCCTTTTCCGCGGCCACGGCCCTCGCCCTGACCCTGACCGGCGCGAGCATCGGATTCAGCATCGCGACGACGGCGCTTGGGCATCGACGTGCCGGCCAGACGGTCGGCACTCGACAGGCCATCGCCCACATCGACGCCGTTTTCGCGATCGAGCTCCATGAGCGCCAGGCGCATCTCGGGCGACTCGATGCGCTCGAGCACGTCGCGCGTCACGCAGTCGGGGCGGCAGTTGCAGCCCTGCTCGGCGGCCTTCTTTTTGCAGCCCTCCGAGCACGTCATATCGGCTAGGTTGACCTTAAAGACTTTGCCGTTCTCCAGGCGCAGCACCAGCTGCTCACGCGGCGTGTCATACTCCTGGATACGCGCCTTGCCAAGCGGCGTATCGATGAGCGTCTTCTTTTTGGGCGCACGGCTCTTAAAGTCCTTGTAGGCCTCGAACTCGTAGCGCAGGCAGCACATCAGACGACCGCACACGCCGCTGATCTTGGAGGAATTGAGCGGCAGGTCTTGCTCTTTTGCCATGCGAATCGAGACGGGCTCAAACTGTCCGCCAAAGCGCGTGCAGCAGAGTTCCTGTCCGCACTGGGCATAGCCGCCCACCAGGCGGGTCTCGTCGCGCACGCCGATCTGGCGCATGTCGACGCGAATGTGCAGCGTCGAGGACAGATCCTTGACGAGCTGGCGAAAATCGACGCGCTCCTCGGCCGCAAAGTAGAACACGGCCTTCTCGCCGCCAAACAGGTACTCGACGCCCACCGGCTTCATCTCGAGGTCGAGCTCCTTGACCAGGCGGCGGAAGTCGACCATGGCCTCGTCGCCCTGGATGGCCAGGTCGTCGGCAAGCTGGAGGTCGATGTCGCTCGCCACGCGCAGCACGGGCTTGAGCGGCTGACCGATCTCGTCTTGCGGCACCTCAAAGGGATCGGCCGTGACCAAGCCAATCTCGGTTCCGCGCTCGGTGGAGCAAATGGCATAATCGGCCTCGAGGATATCCAGATCCTGTGGATCGAACCACAGGTCGCGCGAGGCGTAGGTAAACTTAACGGGTACGACTAACGGCATTTCAGTGCCTTCCTGATATCGAACAGCATGACCTCGATGGCCAGCTGAGGAGTAACGTTTCTGGCGATGTTGCGCTCGGCGGTTGCGACCGCCTCGAGCGCCCGCGTGGCACCCGCAACATTCGTCGCGGCGGCAAGCCGCCCGATCGTGTCGCGCACGTCCTCGTTCACAACGTCTGCCGCCTCGTCCTGAAGCGTCAGCAGCACGTCGCGCATGAGCGTCCGCGCGCTCGCCAGCGCTTCCATAATACCCGAACGCTCGCGCGCGTTGAGTTCGCGCTTGTTGCGGTCCTCAAGCTGCTTCAATGCTCCACGCGACAGGTAGTCGGCGTTTTGCTCGAGCACCTTTTCCTGCGTGGACTTGACCTCGGCGAGCGGCGCCTTAACGGCGACGATGAGTGACTTGGCACGGCTGAGCACGTCGGCCTCGTCGGCGGCGATGAGCGAATCGATGGCGCGAACCATCTGACGGCGGGCGTCCTGGCGCTCGGCGCTCTTGAGGAACTCGATGCCACGCGTGGGGCTTCCCGCCACGGCGACGGCCATGCGGCAACGCGCGGGGTCCTGACCGGTGGCGCGGCTCACGGCCTGCGCGGCGACGGCGGGCGATACCAGCCGAAACGGCACGCACTGGCAGCGGCTCACGATGGTGGGCAACATCACGTCTGCCGAGGTGCCCAACAAGATAAACATAACGCCCTCGGGCGGCTCCTCGAGTGTTTTGAGCAGTGCGTTGGCGGTGTTGGCGCGCAGCTGCTCGGCACGGTCAATGATGTAGACCTTGGCCTTGGCGCGGATGGGCGCCAGGGGTACGTCGTCGAGTAGCTCGCGCGTCTGGGCGATGAGGTAGCCCGTGGCGCTCTCGGGCGTGTAATAGTGCACGTCGGGGTGCGTATGGCGGGCGACGCGCACGCAGCTATCGCATGAGCCGCAGCCATCCTGCTCGCACAGGAAGGCTTGGGCGAGCGCCCACGCGGCGTCGAGCTTGCCCGCGCCGGGCGCGCCCAAAAACAGGTAGGCGTGCGATGCGCGACCGCTGGCGACGGCATTGGTCAAAAAGTCGCGCACGCGCTCTTGGGTGTCAAGCTTGGCCAGCAGGCTTGTCTGAGTGGGGGCCATGTTACTCGGCCTCCTGGGCAAGCGCGGCGGTGACGGCGTCCTGGGAAATGTCGAGGCCGTAGACGCGAACCTGCTCGACCGTCCGCGCGAAGACGTCCTCGATGGACGCGGTCGCGTCGATGAGCTTTACGCGGTTTGGTTCCTCGGCGGCGATGGCGCAAAATCCCTGGTAGACACGCTCTTGGAAGGCCATGCCCTTAGCCTCCATGCGATCTGCCGCACCGCGGTCGGCCATGCGCAGCGCCGCCTGCTCGGGCGTGATGTGATAGACGAGTGTGAGCGCCGGGTGCGTACCCGCGACGGCCAGGTTGTTGGCGTCGCGCACTATCTGGCGATCGAGGCCATCGGCAAACGCCTGGTAGCAGGTCGTGGAATCGTAGAAGCGGTCGCACAGGACAACCTTGCCGGCAGCAAGGGCGGGCGCGATGACCTCGTGCACCAACTGAGCGCGTGCCGCCTCGTAGAGCAACAACTCGCAGGTGTCGCCCATCGCCGTATTGGCGGGGTCGAGCAGCAGAGCACGGATCTTTTCGCTGATGGCGGTACCGCCCGGCTCACGCAGGGTCACAACCTGGTAGCCGGCAAGGTCGAGCGCACGGGCAAGCAGGCGCGCCTGCGTAGATTTACCGGCGCCATCGACACCCTCGAGCGTAATGAAGCTATGTTGAGCGGGCTCAAAAGCCATGGGCGCAGCCCCTTCCTACAAGGCGCGTAAATGCGAGTTATAGCAACCAAGCCATGATACCCCAGTGCTCGGTGCGTCCCCAATGGCTAAAGGTGCCTTTCCAAAGTTGCGGTGAAATAGGGACTGATTGAAGCTCTGAGACCGCCAAACAGTCCCTATTTCACCGCAACTTATGATGGGGATTTTTGGGCGCTGGGTATAATCGTCGTATTGCATTGAAATGTGGCGAAAGGAGTGGCAATGTCTCGGTATTGCGCCTCGTGCGGCAAGCTTCTTGCAGATAATGCCAAGTTCTGCACCTCGTGCGGTGCACCCGTTGAGCAAACAACCGCGAGCGATAGCCAGCCCGCTTTTGAGCAGACCGGTTCCCTCGATACGCCGCAAGCCAAGGCGGACGACCCCCTCGCCTATCGCCCCGACCCCGCCGCAAGCCCTGCGGCCGTCGAGACCACGCAGCGCATACCCGTCGCGAGCGGCTCGCCCCAACAGGAGCCGGCTCCCGCATACACGCCCGCTTCGCCACAGACCCCCGCTCCCAAAAAGAGCGGCACCGGGCCGCTTATCGCCGTTATTGTTGTGCTGGTGGCGATCATCATCGCCCTGGTCGTTTTCTTTGTGATCAAGCCTTTCGACAACGCCGCCACGCAGACGACTGCCGAGGTAGCTAAGCTGCACCATGACGTCGACGACGATGACCTAAAGCCTCTCGGCGATCCCAACAGCCTGTACGACGATGATGACGATGACGACGAGGATGGCGGCGAAGCAACGCTCTCCGAGCAGAACCTCTACCGCCGACTGAGCGAATACTACGACTTGCTCGAAGACCTCGACAACTACGTCCGTGGCTGCGCGCAGAACTTCAACGGCAGCTATCTGGAAGAGGATCGAACCACCCGTCAAAATCTCGCCGACGTCGCCGAGCGCACGGAGGACACCATCGAGCAGTATTACGACATCGTCGAGGACCTAGACGTCCCGACGAGCTCTAAGAACTACAGTTCCTGGAAAGACATCGTTGCCCTGTATGACGACCTGGATCACCGCATTGACGCAATCTGTGATGCCTGGGAGATCAGCCTGAAATACACCAAGCCCGCGGATCACAAGAATGAGATCGTGGCGCCGCTGTCGCGCGACAACGTGGCGGGCACCAATGACAATAAGTACCGCCTAGACTTTGAGGACCGCTATCCCGGCGCCAAGCCCGTCGAGGTGAAGTAATCCCAACAACTGATCAAAACTTGCGGTGAAATAGGGATTAATTAGGCCTTTTGCCAGCAAAAACAGTCCCTATTTCACCGCAACTTAGAAGTGGGGCCGGGCGCGCATTTGCATTTGCGCGCCCGGCCCCGCCGTGTCTATATGTGCTCGGTTACTTGTCGGCGGCCGCCTTCTTGGTGGTCGTCTTTTTCGCGGCAGTCTTCTTGGCAGTCGACTTCTTGGCGGTCGAAGTCTTCTTTGCTGCTGTGGTCTTCTTCGCCGTGCTCGCCTTGGTCGCAGTCTTGCGGCCGCGGGCGGGCTTCTTCTCCTTGGTCGGGCAGTCCATGTTGACGCAGATACGCCACGGGCCGCGCGCCGTATTGACCACCACGATGGGGGCGCCGCACTCGGGACAGGTCTCGCCCGTCGCCTCGAGCTTGCCACGCGCCGGCAGCGGATAACTCACGCCGCAGTCGTCATAGTTGGTGCAGCGGATAAAGCGCTTGCCGCTCTTCTCGCTCTTGTGCGCGATCAGATCGCCATGGCGTCCGGCCTCGGCACACACCTTGCACTCGCCCACCTTAAGGTCGGGCTCGTAGTTGGTGGGGCATGTGGGGTTCACGCAAATCTCGAAGGCCTTCTGGCGGAACGGCTGACACTTAATGCGCGGCGCACCGCACTCGGGGCACACGGCGGCCTCGCCCTCGAGCGGGCTCACCTTGACGCCGCTCGGCACCGGATAGGTCACGTCGCAGTCAGGCCATCCCATGCAGCCGATAAAGCTGCCACGGGTCTTGGCGCTCGTCTTCATAACCAGGTCCTTGCCGCACTTGGGGCAGGCGCCCACGCGCGCATCGGCCGTGACGGCGTCGCTGATGGCGTCGCCCAGCTCCTGCGTATGCTTGAGCAGCTCGTCGAGCACACCGGCCAGCAGCGCACGCGAGTGTGTCACGACATGCTCTTCGGTGTCCTCGCCGCGCTCCACGCGGGTCATGTCGCCGTCGAGTTCGCTGGTCATATCGGGACTCGTGATGCGCGGGGCAAACTGCGACAGCGCATCGATAATGGCGATACCCAGCTGACTCGGCTCCACGGGATCGTTTTTGAGGTAACGCACGGCGTACAGGCGCTCGATGATGCTCGCGCGCGTGGACTTGGTGCCCAGGCCGCGCTTTTCCATCTCCTGCACGAGCTTGCCCTGGCTGTAGCGCGCGGGCGGCTCGGTCTGCTTGGCCTCGAGCTTAATGTCGAACACGTCGACCGTGTCGCCCTGCTCCAGCGGCGGCATCTGCTCGTCGCGCTTGAGTCCGTACGGGTACGCCTCGCGGAAACCCGGGGTCACGAGCACGTCGCCCGAAGCCACGAACGGCTCGCCGTTCACATCGAGCTCGAGCTTGGTGTTCTCGATGGTCGCAGGACCCATAAGCGTCGCCAGGAAGCGGCGGGCGATGAGATCGTAGAGCTTGCGCTGGCCGCCGTCGAGCGTGGACGGATCGCCCTCGCCCGTGGGGTAAATAGGCGGGTGGTCGGTGGTTTCGACTTTGCCGCGCGTGGGCTTCATGGGACCGGCGAGCACCTTTTTGCACACAGGCGCCAGCGCCGGGTTGATCTTTGCAAGGTCGCTCACCACGGCGCCCAGATCGAGCGTCGCGGGGTACACGGTGTTGTCGACACGCGGGTAGCTGATAAGACCCGCCATGTAGAGGGACTCGGCGATGCGCATGGTGCGTGCGGGCGAGATGCCCTCGGCCGCGGCGGCAGCCTGCAGCGAGGTGGTCGCAAACGGCGTGGGCGGCTGCTGCTTGCGCGAGCGCTTGGTCACCGCGGCGACGGTTGCCGTCGCAACGCCGTCGACATGGCCGTACGCCGTCTCGGCAGCGTCCTTGTCGGTAAAGCGTGCCGTCTTGTGAGCGATCTTAAAGCGGTCATCCTCGGCAGCACCCTGAGCGGCACCCATGCCGCGAATCTGCCAATAATCCTCGGGCACAAACGCCATGCGCTCGCGCTCGCGCTCAACCACCAGGGCAAGCGTCGGCGTCTGCACGCGGCCGGCAGAGCGCACGTTACCAAAGCCGCCAAACTTGGCGAGCGTCAGATAGCGCGTGAGCACCGCGCCCCAAATGAGGTCGATGTGCTGACGGCTCTCGCCGGCGTCGGCCAGGTTCTGGTCGAGCGAGACGAGGTTATCGAAGGCCTGCGTGATCTCGGCCTTGGTAAACGAAGAATACTGGGCGCGGGCGACCGGCAGGTCGGGCGCAACCTCGCGCACCTTGTTGAGGGCGTCCGAACCGATCAGCTCGCCCTCGCGATCGAAGTCCGTGGCGATGATGACGCTGTCGGACTTCTTGGCAAGGTTCTTGAGCGAACGAATGAGCTCCTTCTCAGCCGGTAGTTTAATGACGGGCGCCCAGGTAAGATAGGGCAGACTCTCGAGCTTCCAGCCCTTGATGGAAATACCGTCGGCAAGGAACGGCTTACGCTTGGTGTCGTACGGCGGACGAGCCAGGCCATCGGGCATGTCGGCCGGCAGCATCTCGCCGTCCTCGGTGACCGAATACCAGCCCAGCTTTTTATCGAACAGCACGCTGTCGCAAAAATCGGGCGCAAGGATGTGACCGGCAAGGCCGATCGTCACACACTCCTCGCCCTTCCACTCAAAACGGTAGATGGCGGTGTTGTACACCTTGTCCTTTTTGGGCTTACCCGTGGACAGCCGCTCGGCAATCTGACGCGCGGCGTCGTTTTTCTCGGCGATGATGAGCTTCAAAAGAGGCTCCTATCTCGTGTCTCTGCGGCTGCGCCCGCGCTTGTAGCGGCCGACTTACGCCCTTGCTTGCTCAATCTGCCCGATGAGCCAATCGCACCAGGCATCCATGCCCTCGCCCTTGCGCGCGCTCACGGCAAACCGCGGCGCCTGCGGATTGAGGTCATCGAGTGTCTTAGTATACCTATCCATGTCAAAATCGAAAGCCGGGGCCACGTCGACCTTATTGAGCAGCTGCGCGCCGGCGTGTTGGAAGATACCCGGGTATTTGATGGGCTTGTCGTCGCCCTCGGGCACCGAGAGAATCATGATGGACAGGTTCTCGCCCAGGTCAAAGTCGACCGGACAGACCAAGTTGCCCACGTTTTCGATAAAAATGACGTCGATGTTATCGAGCCCAACGGCCTGGTCGAAGGCGTCGACGGCCTCCATGATCATGTTGCCCTCGAGGTGGCACAGGCCGCCCGTGTTGATCTGGATGGCGGGCATGCCGGCTTCCTTCATGGTGATGGCGTCGACGTCCGAGGCGATATCGCCCTCGATGACGGCGCAACGCAGGCCTGCCTTGTCGCGCAGGCGCTCGTTGGTGCCCAAAATCGTGGTGGTCTTGCCCGAACCGGGGCTCGACAAGACGTTAATCACATAGGTGTTTGTCTCTTTAAATCGCTGACGCAGCTGATCTGCCAGACGCTCATTGCGCGACAGAATCGGCGATGCGATATCAATCGTTTTCTCGGCCATACTCGGCACTCCTTACTTTGGCCCCTTTATACCCCGTCACCAGATGGCTAGCGGGCTAATCGTCGGGGGTTTCGATTTCGATACTTGCGATGTCGAGCTCGCGACCGTGCAGCAGGCGCACGTTGGCGCCGCCACATTGGGGGCAGCGGCAATGGAAGCGGTCGTGCTCAAAGACCTCACCGCAGTCCAAGCACTCGCTTTGTGGATGGACCTCCTCCACAGCAAGCTCGCAGCCGCGCGTGAGCGGGTCCTCGTCACGAAATGTCTCCCACGCAAAGTCGAGCGCCTCACGCACGACCTCGGTCATATCCCCGATACGCAGCGTTACCAAAACGGCGCGCGAGGCCCCCGCCCCACGCGCCGCGCGAATCACTGTATCGAGTATGCCGTTGACAATGCCAACCTCGTGCATACCGATTTACTCCTCGTCGTCCTCGTCGTCCGAGAACAAGTCCAGACGACTCACGAACAAGCCCTCCTTGCCCTCGCGCGCGGTAATGACCACGCGGGCGATGGCGAGCGAGATCTCGTAGAGCGAGAGCAGGGCGCCGTACATGAGGCCCAGCGTAACGGGCGAGCCGTCGGGCGTAATCACAGCCGAGCCCACAAGCAGGCCCACGTACACGTAGCGCCAGGCGCCGCGGAAGGCCGCGTAGGACACGATGTGGAAGACGGACAGGTAGAAGATGATGAGCGGCAGCTCAAACGCCACACCAAAGCCGATCATAAAGAGCAGCTCCATGTTGACGTAGTTCTCCAGATCGGGCAGCGCCGTAGCAACGGCCGAGGTCTCGCCGATAAGCCACTCAAAGCCCGCGGGGATGATGATGAAGTAGCAAAAGATTGCGCCCAGGAAGAACAGCACCGTCGAGGCGAGCACCGTGGGCACGACCCATTTGCGCTCGTTGGGACGCAGTGCCGGCAGGAAAAATGCCAGAATCTGCCAGATGATCATGGGCGTGCACATGACCACGGCCATCTTGATGGCCAGCGAAAAGCGCAAACCAAAGCCGCCGAGCGTGGTGGTAATGTAGAACTTACCGTCCGGCACAAAAGAGCGGATGGGGTCTTCCAGGATGTCGAGCACCACAGGCGTGGCGAAATACAGCACGATAGCGGCGGCAAACACCGACACGACCACGATGGTCAGGCGGCGACGGAGTTCTCCCAGGTGATCAAAGAGCGGCATACGCGCAGGTCCGATAGGCATTACTCATCGCCTCCCTTCGAGGCGTCGGCGGCAGCAGCGTCGTCCTCGGCCTCGAGCTCGCGAGCGAGCTGGTCGACGACGGCCTTGCGCTTGCGGGGACGACGGGTGTAGAGATCGGCCGTCGTGGGCTCTGCCGGCTCGGGCTCGGGCTCCGGCTCTGCAGCAGGTTCGGGATCGACGGTGGCAGCGGCAGGCTCGGCCTTGGCGGGCTCGGCCTCATCAGCAGCGCCTTCGCCCTCGGTGGCACCCTCGCTTGCGGCCTTCTCGGCGGCAAGGCGGGCACGGCGCTCGGCAAAGGTCTCCTTCTTTGCGGGCGCAGCCGTCTCGACGGCATCCTCGTCCGCATCGGAATCGTCATCGACGGCAGCCTTCTTGGGCTTGACCGGGGCCGACGCGGCTTCGCTTACCGGATCGATGATCTCGGACTGAACAACGGCCGTCATCTTTTCCTGCGTCTCGCGGAACTGACGGATGGCACGGCCGATCGTGCGGCCCATCTGCGGGAGCTTATCCGGGCCAAACAGCAAAAAGCCGAAGACCACGATGATTGCCAGCTCACCCTCTCCAATACCAAACACACATACCTCCAAGGCTCGATGTGAGTCGAGCCCGCACCGCGCCATTCGGCCGGAACTCGTCTATTCATTCGGTCAAGTATAGCGCCCGGACGCCAAAACGTCCGAGCGCATCACAAACATATGCCAAACGGCACGGCCCTTTTTGGGGCAGGGCTTATGCCGCCGTGATCGAAATCTCCTGGTCGACGCCCAACAGCTGTACCACGCGCATCACCGGAGGCTGAACGTTGACGCAGCTAAAACGCTTTCCGTGGTCGTCCGCATGGTGGGCGGCACCCACGAGCACGCCAATACCCGTGGAGTCGATGTAGCTCACCTGGGCAAAGTCGAGCTCGACGGCCTCGGTGGGCTGCTCAAGCGCCAGATCGATGGCATTGCGCAGGCTGTCGGCATTAGAAATATCAATCTCGCCGGTCACCTTAATGGTGTAGAGCTCCGGCGTGGGGTTGGTGGAAATACCCAAATCCATGTATATGCTCCTTTGCGTATCGAGGGTGCGGATGGTACGGAATCGCGCGTATTAGGCGCGCTCGGCGCGCGCGAGCTCGGCAGCGACCAGCTTCACAGCCAGCACCAAAACATCGAGCGCGGCCTCCAGGTCCTCGACCGTGGGATAGCTCGGCGCGATGCGGATGTTGGTGTCGCGCGGATCCTTGCCATAAGGCCAGGTGGCACCAGCCGGCGTAAGCTTAACACCCAGCTCGGCGCAGAGCGCCGCAACCTTCTGGGCCGAGCCCTCGGGACCATCGAAACTCACAAAGTAGCCGCCGCGAGGATGCGTCCAGGTAGCGCAGCCCGTCTCGCCCAGGCCCTCGGTGAGCTTGCGCTCAACCGCCTCAAAGCGCGGGCGCAAAAACTCGGCATGCTTCTTCATGTGCTCCTTGACCGCCTCGATAGTGGGAAGGAAGCGAACGTGGCGCAGCTGGTTGAGCTTGTCGGCGCTGATGAGGCCGGCCTTCAGACACTTGGAGAACTCGGCGATGACCGCGGGGCTCGCGCCGATAAAGCCGATACCGGCGCCCGGGAAGGTGATCTTGGACGTCGAGGCAAAGGCCACCACGCGATCCTCGGTGCCCGCCGCGCGGGCGAGGTCAAAGATGTTGGCGAGCTCGTCGGTCTCGTCGGTCTCGTCGTACAGGTCGTGCACGCAGTAGGCGTTGTCCCAGAAGATGCGGAAATCGGGCGCGGCCGTGGGCATCTCGACCAGGCGGCGCACGGTGTCCTCGCTAAAGGTGATACCCGTGGGGTTGGAATACTTGGGCACGCACCAGATACCCTTGATGGAATCATCGGCGGCAACGAGGCGCTCGATCTCGTCCATATCGGGGCCGTTGTCGGTCATCGCGACGGGAACGTTCTCGATGCCCAGGTCGGCGGTGATGCCAAAGTGACGGTCGTAGCCGGGGACGGGGCACAGGAACTTGACCTTCTTGCCGTCGTGCGCGGCCTCGTAGGCATCCCAGGGCTCGCTGCCGCACGAGCCGCAGCGCCAGAACATGCCGGCGATGTCATGCTCAATCAGCAAGCTCGACGAACCCAGTACGAGCGTCTGCTCGGCGGGGCAACCCAGGAACTCCCCCGCCAGCTTGCGTGCCGAGGGAATGCCCTCAAAGCAGCCGTAGTTGGAGCAGTCGACGTTGCCGTCGTGCAGATCGGCATCGGCATTGAGGATATCGAGCATGGGTCGAGAGATGTCCACCTGGGAAGGCGACGGCTTGCCGCGGGCCATGTCGAGCGCCAGGCCCTTGGCCTTGACCTCGGCAACCTCGGCTTTGAGCGCCTCGATGGCGGCATCGAGTTCGGTGGTTTCCATCTTCTGGTAGATCGTCTGCATGGGTGCGACCTTTCGCGAAGCGGTACGTTGCAGTTCGTCTAAGTATAGACCGCCACCGCCGCAACGTTATGAAGCCGTGATAGATTAAGTTCATCGCAATGAATTACGAATCGCCGCGCATGCCGGCGTGGGGCGCCCGAGGAGGCACTATGGAATACGGATCGATCCAGGCCGAGGAATTCGGCGACCTGCAGCGCCTGGTCGACGGACTGTTTTACGATCGCCGCGCCATTGACCGCCTGGACCTGATTGTGCAGGCCGAGATCTTGGACCTGGCACCCGACCTCATGGAAATCGTGAACCTTTTGCCGCCCGGTTACTACGACCGCCAGTCACTTTGCGACCAGTTCAACTCCGCCTTGGCCGCCCACGGCTGGGGCGCCGTCTACGGAACGGTGGAATAAGCCTCGAGGCCGGCGATTTGCCCCGCTTCCCGACCTTGGCGAGGCTTGTTTTAGGGCTTGTGTTCAAAAAAGCGCAAATATGAGTACTGTTACTTTTTTAGTGGCAGCGATTTTTGGCAAAAACAGCCCTTTTTGGCCTCGTTCGCCCTCTTTTTAAGGACCTTATTGTCATTTTCTAATCTACCGGCCACTCGTTAACGTACAAGCAGCATGTAGTTGTCCATTATTTTTAGTGCGTAAAATGAAACGCCGTTTGTGACAGTACTCACAAACGGCGTTTTTTGCACACGAGGGCATCCGGGGCATGCCCGGCCCCAATTTTTTACGCGCCTACTCGCCCTTGGGCGCGGGGTGTTTGCAGACCACGCTCATGTAGATCATGCCAAGCACGGCCGCGGTGACCGAACCGGCAAGGATGGCGGCCTTGGCAGCCAGAACCTCAAACTGGGCCGTCGGGAAGGCAAGGCCGCTGATGAGGATCGACATGGTAAAGCCGATACCGCCCAGAATGCCCACACCGGCAATCATGTGCCAGTTGACATTGTGCGGCAGCTCGCAGACCCTAAACTTAACCAGGGCAAACGTCATGCCAAAGATACCAATCGGCTTGCCCAGCAGCATGCCAAAGTACACGCCGAGCGTCACCGGGTCGGTGAGCAACGTGCTCATATCCACACCCACCAGACGAACCTGTGCGTTCACGAACGCAAAGATCGGCAGAATCACAAAGTTGACCGGCGTGGAGATCAGACGCTCCATGCGGATGAGCGGCGGGGTCACGCGGTGCATGACGCGCTCGACCCTGGTGGTCGAGACGGTAAAGTCATGCTGGCCCAAGATGTGCGCCTCGTCGTCGTAGCGGTCATCGAGCAGCGGCAGGCACTCGCCCAACCAATCGGTGAGGCTATCGAGCTTGACGCCGCACTTGGCCGGAATGGTAAAGGCCAAGATGACGCCAGCAAGCGTGGCATGTACGCCGCTCTTGAACATGCAGAACCACAACAGCAGACCCAGTACCGAATACGGGGCAAGGCGGTAATGCTGCGTCTTGTTGAGCCACACGAGCGCGCAGGTCACCAGCGCGGCGGCGCCCAACCAAAACGGATTGGGGCTTTGACCGTAGAAGATGGCGATGGCGGCGATGGAGATGAGGTCGTCGGCGATGGCGAGCGTCGAGAAGAACACGCGCACGCCGTTGGGCACACGGTTGCCCAAAAGCGATAGCACGCCCAGCGCAAAGGCAATATCGGTTGCCATGGGGATGGCCCAACCGTTGCGGGCGCCGGCATGGTTAAAGATCAGGTAGATACAGGCGGGAACGACGACGCCGCCCACGGCCGCCAGCATGGGAAGCATGGCCTGACGCGGATTCTTGAGCTCGCCGACCGTCATCTCGTACTTAAGCTCAATGCCCACCAACAAAAAGAAAATCGCCATGAGGAAGTCGTTGACGAAAAGCTCAACGGTGAGACCGGCCGTAAGGTTGCCCAGACCCACATACAGCGGGGTCTTCAAAAAGTGATGGATGGCCTCGTAGGCATCGGTGTTGGCGCAAATAACGGCGGCGATGGCGGCGAAGACCATGACGGCGGCGGAAATCGTGCCGTTCTCGGCGATGCGCTCCCAGATGTCGTGACGTTCAAAGCGCTTGCGCTCACGAACGTTAAACAGCTGCTCGGGTGCTGCCATGGGCGGCTCCTTTCACGGGAAAGCTCCCGTCTTAAAAAAGCACGGCCCGCCTAAGTGGCGGCGCCGCGCTCTAACGTATTACGCTTGCATCTAGCCTACCCTGCACGACAAGCACGCAGGCGTGGCCGAAAAGCGGAACCACAGGTTGAACATTATTTGCTCAACGGCGCGGGCACGCCTGTCCAAGAGACGACGCGGCGCCGTGCACAAAAAACGACCGGAGCGCGGGGCGTCCGCGATCCGGTCGTGGCGTTTGGTCAACTAAACCTAGCAGGCGGCCATGATGGGGGCAGCGACCTGCTTCTTACGGGAGAGGACGCCCGGCATCCAGACGCCGTCGTGCTCGTCGGCAATGCCCAAGCCCTTCTGAGCAGCCTCGGTCTCGCCCTCGAGCAGGACCTGCGAGCCCTCCTCCATGATGTCGGTGATGCACAGGACAATGCCGTCAGCACCCTTCTCGGCGGCGTAGGCGCGCATGGCCTCGCGAATCTCGTCGATCATGCCGAGTGCGCGGGTCTTGTCGACAGTCTCGTACTGGCCGATGAGCAGCTTCTTGCCGGCGGGCTCGAACATCTTGATGTCGTTGCCGACCATCTCGGCTGCGGTGAAGGAGCCAGACGGACGGGTGAGGAAGACCTCCATGCCAAACTTGACCGGGTCGACGCCCACCTGCTCGCCGAGCTTGGCGGCGACGGCGCGGTCGACATCGGTGGTGGTGGGGCTCTTGAGCATGAGCGTGTCGGTCATCATGGCCGAGAGCAGCAGCTTGGCCTGGACGTCGGAAAGCTCAACGCCGAGCACGCCGGCGAGCTTGGTGACGATGGTGCAGCTGGAGCCCCAGGGCAGGCAGATGTAGTGCAGCGGGCCGGCGGTCTCGAAGTCGCCGATGCGGTGATGATCGACAACGCCAAAGACCGTGGCGTCCTTAAGGCCGGCGACGGACTGGGCAGACTCGTTGTGGTCGGTGAGGACGACGAGCTGACCAGCCTCGACGGACTCGATCACGCGGGGCTCGGCGATGCCGGCGTCGGCGAGCAGCTTGGCGGACTCGGCCGGAAGCTGACCAAGGGCGCAGGCCTCGTAGGTGTTGCCGGCATACTCAACCTGGTTGAGCAGCTGGGACAGGACGACGGCGCTCATGATGGCGTCGTTATCGGGGTTCTGGTGACCAAAGACAAGAACGTTTGCCATGGATATCCTCCACTTGATATGTGTACTTGGACGTAGCTATGGTAGCACGCCGATGCCGAGCCTTCGCAGACGGAAGGGCCACGGCATATTTTGGGGCGCAGGCACGGGGGCCAAGGCTGTCCCTTTTGCACCATGTTGGTGCAATGTAACCTGTCCCCCTTGCACCAGCTATTTACCGGCAGCGCGCAGGGCTACGTAGGCGGCACCGATGATGCCGGCGTCGTTTCCGAGCGAAGCGACCTTAATGGGCGTCTCGCGCGAGGCGGAAAGCGCGTACTGCTTAAAGTGCTCGCGAACCTTGTCGAGGTAGACATCGGCCGAGGCGGAGGCGCCGCCGCCGATGAGGAACATCTCGGGATCAACCACGTTGGCAATAAGCGCCAGTGCGCGGCCGAGATAGTCGGCCATGGTATCGGCCGCGGCCAGCGCGAGCTTGTCGCCCTCGCGACAAGCCTGGAACACGTCCTTGGAATCGGAGGGGCCGGTCAGCTCGATGGGCTCGACGCCCGCCTTCTTGCACTCGGCAAGGTAGTTGCTCACCACGCCGGTGGCGCTGGAATACTGCTCCAGGTGGCCATGGCCGCCGCAGCCGCAGGTGCGCTCCTCGGCCGGGTTCAGGCACATGTGGCCAATCTCGCCGCCAGCACCCACAACGCCCGATACCACGTCGCCGTTAACGATAACGCCGCCGCCCACGCCGGTACCAATGGTGACCATCACCACGTTCTGTACGCCCTTGGCAGAGCCGAGCCAGGCCTCGCCCATAGCAGCAGCGTTGGCGTCGTTCTCGTACTTAACGACCGCGTCGGGGCAGTGCTCCTGGATGGCGATCTTGAGCTCGGGCAGGTTGATGGCGATGTTCGCCTTGACCTTGGCATCGCCCGATGCCGGGATGGGGCACGGAACGGCCAGGCCAATGCCCGACACAAAGGCACGCGGAATCTGGGCCTTGGCGACCACCTGGTCGATAGCCTCGGTCACCGCGGCAAAGCCCGCAGCGTCAACGATGGGAGGCGTGGGCACGCTAGCCTTGGCAAGCAGGTTTCCGTCCTCATCGAACAGACCCTCCTTGACCGAGGTGCCGCCGACGTCGATGCCGATGTAATACTGCTTAGGTTCCATGGGAGCCCGCCTTTCTCGTTTAAACATTGCCTGTATGGTACCGCTCCCAAGGCAAAAACCTACCAAAAAGGACAGGTTTGTTTTGGCAGGTTTTATCTGGGGAAGCGCAGAGTACGAGATTCGGTTCGCTGGGTGTTATATCGGTTCGGCCCCGTCCTCGGACCGATCATTTCTCAACACGACACTACTCAGATGTTTATCATTTAAAACGCTCTAATTTTACAAGCGGGGCGACTTTTAATTTTATCTTTCTCGAACTTTTCAATAACTCAATAGAGATACTTAGGTGTTGACTATACTTTCTTTTATTCTCAATCAAGTTGGAAAGGAGGTTCCTTGATTCCCAAATACGAGGCGATAGCTGCAGATATTCGTCGAAGTATTGAGGATGGCGCTCTTAAACCGGGCGACAAGCTTCCCACCGTCGTTGAGTTCTGCGAGCTCTATAGCGTTTCAAAAATCACCGTCAAACGAGCTATTGAACAAATCACCGAGGAAGGTCTTATTACCAGCCGACGCGGATCGGGTACCTACGTTAAGGACACGGCGGGACTTCCCGGCCAGGCGTTTTTCCAGGGCAAAAACGACTGTGCCCAGGGCTTTTCATATGAGCACCGCGGGGAGAAGGTGACCTCGGTGGTCTACGATTTCTCGATCGTTAATCCACCAGCGGACATCGCAGCCCAGCTGGGAATTACCGAGGATGACTTTGCCTATCACGTCGTGCGCGTGCGTCAGGCCGATGAGAAGCCCATCGTTATCGAGTACACCTACATGCCCCTCGAGCTGATTCCAGGCCTTAAAAAGAAGGACCTGTACGGATCGGTCTACCGCTTCATCCGCGAGCAATGTGGGCTGAAGATTTCGAGCTTCCACCGTACCATTCGCGCCGTGGCAGCAACCGAGGAAGAAGCCGAGCGTCTGGACACCAAACTTGGCTCTCCCCTGCTCGAGCTCACCCAGATTGGCTTTTTGGACAGCGGCGCCGCCTTTGAGTATTCGATCTCGCGCAACGTTGGCGATCGCTTTGAGTTGCACAACGTAACGTTGGCATAGGTTTTTGTAGTCACGCGGGCGCTCGTTTTGAGCCGTCTTACGCGGCACCCGCACAACCTTATGGGAGTATGCACATGTCCGATTTGATTAAACTCACGCCGATCTTCCACGAGAAGATCTGGGGCGGCCGCCAGTTGGAGACCGTGTTTGGCTACGACATTCCCGAGGGTCCCATCGGTGAGTGCTGGGCCATCTCGGCCCATCCCAACGGCGACTGCCAGATTGCGGAGGGACCGTACGCCGGCCACACGCTGTCGTGGCTGTGGGCCGAGCACCGCGAGCTCTTTGGCAACTGCGAGGGCAAGGAGTTCCCGCTGCTCATCAAGATTCTGGACGCCAAGGACGACCTTTCGATCCAGATTCATCCCAACGACGAGTACGCCGCCAAGCACGAGAACGGCAGCCTGGGCAAAACCGAGTGCTGGTATGTACTGGACTGCGAGCCCGGTGCCACGATCATCGTCGGCCAGCGCGCGCACGACCGCGCCGAGGCCGCGCAGATGATCGAGGGGGGCCGTTGGGACGAGATGCTCAACGTGCTGCCGATTCACAAGGGAGACTTTTTCCAGATCGACTCCGGCACCGTTCACGCCATCAAGACCGGCACGCTGATTCTGGAGACTCAGCAGTCGAGCGACGTGACATATCGCCTGTACGACTACGACCGCCCCGGCACCGACGGAAAGCTGCGCCCGCTGCACATTAAGCAGAGCCTCGACTGCATCGACTTTGATGTTCAGGCCCCGACCGACGGCACGGTGAACGCGCCTGAGGTCGACGGCGTGACCGAGCTCGAGTCCAACCCCTGCTACACCGTCGATCGTGTGCGCGTCGACGGCAGCAAGACCCTCGACCAGCGCTGGCCCTTCATGTGCCTGTCGGTCATCGACGGCGAAGGCACCGTCTGCGGCGACCCCGTCCACAAGGGAAGCCACCTGCTGGCCCCGAGCACCGTCAGCTCCATCGACCTCGAAGGCAAGATGGAACTGATCATCAGCCACCTCTAGTTCGCACCAACAACCCAAACGCAACAAGGGGCTCCCCCGTTCACCAACGGGGGAGCCCCTTGTCCATATATATCAGCCCACCCGGCTCTCCAGACCAAAAAACGAACGAGCAAAGCAACGCTCGTCTAGCAACGTTACCCAAGGACCTGGGCGGGCGTATAGGGCAACATCGATCGCGAGTTCCGCACGCAAAGGAGGCCACTTAATGTGGCCTCCGTCTTGCGCAGGACTGCCCGAGCAGGCGATGTTGCCCTATACGCCCGCCCAGGTCCGCCGGGATCACTGCAGCTTGACGATTGGCGCAAAACCTTTCATCAGCTTTTTGGTCTGGCCGGTCTTTTCGAATTGAACCTCGATCATGTCTCCGGCGACCGAGATCACGGTACCCGTGCCAAAAGTCTTGTGGCTCACGGTATCGCCCGCGGCAAAGTCCTGCGATGCGCTGGCACGATCGACCTTGCGCTCCACCGTCGGGGACACCTTGGAAGACGGCTTTTTGGCTCGCGACGCGCCCGAACCAAAAGTCGAGGCAACACGGCCGGCGTCAGGCGAAACCCCACGATGGCGCTCGGTCCCGTAACTGCTGCCGCCAAAGAAATCGTCAAAGCTCGATCCGCCGCGCGAACCGGAACCGCCGGTCGAGCGCGTATGCGAGCCAAACACCTTGCCGCCGTACATATCCGAGCCCATGCCCGAGCCAAAGGTGCCGTGACGGTCGCCGCGCTTCTCCCAGCCCGTGCCCTCAAAACCGGCAGAACCGATGCCGCTAAACTCGATATCCTCAAACGGAATCTCGTTGAGGAAGCGCGAGCGCGGGTTGGCAGAGGTCGAGCCGTAGGTGCGACGCGTGGCCGCATAGGTCAGGAACAGGCGCTTGCGAGCACGCGTGATGGCGACGTAGGCCAAGCGACGCTCCTCCTCGAGCTTGCCCGGATCGTCACTACCGCCAAAGTCGTGCACGTGCGGGAAGATACCCTCCTCCATGCCGGCCACGAACACCGCCGGGAACTCCAGGCCCTTGGCGGAGTGGATGGTCATCATGGTAATGGCATGCGTCTCGCCGGCCAGGGAATCCAAGTCGGAGCGCAGGGCCAGCCACTCCATGAGCGCCGGCAGCGCCTTACAGGTGAGCGGACCGTAGGTGCGCTCGATCTCGTCGGCATGCACGGCACCCGCCGGCATCTCCGTCGGCGCGGCATACGCGTTGCCCGCGATGGCGGCGGCCAGGGCATCCTGCGGAGACAGCGCCGGAGCGGCCAAGCTATCGAGCGGATTGGAGCCCGCGGCGTCACGCGCGCCAACGAGCGCCTCAAACGAGGATACCGGGGCAGATGGCCCCGGTTCGGGCGCAGGCGCGCTCACCACGACAGGCTCGGGCTCGGCGCTAGCAGGCACATCGGCAACACCGGCAGCGCGCAGCTCTTCCAAGCTCTCGAGCGTACCTTCGATATCCTCGTGCGTCTCCTCAAATTCGGCGGCGACGCCCAGGAATTCCTGGATGTTCTCGGCGCGGCTCTCGGACTCCATGGTGCCCTCGGCGCGGAAAGCCTGCAGCAGGCCCGTCTTATCGACAATCATCTCGACAACGTCCTTGAGCTCGCCGTCCATGCGGCGACCCTCGCGCACCAGCGACACAAAGCTCGACAGGCCATTGCGCACCTTGGCGCTAAACATGCCGGTTTCGGCGCACGCGATCTCGCAAGCCTGGAAGAACGAGCAACGGTTGTCGCGCGCCAGCTGCTCAATCTTTTGGATCGAGGTGGAGCCGATGCCGCGGCGCGGCGTGTTGATGACGCGCTTGACGCTCATCTCGTCTGCCGGGTTCACGATCATCTTGAGGTAGGCCATGACGTCGCGGATCTCGGCACGGTCGAAGAATCGCGTGCCGCCCACGATCTTGTAGGGTACGCCTGCGCGCAGGAACATATCTTCGAGGATACGAGACTGGGCGTTGGTGCGGTAGAACACAGCGATATCGTCGTAACTCGTGCCCTTGGAGTGCAGCTTTTCGATCTCGCCGGCAATCCAGCGGCCCTCGTCGCGCTCATCGCTTGCCTGGAAGGCCTGGATCTTCTCGCCGTCGCCCTCAGCCGTAAACAGACGCTTGTCCTTGCGTTGCGAGTTGTGGCGCACCACGGCGTTGGCGGCGCTCAGGATATGACCCGTAGAGCGGTAGTTCTGCTCCAGCTTAACGGTCTTGCAGTTTTTAAAGTCCTTCTCAAAGTCCAGGATGTTGGTGATGTCGGCGCCGCGCCAGCTATAAATGGACTGGTCATCGTCGCCTACGACCATGAGGTTTTGGTACTTGGCGGCCAGCAGGTTGGCGATCTCGTACTGGACGTGGTTGGTGTCCTGATACTCGTCGACGCTAATGTAGCGGAAACGCTCTTGGTACTTGTCGAGCACCTCGGGGCGGGTGCGCAGCAGCTCGAGCGTGCGCACGAGCAGGTCGTCGAAGTCCATCGCGTTGGCGGCGCGCAGGCGGCGTTCCAGCTCCAGGTAGACCTGTGCGGCCTTTTTGTCGTTGGGGCTGTCGGCGGATTTGAGCATGTCCTCGGGGCCGATCATGGCGTTTTTGGCCGAGCTAATCTTGCTGCGGATCATGTTGATGGGGAACTGCTTTTGCTCGATACCGAGCGCCTGCATAATGTCGCGCACCATGCGCTTTGAGTCATCGTCGTCGTAGATGGTGAACTGACCGGTGTAGCCCAGCAGGTCGGCGTCCTCGCGCAGCATGCGCACACACATGGCATGGAATGTGCACACCCACATGCCGCGGGTGCCGCTGGGGATGAGCGCTGCCAGACGCTCGCGCATCTCGGCCGCAGCCTTGTTGGTAAACGTGATGGCAAGGATCTGCCAGGGCTTAACGCCCAGGTCGCCGAGCATATGTGCGATGCGGAAGGTCAAGACGCGGGTCTTGCCCGAGCCGGCGCCGGCGAGCACCAGCAGCGGACCCTCGGTGGTCAGGACCGCCTCGCGCTGAGCGGGATTAAGGCTGTCGATGTCGACGAGCGGCTTGGCGGGCTTGGGTGCCGGCGCGGGAGCGTCGTAGATGTCGAGCGGGACGAGCTCGGGTTCCGGCGCAGCAGGGGCGACATATGCATCGAGCGGCACGGGTTCCGGCGCGGGCGGCACGGGTACCGCGGCGTTCTTTTCCCAGGGCAAGGGCTGGGTCATGGGCGACTCCTCATCTGACGGACGGCGCGCCTGCGGGCGGCGCCATAGTTTGAGCCGTACCAGTATACCGAGCCGCGCGGACACCGACGCAAATCACACCACGACTCCGTGCGTCACCGTCAGGCCCGCCCCAGCGGATTTAGCGCAATGGGGTCAGGTTAGTCTGCACCATGTTGCTGCAAAGCAACCTGTCCCCATTGCACCAATCAGGGAGCCACCGATGTCACGGCAACGGCAGCGAGCGGCGGCCAGAACGAACAAATTGGCATGAAAAGAGGGCGGCATAGACCTTTTGGTCATGCCACCCTCTTTGAATGACAAGTTGTCGTTCTGGCCGCCGCGCAGCGTCAACCAAGTTACAGGCCGAGCATAGGCTCCAAGACGAAGAAGTACGCAAGCACCACGATGCCCAGAATGATGCGGTAGACGCCGAAGCACTTGAAGTCGTGACGGCGGACGAAGCCCATAAGCCACTTGATGGCGATGAGCGAAACCACAAAGGCCACAACGCAGCCCACGCCCAGGATGGCGACCTCGTTGGCACCGAACGTACCGCCCTTGATGAAATACTTGACCAGCTTGAGCGCACTCGCGCCAAACATGACCGGGATGGCCAGGAAGAACGTAAACTTGGACGCCACCGAACGCGTGCAGCCCAAAAGCAGGCCGCCGATGATGGTGGAACCGGAGCGCGACGTGCCCGGAATCAGCGAGAGCACCTGGAAGCATCCGATGCCCAGTGCGGTCTTCCAACTCAGGTCCTCGAGCGTGGTGATGGAACCAAAGTCCAGATCCTCGTCATCGCCCTCATCCTCAGCGGTAGCCGCGGCGGGCGCCGCAAAGTGCGCACCGGCGGGACGTCCACCCGACACCACAGCACGCGAACCAAACGAACCGGCAACGGCCATTTCCTCGCGCTTGCTCGCGCGCCAGTTCTCGATCACGATAAACAGCACGCCGTACACAATGAGCGCCAGCGCCACGACGGGAGCATTGTAGAAATGCTCCTCCATCCAGTCGTTGAGCGGCAGACCGATCGCCGCCGCAGGAATGCAGCCGAGCACAATCTTGCCCCACAGCACCCAGGTGTCGCGACGGCCCTCCTTGCCCTTGCTGGGCGAGAACGGATTGAGCTCATGGAAGAACAGCACACAGACGGCCAGAATGGCGCCGAGCTGAATCACGACCAGGAACATATTCCAGAACGTCTCGCTCACGTTCATCTTGACGAACTCGTCCACCAAGATCATGTGACCGGTCGACGAAACAGGCAGCCATTCGGTGATGCCCTCGACCAGGCCCATGAAGGCAGATTTTAGAAGCTCGATAATATCCAAAGGGACCCCCTCGTTAGACACCCGCCGATATTGTTCTGCGGACGGTGCGGGCGATGTCCCATTATCAACCGTTCGGGCGCGTCTACGCCTACCCTTACCAAAAAACTCGCCCGTTCACAGAATTGCGAGCGGTCAAACCCAAATCCTTGGGTATAACTGCAACAAGATAAAGTGTCCGGCGGCCAACGCGCCCGCGCCCGCCCGATGCACGAGCCCCGCGCCCGTGCGATAGACCAAGGAGGAAACCATGAACGAGGGCTACACCAAGGTATTTGTTTCACTCGACGGTACTGAGCAGCAGGATTTTGTGCTCGCACGCGCCATCAAGGTCGCCGCGAACAACGGCGCCAAGCTAATCATCGGCCACGTTATCGATTCCACGGCGCTCGAGAGCGCCGGTTCCTATCCGGTCGATCTGGTCAACGGCCTAGAGGAGGCATTTAAGAACTCCATCGCCAAGCAGCTCGAAGAGGCCAAGGCCAATCCCGATATTCCCGAGGTCGAGGTCATGATTCGCGCCGGCCGTATTCGCGAGACGCTCAAGGACGAGATGCTCGACGTGGTTAAGCCCGACCTGGTGCTCTGCGGCGCCCGCGGCCTGTCCTCGATCAAGTATGCGCTGCTGGGTTCGATTTCGACGTTCCTGCTGCGCAACACGGACTGCGACATCTTGGTCGTGAAGTAGGTTCCTTCCCGTCGGCGCAAGGCCTGCGGGGTTATCACGCCGACGTCCTCGCCGCTTCGCGGCTGCGGGATGTCGGCTTTGATAACCCCTCCCGACCTTGCGCCTTCGTCACCGTACTTCAGCGAGTTGGCTGATAAAAGATGGCGTGCCGCCCCATTTGGGGCGGCACGTTTTGTTTGAGGCGGCACGTTTTTGTTTGGGCGGGCGTCTGCCGTGTGCGTTACTCAAAGTATTGGAACTTGTTCGTTGAAAAAGCGAATGTTACGACGAAGCCTTCGCCCGGCTCCGATGCCGCGGTGACGTCGATGCCCATCTTGGAGCACAGGCGCGCCACCAGGTAGAGGCCGATGCCCGTTGCGCGCTTGGTGGTGCGGCCGTTGTCGCCGGTAAAGCCCTTCTCGAACACGCGCGGCAGGTCTGCCGCACACACGCCGCAGCCGTTGTCCGCGACGGTAAGCTCGATGCGCTCGCTCGCCAGACCCTCGTCCAGCAACGCACCCGAAAACACGATCTTTGCGCCGTCCTCACGCGCATATTTAATGCTGTTCTGAATGAGCTGGCCCAGAATAAACTCGAGCCATTTCTCGTCGGTAAAGACCTCAAAGTCGAGGTTCTCGCACACCGGAGCCACGTGCGCCGCGATAAGCTCGCGCGCGTTGGCTTTAATCGCGCCCGTCACCAAGGTCTTGAGATCCCAGCGGCGAATCAGGTAGTCGCGCTCCACGACTTCCGAGCGCGCATAGTACAGAGCTTGGTCGATATAGCGCTCCACGCGGGCAAGCTCGCGTGCCAGATCGTCCACGCGCGACAGGTCGTCTTCGCTACCGTCCAGGTTTTCCAAAATCAGATGGGCCGCCGCCAGGGGCAGCTTGGCCTCATGGACCCAGCTCTCGATATAGTCACGATAGTCATCGGTCTGACGGCGGCCTTCGGCAACCTCGTCGCAAGCGGCTTTGCCCACCCGGCGCAAGACCTCGTACTCGAGCTCGCCCTCGGCATAGGTCGGGCATTGCACCATCTCCTGCACCCATGCGGGACTCTCGAGCTCCTCGGCCGCACGCTCCAGCTGGCGCAGAAAACGACGACGGCGCGCGTACTCGATCACGATGCCGAGCATACCAAAGATATAGGACACGCCGACCGCCACGACCACGATAGAAACGGGTGCGCCGGCGACCGTCAGCACAAAGCAGCTCAGCAGCACGCCGCACGTCCACACGGCGACGGGAAGCAGCGCGTCTTTAAAGAACTTGGCAAACGACATAGCCAGCCCCTAGACCGAATAGCCCTGGCCGCGGTGCGTGGTCAAATACCCCTTGATGCCGATTTTTTCGAGCGTGGTGCGCAGGCGGTTGATGTTAACGGTGAGCGTATTGTCGTCCACGAAGGCGTCGGAGTCCCACAGGTCCTGCATGATGGCCGAACGCGAAACGATCTTGCCCGCGCGGCTCAGAAGCAGCGAGAGGATACGCAGCTCGTTTTTGGTGAGCTCGGTACTGGTGCCGGTTAGCGTGTTGGTGACCATGGAGCGTGCAAGGTCGAGCTCCAGTCCCTTGTGTACGAGCGTGCTGCGCTCGCCCGCCGCCGCGGTGCGACGCAGCAAGGCATTGATGCGCGCCACGAGCACACGGGCGCTATAGGGCTTGGGAACAAAGTCGTCCGCACCGAGCGTCATGGCCATGACCTCGTCGATCTCGGTCGTGCGCGACGTGAGGACGATGATGGGAACCTCGGATTCGCGGCGAACCTCGTGGCAGATATGCTGGCCGTCCTTGACGGGAAGCGTGAGGTCGAGCAGCACCAGGTCGGGCGCGGCGGCGAGAATATCGCGCGAGACATGCTCAAACGATTCGCAGGCCTCGATTTCAAACCCGGCGCGGGCAAGGATGTCGATAAGCTCACGACGAATGGGCTCGTCGTCCTCAACGACATAGATCAGCGCCATGTGTCCTCCCATTTCGCGTAACATGCACCTTTCACACCATTATGCCCACAGCGTCGCAGCGATACGACCCCGTGGGCATCTAATGTGACAATAGTGTTCGGTAGCCTTGAGAGAAAATAGGGGCCGACCGGTCCTAAACCAATCGGCCCCATCACTTCGGCCTCGAGCCTCTACTCGAGCGTACGCATGTACGCAGAGATGGCATCCAGGCCCTTCTGCAGGTCGTCGGTGTTATCGGAGTATGCATAGCCGATGCGCATGCTCTTGGGCTCCTCGAAGCAATCGCCCGGGGTGACGAGCGCGCCGGACTTCTTAATCATGTCGACGCAGAACGTCCTGGAGTCGATGTCGTAGTCGTAATACACGAGCGCGGTGGTACCCGCCTCGGGCTTGACGAACGACAGGTGTGGCTCGCTCTCGACCCACTTCTCCAGAACAGCAAGGTTCTGACGGACGATGCGACGGCTGCGCTCAAGGATCACGGAAGCGTTGCCCAGAATCAGCTCCGCCACCGACTCGCTGAATATGCCGGCGGAAATCAGGTTGTAGTCGCGATGCGAGAGCAGCGCGCGACGGAGCTCCGGGCTCTTGGTGACCGCCCAGCCCAGACGCAGGCCGGCGAACGACCAGACCTTGGACATGGATGCGGTGACGATGGCCTTGTCGTACAGGTCGATCACGGACTCGGAGTACTCATCCGTCTGAGTAAGCAGACGGTAGACCTCGTCGCAGAGCACCCACGCGTCGTGTTTGCGTGCGACCTCGACAACCGCCTTGAGCGTATCGGTGTCGAGCAGGGCGCCCGTGGGGTTGTCCGGGTTATTGATGCAGATGAGCTTGGTGTCGTCGGTCACCAGAGCATCGAGCGCGTCGACGTCGACGTGGTAGCCGTTCTTGCGGTCGAGCTGAAGGATATCGACCTTCGCGCCGCACATCTCGGGAATCGAGTAAAGCTGCTGGTAGGTGGGCTTGACGGAAACTACGTGATCGCCCGGTTCGACGAGCGTGGAAATAACCAGGGAGTTGGCACCGGTCGCGCCGTGCGTGGGCACGATATGCCCGGGCTCGACCGTCTTATAGAGACGCGCGACCCCCTCGAGGAAGCCAGGCTGTCCCTCGATGTCTCCGTAGGTGAATCGGCGCGAGCACAGGTTATCGAGCCACGCCCTCTTGTCGGTATTCGTAAGCTCGAACAGCTGGTCGAGCGTGAGGGAGTAGACGCACGTCTCCGCAACGTTGTGGGTGCACTTGGTCTCCCACTCGTTCATCCACTGCTCGACGGCGAAATCCTTGATCTGCATTGTCGTTTCCTTTCCTTGACTTTCTTACAGTTCCACCACGGTGCCCAGCCCCGCCTCGATGGCGCGGTCGTAGGCGATTTTCGATGCCGAAAGGTCCTGAACGGCGATGCCCGACGTATCGAACACCGTCACCTGCTCGTCATCCGAACGCCCCGCAGCCGTGCCGGCGATGACTTCGCCGAGCTCCGCTCTAATGTCCTCGGGCGTGATGACACCCTCGGCAACCGGAATCTCCAGCTCACCGGACGCGACCGATTGCTCGCGGTCGTCGACGTAAACAGCGGCACGGGTGGCAAGCGCCGAGGCGAGCTCCTGCTTGCCGGGCATGTCGGCACCGACGCAGGAGATATGCGTACCGGGGCGCACCCATGCATCGGGGATGATGGGCTTGGTCGCCGGCGTGATCGTCACGATGATGTCGGCCTCTGCCGCGACACCTTGGCCGTCGGCCGTCGCCTCGATGGAATAGGTGGATGCCTCGCGAACATGCTCGCAGGCGCCCAAGATATGGGCGACCTCGTCTCGCATGCGCTCGACGCGGGCCTCGGGCGCGGCATCGGAAACCGGCTCCCACACCTTGACCTCACTCACTTTGGGACAGGCGGCGAGCACGCCCGCCACCATATAGGTGCTCATATGGCCGGCACCCGCAACAAGCAGTTTGGACGCATCCGCCCGAGCCAGCCACTTGGCACCGAGCGCAGCGGCGGCACCGGTGCGAAGTCCAGTGACGGCGGAGGCATTGAGCAGCGTCAACGGCTCTCCCGTCGCGTTGTCGCACAGCAGCGTGGTGCCAAAGATCTCGGGCAGCCCCTTTTTGGGATTCTGAGAGAACCAAGCAGTGAGCTTGAGACCGAAGAGGCCGCTTCCCGCTAACTCGCCCGAGCGGATATCCATATCGGCCACGCCGGGTTCGAACTGCTCATATACCATCGGCCACGCAACACCCTTGCCCGTTGCCTTCTGGCGATATGCCTCCTCCACGGCAGCGATTGCATCCTCAATCGTCAGCACCTTGGAAACTTCCTCGGCCGAAAGCACCACCATCTGCCCCATCATCGCTCCTCTCAGCGAAAGCTTTACGTTGCTTCACTGTACGGTTTAGTAACGATGCCGCCAAGGATCATTTCTTGTTGGAATCTACAACGATTTTCGATCTGATTTTTCGTTCTATCAGCAGGTATTTGAACTATTTATCGCATCAAAGGCATACGGATGTGCAATTATCCTATTTGTACAGGTACTTATTGTAATGATTTACAAGGTGATGCTGATGCTATACACCATCTCGGACTTCTCACGGGAATATGAGGGGTCGGTCCGTATAATCGCCGGCAGCGATGGCGTCTCGCGTGCCGTCTCTGGCGTCGGGATCCTCGATTATGAACTCATGCCCGGCCTCAAGAACAAGTACCAGCGCGTCAACTTCAGCTCAGACGAGATCATCCTCAGCACTTTCCTCTATGCGAAGGACGACCCGTACCTCATCACTGAAGCCGTGAAATACCTCGTCGCCAAGGGAACGAGCGGTCTCATCATCAAAAACGTCCTGCACATCCCGATTCCCGACCAAGCCATCCGCTACGCCAACGCGCGGCACTACCCGGTCTTTCTCACGACCGACGACTCACTGTTCTTTGACAGCGTCATCTATGAGGTCAAACGGCATATCGAGCAGCTCGCGTCCATCGACTTCGCACAGCGCGAGATCGATGCCCTGAGGACAGACGTATCGCCCGAGTCCATCTGCCGACGCATCCGAGGCCTCAACCCGTCATTTCTGGACGAAGCGGTCGCCCTGTTCGCATCGTTTGCAGAGCCCCTCGACCCGCGTGCGTTTTTGCAAATCGAACGTCTCTGTGCAAAATCGACCCTCGCCGGATGCCACAACATGCTGGCACCCTATGACGGAGGTTTGTTATTCGTAGCGACAAGCGACTCGGAACAGACGCTCGATGTGGAGCGAATCGTGCAGGCACTCACGGAGCTCATCGAGGCTAGCGGTATCGATGGCGGAGCGGAAGGGCTCGGCATCAGCGATATTCTGTTTGGGGACGAGGCGGTGGCGCAGGCGATCTCGCAGGCGATTTACGCACAGCGCCTATCTTGTCAACGAGCCGAGGGTCCCGTCCGCTATACGCAGCTCGGCATCCTGAGAACCGTGATGCCTTTTGCGGAAACCCCGGAGATGCGATCGTTCTCGGAGGCGATTCTCTCGCCGATACGTGAGCACGACAGTGAGCATGGCAGCGAACTGGAATCCACGCTCGCCGCATTCATTGAGAACGACCGACGTATCGAGCGAACCGCCAAGCAGACAAGCCAGCACCCGAACACGATTCGATATCGCCTCGATAAGGTGACGGCTCTCACCGGACTGAGCTACAAATGCGCCCCGGAGATGGAGCAGCTGTCGCTCGCCTACGCCATCGAACGCGCTCGCTCGCTTCAGTAAGCCCACCCCGCCTTGAGGTTAGGAGCGGCGGGCACGGAGCTTTTCGTAGCCGTCGGCAAAGAAGGCGACCGTGGCGGCGTCGGCCTCCGCAGCGTCCGTCTCGGTTGCGGGAACCACGCCGTGCTCGTCGCTCACCAGGAACAGCGCGCCCTTGAGCTGCGCGGGAATGTCTACGCGCGTGACCGGGATGCCCTTGGTCTGGGCCAGTTGCTCAATGAGCGTCGCCGTGCCGCACAGGCACTCGTCCGCCGGCGCCACAAAAGCAAGCTCGCCGTTGTTGACGGCGGCGAGCAGCTCGGGCGCCACGCCGGTCTCGTCGGCTTCGGAGCGAGCCTCGGCAGAACGGGCACGCAGCGCCTTGGCCGACGTGTCGGCCAGCGGCTCGTACTCGCCCACCGTCATGGCGGCATTGCCGTTGATGTCGATCACCAGCATGAGCACGCCGTCGCGTGCGGTGTAATCGCCCTCGGCAAGCGACCACTCAACGTGCTGCTTGGCCCAGCTGAGCATGTTATGGGTAAGCGGCTCGCCCTGCACCAGGCGCTCGGACAGCGCGCGAATGTGGCGGTTGAGCATGGGCACCTTTTTATTGGACATGCGCCAACGGCAGACAAGCGCGGGCTTGTCGAGCGTGAACTTCTCGACCGCCTCTTGATTGGCGCAAAAGTCCTCGTACGCACGCTGATCCTCGGCATTGCCAAACAGCTCGGCATCATCAATCTGGGGCATGGTTGTACCTTTCGTGTTAGTCATTCCGTCCTCTTATACCAAAAAGACGGCCCTCCAAACGGAGCAGCCGTCTTTTGCAGAGATTATTTTGTTCCGGGGCGAAACTTAGTGCCTAAAGTGGCGGGCGCCGGTAAAGACCATAGCAATATTGTGCTCGTTGCAGGCCTGAATGCTCTCGTCATCGCGCTTGGAGCCGCCGGGCTGGATGATGCAGGTCACGCCGTGTGCAGCAAGCACGTCGACGTTGTCGCGGAACGGGAAGAACGCGTCGCTTGCACAGGCAAAGCCGCCCTTCTCCACGCCCTCGCGATCGCAGAAGTCCTCGGCGCGCTCGCAGGCAAGTAGCGCAGAGTCAACGCGGTTAGGCTGACCCGGGCCCATGCCAATGCCGGCCTTGCCCTTGGAAACCAGGATGGCGTTGGACTTGACGCCCTTGCAGACCTTCCAGGCAAACTCGAGCTCGGCCATCTCGGCGTCGGTGGGCTTGCGGTCGGTGGGGAACGTAAAGGTCGCGGGATCCTCGGTCACGTGGTCGACCTCCTGCACCAGCATGCCGCCGTCGACGGAGCGCAGCTCCACCTGGGCGCCGTGGTCCACGCCGCCGGTGGCCAGCACGCGCAAGTTGGGGCGCTTGGCCATGCGCTCGAGCGCCTCGGCGGTGTAGCTCGGGGCGATGATGACCTCGACGAACTGCTTGTTCTGATCGGCAAAGTGCTCAACCAGATCAAAGGGAACCTCGCGGTTGCAGGCGATGATGCCGCCGAAGGCGCTCTTGGGATCGCAGGCAAAAGCGCGGTCGTAGGCAGCCGTGATGTCCTCGGCAACGGCGGAACCGCAGGGGTTCTGGTGCTTGAGGATTACGCAGGCCGGCTCGTCGAACTCGCGGACCAGGTTCCAGGCGGCGTCGGCATCCAGATAGTTGTTGTAGCTGAGCGGCTTGCCCTGGATCTGCTCGGAGCCCACGAGCGGGAACTGCGAGCTCGCGGTGTTCTCGCAGCCCTCGGCAAAGCGGTAGACCGTAGCCTTCTGCTGAGGATTCTCGCCATAGCGCAGGTCGTCGACCTTCTCCAGCGAGATCTCGAGCTTGGCAGAGGTGTCCGCCACGTCGCTTGCCTGGGCGGCAAGCCAACGGGAGATAGCCGTGTCGTAGGCGGCGGTGGTCTGGTAGACCTTCACCTGCAGGCGACGACGGGTGGAAAGCGTGGTGCAGCCACCGGTCTCGTGCATCTCGGCCAGGACGGCATCATAGTCGGCCGGGTCGGAGATGACGGTAACGCTCGTGGCGTTCTTGGCGGCAGAGCGCAGCATGGAGGGACCGCCGATGTCGATGTGCTCGATGGCATCCGCGAAGGTGACCTCGGGGTTGGCGACGGTCTTCTCGAACTCGTACAGGTTGACGACGACCAGATCGATCAGCTTAATGCCGTGCTGAGCGGCCTCCTGCATGTGCTGCTCGGAATCGCGGCGGGCCAGCAGCGCGCCGTGAACCTTGGGATGCAGGGTCTTAACGCGGCCGTCCATCATCTCGGGATAGCCCGTGAACTCCTCGATGGGGGTTACGGGAACGCCCGCGTCCTCGATGGCACGAGCCGTGCCGCCCGTAGAGATGATCTCGACGCCAAAGTCGTCAACCAGCGTCCGTGCGAAATCGACGACGCCCGTCTTATCGGTAACCGAAATCAACGCGCGTGCGATCTTCACATCAGATCCCATGCAGTCCTCCTGTCTGGTACGCCGCCGTGCTCTGTGAGTCGGTGATACGTCGATCTGCAGCGCTCGCGCAGCGGCATTGAAAATACTGATTTAATGTAGCGCATCGAGCGCATCGATGCACCCCGCAACGGGCGCATGTGCAGAAAAAGTTTGCGAGCGGAGGGGATGGGCATGGCACCGGGCACGGTGAGTTCATGGAACACAGGGGCACCATAATTAGATGCCAATGGCGTGGTAGAACTGTGCTCGATATGCATCCGCAAAAGAAAGAGGCACCATGGTCTCGCGGGTTCTCTACCGACCGTTTGATACCGAAGACTTCGACGCCATCGCGCTGATTCTGCAGCAGCTTTGGCATAACAATTCGGATAACGATGAGTACAACCGCCTTGAGGCCGCGTGCGACCTCGCCTATTGCCTTTCGTCGTCGACGTTTTCACAGGTTGCCGTAATCGACGGTCAGGCGCGTGGCATTTCGCTCGCGCGTGCGGGACAGAGCTCCGGCGCCACTATCAACGAGCATTGGATGGATACCGAACGCGCGCTGCTATCGCAGATGCGTGAGCTAGAGCCCGATGCGTGCGCCGAGTATCTCTCGTTTGTGCGCGCAACCATCCGAACCAACAACCGCCTGCTCGAGAGCAGCCCGTTACCGCACGACAACGAGGTCACGCTGCTTGCCGTGGATCGCGATGTCCATGGCCTGGGCGTTGGCACGGTTCTGCTCGATGCCGCCGTCTCGCACCTGTCCTCGCTTGGAGCGACGAGGGCGCACCTGTACACCGACTCCAACTGCTCGTGGAAGTTCTACGAGCTGCACGGCTTTAAGCGCACGGCCACGCACCGCGCCAACCGCGAAGAGCGCCGTCACGACATGCCGCGCGAAAGCTTCCTCTACGAACTCGATCTAACAGCCTAAACCCGGCAGTTAGGGACGTTCCTTTTGTGCCGGCACCCCGGGACACTCCTTGGCAGCAACCGCACCTAGTCGTTGGGAACGTTCTTAAATGACTAGTCGCTGGGGACAGTCTTCGTAGGTAGCGCATAAAAAGGGGATGGGCTTCCCCCGACGACTGTCGAGAAAAGCCCATCCCATAATTTACGACCGTTAGAACGTTCCGCCGCCGCCTCCGCCGACGCCGCCGCCTCCGCCGCCCGAGAAGCCGCCACCACCGCCGCCACTCGAGCTATCGGAGCTCGAAGCCAACTCGCGGATGGTCTCGTGATACACATCGTTGAACGAATCGAGCGGAGACTCGTTGCCGTAGTGATGGTAATACCACCAGTAGCAGGGGTAGTTGTCGTAGAAATCGTCGCTGCTGCGCAGGTCCGCAGGCACGGCCTCGGCAAGCTGTCGCAGCACTTCTTTCGAAACGCCCAGGGCAACGCCCATCACCAGCAGCTTGTTCCACAGCACCAGATCGCCGGGGACGGCTTCCTTTAGACGCGTGAAGTCCTCGAGCCAATGCTTAAGTGCCTTGCAGCGAGCCGCCACCTCGGCGCCCTCCGGCGTAAAGCGGCGGAACGTAAGGCCCACGCCGATACCCACCAGCACAATCGGCACCGAGATAACCGCGGCGGTAATGTTCGCCTGTGCGCCATCGGTAAAGAAGATGGATCCCACGGGAACAAAGGCGATCAGGATACCAAGAACCAGGCAAAACACCATTGCAACAATGCCGTCCGAGGCAACGTACTCGCTATCGGCCAGCTTGCCCTTAACGGTGTTCTGATAGTCCTCGAGCTTGTCGCCCACGGGCGTAGCGTGCTGCTTGACGTAGTGCTGCAGCTCGTCGAACGTGCGCGAGCGATCACCGTTCTCGTCAGGCTTAGCACCGGCAAAGAAGACCTTGAGCACCATGTGGTCAATGCCCTTGGCCGACTTCCAGCCCGCATCACTCACCGTCACGCGATACGTCTGCTCTTCTTTTTCACGCCCCAACAGACCCTTCTTGGCCTTGGTCACGGTCGCCTGCTCCAGCTTGATCACACGGTCGTCGGTGAGCTTCATGAGCGTGGCGATATATGCCTGATCGGGCACCTCGTTCCAGCTCATGAGGGCCGAAAGCACGGCGGGATGGTCGGCCGAAGGCACATCGCGGAAATACTCGTCCTGGAAAAGCGGCTTGGGCTTGCGGCGGCGCAGCTTGAGCACAACGATTGTGCCGGTAAAGGCCACCGCCGCGAAAACACTTAGCACGGCAAGTACATTGGCAATCATGCGAGCGTGAGCGCGGCGGGCGTTAGCTTCGTCGGCCCATTCCTTCTCTTCGCTCAGGATCGTTGACATGCGCTCTTCGCCCGAAGCGGCAAGCTGCGGCACCCAGTCGCTAGGGAAGGCGATGCGTGCCTCGGCGAATTCGCCCTGGTGCACGCAGGGAATGGTATAGGTGACCATGGGCTCGTCCTCATCGAGCGACACGTCGCCCGTCAGCGGACCATGGCCCCATGCGCGGAAGTTATCGCCCTTGACGGCCGCCGTCCCGGCAGCGGCATTCGCGAAGCACACTTCCATCTCGACGTCATCGGAATCCGCAGACCAGCCGTCACCTACGAACTTCCAGTAGAGCTCGGCGGTATCGGCCCAGTTCATAACCGCACCGGTCATGGTGTAGCTCACGTAGTAGATTGCGCTGTCGCCGCTCTCGTGAGGGCTGAACACCTTAATCCTTACGCCGTCACCGGTCTGCTCGACCGTGTAGACGCCAGAGTCGCCCTTGTTCGCGCTATCGACTTTGTTAAACGCGGTGTCCTCTTCCTCGACACTCAGCACGTCGACGCCCGCCGTGCCGCCCTGCTGGTTGGAGCCCGTATTGATCTCCCAAAACACGCCGTTGATGTCGTCGTCGAAATCAAACTGGCGTCCCTCGACAACGGTCAGCGATCCATCGGCCTCGACCGTGGCACTGATATAGGTCTGGGTCATGGAGTAGCCGTCGGCGTGCGCGGCGACAGGCAGCAGCAACAACGCAAGCGCGACGAGCACGCAGACGGAAGCGAATCGCGCAAACAGGTGGCGCTGCCGGCTGACTTTGGCGGCGAGGGTGTTCATAGGCACATCCTTTGTCTGTAAAACCAACAGCGCCATTGTCCCACGTTTGCGGGTACGCATGACGAACATCTAGGCGACCGGAGCGCCAAACGGGATGAAAGTCACACCCGCACCCCAACAGCCAGTCATTGGGGACGTTCTTAAATGACCAGTCATTAGGGACACCCTTGGCATGGCCTGCGCCAGCAATAGATACCACTTCACAGCTCCGTCACAGGTGTAGCGGCTTTGTGTGGGCGCGGCATGCGCTGACTGAGCCGCCAGCCGAGGGGCATAAAGTAGTTGAGCGAAAACGGTTTGCCCCTTTGCCGTTCGCTCGAGGATCATGTCCCCCTTTTCCGCGGAAACCCCGGCAGTTGCGAAGAGCTGCCGGGGTTTCTGTCGTTTGTGAGGCTAAGTCGGTACGCAGCGATCGAGACCTTGAGCCGCAAACCCACCGTGCGCAATGCGCACCGCCGCCAACTTGTGAGCGCGGCAACGCCTTCCCTGCCAAGCCCCGCGCTATACTCATCCGCATGGATATCAAAACACGCAACATAGCAACGCCCGCCGCGGACGCACCAGCAACGGCAGTGCCCACCCCCGTCGTGGGCCGCTTTGCCCCGTCGCCCTCGGGCCGCATGCACTTGGGCAACGTGTTCAGCTGCCTGTGCGCATGGCTTTCGGCCCGCAGCCAGGGCGGCAGCATCGTGTTGCGTATCGAGGACCTGGACGATCGCTGCAAGCGCCCGGAACTTGCCGCTCAACTGATTGACGATCTGACCTGGCTGGGGCTCGAGTGGGACGAAGGCCCCTACTACCAGCACGATCGCCTGGATCTGTACGAGGACGCCCTGCGCCAGCTGCAAGACGCCGGCCTCACCTATCCCTGTTTTTGCACGCGTGCCGAACTCCACGCCGCGAGCGCGCCGCACGCCAGCGACGGCACGCCCATCTACCGCGGCGCCTGCAGAGGTCTTTCTGCTGATGAAATCACCCGCCGCAGTGCCCTGCGTGCTCCGGCCACGCGCCTGCGCGTGCCCACCGTCGACGACCTCGCCAGCGACGTGATCGAATTCGTGGACCGCACGTACGGAGCCCAATGCGAAGCACTCGCCACCGAGTGCGGTGACTTTTTGGTGCGCCGCAGCGACGGCGTGTTTGCCTATCAGCTGGCCGTGGTGGTCGACGACGCTGCCATGGGCGTCACCGAGATCGTACGCGGATGCGACCTGCTTGGTTCCACGCCGCGCCAGATCTATCTGCAACATCTGCTGGGACTGCCCACGCCGCACTACGCGCACATTCCGCTGCTCATGTCACCGGACGGCCGCCGCCTTTCCAAGCGCGATCGCGATCTGGACCTGGGCGAGCTCCGCACCCGCTTTGGCACACCCGAGGCACTGTTGGGATGGCTCGCCGGGCAAACAGGCATCGCGCCGGACACCACGCCGCGTACCGCCGAGCAGCTGGTCGAGCACTTTAGCTGGGACGTCATCCGCGCGCATCGGGAGAACATCACTGTAACGGTCGAGTAGCCAGCCACCCCGCCTCTACGCAACATCCCAGGGCTGGAGTTCGTCGCCCAAGCGAACGATGCAGTCGTAGAGCACGGTGTGACGCTCGGCCGGGTTGGTATCCCGATGAAAATGCCCGTAGTACCAGCGCTTGTAGTCCAAGCGGTCTTCCAGCTCATCGAAAAATGCCGTAAGCCGATCAACGGAGGGGCAATTCCAGCCGGACGCTGGATAAAGCGTGGACGAAAGCATGCGCGTAGAGCAGGTGTGAGTGATCACGTAGTCGACCGTCCAGCCCACGCTGTCGAGCTTTGCCCGCGCCTCCTCAAAGTTGCGCTCGTCCGGCAGCTCCTGCGGCCACCAGCTGGAATACGGAATGCGGTATTCCTTGTCCACGCTCGTGGCGCCGCCCATGGTAAAGACCGTTGAGCCGTCGAGCTCAAAAACCTCGCCGCGCGTCAGGCGCCGTATGGGCGAGGTATCCGACAGGCGCTGCGTCAGCCCACCGTGCCACAACTCCATGGGGCGTTCCGCCCAGTGATCGAAACGCTCGTGGTTGCCGTCGACAAACAGCACGGTGTAGGGGCGCGACTCCAGCCAAGCAATATCGGCACATTCCTCGGTAGAAAAGTCCCAGGGAAAGCCAAAGTCGCCCGCGATGATGAGATAGTCGTCGCTCGCCAGGCTATCCCCAAGCTCCCAATCGCGGAGCTTTTGCATGTCAGCGCCGCCATGAATATCGCCTGTTACATAGACCGTCATCGGATTACCACTTCCCTGTAAGTCGCTAGCCCACATTCTGCACGATCACTAAGCCAACCGTTCCAGCCCTTCCATCCCTTAGGGCTTACCCTTCGTTCTTCCATCCAAACGGGTCAAGCACCCAAAAAACCAGATCGAGCACGCCGCCGGTCATCATGGCGCCAGCAAGGGCCATGCAAACGTGCAGAGAACTGGCACTTCGGAGCACGTCGAATGGCCCCAGAACAGCCAGCAGCGCGACCGCTGCACCGGCTACGCACAGGGCAAGGCACGGCCCCGCGTCCTTGACGCACTTCTTTGCGAGATGCTTTGCGTTGTCACTCATTGGTATCGAGCTCCTTAGAGAGTCGTTGCTTGAATTCGCGCCGCCGCGGCAGAGCAGGACGGCAGGTTAAGTGTCACATGCCGTGCGGACATCCATGGGGAAACCGCCTGCTCGACCAACCCTTGACGCCGTTTTGCACCGGCACCCCATCCCCCGCTATCGAGGTCTAATATTTTTCCCGAGAAGTGAACGGCTGTTTTTGGACCCCTGAAACAGCCGCATTTTTCGGCGGCAAAATCGTGGGATTTCAGCATTGAAACCGCGGGAAACGGCACCTTTAAAGTGTCGATGCTTCGGGGGTCCGTTTTAGCTCGTTCACTTTTCGGGAAAAGTATTAGACCTCGCTGCTAGCCATCCAAAAAGACACCTCTCCCTTCCCCACCGCCGCGCAAAAACTCATCCAACATTAATCTTGGCTCAAGAATCGCTTAATCTATAACCTGCACTATAGAGTTCGACCAAGGGCGGGGCGGCGCCGCGCAACGCAGGCCGCCGAACGCAACGCTCGCGCCCGGGCAAATCGCCCGGCGTCGCGCCCATCGAACGAAAGGACAGGTCATGGACGACCTCGAAAAAGTTGAAACCATCCGCACCAAGTGCAACGTGAGCTACACCGATGCCAAAGCCGCGCTCGACGCCGCCGACGGCAACGTTTTGGACGCCATCATTTGGCTCGAGTCGCAGGGCAAGACACAGACCACGTCGGCACACGCCGCCACCGAGTCCGCGCCGGTCGACGAGCCCTCGGCCGAGATGGTCGCCGCGCAAGCCGCCTACGAAAAGTCGAGCGAAAAGACCGACTTCTCCAAGAAGATGGACAGCGTGTGGGAGTACCTCAAAAAGCTCTTCCGCCTGAGTCTGGACACCAAGTTTATCGCCACGCGGCGCGATGCGATCATCCTCAACATTCCCATCCTGATCCCCATCGTCGCGCTGTTTGCCTGGGGCGCCACGATATGGCTGATGCTGATTGGCCTGTTCTTTGGCATGCGCTACCGCATCGACAGCGACGGCGACGTGCCCGGCAGCATCAACAACCTTATGAATCACGCCGCCGACGCCGCGGACGACATCAAGCAAAATCTGAACGACGACAAGTAATCGCAGAGGGGGGCACGCATGGCACGGATCCTGATCGTAGAGGACGAGGAGAAAATCGCCCGCTTTGTGACGCTCGAGCTGGAGCACGAGGGCTACCAGGTGGAGCACGCCGCCGACGGCCGCACCGCCGTGGACCTGGCGCTGGAGCGCGACTACGATCTGATTCTGCTCGATGTGCTGTTGCCGCAGCTCAACGGCATGGAGGTCCTGCGGCGTGTCCGCAAGCACAAGGATGTGCCGGTGATTATGGTCACCGCGCGCGATGCCGTGATGGACAAGGTTGCCGGGCTCGATGCCGGCGCCGACGACTACTTGACCAAGCCGTTTGCGATCGAGGAGCTGTTCGCACGGATCCGTGTGGCGCTGAAGCGCTCGGAGGCTGTGCGGGCGGCTTCGGTCGTTGGTGGCGCCGGGGCGGGCATGGCGAGCGGCGCGGATGCCGGCGCCGTCGCGATGCCCCCGGTCAGCGGCTCGACCCAGGCATCCGCCTCGCCCTCCCCTGCCACGCTCACCGTGGGCTCGGTTGCGCTCGACCCCGACCGTCGCGAAGTCACAGTCGGCGGCTCGCCCATCGCGCTCACGGCCCGCGAGTTCGATGTCCTCGCTTTGCTTATGGCGCATGCCGAGACCGTGCTCACGCGCGAGCGCATCGCGCACGAGGCGCTGGGCTACGAATACGTGGGCGATACCAACAACGTCGACGTGCACATCGCGCACCTGCGTGCCAAGATCGAAGACGCCGGCGGCGCCCGAATCATCCAAACCGTGCGCGGGGTGGGCTATGTCTGCCGTGCGTAACGCCGAGGCCAAGCGCGTCACATCCATCGCCCGCGCCATCAACTGGAGCTATATGTGGCGCCGCCTGATGAGCTACGTTTGGCTCGACCTGCTGCTAGTAGTGATTGTGGCGGCGATCCTTGTCTATGGATACAACCAGACGCTGCCCAACGGCGCGTTTACCGCAGGATGGATCCCCAGCGCCACCGTTCGCGGCATGTCGCTGAAGCCCGCGCGCGGCTGGGACCTGACAACGCTCACTTATACCGTCGAGTTTGCGCGTACCACCAAGACTTTCCCCCTCGCACAGGACCTCGTCACGTTATGGCCTCTCTACCTTGTCGTTGTGGGTTGGCAGGTCATCAGCGTACTCAACATGCTCGGCGGCGCGAGGCGCGTACGCCGCACCATGGCGCCTCTCAACGATCTGGCCTTGCGCGTGGACGAGCTCGGCCGCATGCAGCTCTCCGGCGGCAAGATGGAAACGCTGGAGCAGGCCATCGTGCGCGCAAGCGTCGACTCACCAAGCGTCACTACCGGCGATGCCGACCTGGCAAGCATCGAGGTCGCACTCAACCGCCTGCTGCGCCAGATGCAAGAGGCCAAGCTGCAGCAGATGCGCTTTGTCAACGATGCAAGCCACGAGCTGCGCACGCCCATCGCGGTGATTCAGGGCTACGTAAACATGCTCGACCGCTGGGGCAAAGACGACCCGGACGTGCTGGCAGAATCCATCGCGTCCCTCAAGGCCGAAAGCGAGCACATGCAGGAGCTCGTGGAACAGCTGCTGTTTTTGGCGCGCGGCGATGCCGGACGCACGGTCCTGCGGCGTGCGGATACCAACCTGGCCGCGCTGGTCGGCGAGGTATGCGAGGAATCGCAGATGATCGATACCGCGCACACGTATCAGCTGGCATACGACGCCGCGCTTGTCAGCGACCCGCGCTGCGATGCGCCCGTCGACGTGGCGCTCGTGAAGCAAGCCCTGCGTGTGATCGTGCAAAACGCCGCCAAGTACTCGGATGCGGGAACGGCCGTCACATTTGGCATAACGCCGGATGCGGGCGCGGGCACGATCGACATAAGTGTTGAGGACGAGGGCATCGGCATGAACCAGGAATCCGCAGCTCACGCATTTGAACGGTTCTACCGCGCCGACAACGCACGCGATGCCGGCGCACAGGGCTCGGGTCTGGGGCTTGCCATTGCCAAGTGGATCGTCGATAGCCATGGCGGCGTCATCGGCGTGACCTCGGTCGAGGGCGTCGGCAGCCGCTTTACGATTCGCCTGCCGCGGTAGGAAGCCCCTCGGCATAAATAAAGGGATAGGGCCACGCGGCCCTATCCCTTTTTGCTAGCTATGGCAGCTTGTGCGCTACTCGCGGCACAGATGCACGGCGAAGCCGGCGAACTCGCGCTTAAAGTACACGAGCTTGGTGCCGCCGTCGGGCAGCAGCACGCGCGACTCCTCGTTGACCTCGAGCCCGCGCTCGGCAAACCACTTCTCGGCCGCATCGATGTCGTTGACGGCAAAGCCAATGTGGCCCTTGGCGCCACGACCGTTCTGCTTCATGATCTCGACCAGCGAATCGTTAAAGTACGAAACCGGGGTCTCAATAACGGGCAGGCCCATCATCGTCGAGAACAGCTCCGCGATCTCCAAGGCGTCTGCCGGGTCGGCAGCGTTAATGCCCACATGGGCAACGCGCATGCCAAAGAGCTCGACCGGATTGGCGTTCTGCTCATTCATACAGGCAGCGCCTACTGAGCCATGACGTCGAGGACGGCCTTCTCGGCAGCGACGCGGTTCATGCCGGTCATGAAGGGCACGCCGCTCACGTACGGGCAGGTGAGGCCCTCGGGGGCAACGGTGGTGGCGATCAGCAGGTCGGCGCCCTCGTCGCAAACGTCCTTGGCCTCGGAGATGGCGCACTGCACGATCTCGTACTTGTCGGCGTAACCGTTGGCGTCGAGCAGGGTAGCGACCTTCTGGGCAACGAGCGTGGAAGTAGCAGCGCCAGCACCGCAAGCCAAAACGATCTTCTTCATAGGTAATGTCTCCCTTCATGGTTTACTTTAGGTAAGTGTACCGCAGCGAGCGATGGCACTCGGCCTCGATGAGCTTTTATGCCAGTTTGCTTGCGCGCTGCGTATAATACATCTAGTACGTGTTGTCATACCGCTCGCTTTATGAGCGACTAAGGACCCTAATATGCCCGATTCCCGCACACTCTGGACCGCCGTCGTTATCATCTGCATCGCCGTGTCGGTGTTCTTTAGCGTCAAAAAACGCACCACGTTTAAACGCCTGCAGCAATTGATGGCCGCCAAGCAGTGGGACGAGTTCGATCGTTTGCTCGACGGCAAACTCACCAGCATGCTGTACCCGCGCTACAACCGCGACTAC
This sequence comes from uncultured Collinsella sp., assembly GCA_958427035.1. Lineage (GTDB taxonomy): Bacteria > Actinomycetota > Coriobacteriia > Coriobacteriales > Coriobacteriaceae > Collinsella. The sequence continues at coordinate 21,086 of CAUAAR010000010.1, read as the reverse complement.
CTGCGCCTGAACTCCTATCTGCTGCGCGAGGACCATAAGCGCGCCGACGAGATGTTCGACCTGCTACTGGGACTCAACCTGCCCAAGATGCAGCGCGTCGACCTGGTAATCAAAGCTTTTAACTACTACGTTGGCCAGGAGGACCGCAAAAAGGCCAAGGAGTTGCTGCACGAGATCAAGGGCTTTGAGGGCGGTCAGGCCGAGGCAGTCGCACACGAATGCCAGCTGATGTACGACACGATGATCCTCAAGCGCCACAACGACATTCCCGAGCTGGAGCGCATGCTCGAGGATGTCGGCGACGACCCGGTCAAGCGCTGCCGACTGGAGTACCTGCTGGCCCTGCAGTATCAAAACAAGGGCGACGAGGCAAAGTTCCAAGAGTTCCTGGAGAAGTCGGGCCAACACTCGATGGCCGTCAACGCGTAACGGACGGCTTGTGCTAGACTTCTAGTCTCACGGGGGCGTGGCGGAATTGGCATACGCAGGAGACTTAAAATCTCTCGCCGCAAGGATTGTGGGTTCGAGTCCCACCGCCCCTACCATATGGAGCTTTCGAGCCCGTGTTCCTCAGGGATGCGGGCTCGCTTCTTTTAGATGCCGGTGGGACTCGAACCCGCGAGGGGGCGAGCGTTAAGCGGACGCGCAGCGTCCGAAGCCGGTGCGTATTTGCGCAGCAAATGCGCGGACGTCCCACCGCCCCTACCATATGGAGCTTTCGAGCCCGTGTCCCCAAGGGATGCGGGCTCGTTTCTTTTACACGCCGGCGGGGCTCTAAGTTGCGGTGGAATAGTTCCTGTTTTGGTAGTTTACCAGCCCATTTAGGAACTATTCCACCGCAACTTAGGTTGGTGTTCCCACATTTTCCGATGGAAAATCGTGGTTGTCTCCCACATTTTCCGATGGAAAATCGTGGTTGTCTCCCACATTTTCCGATGGAAACTCCCAAATGGCCTTATACTAGCCGAGAGGGTTGGGAGGCAATATGCAGCGACAGCTTATGAGTGAACTTATCGCTTGGAAATCAAGGGCGAATCGCAAACCTCTCTTGCTTAAGGGAGCCCGCCAGACAGGAAAGACTTGGCTTCTTAACGAATTCGCAAGCCAGCAGTATCGAAACGTCATTCGTTTTGACTTTATGCTCGAGCCGAGTACACGCTCGCTGTTCGATGGGAACCTCGACCCCAAGCGCATCATCTCCCAGATAGAACTCCTACGTGGCCAAACCGTAACGCCGGAAGACACGCTCATCATCTTCGACGAGATCCAAGAGGCGCCACGCGGGATCACCTCGCTCAAGTACTTCAACGAGCTTGCACCCGAATACCACATCGTAGCAGCCGGTTCCTATATGGGCCTCGCGCTCCGACGCGAAAACGAGTCATTTCCCGTCGGCAAAATCGACCAGCTCACCATGCGTCCCATGGGGTTTGCTGAGTTCGTTCGTGCCGTCGACGGCAACCCGCTCGCCGACGCCATCCTTGCCGCAGACATGAACCTTCTAGCAAACGTTACCGAAAAGCTCGAGCACTTGCTCAAGGAATACCTTGTTGTCGGCGGTATGCCCGAAGTTGTCTCCACTTTCGCCGAGACACGCGACTTCATCGAAGCCCGAAGGCTTCAACAGCAAATCATCGAGGCTTACGAATCCGATTTTGGCAAACATGCACCCGCCCGCATCGTCGATCGCATGAGGTTGGTTTGGAAATCCCTTCCCGGCCAGCTTGCAAAGGAGAACAAGAAGTTTGTCTATGGCGCCCTTCGTCCCGGAGCGCGCGCACGCGATTTCGAGGAAAGCCTCCAGTGGCTCACGGACTACGGAATCGTTCATAAGGTGCCACGTGTTTCCGCTCTAAAGGCGCCGCTCTCGAGCTATGAAGACCTCTCGGGCTTCAAACTGTTCTGCATCGACACCGGTATCCTCGGAGCGCTCTCCGGTCTCTCTCCGGCCATCGTTCTTAACGGATCCGCTGTTTTTACCGAGTTCAAAGGTTCGCTGACCGAACAATACGTCGCGCAGGAGCTTTTGCTCCAGGACAAAACTCCCGCGTATTGGTCCTCTACCTCCGGCAATGCCGAAACCGACTTTGCCATCGACCATGCGGGAACCGTGCTTCCGCTTGAGGTCAAGGCGGCAGAGAACCTTAAAGCGAAGAGTCTGAAAATAGTCTGCGAAAAATTCAAACTCGAGCGTTGCGTGAGGAGCTCCCTGGCGGCATATAGAGACGAGGGCATGCTCATCAATATTCCGCTTTGGGAGATTGGGCAGATCGACAAGCTGGCATAGGCGCTGTGGGGACGCCCCGCAAGGACTGTCCCCAGGTGCCGGCAGAAAAGGAACGTCCCCAGGTGCCGGCTGTTGAGTTGCGGTGGAATAGGGACTGTTTGGTGCCCGAAAGGGCGATTGTAGTCCGTATTTCACCGCAAATTATTTAGAGGGTGCTGAGAGTGGGGGTCCAGGCGATGGTGGGAGTCGCGCCGTCGAGAACCTCGTTGATGGTGGCGGCCATACCGGCGAGTAGGCTGTTCTCGCTTACGGTGAGCGCATCGTAGCCACCGGCGCGCATGAGCTCGCGAATCACCACGGCGCCGGCCAGAATCACGCCCGCGCGCTTGGGCTGCACGCCCGGCAGCGCAGCGATACCCTCCACATCCAGCGTAGATATACGATCGATGGCGGCCGAGATCTGCTCCATCGAAAGCTCGCGCAGGTGCACAAAGCTCGAGTCGTACGGCTCCAGTTCGTGGACCAGCGCCACGAGCGTGGTGACGGTACCGCCCACCGCGACGAGGCGCTCGGCGCGCTCAAAGTCGCTGGGCAGGCCCTCAAAATAGGCGGAGAACTGCTCGCCCGCCCACGCGGCGGCAACCGCAAGCTCGTTCGTCGACGGCGGCAGCGCAGAGAAAAACCGCTCGGTCACGCGACGGCAACCGATGTCCAGCGAGCGCGTTCCCTCCAGCGCAAAGACCCCGCGCTCCGGCGCGTACACGCCCGTCGCGAGCTCCGTGGAGCCGCCGCCCGAATCGGCGACGATAATGCGTTCACCGGCAAAGTCGTGCGCCACGCCAAAAAATGTCAGGCGCGCCTCGACCTCGCCCGGAATCACCTGTGGCTCAAGCCCCAAATCGCGCAGGCCGTCCAGCAGCAGCGCAGCGTTGGACGCATCGCGCGCGGCACTCGTGCACGTGGTGCAGACGCACGCGGCCCCAAAGGCACGCGCCTCGTCCACAAACATGCGGCATGCGGCGAGCACGCGCTCGACCGCCGCCTCGCAAAAGCGGCCCGTCGCGTCCACGCCCTCGCCCAGATCGGTAATCTCGGTATGCTTGGACGATTCCACGATCGCCCCGCCCTCGACCTGGGCCAACACCAGTCGCGACGACACCGTTCCCAGGTCGATCGCGGCTACCTTATAGCGTTTGCAATTTGTCATTGCGGGCTCCCCTCCGGGCGCTATTTGCCGTTTGACACGACCGTCTGGCCCTCGACACCGTTAAACCCAAACAGCATGTCGAGCGCCTGGATGTACCACGGCGCGTCCTTACCGACTTCTTCGATTTCCTTGGCAACTTCGCTGGCCTTCTTGGCGTTTGAAGACTTCTGGCTCGACGAAGGATCCGAATCGTCGTCCAGGCCCTGCACTTCAATCCTCTTCTCGCCTGGCATCACCAGGCCCAAGTCCTCGGATGCCGCATCCTTGATACCCTCCTCCGAGAGCAGCTTGTCGACGCTTTTTTGCAGGTCGTCGTTATATTGCTCGCGAATCTCAACCTGCTTGGCCAAGATGTCGCTCGAGCGTTTTGCCACATACAGGTCGCGCACGGGGAAATACAGGCTCACAAGCGCCAGGGCGACGACAATGCCAACAAACAGCCCCCGCTGGGGACCGTGGGTAAAGTCGTAGATTGCCTTGACCACCGCGTTATCGTTGGCGTAATGCATGAAGTCCGAGCCCGAAAGACGGTTCGAGGGCCTACTCGGCTTTTCATGCGTTTGAGCCGAGGAACGCTGAGCATGCTCCGAGTGCGCCGGGCGCACCGAACGTAGCGGGCGGTCCGTCGACGTATTCACTTGAGCACGGGAGTGTGAGGCACTTGTCGGTCGCTGCGTGGAGCAGTCGGCACCGGCGTAATCGGACCCGCCGAGCTGCACCGTGCGCGCACGGCGAGGTGACGGCTCACGCGAACCGGCGGAATAGTACCTGTTGTCGTAAATCTGATCCATGTGCGCCTTGTGCGGTTGAGGTTTGTTTGCGCTAAGTCCTTTAGTTATAGCACGAGCGCGCACACCGCCTTCGACAGCCTTTGCTCGACATAAAAAAGGCGCTGAGCCATATGGCCCAGCGCCCACAGCGCTTTGCGGCGTCCAGCCAAGGCGGGGGCGGAACCGAGTCAGCCTCCCCCTCGCCAAATTCGCCCGTTTAGCGAATGTTGTAGAACGCGGCCTTGCCGGCGTAGCGTGCACTGCCCTCGAGCTCGTCCTCGATACGGATGAGTTGGTTGTACTTGGCGATACGGTCGCTGCGGCACGGGGCGCCCGACTTAATCTGACCGGCATTAACACCCACGACCAGGTCGGCGATCGTGGAGTCCTCGGTCTCGCCAGAACGGTGGCTCACGATGCAAGCGTAGCCGGCCTCCTTGGCGGTCTCGATAGCCTCCAGCGACTCGGTGAGCGTGCCGATCTGGTTGACCTTGACCAGAATCGCGTTGGCGGCACCCAGCTCGATGCCCTTCTTGAGGCGCTCGGTGTTGGTGACGAACAGGTCGTCGCCCACCAGCTGCACCTTGTTGCCAATGCGGCGGGTAAGCTCGACCCAGCCGTCCCAGTCCTCCTCGGCCATGCCGTCCTCGATGGAGATGATGGGATAAGTGTCGACGAGCTTCTCCCAGTAATCGACCATCTGGGCGCTCGTGTACTCAACGCCCTCGCCCTTGAGCTCGTACATACCGGTCTCAGCGTTGTAGAACTCGGTCGAGGCTGGGTCCATGGCGTACATGAACTCGACACCGGGCTTAAAGCCGGCCTTCTCCACGGCCTTGGTGATGTACTCGAACGGCTCGGCATTGGTCTTGAGGTTGGGCGCAAAGCCGCCCTCGTCGCCCACGCCGCCGCCCAGGCCGGCCTCGTGCAGCACGCCCTTGAGGGTGTGGTAGACCTCGGCGCACCAACGCAGGCCCTCGGCAAAGCTCGGGGCGCCCACCGGCATGATCATGAACTCCTGGAAGTCGACGTTGTTGTCGGCATGCACGCCGCCGTTGAGGATATTCATCATAGGTGTGGGCAGCAGATGAGCGTTGACGCCGCCCAGGTACTGGTACAGCGACAGGCCCGACGACTCGGCAGCGGCGCGGGCAACGGCCAGCGACACGCCCAGGATGGCGTTGGCACCGAGCTTGGTCTTGTTGGGGGTACCGTCCGCGGCAATCAGCGCGGCATCGACGGCGCGCTGATCGAAGGCGTCGAGGCCTACGAGGGCATCGGCGCACTCGTTGTTGACGTGCTCGACGGCCTGCGAAACGCCCTTGCCCAGATAGCGGCCCTTGTCGCCGTCGCGCAGCTCACATGCCTCAAAGGCACCGGTCGAAGCACCCGAAGGCACCATTGCGCGGCCAAAGCTGCCGTCCTCGAGCACGACCTCGACCTCGACGGTGGGATTGCCGCGGCTGTCGAGCACCTCGCGACCGTAGACGTCCAAAATATCGCTCATGTTGTCTCCCTCTCACTTGGAAACGTAGTGGATGCAAGCGACCGGCTGACCGTGCACCGTCGGTGCGCCTCCGTAAGTTAGCCATGTCGCACTTTTTGCATTATGCCCTAAGTTAGCCGAGGGATACACTTGATTTTCGAAAAATTTAGCGGGAACGATGAAGCGTGTCAGCCCGTCGTTCCCGTAGTCTTACTCCTCCGCCTTTGCGGCATCCCACAGGTCGTTGAGGCCGTGGGTCGAAAGCTCGGCAAGATCCACGTGAGCATCGGCCGCCATCCGCTCCATCGCGGCCCAGCGGCGGCGGAACTTTGCCGTGCTGGCACGAAGGGCACTCTCGGCGTCAATGCCCTCTTTGCGTGCAACGTTGACCAGGGCAAAGAGCAGATCGCCAAACTCCATTTCGCGCTCGGGCGAGCCAGGGGCCTCGGCCTCAAACTCGGCACGCTCCTCGGCGACCTCGTCCCACACGTCCTGGACCGTCTCCCACTCAAAGCCCACGGCAGCCGCCTTGCGCGACACCTTCTGCGCCTGCATCAGCGCCGGTAGATGCGTGGGCACGCCGTCGAGCAGGCCCTCGGGCGCAGCCTCGCCTGCCGTCACGGCCTTGTCCTTGGCGGCTTTCTCGGCAAGCTTAACCTCGTCCCAAATCTTGAGTACCTCGTCGGAACTGTCGGCATCTACATCGCCAAACACGTGCGGATGACGGCGGATGAGCTTGGCGTCGATATCGTGCGCCACGTCGGCCAGCGTAAACTCGCCGGCGTCAGCAGCAATCTGCGCATGCAGCACGACCTGCATGAGCACGTCACCCAGCTCCTCGCGCAGGTGAACCGCGTCGTCCGCCTCGATGCAGTCGAGCGCCTCGTAGGCCTCCTCGATCATGTTCTTGCCAATGCTGCGGTGCGTCTGCTCGCGGTCCCACGGGCAGCCGTCGGGCTGACGCAAGCGCCAGACGGTCTGCACCAGATGCTGCAGCTCGGCCGACGCGTCTATCAGCGTGGACAGATCGCGCGAGCCCTCGGCATTTTGCTGAGCCATATGCTGCGCCATGGTTATTCCTCCTCCAGGATCACGTGGCGGAACGCACCGCCCTCGTAGATGCCGTAGCTGTGCGTGCCGTCCTTGGGAATGCTCACACTGCCGGGGTTGAAGAGCCACAGGCCCGGGTGCGCGGCACTTTCCTCGTTGACCTTGATGTGCGTATGACCGTAGACGAGCGCGGAGCCCTCGGGCAGCGCGGGCGCGTGGTCGACGCTGTTGTGCATGCCGGCGCCAAAGACATGGCCGTGCGTCAGGAACAGCTCGCGGCCGGTCTCGTCGAACAGCGTGGCGTAGTCGGCCATGACGGGAAAGTCGAGGACCATCTGGTCGACCTCGGCATCGCAGTTGCCGCGTACCGCGATGATGCGGTCGGCCAGGGCGTTGAGCAGCGGGATCACGCGCTTGGGGGCGTAATCGCGCGGCAGGTCGTTGCGCGGACCGTGATAGAGCAGGTCGCCCAGCAGCACGATGCGGTCGGGCTGCTCGGACTCGATGGCGGCAACCAGGCGCTCGGCCCAATATGCCGAGCCGTGGATGTCGGAGGCGATGAGGTATTTCATGGGGAGTCCTTTCGAAGTGGGATTGATGGGGGGGGTTGAATACGGGGTCCGCGGATGTGGAGCCCATCTACCGTGTTACTCGAATCGCAGCGCCGCGCTCTGAGCCGCCTGCATCACGCGTTGGAGCGGCACGCCATGTTCGCGGGCAAGACGGGCGCAATCCTCGTACTCGGGCGCGGCGCGCTCGCTGCCGTCGGGCAGGGTCGCCACCTTAACGGATACCTCGCCCCATAGCGTCGTTACGCGCTCAAAGCGGCGTGGCAGGCAAACGCGCTCCATGACCTGGCGACGAATGCCGTTGGTCGTGGTTTCCAAAAAGATAATCGTCTGCAGGCGCTCGATATCCTCGTGAGCACAGATTACCTGTAGCTGCCAACTGGGACGGCCTTTCTTGCAATAGAGGGGCAGCCAATGCACCTCGCGCGCACCCGCCTCGCGCAGGCGGTCGGCAGCGTAGGCGAGCACCTCGGGCGACGCGTCGTCGATGTCGCATTCCAGCTTGACGATGGTCTCGGGCGCATCGGTCTCGCGGGACAGCGGGGATGTGCTATCGCATTGCATACGGTCCGGATCCTTTCCGCGCGGGCTCGTTTTGTTCATCCAAACGCTAGCACATCGGACGTGGCACAGGCGTGACTTTCGTCCGTCGCCGCCCTCGCTCCTATCCAAACATGTACATCAGCCTCCAAACATATCATTTTCTGCAGCTTTTGGAGGCTGATGTACATGTTTTGAGAGCGCAAGCGAGACCGCACCGCGCGTCGCGCAGCCTTTCCAATCGATTTCGACCCCCGGCGTGTCCGGCGTGTTGAGAGCTGCGCCATTACAATGAAGCGGATTCGCTTGACGCAAAGGAGCTGCCATGTCTGCTTGCCCGCTGGTCGATTGCCACACCCACACCTCGTTTTCGGACGGACATGCCTCGTTTGAGGAAAACGTCCGCGCTGCCGCGGCCGCTGGCTGCCGGATCATGGTCTCGACCGACCACCTCACCTTACCCGCCAGCATGGATGCCAACTGCGAGGTGCAGGTTGTCGAGGGCGACCTGCCGGCACATCGTCTGGCTTTTGAGGATGCCCGCAAGCTTGCCGCGCAGATCGCGTCGGAGCTCGAGCTTATCTATGGCTTTGAATGCGATTGGTACGAGGGCTGCGAGCCTTTGGTTGAGCGCTGGTCCCGGGGCGCCGTCGTGCGCCTGGGCAGTGTGCATTGGATTGGCAACCCAGGCGATATCATGGCCGGCGCCGCGGGTACGGCGGGAACGGAAAACGTCGCTCGCCCCGATACACCCGATTCCCTTTGCGGCTGGATCGACGACGACACCAACCTGCACGTTTGGGAAAACCTGGGGGTACGCGGCGTGTGGGAGCGCTACGTCGACGACTGGTGCCGCGCCTGCGAGAGCCCGCTCAACTTTGATGTAATGGCTCACCCCGACCTGGTCATGCGCTTTTCGAAGGAAGGCTTTGCGCCCGACTTTGACCCCGCACCGTTTTGGCAGCAGATGGCCGAGTGCGCGCACGATACGGGCCGCCGCGTTGAGGTCTCGACGGCCGCACCGCGTAAGGGCTTGGACGACTACTACCCCGCAACCGGTCTTTTGCGCTGCTTTGCCCATGCCGAAGTGCCGATCACCTTTGGCTCGGACGCGCACCGCGCCTGCGATATCTGCTGGAGCATCCGCGAGGCCCAGGCCCACGCCTACGACTGCGGTTATCGAACCTTCGACATCCCCCACCCCACCGGCGAATGGGAACCCACACCCCTCGACTAGCCGTCCCTTCATAAGTTGCGGTGGAATAGGGATTGTTTCGCCTGATGAAGCGCTTAAACAGTCCCTATTTCACCGCAACTTCCATGACCCCGTTACACCAACAAAGACTGTCCCAAACGACTAGTCGTTTAAGAACGTCCCCAATGACTAGTGGCGGCGGGCGTTGAGTTCGCCGGCCAGCTCGTCGAGGGTAATGCCGTAGCGCTCAAGCGTCACGAGCAAGTGGTAGACCAGGTCACCGGCCTCGTAGCGAATGTGATCGTGATCGTTATCCTTGCAGGCCATGATCACCTCGCTCGCCTCCTCGGCAAGCTTCTTGAGCAGCTCGTCCTCGACGTCGGTCAGCAGGCGAGCGGTATAGCTCTCCTGCGGCGATGCGTCGCGACGGCCGTGAATCACCTCGGCGAGCCCCGTCAGCGTCTCACCGATATTTCCATCCTGAACGTTTGCGGTGCGCACACCCATAGTTCAATCCTTTCTGGTTGGCCGAGCGTCTAATCGAGCGCCCGCCCTACGCGAGTTTCTTAAAGAAGCAGGTACGGTTGCCGGTGTGGCAGGCCGGACCCGGCGAGTCGACCTTGACCAGCAGCGTATCGCTATCGCAGTCGGCCCAGAGCTCCTTGACCTCCTGCATATTGCCGCTCGTCGCGCCCTTATTCCAGAGCTCCTGGCGACTGCGGCTCCAAAACCACGTGGTCCCGGTCTTGAGCGTCAGCCCCACCGATTCCTCGTTCATCCAAGCAACCATAAGCACCTCACCGGTGTCATACTGCTGAACCACACAAGGAATCAGCCCACTGGCGTTGTATTTGAGCTCGGACGCAGTTGTCACTTGCTCCATTTAAAAATCCAATCTCACGGGAATTCCCTGCGATGCCATATACTCTTTGACTTCGCGAATGCTGAACGTCCCAAAGTGAAAGACGCTCGCCGCCAGCACGGCATCGGCCTCGCCCTCAATCACGCCCTCGGCAAAATGCTCGAGCGCGCCCACACCGCCGCTCGCAATCACCGGAATCGGCACCGCGCGCGCCACGGCGCGGGTGAGCGCCAGGTCAAATCCGGCCTTGGTGCCGTCGCGGTCCATACTAGTGAGCAGGATCTCGCCGGCGCCGCGACGAGCCGCCTCCTCGGCCCACGCCACCGCGTCGATGCCCGTGGCGTTGCGGCCGCCCGCCGTGAAGACCCCCCACTTGTCGGCACCAGATGCGCCGGGCAAACCGACGCGCTTGGCATCGATCGCCACGACCACGGCCTGGCTACCAAACGCCGCGGCAGCCTGGCTAATCAGCGACGGGTCGCGCACGGCGGCAGAGTTGAGCGACACCTTGTCGGCACCGGCTGCAACCATGGTGCGCATGCCCGCCAGGTCGCGAAAACCGCCGCCCACGGTATAGGGAATGGCTAGCTCCTCGGCCGCATGCGCCGCCATCTCGATGGTCGTCGCACGGTTGTCGCTCGTGGCGGTAATGTCCAAGAAGACGACCTCGTCCGCACCCTCGCGGTCGTAGGCGCGCGCCAGCTCCACCGGATCGCCCGCATCGCGCAAGCTCACAAAGTTGACGCCCTTGACCACACGGCCGTCCTTGACGTCCAGGCAGGGAATCACACGTTTGGTAAGCATGGGCTACTCCTCCCCTCGGGCGGCGGTCAGCGCCTGTACCAGCGTAAAGTTGCCCTCGTAGAGCGCGCGACCGGTAATGGCACCTTCAATCGCGCCCTCACCCACTGCGGCCAGCGCGCGGATGTCGTCGAGCGTCGAGATGCCACCCGATGCCACGACGGGAAAGCCCGCGACCTCGGCCACATGGCGATACGCCGCCACATCGATGCCCGTCTGCATGCCATCGCGCGCAATGTCGGTATACACCAGATGCTTAAAACCCAGCTCGGAAAGCTGCGCCACGGCGTCGTCGAGCGCCACGCCCGCACCGTCACGCCAGCCATTCACCTTGACCTGGCCGTCGCGTGCGGCAATATCTGCCACCAACAGCTCGCCAAAGCCTTGGGCCGCCACCTCGGCAAAACCCGGCTCGGTCACGAGCACCGTGCCTAGTGCGATGCGGCGCGCACCGTAGCCGGCCAACTCGTCGATGCGCGCGAGCGAGCGGACGCCGCCGCCCACGTCCACGGACAGACCGTTGACGCCGCAGATGGCCTTAATCGCCGCCGAGTTGGCAGCGCATGTGTCCTCGTCCTCGCCAAAGGCAGCGGACAGGTCGACGACGTGCACCCAGCTTGCGCCCTGCTCGGCAAACGAGCGAGCAACGGCCACGGGGTCGTCGGAATATACCTTGCAGCGACTCCGGTCGCCGCGCTCCAGGCGCACGACCTTGCCGCCGATCAGATCGATTGCGGGAAACAGGATCATCGGCCGGCCTCCTCGACGATGTTGACGAAGTTCTTAAGGATGCGCTGACCCAGCGCGGAGGATTTCTCGGGATGGAACTGGCAACCCCACACGTTGCCATGGCGCACGATGCACGGGAAGCTCCGCGTATAGTGCGTGCGCGCCAGCACATCGGCGGCATCGGAATCGTCGGCCACCGCGTAGCTGTGGGTGAAGTACATGTTGGCACCCTCGGCAAAACCAGTAAGCAGCGGATCGGCCGCACCGGCGGGCGTCATGTGCACCTGGTCCCAGCCCACGTGCGGCACCTTCAGGCGGCTCGACTCCAGGCGCGTGCACGAACCGCGCATAATACCCAGGCCATCGACCCAGAGGGCACCGGCCCGCTCGGAGGCGTTGCCGTCGGCGACCGCGCTCTCGCTCGCAGGAACGCCCTCGTTGCCGCGCTCAAAAAACAACTGAAGGCCCAGGCAGATGCCGAGCAACGGAGTTCCGGCGGCAACGGCGTCGAGCACCGCGTCCGCCTCGCCGCCCTCGCGCATAAAGGCGATCGCGTCATAGAACGCGCCCACGCCCGGGATGACCAGGCCGTCGGCGTTGCGGATCTGCTCCGGATCGTCCGACGTGCAGGCGGCGGCACCGGCGCGCGCAAGCCCGCGCGCAACGCTCGACAAGTTGCCCTTGTGGTAGTCGACCACCACGATCTTCGGTTCGCCCACGCGACCCCTCCCTTATCTCATCGTCCAAAACCACCACAAAGGGGACAGGCACCTTCGTAGTGGTTTTTGCCTTTGTTGCGGTTACAGCGAGCCCTTGGTGCTGGGGATGCCCTGCACGCGGGGATCGAGCTCGCAGGCGTGGCGCATCGTGCGGCCCACGGCCTTAAAGGCGGCCTCGATAATGTGATGCGAGTTGCCGCCCGCCAGCTCGCGCACGTGCAGCGTGAGCTTGGCATCGCGCGCAAAGGCGTAGAAGAACTCGACGGCCAGCTCGGTATCGAAGCTGCCCACGCGCTCGGTCGGCACGGGCAGCTCGCAGTAGGCCTGCCCGCGGCCCGAAATATCAACAGCAGCCATCACAAGCGTCTCGTCCATGGCGATCGCCGCGTCGGCAAAGCGCGTAATGCCCGCCTTGTCGCCCAGCGCCTGGCAAAACGCCTCGCCCAGCACAATACCCGTGTCCTCGACGGTGTGATGTGCATCGACCTCGACGTCGCCCACCGCGTGCACCGTCAGATCGAACAGACCATGGCGGCCAAAAGCGTTGAGCATGTGGTCGAAATACGGCACGCCGGTCGAGATATCGCACACGCCGCTTCCGTCCAGGTCGAGCTTTACGACAATGTCGGTCTCGCCCGTCTTGCGGGTTACCTCAGCATAGCGGTCCGTCTACATCTCCTCCTTCACCAGCGCGGCAAACGCAGCCAGCACCTCGTCGTTTTCCTGCGGGGTACCCACGGTAATGCGTAGGCAGTCCGCGAGCCCCGGCGCGTAGCTAAAGTCGCGCACCAAAATCGAATACTCATCGCGCAGACGCTCACGAACGCGCGTGGCATGCGGTGTGCGCACGAGCACAAAGTTCGCCGCGCTCGGCCACACCTCCACGGGCAGACCCTCGGCAGCCATTGCACGCAGGGCGCACAACTCGCGCTCGCGCTCGGATGCGACCTGCGCCACCACAGGTGCGTAGGCATCACGGGCACGCACGCAGGCAAGCGCGGCGGCCTGGCTCAGCACGTTAACCGAGTAGATCTGGCGAATCGCCGCAAACACATCGATGACCTCGGGCGCCGCGATCACATAGCCCAGACGCGTGCCAGCGGCGCCGAACGCCTTGGACAGCGTATGCAGAATCGCCAGGTTGGGATGCTCGGCGATAAGCCCCTGCGCCGTGGTGGCCGCGCCAAACGAATCGTCGGCAAACTCCACGTAGGCCTCGTCGACCATCACCATGCCGGGGCAGGCATCGCACAGAGCCGCAACAAAGTCGAGCGGCGCCACGTCACCCGTGGGATTGTTGGGCGAGGTCACGATCGCCAGATTGCACCCGGGAGCCGCCGCAAGCACCGCCGCCTGGCCGAGCTCAAAGGTCGCCGGGTCGCGCCACACGTCGCGCACCTCGGTCTGGCACAGCGACGCAAAGAACGCATACTCGCTAAAGCACGGCGGGCAGTTGAGCAGGGTCCGCCCCGCGCCGCCAAACGCCAGCAAGTAGTTATAGAGCAGCTCGTCACCGCCGTTGCCCACGCAGATATTCTCGCGCGTCACGCCATGCCAAGCAGCAAGCTCATCGCGCAGGTCGTTGGACATGGGGTCGGGATAACGGTTGAGCGGCGTGGCAGCCAGGGCTGCATCAATCGCCTCGCGCACGCCGGCCGGCACGGGATAGGTGTTCTCGTTGGCCGAAAGGTTGATGCGCGTGGGCGTGAAGTTGGGATCATAGGGCTCAATGCCGGCCAGGTAGGGCTGGACGAGCTCCTTCATGCGGGGCGTCAGCTCGGCCATATTAGGCCTCCTTGCCAGTCGCGCCAACGCCATCCTCGCCCGCAGCCGCCGCCAGGTCCACACCCTTGGCAACCGTCGCCACGGCGTCGCCCGGCCAGGCGACCTTGGTCAGGTCGGCCGCAGCCAGAGACTCGGCACTCACGGCATCCTCGCCCTGCTCCAGCACACGGCGACGCAGAGCGGCGGAAAGCGCGTGCGCCCACAGGCCCTCGGCCTCGGCCAGGCGCTGCGTAGCGGGAGCATCGGAGAGCAGGCCTTCGGGCGTATAGCAAATGACACTCGAGCGCTTAACGAACTCTTCGACCGAAAGCGGGTTGGAGAACATGGCCGTGCCGCCGGTCGGAAGCGTGTGGTTGGGGCCGGCGACGTAATCGCCGAGCGGCTCGGAGCTCCAGGCGCCCACAAAGATGGCGCCGGCGTTGCGAATGCCGCCAAGCAGGCCCATCGCATCCTTGCAGTGCAGCTCCAGGTGCTCGGGCGCCACGGTGTTCACGGCCTCGACGGCGGCAGCCATATCGGCGGCCACCACGATGGTGCCTTCGTTGTCGAGCGAGGCGCGCGTGATCTCGGCACGCGGCGACTGCGCCACCAGGATGTCGATACCCGCCTCGACCTCACGCGCAAACTGCTCGTCGCAGGTCACCAGATAGCAAGCTGCCAGCGGATCGTGCTCGGCCTGGGCCATCAGGTCGGCCGCAACCACCATAGGCTTGGCCGTGGCATCGGCCAGCACACAGACCTCGGAGGGGCCGGCAACCATGTCGATACCCACGTCGCCCGAGACAATCTGCTTGGCAGCGGCGACAAAGGCGTTGCCCGGGCCGGTGATCTTGTCGACGCGCGGAATGGTCTCGGTACCGTACGCCAGCGCGGCCACAGCCTGAGCGCCGCCCACCATATAGATCTCGTCCACGCCGCCGAGCTTTGCCGCGGCGAGCGTGTAGGGGCTGATCAGGCCGTCCTTTTGCGGCGGCGTCACCATGACCACGCGCTTGACGCCGGCAACCTTGGCGGGAATGGCATTCATGAGCACCGTGGAGGGATACTGCGCGCGACCGCCCGGCACATAGATGCCAGCCGCCGCGAGCGGGGTCACCTTAACGCCGAGTATCGTGCCGTCCGGGCGCGTGGTAAACCAGCTCTGCTCGACCTCGCGCTGGTGGAACTCACGAATCTGGCGTGCAGCCTTCTCGAGCGCCGCGACAAAAGCGGGATCGAGGCCTTCGAGCGCGGCATCGATCTGCTCCTGCGGCAAGCGGAAGCTCTGCAGCTCGACACCGTCAAAACGCTGACAGTAATCGCGCACCGCGGCATCGCCGTTGGCACGCACGTTGGCCACGATATCGCGGGCGGCGTCGACGATGTTTTGCGGCAGCACGCCCTTGCGGTTGAGCTGGTTGGTAACGAGGCGCTCACCGGGAGCAAGCTTGATGATCTTCATATCGGTATCCCCTATCGGTCGAGGTTGTGTTCGAAAAACGAGAGGCCGGGCGGCGGCGCCAATCGGCCCGCAGCCCAGACGTTGGGACGCCCGTGCGTGCTCGCGCTATTGTGCCGAGCCCGCAACGGGCTCAAAATGCTTGTCCTTCACGGCCGCGGCCAAGCGATCTGCCAGATTGCGCACGCGCGGATCCAGGCGCGCAGCACCCGGGTTGACGAAGAAGCGGGCCGTACAGTCCATAATGCGACCGGTGATGACCAGGTCGTTGTCGCGCAGCGTGGCGCCCGTGGCGGTAATATCCACGATGCGATCGGTCATGCCGACAATGGGACCCAGCTCGATGTTACCGTGCAGCGAAACGATATCGGCGTTCACGCCGCGCTCGGCATACCAGGCACTCGCGATGCGCGGGTACTTGGTGGCCACGCGAAGCGACCCGCGACGGGCATAGTTGCGCTCGGCCTGACCGGCGCGCCATGCGGGCTCCGCCTCGATAAACGTGCACAGGCCATAGCCCAGGTCGACCAACTGCAGCAGGTTGAGGTCTGCCTCAATGAGCGAGTCCCAACCGCAGATGCCGCAATCGGCACCACCGCAGCCCACAAAGGCAGGCGCATCGCTGGGACGCACGATGACAAACTCGATATCGCCGACCGCGCCCCCGCCGGCACGCGTGTCGCGGCCGCGAACAATCAGGTGACGGCCGGGGTCACGCAGCTCGGAGACGTCCAGGCCCGCAGCCTCAAGCACGTCGAGGGTATCGGCCTTGAGCGAGCCCTTGGGCACGGCGATACGCAGCGGACCCTCGGCGCCACGGCCCACGGCGTGGTCGCCATCGGAAGCGGCGTCCTCGGCCGAGGTGCGCGCGGCCTCCAGACGCTCGAGCGAAAAGGCGAAGCCCGCCGCCGGCACCTCGATGCCGTCGCCAAACGCGCCTGTAAAGATGGAGTCGTAGCGTCCGCCCGAACCGACTGGATCGGGCAGGCCGCCGGCATAGGCCTTAAAGACCAGGCCCGTGTAGTAATCAAACGAGTTCATGATGGAGAAGTCGAACGACAGCACCTGGGCCTCCTCGGGGGCCAGGCCCTCGACCAGGGCACGCAGCTCGCGCGTGAGCGGCGCGACAATGCCCGCCGCTGCCAGCAGCGTATCGACGCGGTCGAGCACCTCGGCACCACCGTGCAGGCGTGGTAGCTCGCTAATGGCAGCCTTAACGGCCTCGGGCTCGGCGCTTGCCGCCACACGGGCATCGAGGCCCACAAAGTCGTTGGCGTGCACGCAACGCAATGCCTCGGCAGCCAGTTCGCGATCTTCGCACGCCGCGAGCAGCTCCTTAAACGGACGCACGCTACCTGCGATAATGCGCGCATCGGGAAGTGCCAGCTCGCGCACGGCCTCGGCCACCAGCGAGACGATCTCGACGTCGCCCGCAGTGTCGCCCACACCGATGAGCTCAAAGCCCAGCTGCGTAAACTGACGCGAGCCACCGGCATTGCGCTGGCACTCGCGAACCACCGGCGCCTCGTAGCGAAGGCGCAGGGGCAGGTCGGCAGCGCACATGCGGGTCGAAACCAAGCGCACGATCGGCAATGTGTTGTCGGGACGGACCACCAGCAGGCGGCCGTCGTCATCAAAGAGCTTAAACGGCGTATCCGCAATGCGGCCGCCCTCCTCGAGCGAACCCTTGTCCTCGAGCAGCGGCGTCTCGACCGGAAGGTAATGATGCTCCCTGAAGCAGCCCTTCACCGTACATGCGATCTCCTCGCGCGCCTGAGCCTCCTCGGGCAATATGTCCCGGAATCCCCACGGTGTGGCCGTCATCTGATGAGCCTCCTCATGCCGCGTTTCATATAGAACAGAAGACCGGCATAGCTCCGCCGGTCTTCTGGGTACTTTAGCATACTAGAGTGTTTGCGGGGAGAATCATCCTTCACGGCTCACAGCGTATTCATTTGGAAACATAGGGCAGATTGTCGCAACCCAACCCCACCTAGGCGCCAATCGCGCGTCGGTACTCCGCCATAACCTGAGCGTCGGCCGCCGCAGGATTGGCGAAATAGCGCCAGTCATAGGTCTCGGCCGAAACAACTCCGCGATAGCCGCGCGCCACCAGCCTATCCAGGTCGGCGCGCATATCGCGGTCGCCGTCACCCCAGGCAAGATGCGTCGTGCCGTCTGCCGCAACATCGACAAAATGCACGTGGGCGACATCATCGCCAAGCAGATCGAAATAATCGTCGATGGTATCCCCCGCCACCGCCATAGCGCCCAAATCCAGACATGCCTTAAGCGCCGGATGATCAACTGCCTCGATCATGCGCTTCGTATCGGCCGCCGAGTTCACGATCATCGACTCAACCGGCTGTAGGGCCTCGAGCACCAGTCGCACGCCGCGTTCTCCCGCATGCTCGGCAATCGCACGCAGCATCGAGGCGCTGCGACCCCACGCGTCCTCGATCGGCTTGTTCAAAAATGCCCAGCCGCTCGAGACCATGACCTGCTCGGCTCCAAGTTCCGCCGCGATATCCACAACGTTCTTAAAGTACGCGAGCGTGCGGGCGCGCGCCTCATTCCCGCGCGCCGCGATATTCCACGGCTTGGGGTTGTTCTGTTCGGGACAAAGCCCCACAATCCGAACCCCATACCGCTGCGACAGCTCCCGCACCTGTTCGAGCGAATCGTATCCATGGCAATCGACATACAGATGCATCGCCCCGGTCCAAAGCTCGCAACACGTGTAGCCCGAGGCCGCTGCCGAGGAAAAGAATTCCTCAAGGTCAAAATAACGATGGCTGATATTCATGACGGCAAGCTGCGGATACTCCATCTTGTCCACCTTTCGGCAAAAGGGCGCCGCAGCACACTGTGCGCGACGCCCCCCCCTCTTACATTGTTCTCATTATGACGGATACTCTACTGGACACCAAGCACTCCAAAGAACGCGCCAGCGATACTCACGAGCAGGATCACGAGCATGATGAGCAGCGGATTCATCTTCTTCTTGAGCATGAGATAGACGATTCCAAACAGCCCCATCGTGACAAAGCCCGGGAAGATTCCGTTGAGCAGCTCAGCCAGCGTCTGAGCACCATCGCCCGCGCCGACCATGAGCGGAATGTCCACGGTGACCATCTCCATGGTCATAGCACCGATCACCATGGCGCCCATGATAGAGGCCATCTTGACGATCGTGTCCATAATGCCCGATTCCTGGACCTTGCTGATCATGTCCGAGCCAAAGCGATATCCCACAAACGTCAGCAGGTAACGGATGATGTAGTGAGGGACGTTAAACACGAGCAGGAACAAAATCGGGCCAAGAATAGAGCCCTGCAGCGCCAGCGACGTGCCGACACCCGTTGCCAAAATTCGCAGCGTGCCCCAGTAGAAGGCATCGCCCACGCCGGACAGCGGTCCCATCAAAGCAAGCTTGACATTAGAGATCGCGCTCGTGTCAAAGCTATCGTCAGTCGCGTTGACCTCCTCCATTGCAGCGGCTATGGACATGGGGAGCGTCGAGATGTACGGCGTGACGTTATAGAGCTCCATATGGCGCTTAAGGGCGGCCTTAAAGTCCGCATCCTGCGGATACAGCTTGCGCAGGATCGGCATAAGGGCCCACATAAAGCCGATATGGCCCATACGCTCGTAGTTCCAGGAATGCTCATAAGGAATCGAGCGCCAGAACAGCTTCTTAAGGTCTGCGCGGGAAATCAGCCCGTCGTAAGAAGACTCAAACTTAAAACTCATCGAACCCACTCCCAATCGCAGGATCCTCGGTTGCCGCTGCGGGCTGCTCCGCCTTTTTCTTGTCACCCAAAACCGTCATCGCGACGACGATGATCGCGGCAAAGATCGCCACGCCTGTCGTGCTAATGCCAAAGTAGGCGACGAGGAAGAAGCCAGCGAAGAAGAACGGAGCTACCGTTTTGTTCATGATCATCTGAGCCAGCATCGCAAAGCCGAGTGCGGGCAAGAAGGCGGCGGCGACATCCATGCCGGTCTGAACGAAATCGGGAATGATGTTGAGCAGGCTGGCAACAGCATCGGCGCCAAAGAAGAATGCCAGGGGAATAATCAGCAGGCCGCACCAGCTCTGCGCATAACCCGCGATAAGCATGTTGCGCGTAATGGCCTTGGTATCTCCGTCCTCGACGTTTTTGTCGATACGGTGCACCAGCAGCAGCATGACCGGCTGGCCCAGGGCCGTATCGAGCGCCAGGACGATCGTTGCGATGGGAATGCCCAGGGTCAGGGCCGCCGAAGCGTCCGCACCGGCCTGCATGGCAAGCGACACGCCCAGGATGGTTCCGGAAATCGTATCGGGCGGGTTATACGCACCGACCGAGATGGCGCCGACCATGGCGAGCTCCATCGTGGCGCCCATAATGGTGCCGGTCACCACATCGCCCATGACAAGGCCGACCAATGGTCCGAGCACAATGGGGCGCTGAAGGTAACTCGTACCGGTCAGCCACTCGGAATAGCCCAAAAGGGAGATCAGGAAAATCAGGATTGTCTTGATAACCATGACAGCCCCTAACCGATGACCTTCGCGGCGTCAGTCTTCGCATCTGCCGGAATCATCTGAATGAACAGCTCGTAGCCCTCGCCGAGCAGCTCCTTCACGTAGGCCTCGTTTTCGGGCGTAAGGAACACGCTCGTCGAGACCTGGCGGGCGTCCTCGCTAAAGGCAATGTTGCCGAGGTTGATCTTCTTGACTCCCATCGCCTTGGCGACGGCACCGGCCTGCTGGATCGTCTCGCAAACCACGAAGAGCTTGTACTTGTCGGTCACACCGCTCTGAAGCGCCTTGACGGCGTCCTCGGTGTTTTTGACAACGACCTTGCAACCCTCCGGTTTTGCAAGAGACAGGGCCTGCAGACGAAGCTTGTCATTGAGGACCGTGTCGCTTACCAACAGGATGCAGTCGGCACCCAGAGCCGAGGTCCAGCTAACGGCAACCTGGCCGTGCAGCAGTCGATAGTCCACGCGAATCATCTGAATCATGATGTGCTCCCTAGTGGTTAAAACTCATCGAGTTCGGCCTGCCCCAGCAGGTCGTTGACGTACTTGACCTTGGTGTCGTCCGCCTCGACGATCTGGCGAATGGCCTCATCGATCGGGGTGGATTCGGGCACGAACAGCAGCTGAATAAGGAGCGGCAGGTTCATATTGGTCACCAGGTGCGTGTTGGGACGCGTCTGGACGATCTTGGTGAACTCGTTGTTGACGCTGCCGCCGAACAGGTCAGTGCACACGACGACCTCATCGTCCGCGGCAAAGCCGTCCAGAATCGCTGCAGCCTCCTTGACCAGGTCCTCGTTTCCGTCGACATACATAGACAGCGCATGGACGTTTTCGCGCTCGCCGGAGAGCAGGCCGATGCTCTCGACGATTCCAGACGCGAAATGAGCATGGGACGCCACGATAAACTGCCTCATTCGATTCCCCTTTCTTGCGAATTTCGGCATAAAAATGCCCGGACGCATGCGCCCGGGCAGGGTGCTTCTTGATCAGTAGCTTATTTGTCACCGATTAGTAGTCGAACTGGTGATAGTAACGACGGTAGTTGAGGTTGTGCTTGGTGACCGTCTCGTAGTAAGCGGCAAGGCGATCGGTAATCAGCGAGGAGAGGATCCACGGAGACACGATGACGCGGAACTCGTCGTCAAGGCCGGGGATCGCGAACTCGGCGGTGTCGA
>CAUAAR010000009.1:0-68329 GCA_958427035.1 uncultured Collinsella sp. | reverse complement strand
AATCCAAGGGTTATACCCTAAGAGCAAACCACCCCTTTTAGGGGTGGTTTTGATTGAATTCTTCGAGTACATCTTCGCGGCCGATAATCGTGGGAGGTGTTTTACCTGCTGTGGGCTTAAAAGGGTTTGTTTGCATGTGAGCCACCTTTGCTCAAGATACAGCAAGATATAGCAAAGTATAGTGAGATATAGCAACGTATAGCGCTGTTCGCGGGTTCTTACGGTGGTGCTATTTTCCGAATGCCGCGCGGATAAAGCGCTGGGCGAACAGCTTGTTGGCGACGTTGATGACATGGCCCAGGAACAGTGCCGAGATGGCGGTCGTGACGCCAAAGCCGCCCAGGTTGTACATAAAGATCAGCGACAACGCGAGCGAGGCGGCGACATGTGAGCAATCAAACACGACTTTTACGTCACCAAAGCGGCGTTTAAGCTTTTCGGCAATGACTTGCACCAAGCCGTCGGGCGCGTTGGGGACAACGCCCATGTTGACGACGAGACTTACGCCAAATGCGGTGACAGCGAGGGAGAGCAGCATGGTCGCAATCTGTGTGGGGAGTGCCGTGGGATGCAGTGGGTTGACCGCCATGAAGAGGTCGGTCAAGCCGCCAATCAGCGTTGAGAAGAACAACTCGAGCAGGATGCGCGGCTGGAACTCGCTTCGCAAGATGGCTAATTGCGCCACGATGTAGGCGACGTAGGTTGCGGTGATCCAAAAGCCGAGCGTCTTGCCAGTGAGCATGGATAGGGTTGTGGCAAAGCACGTGAGCGCGGCGACGCCCAGGCCGGATGCCGTCTGGAGACTCATACCGAGTGCCAGTACTGCAACGCCCACCAGATACATCAGCATTCTGATGACGGTATGGCACCAGTCGATGTTCTCGCCATGCATGATGATGAGCGGTCGCATGTTGCTACCCGTCCTTTCGGTTGTGTGAAAAAGCTGACCCGGGCCGGCAAAAGAGGGTTATCGGAGGCACTGCTGCAAAAGCAGAAAAGCCGGCCCCACGGTCAGTCGTCTAGGAAGTGTCTCGCTGTGCCGGAATGGGACTAAAGGTCCAACGAGACGGGAAGAAAGCAAATGGCATTGCGTGGGCGATAAGATGCCAAGATGGTAGGGTGCGTCTTAGCATCCTATTGCCCACGCTAAACGAAATCGGTTTCGTTTGAGCCTAAGTATACGCACGGGATTTTATTTGCGAAGAGAAAAACAATAAAAAGGTGAACGTTCACCCAATCGCAACAACTCGTTGGCTGTAGTTACGGTGGAATAGTTCCTGTTTTTGCTGCTGAAGGCCTTGAGCAGGAACTATTCCACCGCAACTTATGAGGGGGCGGGGGATGCGATAGTATTGCATGGTGGTATTCGACTAACCGAGGACTTATCCGAGGGCTTTATGGAACAGCACCAGCATTATCAGAGCCTGCAAGACCAGGCGTACAACGCATTGCGGTCCAAGATTATCTATGCCGAGCTCAAACCCGGCACGCGTCTTTCGGCGATTGGTCTGGAAAAGGAGACGGGAATCGGGCGCACGCCCATTCGCGAGTCCTTTGTGCGCCTGCGTGAGCAGGAGCTGGTGGAAACGCGCCCCAAAAGCGGCACCTACGTCTCTAAGATCAGCATGGAACACGCCGAAAACGCCTGCTTCTTGCGTGAGAAGCTCGAGAGAAGCGTGCTTATTAAATGCTGTTCGGCCGCCACGCCCGAGCAAAAGCATCGGCTCGAGCAGATTCTTGCCGAGTCCGAGTCGCTCGACCATAGCGAAACGCGTCGCTTTTTCGATCTGGACAACCTGTTCCATGAGACGTGTTTTGAGATTGCCGGCCGCCACATGTTGTGGGATTGGATGAAGAGCGTCAATACGCATTTTGAGCGATACAACTGGTTGCGTATGGTCTCTCAGGATCTGGATTGGGAGCCGATTCGTCGGCAGCATCGCCGAATTCTCGAGGCCATTAAAAAGGGCGATACCGACACGGCGAGCTATCTGGCCGAGACACACCTGCACCTGATGCCCGAGGAGCAGGGCCCGGTTATCGCCTTACATCCTGACTATTTTGAGCTGTCCAAAGACTCGTTCATCTAATCAATCCCCATATAAGTTGCGGTGAAATAGGGACTGTTTTGCGGCCTAGGTGGCGCAAACAGTCCCTATTTCACCGCAACTGCGTTGGGGCGTAACCGGGGCACAAAGCTGCGGCGCCGCTTGGAGGAAAAGACCGGAAGCAAGGGTCCATTCCTCCAGACGGCACCGCAGCTGTTTTGGTGGCTCGGCTTTTGTCGAAGTGGCTTAGTTGAGCGCGACGGCCAGCCGAGTAGGCAAAGCGGCTTGGAGGCGTGTCGCTTCCGTCACGTTCTATCAGCATACAAGACGGTTTTGGTTCTTGTTCGTGACGGAAACGGCGCGCTTCCGAGCCGCTTTAAAAGAAAGGGGGCGAGGTTTAGGGCACGCCCCCTTTCACGATAGAGAGCTAAACCTAGCCGCGGACCTTCTTGACGACGTCCATGGCCTCGCGGGCGATCTGCTCGACCTTGGAGAAGTCGCCGTCGGCAAACAGGGCCGGCTTGACCATCCAGGTGCCACCGCAGGCGATGATGGCGGAGGAGCTCAGGTACTCCTCGACGTTGGCGGTGCTCACGCCGCCGGTAGGCATAAAGCGGTGACCGACAAACGGAGCGGCGAGGGCCTTGATGGTGTTCAGGCCGCCATACTGGGACGCGGGGAAGAACTTGGTGACCTTGAGGCCCAGGTTCTCGGCTGCGGTGACCTCGGAGGGGGTCACGGTGCCGGGAAGGACGGGCAGCTCGATGTCGATGCAATGCTTCACGACGTCCTCGTTGTAACCCGGGGAGACGATGAACTTGGCACCGGCGGCGCGGGCCTGCTCAACCTGCTCGACGGTCAGGACAGTGCCGGCGCCAACGCACATCTCGGGCTCGGCCTCGGCCATAGCGGCGATGCACTCGGCGGCGCAGGCGGTGCGGAAGGTGACCTCGGCGGACTTCATGCCAGCTGCCATAAGAGCGTGGGCGAGCGGGGCGGCGTCCTCGACCTTGTCGAGCACAACGACCGGCACGATGCCCAGGGACTCAAGCGTGGTGTAGAACTGATCGAACATGATGTTCCTTTCGATGTGTGGCGCGCATGGGCGCGTGATTACCAAATGTGCTGGTCAGGAGCCGATTTTGGATTGGTTATCGGAGGCACTGCTTGGGGTTCAAGCAATTCCAAAACCGGCTGCTCGACCAGTCATGTAGGGAATGCCAGGCAAAACCGGAATGGGACTGGTGGTTTTGCCCGGCCGGAGGAATCAGGGAGCGGGCCGCAGGGGTATGGGATTGGAAAGCTGCGGCCCGCGGAATGGAGACGGACTAGCGCGCGACGCGGGTGCCACCGTCGGCGGCTGATGCTACGGCTGCGATCTCGTCTGCGGTCACCAAGTTGGAGTCGCCCTTGATGGTGAGCTTGAGGATCGAAGCCGCAATCGCGTAGTTGACGGCAGCCTGCGGATCGAAGTCGTTGATGAGGGCGTGGACCAGGCCGGCGTTGAAAGCGTCGCCGGCGGCAACACCCTCAAGCACGTGCACATCGTGAGCAGGGGAGAACCAGTGCTCGCCGCTCTCGGCGTCATAGAGCATGCCCATCCAGATGGAGCGCTCGACGCAGGAGATGTTGCGGACGACCGAAGCGACCTTCTTGCAGCCGTACTCGGCGCAAATCTGACGGGCCATCTCGACGTAGGTGTCGCGCTCCTCGATGCCGTGGGCAAGGGAGCCGGAGACGCAGGTCATACCGAGGCCGGCGGGTGCGTCCTCGTCGTTGGCGATGCAGATGTCGACGAGCGGCAGGAGCTCCTTCATGGTGGCCTGCGACTTCTCGGGCGACCACATCTTGCCGCGATAGTTCACGTCGCACACGGTCGTGATGCCCTTGGCGCGGCAGGCGGTGAGGGCATCCTTGCAGGCGGCAGCCATCTCATCGGAGACGGCGGGGGTCACGCCGGAGAAATAGAAGACATCGATGCCCTTGAGGATCTCGTCCCAGTTAAAGACGTCGCGCTTGGCCATGTTGATGGCAGAGTACTTGCGGTCGTAGACGCAACCGTTACCGCGCTGCGAGGCGCCGACCTCAAACACATAGGAGCCAAGACGGTCGCCCTGACGCACGACGCGCGTGGTGTCGACGCCGTAGGCCTTCAGCGAACGCAGGGCGCACTCGCCCAGACGGTTGGCCGGGACAACGGAGACGTAAGCGGCCTTGTCGCCCTGGTAGGCCAGGGAAAGCGCAGTGTTGGCCTCGGCGCCGCCGTAGCGGACGTCAAACTCGGTTGCCTGCTCAATACGCAGGTGGTCTTTGGGTGAGAGTCTCATCATGATCTCGCCGAAGGTAAGAACCGTTTTACCCATGGTCGCGCAGCTCCTTTTACTCGTGCGTACACCTTTGATATGGCGTTGGCACGCAGGTGCCAAGACGGTAGGGTGCGTCTTTGCACCTCCGTGCCAACGCTTGCCGAAATCGGTTTACGAAATCGGTTTCGTTTCGAGTTGTAGTATACTCACCTACAGCGTTTTGCAACCGAGATTTTTAAAAAATGCCTAAAATGGCTCAGATCGCCGACAATTGGGAAACGGGGTGCGTTATGGCGCAGATGAGAATCAAGGACATTGCCGCCGAGGCGGGTGTGAGCCCGGCCACGGTCTCGCGCTATCTCAACAACCGCCCCGGGCAAATGACCGAGGAAACCCGTGCTCGCATTGCCGAGGTCATCGAGCGCACCGGCTATCGCCCTCGTGCCGCCGCGCGCAATCTGCGCAGCTCGCGCACCAACCTCATCGGCGTGATCCTGGCCGACATCGCCAACCCGTTCTCGAGCGCCATGCTCGAAGGGCTTTCCGCCAGCGCCGCCGCGCGCGGCTGCTCGCTCATGACGGCCATTAGTGGCAACGACCCCGCCAAGGAAGCAGAGGCGCTCACCAGACTTATCGATGCTGGCGTGGACGGCCTGGTCGTCAACACCTGCGGAGGTAATGACGAGGCGATCGCCGCGGCAGCGGGACGTCTGCCCGTTGTGCTGCTCGACCGCGATGTTGCCGACGGCGGTGTCGATCTGGTGACATCTAACAACCGTGAGCTCGTCGCCGGCTTGGTAGACGAGCTCGCCGCTGCGGGCAGCGAGCGTCTGTGCCTGCTCACCGAGGCAAGCGACGACAGCCCCGTGCGTCGAGAGCGCGCCGAGGCCTTTGCCGACGAGCTTTCGCGACGCGGCCTTGCGGGTGAGGTCGTCACTCTGGCCGACGGTGGCGCCTCGGGCGTCGGCCGCTTGGACGAGACCATCCGCGGCTATGCAGGCAAAAAGCTCGGCCTCATTGCCGTCAACGGCTTGGTCTTCCTGCGTCTGACCGAGGCGCTGGCGCAGCTTGGTCCCTCGCTGCCGGCGGGGCTCAAAATCGCGACGTTTGACGACTACCCCTGGAACCATGTGCTCTTTGGCGGCGTGACCACGGCCGCGCAAGACACCCTTACCATCGCCGAGCGCGTGGTCGAGCGCCTGTCCGAGCGCATCGACGTCGTCACCACCACGGTGGGCGAGGCCGCAAAGCTGGCGCCCAAACGCATTGAGATTCCCGGTCACATCGAACACCGCGCTTCGACCTCGCGCTAGTCTGTGTGATAATATATAGACAATGTCATACAGGAGGTATCCATGGCTGCGTCTGTGCTGAGTGTGCGAGTGGACTCGTCAATTAAAGACTCATTTGCCGAACTGTGCGAAGAGCTTGGCATGACTTCGTCTGTTGCGGTCAATATGTTTATGAGGCAGATGCTGCGCGAGCGCTCTCTGCCGTTTGTTCCTTCACTTGGTAAAAGCTCTGCGAGCGAAAGCGCCGCGACGGGCATTTTGGATACTGCCAAGATTGAGTCCGCCGTCCGCGAGGCGGCCATCTCGATTCCCGCCATCAAAACCGTGATTCTTTTTGGTTCGTATGCCCGTGGCGAGGCGCATGCCGATAGTGATATTGACTTGCGTCTCGAAGTCGATCGCGAGCAGGGCTTTGGTCTTTTTGCGCTGTCGGCGTTTGGCGAGGCGGTGCGCAAAGAAACCGGGAAGCAGGTTGACCTCGTCTCGAGTGACTATCTTGATGACGATCTTGCCGCGGTAATCGAGCGCGAAGGAGTGATCCTCTATGATCGCGCGTAAGTCAGACAGCCTGTTCGCGCACGTTTTTTGAGCGCTTGATACGCTTTAACCCTGCGGAAACATTTTTCTGCGATAGTATCTGCGATATAGACCAGTCGAAACCCGCCCGAAAGAAAGGGGAGCGACATGAACCAGCAGAACATCGATTACGTACTCCGCTCCGTAGAGCAGCGTGACATCCGCTTTGTGCGTCTGTGGTTTGTCGACATTCTCGGCCGCCTCAAGAACTTTGCCATTAGCCCCGAGGACCTCGAGGTCGCTTTTGAGGAGGGTATTGGCTTTGACGGCTCCGCCATCGAGGGCTTTGCCACGCCCGAGGAAGCCGACATGCTGGCGTTTCCCGATGCTTCGACCTTCCAGATTTTGCCGTGGCGCCCGAGCCACAACGGCGTCGCCCGCGTGTTCTGCGATGTGTGCACCCCCGACCGCAAGCCCTTCGCCGGCGATCCGCGCGATGCGTTGCGCCGCATGTTCTATAAGGCCGAGAAGGCTGGCTACCTGCTCAACGTGGGCGCCGAGCTGGAGTATTACTACTTCCCCGACGAGCACACCCCCGAGCCGCTCGACAACGTGGGCTACTTCGATCTTTCGGTGAGCGATGCCGCTCGCGACCTGCGTCGCAACACGGTCCTCACGCTCGAGAAGATGTCCGTGCCCGTGGAGTACACCTTCCACGCTGCCGGTCGCTCGCAGCACGGCATGAGCCTGCGCCACGCCGAGGCCCTGAGCATGTCCGACGCCATCACCACGGCCAAACTCATCATTAAACAGCAGGCCTACGAGAGCGGTTGCCACGCATCCTTTATGCCCAAGCCGTTGGCAGGCGAGGACGGCAGTGCTATGTTCCTGTGCCAGTCGCTGTTCGACCACGACGGCAACAACGTCTTTTGGGGCGAGGACGACGAGAAGTACCACCTCTCCGATATCGCCAAGCACTACATGGCCGGCATCTTGGCGCACGCGCGCGAGATCAGCGCCATCACCAACCCCACGGTAAACTCGTACAAGCGCATCACCACGGGTGGCGACTCCGTACCGCAGTACGCCACGTGGGGCCTGCGCAACCGCGCGAGTATGGTCCGCATCCCGGTCTACAAGCCCGGCAAGCAGCTGTCCACGCGCATCGAGCTGCGCAGTCCCGATCCCATGGCCAACCCGTACCTGGTCAACGCCGTCACGCTGGCGGCTGGTCTCGACGGCATCGAGCGCAAGCTGGAGCTCCCGCCCGAGGCCACGGCCGAGACGCTCAAGCTCACCGACCGTCAGATGCTCGAGGCCGGCTACACGCCGCTGCCGCGCTCGCTCAAAGAGGCGCTCGACGTGTTTGAGGACTCGCAGTTTATGAAGGATGCCCTCGGCGAGCACATCCACAGCTTCTTCCTCAAAAAGAAGCGCGACGAGTGGCATAAGTTTGAGTCCACGATCACCGAGTGGGAGATCAAGCACTACCTGGCGAACTCCTAATCGCGCTGGCTTGTTCCAGTACGATTGAGCTCATTTCTTTGGAGGCCGATATGTCCGAAAAGAGTGCCCTGTTCATGGCGCGCACGACGCGCTTCCACGAGTTTGCCCGCAGTTTGACGACCACCCTGGGTGTCGAGGTGAGCCTGGCCACCCCCGATTCGCCGACTGCGGCGCACGACTTTGACCTGCTGATTCTCGATTCCGATGGCATCCGCAGCGACCGCATCGATCAGATTGCCAAGTGGCTCGACGATCGCGGTGGCGTCCCCATGCTGGTGATCGTCGACGACGAGGCGCTCGGCACCCTGCGCCTGCCCAATCACGCGCATGCCGACTTTGTGTGCCCCACGGCGACGCCCAACGAGCTCAAGGCTCGTGCGCAGCGCTTGATGGGCGAGGAGGAGACCGTTGCCGCCGACGATGTGCTCAACATCGATAACCTCGAGATCAACCTGGCTACCTACCAGGTGACGCTCGATAACGAGCCTATTGACCTGACGCTGATGGAGTACTCGCTGCTGAGCTTTTTGGCGACGCACCCCAACCGTGCCTACAGCCGCGAGGTGCTGCTGCACCGCGTGTGGGGCTTCGAGTACTGCGGCGGCACGCGCACCGTCGACGTGCACATCCGACGCATCCGCTCCAAGGTGGGTCCGCAGATCGCGGCGCACATCACCACCGTCCGCGGCGTGGGCTATCTGTTTAAGGACTAGCTTTTCACCACAAAGGGGACAGGCATCTTTGTGGTGGTTTTGCCGTATGCGTGGATCCCTTTCGAGTTTGCAGCAGAACTTAAGCCTTCCTAAAAGATTGCGTTCTCATACACGTTCGCCCGCATATTGGGGTACAACTCAACGTGAACAATGATGGCCCGCCACATGTTTGGCGGGCCTTTGGTTATTTGACGAAAGGATCGCAGCTATGAGCGAGAACGATTCCCAGCACCCCCAGGATGCGGGCAACGCTGGCGAGACCCAGCAGCAGCCGCGTGTGCAGGTTGAGTCGACGCCTGCCGGCAGTAACATTCCCTACGTGCAGGCCTACGACACGCAGACCGGCAAGCCGCTGGGTGGCCAGCAGGTTGTAAACAAGCACACGGTGGTCAAGACCAAGACCAAAAAGCTGCCGATCTTTATTACGGCACTCGCCGGCTGTGCATGCGGTGCCCTGCTGGTCATTGCGCTCATTATGAGCGGCACGCTCGATATCGGTGGCGGCAAGAATGCCGTGACGGCGGGTGCTTCGGGCTCATCGACGCAAAAGATTACGATTGATTCCGAGGACACCACGTTGGCCGAGGCCGTTTCTGCCAAGGCCCTGCCCTCCGTCGTTTCCATCACCGCCACTTCGAGCGGCAGCCAGAATGGCTCGCTTTCGCAGTCTGCTGATGAGTCGGATAGCTCGGGCAGCGTCGGTTCGGGCGTAGTGCTCGATACCGAGGGCCACATCCTCACCAACAACCACGTGGTCGACGGCTACGACCAGTACGTGGTTACCATGGACGACGGAACCACGTACGAGGCCGAGTTCGTGGGCAACGATGCCTCGAGCGACCTGGCCGTCATCAAGCTCAAGGACGCCGACGCCTCCAAGCTCACGCCGATCGAGATCGGTGACTCCTCCAAGCTCAACGTGGGCGAGTGGGTTATGGCGATCGGCTCGCCGTTCGGTAACGAACAGTCTGTCTCCACGGGAATCGTGTCGGCGCTGTATCGCTCCACGGCCATGAGCTCTACCAGCGGCAATACCATCTATGCCAACATGATCCAGACCGATGCCGCCATCAACCCGGGCAACTCCGGCGGCGCGCTCGTCAACGACAACGGTGAGCTGGTGGGTATCAACTCGCTCATCGAGAGCTACTCGGGCTCCAGCTCGGGCGTGGGCTTTGCCATTCCCGTTAACTACGCCAAGAACATTGCCGACCAGATCATCGACGGCAAGACGCCGGTGCATCCGTACATGGGCGCTACGCTTTCGAGCGTCAATGCGCTCAACGCCCGCACCAACAAGCTGAGCACCGATAGCGGTGCGTACGTGGCGAGCGTCGTTGAGGATGGTCCTGCTGCTAAGGCCGGCATTCAGGAGGGCGACGTCATCACCAAGCTGGGCGACGACGAGATCACGAGCGCCGATGGCCTGATCATCGCGCTGCGCAGCCACGAGGTGGGCGAGAAGGTCGAGATCACGCTTATGCGCGGCAAGGAAGAGAAGAAGGTCACCGTCGAGCTGGGCTCCGATGAAGAGCTGCAGAACCAGCAGCAGGACGACAGTTCGACCGATACCGGCAACGGCGGTATTACCGACGAGCAGCTGCGCCAGTATCTGGAGGAGCTGCTGGGCCAGCAGGGCCAGGGTCAAGGTTACGGCCAGGGGTTCTAGCGAGCCGTTTCGCACATACCAATGCCAGAGGGGCTGTCCCATCAACGCGGGACAGCCCCTCTCTACTTATTGATCCGTTGGGGACGGAGGAAAACGGATCACTTGGGGCTGGCAAGAGGGCTGGTTCGTAATGGTCTGGACAGTTAGTTCAGATACGTATAAATCTGGGGCAGCTTGGGATGCGTTTTGAGCAATTGCTGATTGGGATGGGGCTCGAATGGGTGTTTGGAAGGGAGAGTGGGACGTTTACATGGTCTCGAGGAGCCCAAATTAGTTGAAACAGGGGTGTTCGTGCCTGATTCAGCTCTAGGATTTATACACATCTGAACTAACTGTCCACCCCGGTCCGGCGGCTGCCGATTCGGTGCGGTTTGAGACCGCTATTCGGCCCCGTTGCGACCGGTGGTACTCTAGTATCCGTTTGAAATCGAGCGAAGGAGTGCCGCTATGGAGCAATCGAGCCTGTTTGGTGACGGCGTGGACATCGATACCGAAACGTCTACGACTGCGGAAGCCACCGCGCCGACCGATGCCCGTGCCCAGGCGGCAGCGCGCGCGGCCGAGCTGCGCCACGAGCTCGACTACCACGCCTATCGCTACTACATGCTCGACGCACCCGAGATCACGGACGCCGCCTTCGACAAAATGCTCGTTGAGCTGCAGGAAATCGAGGCGGCCTATCCCGATCTGGTGACGCCCGACAGCTATACCCAGCGCGTGGGCGGTTACGTGAGCGAGCAGTTTACGCCGGTCACGCACATGGCACGCATGTATTCCATGGACGATGCCATGGATCTGGACGAACTCGACGCATGGCTCCAGCGCACCGAGGATGCGCTCGGCGCCGGCAGCGTCACCTATACCTGCGAGCTTAAGATTGACGGTCTGGGCGTGGCGCTTACCTACCAAAACGGCACCTTCGTGCGCGCGGCCACGCGCGGCGATGGCACCACGGGCGAGGACGTGTCGCTCAACGTCCGTACCATCAAGGATGTGCCCATGCACCTGTCCGAGCCGGCGCTCGCTCACATGGGCGCCGACCGCGAGCGCACCATCGAGGTGCGTGGAGAGGTCTATATGCCTAAGGGCAGCTTTGTTCGTCTGAACGACGAGGCCGATGCCGAGGGTCGCGACCCCTTCGCCAACCCGCGCAACGCTGCCGCCGGCAGCCTGCGCCAAAAGGACCCCAAGATCACGGCACGCCGCGACCTGGCCACCTTTATCTATGCCATCGCCGATACCGATCCGCTGCACGTCCACAGCCAGCGCGAGTTCCTCGACTGGCTGCGTAGCGCCGGCTTTAGCGTCAACCCCAACGTGGCACGCTGCGCCACGCCGGCCGAGGTCCACGAGTTCTGCGCCCAGGCCCTCGAGCACCGCGGTGACCTGGACTACGACATCGACGGCGTGGTCGTAAAGGTCGATAGCTTCCAACAGCAGCTCGACCTGGGTTTTACCGCCCGCGCGCCGCGCTGGGCCATTGCCTTTAAGTTCCCGCCCGAGGAAAAGCAGACCGTCCTGCGCGAAATTCGCATCCAGGTGGGCCGCACCGGTGTGCTCACGCCGGTCGCCGAGTTCGACCCGGTGACGGTTGCCGGCTCCACCATCGCGCGCGCCACGCTGCACAATATCGACGAGATCCGTCGCAAAAACGTGCGCGAGGGCGACACCATCATCGTGCACAAGGCAGGCGACGTAATCCCCGAGGTCGTGGGCCCGGTACTCGACAAGCGCCCGGCCGATTCGGTCGACTGGCACATGCCCGAGGTCTGCCCCGTGTGCGGCAGCCCCGTGGTCCACGAGGACGGCGAGGTCGCTTACCGCTGCGTCTCCATCGACTGCCCCGCGCAGCTCAAGGAGCGCCTGCTCCACTGGGTGAGCCGCGGCTGCATGGACGTCGACGGCCTGGGCGACGAGATCGTCGACAAGATGATTGCCGCCGGGCTGATCCACGATGTCGCGGACTTCTACCAGCTCACAGTCGACGACATCGCCGGCCTGGACACGGGGCGCACTTATGCTAGCTCCAACAGCAAAAAGGGCGTCAAGAAGGGCGATCCCATTCCAGTGGGCCTCAAGACGGCCGAGAAAATCATCGCCGAGCTCAACAAGTCCAAGAGTCAGCCGCTCGGCCGCGTGCTGTTTGCCCTGGGCATCCGCCACGTGGGCAAGAGCGTGGGCGAGGTCATCGCCGAGCGATTCCTGTCGATTGACAAGCTCATCTTGGCGAGTGAAGGGGACATTGCCGAGTGCGAGGGCATTGGCCCCAAGATTGCGGCGAGCGTCAAGCAGTTCCTGGCCGTGCCCGAGAACCTCGCCGTGCTGGAGCGCCTGCGTCAGGCGGGCCTGTCGCTCGAGGTCGATTTGGGCGCCGCGCACGCGCAAGCCGCAGCCGACGCTGGCGTGGCGGGCGAGCTCGCCGACGCACAGCCACTCGCGGGCCTGACCTTCGTGCTTACCGGCACGCTCGTCAACCGCACCCGCGACGAGGCGGGCGCGGCGCTCAAGGTGCTTGGTGCCAAGGTCTCGGGCAGTGTTTCAAAGAAGACGAGCTATCTGGTCGCTGGCCCCAAAGCGGGCTCCAAGCTCACCAAGGCCGAGCAGCTGGGCGTACCCGTGTTGGATGAGGATGCCCTCGAGCAGATCTTGGCTACTGGTCAGGTGCCGGAGGCGTAATGGATATAGAGAATCGCAATTGCTCGCAGGCGGAAGGGCGCACGAAGCACGCCCAAGGGCAGGCAAAAGAGCACCTGATGGCGTGAATTCGCATTGCGGAACGTGAGCGCTTGGCAGGTGCGTCTCGCGATGCTTTTGAGGCGTTGACCGAGCTAGAGACGAGGTTCGGTCTAGCCTAGCGATACGGGCACCGTGATCTGCGTCACGTAGGTCGCCGGGTCGTCGCTGATGATGTCGTCGATGAGGGCGATCTCGCGTTGCCCCGCTACGCCACCAGCTTGTCAAAAGCCCCGCGCCGGTTGAGCACGGTAAACGCGACAACACAGATGACTGCCGACAAAATCGATCCACACGGCGAAGCGATGCCCATGGGAAACAGCGTGTCGGAATAGGCGTTCGACAGCAGCCACGCGCCCGGCACGCGAATGAGCGCCACAGCCAGTACGTTGTGCGCAAAGCCGATGTAGCTCTTGCCGTATGCAGCGAAAAAGCCGCTAAAGCAAATGTGGATGCCGGCAAAAATCGCGTCGAAAATATAACTGCGCATATAGCCGGTGCCGGCGGTGACCACTGCAGCGTCCTTGGCAAAAAAGCCGATAAACGCCGGTGCCACCAGCCACATCAGCACCGTGATCAGGCAGCCATACACCACCGAGATCGTCATAGCATCCTTGAGCACCTGACATGCGCGGTCGCCCTTGCCCGCGCCGGCGTTTTGCGCCGTGAGCGCGCTGACGGTGGCGCCCA
Source organism: uncultured Collinsella sp. (assembly GCA_958427035.1). Classification (GTDB taxonomy): domain Bacteria; phylum Actinomycetota; class Coriobacteriia; order Coriobacteriales; family Coriobacteriaceae; genus Collinsella. The sequence goes on along the minus strand of CAUAAR010000009.1, from coordinate 54,856 downwards.
TGGAACTCGGCACAATGAACAAAAAGCTGATCATCTTCTCGACCAGGCCCACGGCGGCGGCGTCGACGAGCCCTCGGTGGTTGGCGATGACGGTGATAAACATAAACGCCACCTGGATGCAGCCGTCCTGCACGGCCACAGGAACGCCGATCTTAAGAATGCTGCCGAGCACCTCGGGCTGGGGGCGCAGGTCGCTGCGCTTTACGTGGATGTTTGTGCGGCGGCTCTTGAGCCACACGAGCGCGAGGGCAACGCTGGCCGTCTGCGCGGTCACCGTGCCGAGCGCCGCGCCCACGGGGCCGAGCCCCATGTGCCCGATAAACAGAAAGTCGAGTGCGATGTTGATGATGCATGCCACGCCAATCACGTACATGGGCGAGCGCGAATCGCCCAGCCCGCGAAAGATGGCCGAAAGAATGTTGTATGCGGCGATAAAGGGAATGCCCATAAAGCATATACGCAGGTAGGCGGCGGTTCCTTCGACCGCCTCGGCCGGCGTGCCAATGAGTGCCACGATCTGCGGGCACAGCGCAAGCAGGACAGCGGCCAGCACCACCGAGACACCCATAAAGAGCGTGATGGTGTTGCCGATGGCGGTCTCGGCGCGGTCAAACCGGCGCGAACCCACGGCGTGGCCGACGATAACCGTCGTTCCCATGGCCAGACCCACAAGCGTCACGGTAATAATGTAGAGCGTCTGCGCGCCATTGCCCACGGCGGTGATGCCGGCGGCGCCGCTAAACTGCCCCATCATGTACAGGTCGGCCATGCCGTAGAGCATCTGCAAAAAGTACGAGAGCATATAGGGCAGGGCAAAGACCGCGATGGTCTTGAGGACATTGCCGCGTGTGAGGTCGTGTTCCATGGGCGAGGCACTTTCTGGCTTGGTTCGTTTAGCTACCAGTGTAGTGAAAACCCTACAACGATTGTAGAGTCAAGGTTTATGTTGGCAGTGGGGCGAAATAAGTCGCGCGCACCATTATTCCGAGTGAATATGGACACACGTCACGAGAACTCGCCGCCGGCGCTAACCTTGCAGAAAACGATTTCGGAATACTTGACACCATTATTCGGCGCGCAATAATACGTGCGTTTGCGAACAACGTTTGATGGGGGTTGAACCTGCGTGCGCAATCTCAAAATACTGTTTTCCTATCTAGGGACATACCGTCGCGATGCCATCCTCGGCGTGTTCTTTGTGTCGGTCGAGACGGTGCTCGAGCTGTTTATCCCGGTCATCATGGCCAACATCATCGATGTGGGCGTGCCTGCGGGTGATATCAACTACATGCTGCTGCAGGGGTCGTACATGTTGGTGTGCGCTGCGCTTTCGCTGGTACTGGGCTTGGGTTATGCACACACGTCCGCCCGCGTTGCCTCGGGCCTAGGCGCTAACCTGCGCGAGGCTGAGTACAAAAAGATTCAGACGCTCGCTTTTGGTAACCTGGACAACTACGACGCCAGCTCGCTCGTCACCCGCATGACCACGGACATCACCGTTATCCAAAATGCTGTGGGCAACGGCTTTCGCCCTATGGTGCGCGGCCCGGTGACGCTTATCGTCGGCCTTATCTACGCGCTGATGCTGTCGCGCCCGCTCGCCAACGTCTTTGCGATCATCTTGCCCGTGCTGGCAATCGTACTGGGCGTCATCACCTATCGCGTCAGTCCGCTCTACCGCCAACTCCAGACCTCGATGGACCACCTCAACGGCGTGGTACAGGAAGACCTCACCGCCGTGCGTGCCGTCAAGGCCTACGTTCGTACCGAGCACGAGGAGGCCAAGTTCGACACCGTCAATACCGAGCTCGCCGGCACTGCGACGAAGACCTTTGGCAACGCGGTGCTCAACCTGCCGGTGTTTCAGCTGTCGATGTACGTGGCTGCGCTCTCCATCCTGTGGATTGGCGGCCGCATGATTCTCGCCGGCAAGCTGGGCGTGGGCTCGCTCACGGGCTTTATGAGCTACGTGCTGCTGATCATGAATTCGCTCATGATGATTTCCAACGTGTTTTTACTGCTCACGCGCGCTCTTACGAGTGTGGGCCGTATCGCCGAGGTGCTCGATGAGGAGCCCTTTATCGCCAACCCCGCGGGAGACCTCGCGATTGCGGCGCCAGCGGACGGCAGTATCGAGTTTCGCGACGTTTCCTTTAAATACCGCGCGGATGCAGCCGAGGATGTGCTCGAGCATATCGACCTTCGCATCGAGAGCGGCTCGACGGTGGGCATCCTCGGCGGCACGGGCTCGGGCAAGAGCTCACTTGTGCAGCTGATTGCGCGCCTGTACGACGCTACCGAGGGCGCCGTGCTTGTGGGCGGACGTGACGTGCGTGACTACGACCTCGCCGCCTTGCGCGACGCTGTGGGCATTGTGCTGCAAAAGAATGTGCTGTTTACGGGTACCGTGCGCGAGAACCTGCAGTGGGGCAATCCGCAGGCGTCGGACGATGAACTCCTCGCGGCTTGCCGCGCGGCGTGCGTGGACGAGTTCCTTGATCGCATCGGCGGGCTGGACGGCGAGTTGGGCCAAGGCGGCGCTGGTGTTTCGGGTGGCCAGAAGCAACGCCTGTGCATCGCGTGCACGCTGCTCAAGCATCCGCGCGTGCTCATTTTTGATGACTCCACCAGCGCGGTCGATATGGCGACCGACGCAAAGATTCGCGAGCATATCGCTCGGATTCCCGATGCGACTGTGCTCATCATCGCCCAGCGCATCGCGAGTGTCATGGATGCCGATCGCATTGTGGTGCTGGACGACGGTCGTGTCCACGGCGTGGGCACGCACGAGGAACTGCTGGCGGGCGACAACATATATCAGGAGATTTACGCCTCGCAGATGGAGTTTGCGAGGAACGCGGACGCCGGCGACGGCAGCGACGATGGTTGCGCGAATGATCCGTTTTCCTCCGTCCCCGGCGGATCGCCCTTGGAAGGGGGTGAGCGTCATGCCTAAGACCGCAGCCCAAGCACGCCCGGCCGACCTCAAGCGCACTGTGCGTCGCTTGCTCTCCTACATGGGGCATGCCAAGTTCTCGTTGCTCGCGGTGGGCGTGCTCGCCTCCGTCGCCGCCATCGCGAGCCTCGCCGGCACCTACATGGTGCGTCCCATCGTTAACGGTTTGGCCACGGGCGGGGAGGAACTGCTTGCCAAGCAGGTCATCCTGACGGCGATCATCTACGCTGCGGGCGTGCTCTCGGCCCTGGGCTACTCGCAGATTATGGTGCGCGCGGCCCAACGCGTGGTGTCCGATATTCGCCGCGACCTGTTCGCGCACATCCAGACGCTGCCGCTCAGTTATTTTGACAGCACGCGCTCGGGCGACATCATGAGTTTTTTCACCAACGACGTCGACACCGTCTCCGAGGCGCTTAACAACAGCTTTGCCAACGTGATTCAGGCCGCCATTCAGGTTGTGGGCACCACGGCTATGCTCATCATCCTTAACTGGCAGCTCACGATTATCACACTCGTGTGCGATGCGGCCATTGTGCTGTATGCGCGCTACTCGGGCGCGCGCTCTAAGCGTTTCTTTGCTGCCCAGCAGGCATCGCTTGGCGACCTGGACGGATATATCGAAGAAATGGTCTCGGGCCAAAAGGTCATCAAGGTCTTTAACCGTGAGGCAGCGAATGTCGCCGGCTTCACCTGCCGCAACGACGAGCTTCGCCGCACCGGTACCGCCGCCGTGAGCTATGCCAACTCCATGGTGCCCATGACCGTCGTGATTGGCTACGTCAACTATGCCATCGTCGCCGTGGCGGGCGGCATGCTCTGCATCAAGGGGCTCGCCGATGTGGGCGCACTTGCAAGCTACCTGGTCTTTGTGCGCCAGGCCGCCATGCCCATCAACCAGTTTACGCAGCTCGGCAACTTCTTGCTCAACGCGTTGGCCGGTGCCGAGCGCCTGTTTGCCGCCATGGACCTTGAGCCCGAGGTGGACGAGGGCTGCGTGGAGCTGGTGCAGACGGGCGATGCCGCGTGGGCGTGGAAAATTCCCGAGGGCCAGGGCGTGGGCGTCTACGGGCACCTGCATGACGTGGCAGCCGTTGATGAGTCGGGCCGCGCGGTGGCTGCCGACGGCACCGAGCTCACGTGCGGCTTGGTCCCGCTTGCCGGCGACGTGCGCTTCCATGCCGTGGATTTTTCCTACGTGCCGGGCACCCGCGTGCTCACGGACCTCAACCTGTTTGCCAAGCCGGGGCAAAAGATCGCGTTTGTGGGCTCCACGGGTGCCGGCAAGACGACCATCACCAACCTCATCAACCGCTTCTACGAGGTCGATGACGGCGAGATCACGTACGACGGCATCGACGTCAAGCACATTGCCAAGGCCAGCCTGCGCGGGTCGCTCGGCATTGTGCTGCAGGACACGCACCTGTTTAGCGGCACCATTGCGCAGAACATCCGCTTTGGCAAGCTCGACGCGACCGACGAGGAGGTGCGCGCCGCTGCCGAGGCCGCCTGCGCCGACTCGTTTATCCGCCGCCTGCCGCGGGGCTACGACACACCGGTCACGGCCGACGGCGCCAACCTGTCGCAGGGTCAGCGTCAGCTGCTCGCCATCGCGCGCGTGGCCGTCGCCGATCCGCCGGTGCTCATCCTGGACGAGGCCACGAGCTCCATTGACACGCGTACCGAAAAGCTCATCGAGCGCGGTATGGACCGCATCATGCGCGGTCGCACCACGTTTATGATCGCGCACCGCCTGTCCACTGTCCGCGACGCCGACGCCATCATGGTCCTCGAACACGGCCGCATCATCGAGCGCGGCACGCACGAAGAGCTGCTCGCCCAGCACGGCGAGTACTGGCAGCTGGCGCATGGCTTAAAAGAGCTGGATTAACCCGTTCGAGCACGATGCTTTGATCCCTCCGTGCCCCCCATCTCGCCTCAAACCATCACAACATTCGACGTTTTTTGCCAAAAACGGGAAAAGCATCGAATGTTGTGATGGTTTTTCTGCCACTCGACCGGGTGGAATCGCTTTCTTGTGCACGAAGGTGTGCGGACCCGCGGGCAGGGGAATAAGGTTGGTTATCCGACTCCATTGGAGGGCTCGTGGACCTGCCGATCGTCCTGTCCCATAAGACTGCCTGGCTGTACCACAACGTGGCGCGTCCGTCCGAGCCGCTCTCGCGAGCAAGCAGTCTATACGATGAGGACTCGCTTGCTAACGAGGCGGAACCGACCGCGAGCCTGCCCAAATTGGGACTCGATGCCAAGGGACTGAGGGCTTCAACGGCAGTTGGGATCGTTATCGACTATCTGGTCTCACTTGGTATTCCACGAGAAGAGCTCGATCATATCGACACGCTCGTCAACTTCGATTTTGAGCGCTCGACGCCGGCTGGATTTAGGTGCCACGTGTTTGGGGCGCCGGTACCTCCAGGCCATCTTATCGAGGTGGCAGAGGGCCTTCTGGTGGTTGATGAGGCCATGTGCTTTGTCCAAGCGGGTTCGTGGATGAGCGAGCCCGAGCAGCTGGAATATGGGTATGAAATCTGCGCCCGTTACCATTTGAATCATCTGTCGACAGGCGATTATATCGAGATGGGGCAGAGGTATACCGTTGCCGACTTGATTGCCTATTGCAATGAGAACCGATCTCGTCAGGGGGCTATACGCGCGGCCGCCGTGCTCAAGCGCGTGCACGATGGCGCACGTTCGCCCATGGAGACGGCCACCGCAATCATGGTCGTAGCAAAACGCTCCCAGGGAGGGCTGGGATACGCCAAGATCGAGCTCAACCATCGGGTCGACGTTCCCAATGAGTTCAAGTATCTCGCAAAGGCCGGATATTTCGAGATCGACGTATATGCGCCTGCGAGCGGTACGGGGATTGAATACAACGGTTCGGACCATCTTGATAAACAGCGCAGCGCGTCGGATGCGGAGCGTATGACCGTGCTGAGCGCGCTGGGCTTTAGGATGATCGTCCTCACCGGGATCCAGTTTGCCAATCAGCTGCAATTGCACCGGGCGATGAACGCCATCGCGCTCGCTATGGGTCTCAAGTGCGACCGAAGCGAAGCGTTCCAGAAACGTCAGAACGACCTGCGAGAATTCGTGATTCGGCACTGGGACGGCGGCCTTTAGGGGCGTTCCGGCCCTTCTACGGGGTGCCGTGGGCAGGCAAACCATCACAACATTCGACGTTTTTTGCCAAAATCGGGAAAAGTATCGAATGTTGTGATGGTTTGTATGCTGAGGATGGGCTTGGGAAGTCCGTTTTGCTCGAAGCGACCCGTCCTGTCGTACGGGTGTCGGCATGATTCTCTCGTGGAGTATTATGTTTTCCGAAGAATAAAACGCCGCGTGAGGGGAGGGCTGCGTGGACGGGCGCGTGCAACATGACGGCTTTGGCCGTGATATCAACTACCTGCGCATTGCCGTTACCGACAAGTGCAATTTCCGCTGCATTTACTGCATGCCGGCCGATGGCGTGGCGCCCCGCGCGCACGACGAGCTGCTCAGCGCCGAGGAGATTGCCCGCTTTGTGCGCTTGGTAGCGGGGGAGGGTATTCGCCGCGTGCGCCTGACGGGCGGCGAGCCGCTGGTCAGCCGCCGTATTATTCCGCTCATTCGTGACATCCGCGCGATTCCGCAGATCGAGGACATCTCGCTCACCACCAACGGCGCCCTGCTGCCCCAGCTGGCACCGCAGCTCAAAGATGCCGGGCTTAACCGCGTCAACATTTCGCTCGACACACTCGACCCTACGCTCTTTGGAAAGATCACGCGCCTGGGTCGGCTCGAGCAGACCATGGCTGGCATCGACGCGGCGCTGGCTTGGGGCTTTGAGCCCGTTAAGGTCAACTGCGTTGTTGTGCGCCGGCTCAACCAGGACGTGGCGGCCCTCGCGCGGCTCACGCTCGACCGCCCCATCCACCTGCGCTTTATCGAATACATGCCCATCGGCGACGAGCGCACGAGCTCGCATTGCGCTGTGGACCCGCATGCGCCCGCGCTCAATCCCGAGCTGTGGGACGCGAGCGATACCGTGCCGAGCGACGAGCTGCGGGCGCGCATCAATGCCGGGGCCGCCGCGACGGGACTGGGCGAGCTCGAGCCGCTCGACATCAACGACGCTCCTGCCGGCGCGGGCCCTGCGCGCTATTGGCACTTTCCGGGCGCGGCGGGAACGGTTGGCTTTATTAGCGCCATGTCCAATCATTTTTGCGCGAACTGCAACCGTCTGCGTCTGACGGCCGATGGCAACGTGCGTCCGTGCCTGTTCAGCGATGCCGAGTATTCGGTGCGTGAGGCGCTGCGCCGTGGTGATGATATGCAGGTACTTTCGATTTGGCGCGATGCCGTGGCCCACAAACCGCAGGAACACGCGATAATTGAGGGCACGCAACGATTTATGTCCCAAATCGGAGGATGATCATATGGCCAAGAGCAGGTACGCCGATGCCACCAAGGCCGCTCGCAGGGCCGCGGTGTCTGCCCACAAAGCCACGGCTGCGGCGAATGCTGGCAACGCCGACGCGTCCGCGCAGCCGTCTGTCAGCACTGCCACCGAGTCCGCCCGCGACGCCCGTCGCGACGAGCTGACGCACGTTGACGCCAAGGGCGAGGTTCGCATGGTCGACGTGTCCGACAAGGCCGAGACCCATCGCATCGCCATTGCCGAGGGCACCATCCTCATGCACCCCGAGACGCAGGCCATGGTGCTGCAGGACCGCGCCAAAAAGGGCGACGTGCTTGCCTGCGCACGCGTGGCGGGCATTATGGCCATCAAGCGCACGAGCGACATCATCCCCATGTGCCATCCGTTGCTCATTACCAAGAGCAAGTGCGACATTGCGCCCATCGCTCCGGCGGGGATGCCGGCCGAGGACGTGCCCGAGGGCTGGGCGCCGGCGCGCGTGGACGGGCAGGTTGGCTTTCACGTGCTGGTTACGGCCGGCGTGACGGGCAAGACGGGTATCGAGATGGAGGCCCTGACCGGCGCGAGTGCCGCGTGTCTGACCATCTACGACATGTGCAAGGCCGTCGATCGCGGTATGGAGATCGTCGACGTGCGCCTGCTGCACAAGGAGGGTGGCCGCTCGGGCGTATGGGACCGCGCAGAGCGTCAGGCCGCTGCCGTTGAGGCCGTGGGAGCCGCGGGCGACGCACCCGCGAGCGCATCCGTCGCCATCGCGCCCGCAGCTCCGGCCCCGGCCGTCCCTGCGATCGCGTTTATCGGCTACCAAAACTCGGGCAAGACCACGCTCGTCGAGAAGGTCATTGCCGAGCTCACCCGCCGCGGCCTGCGCGTGGGCTCGCTCAAGCATCATGGGCACCACGGCTTTGATATCGACGTGCCCGCTAAGGACACCTGGCGCCATCACCAGGCTGGATCCAAGCACGTGGGCCTTATCTGCGCCACGCGCTGGGCGGAGTACGCCGACACGCGCGAGGAGGACGAGATGCCCGCGCGCGAGTTGCTGTCACGCTACAACGATGTCGACGTGGTGATCATCGAGGGCTACAAGACCGAGGGCTTCGACAACATCGTGGTCGCGCGATCGGGTGTCGACCGTCTGCGCGGCAAGAGCTCGCTCGACCTGGTCGACGGTCACACGCTGGCCCTTGCCTGCAACGAGGCCCTGGCACGCCAGGCCTTCGACGCCGGCTTTGCGACCCGAGCCATCAACATCAACGATGCCCGAGCCATCTGCGATCTGATTCAAGATCATCTGGCCTAAAACCTGCCAACAAGGGACAGGTTTATTTTGGCAGGTTTTAGCTGGGCAAACGTCATTTCCACCACAAAGGGGCCAGACACCTTTGTGGTGGATTTTGCTTTAGTAGATGTGTGGGACATGTCTTACAATCTACCAAGTAGTTCATGACGGGCGAAAAACGGAGAGAAGGGGCTTGATGCGTCCTTAATGTTTCATGCGGATAGATTGATTTGACAGACGGTGGCGAATGCCCACCGTCCGTATTCGTATGAAACAAGGAGTCTCCATGCTCGCCTCTCTTTTCTCAAAGCCTCAGTCATCGCTGTCCGTGCAGGCCAAGCGCCTGGTGGCGATGCGCTTTCTCATCTACACCGGTTTTCAGACCAGCTACTTTATCGGCGTCATCGGAACGCTCACCTATGCAGACGATGCCTCGGTCGTGGCGACATCGCTGGCTGTCCTCTTTATGAACGTATTCGTGATCTTGGGATCCTTTGCGGGTGGCGCGGCGCTCGACGCCTGGGGTCCGCGCCGTCATTTCTTGCTGAGCATTGTGGGCACGCTGGCAACCGGCGCGGCGATCCTCGTTTTTGGCAGCGCGACCGGCATCGTCCTGCTCGGCGCGGTGCTCCTGGGCTTTGTGATGGGGTTTGCCCAGCCCATCGCCACATCCTATCCAGCCTACCTCACCGACGATCCTGTCGAGCTCAAAGACATCAACTCCGCCATCGCCATGTTCTCTAACGTGAGTATCATCGTTGGCCCCACGCTGGGCGGCTTTGTCGCGGCGGCTGCGTCGTCGCGCGCGGTGTTCGTGCTCATGATGCTCTTTACAGTGCTGGCGCTCGTCGCCGGTTGGGGCTTTAGGCCGCAGACCAGCCATGTCGCCGGGCATGCGGATGCCGATTCGGCAGAGGAAGGGGAGCGTGCGGGACAAAGCACCAACCCCAGCACGTCCACCCGCGCCACCTTCGCAGCCAGCATCAAGACAGTCTTCACCAACAGCGTCCTCGCCCTGCTGTTCTGCATTATTTTCCTCTCGAACTTTGGCTACGGTGCCTTCGATCCGCTGGAGTCGTTCTTCTACCGCGATGTCCTGCACGCCGGTGTCGAATGGATGGGCTGGCTCTCGTCGGCCAGCGGTGTGGGCGCGGTGCTGGGCGCCGTGGCCGCGCTCCGCTTGCCGCCGCACCTGGTCAACCTTAAGACGCTGCTCGTGGCACTCATGTCCGTAGGCCTGGGAAGCCTGCTCTACGTGGGAACGCCGTACGTGGGCGTAGCCCTTGTCGGCCAGATTGCCCTGGGCGTGGCCTGGGGCGTCGTCAACCCGCTCCACAACACGATCGTGCAAACGACGGCTCCGCTCGGGCAGCTCGGTCGCGTGAACTCGGTCATGGGCTTTGGCAACATGTTCGCCGGCGTGGCGCCGCTGGCGATTGCCCCGTGGCTGGCGGCGACATTTGGCGTGCAGCAGACGCTCGTAGGGGCGGGCATGGTCGTGACGGCGGTTCCCGCGGCGCTGCTGCTGTTTGGCCGCCGGCATTTCGATCGTTCTGCAAGGCAGTAAAACCATCACAACATTCGATGAAAATCGCGATTTTGCAGAAAAACGTCGAATGTTGTGATGGTTCGCGCCCCGGGTCCGGCCACCCTTCGGGTTCGGCCACCACAAAGGGGCCGGGCACCTTTGTGGTGGTTTTTGCTTTGATAGGCCGCGCCCGCGCCTTGGTATACCATGTACGCCGTTCACGAATACACCCCACACCGCCGCACAACCCAGAAAGGCTCCCATGGACACCACCTTCAGCCACATCAAAGCCGTGTTCTGCGATATCGACGGCACGCTGCTCACGAGCCAGCACACGGTGTCCCCGCGCACCGTGGCGGCGATCCGCGCCCTGCGCGAGCGCGGCGTGCTCTTTGGCCTGTGCACCGGGCGCGACGCCCATGCGACCGAGGCCATGTACGAGCTCTGGGGCATCGAAGGCCTGGTAGACGTGATGGTGGGCTGCGGTGGCGCCGAGGTCATCGACCGCGCGCACGACATCAACGAGCTGAGCTATCCGCTGCCGGGCGAGACCATCGCGCGCATCTGCGAGCACATGGCAGACCTGCCGGCAACACCCGTCTGCCCCCGAGACGGCGTGTTCTACGTGCCCGAGAGCAACGCGTGTGTCGAGCACCTGTCGCGCGTCGACGGTGTGCCCTACCAGGTGGTCGATTTTGTCGAGTTGTTGCGCGAGCCGCAGCCCAAGGTGATGTTTACCATGGCGCCCGAGGTGATGCCGCGGGTGATTGAGCGGGCGTCGACGTTTGCCGATGACACTGTTAAGGCGGCGGCTCTGCAAACCACGCAGCGGCTCTACGAGTTCATGGATCCGCGCGTGTCCAAGACGCGCGGCCTTGTGCGCGTGGCGGAGCTCAACGACATGGAGCTCCAGGACATCTGCGTGTTTGGCGATGCCGACAACGACACCTGCATGGTGGCTGACGCCGGCGTGGGCGTGGCCATGGCAAACGGCAGCGACGCCACCCGTGCCGCCGCCGACTTTGTAACCGCGAGCAACGACAAAGACGGCATCGCGATCTTTATCGAGGAGCATCTGCTGTAGCGCCGGGGGAGAACCACCGCAAAGGGGACAGGCTCCTTTGCGGTGGTCTCAGGCGATTTGGGCGAATTGATGCCTAAAATCTGCGCGCAAATTCAGATATGGTTGTCTGAACATTACGTTTCTAACTACCGATGGGTTAAAGATATTCCCATCAATTTGGTAGCCTATTCCTCCCGGTTAATGACCTACCGCTCACGGTCGATTATCGACCGTTCACAGGATGTTTGCTCTTGAGCAAAATGTTGTGCAAATAAATAAATTGCTATTAAAAAACTGATAACTAGCTTAATTACCAGTAGAAATAGATATTTCATAGCGAATAAACGAAGGTAAATCCGAGCAAATGTCAAGAGAATTGAGAATCCGCTACAAAACTAGCGGTTTTTTTGCTTAGATGTTCAAATAATCGTTGCAATATGCATTACTAAGCGTGCGCAATTACAGGTTGCGCAGATACGTTTGATAGTGAAAGAGCAAGATCGCGGTCTCTTGGGGAGGAGACATCGATGAAAGCGAATTCAGAAAAAACTAAGCAGAGTAAAAAAGCGACGCGCCGTGTACGGGCAGGCGTTTTGTGCGGAGCCTCCGTGTTGAGCCTGGTACTGTCGCTCGTCATGCCTCCGATCTCGCAGGCCATTGCAAACGATGCCCAGACAGATTCTACCGAGGAAACTGTGATGGGGGGTTCCTCAAGTGAGTCTACTGATGTAGATAACACCAACAACGGGGATACCGAAAACCAGAATAGTGACGACGCAGAGGGTGGCGAAGCCGACCCTTCAAATGGTGTTGAGCAGGGTCAGTCTGGGGATCAACCTGAGGGTAAGCTGCAGTTCGAAGATAACGAGCCGGCAGATGGCAACGCTGTGATGGCGGCCACGGAAGGCGAGCAAACCGAAGCGGCGCCCGACGAGATAGAAAACGTTGACGATTTAAAAACCAAGTTGGCGAATGCAAGCGGTGTTGCTAACTTCAAGCTCATGAATGATGTCGAGACCGGCGAGACAATCACGCTTAGCAAGGACGGCAGCAAAATCATGCTGGATCTAAACGGCCATAAGATTAAGCATACGAGTTCAAATCGGCCTCTGTTCAATATCACCGGCGGTGCGACGCTGACCGTCAAGGACGGCCAGCAAGCTGCCGCAAAAGAGATCACGGCTAATCAAGAAAACAAATGTGGCAATCTCGCTTCAATGGAGTACGGCGATTCTAACATTCCGACCAAGCTTACCTATTACGTAACCGAATCGGTCGCAAGCGGAACCGTTACAAACGAAACTCTTAAAGCGTATGAGGCTGGTATCAAGGGTGCCATTGTGGCTTGCAGCGATGCCAAAGCTGCTGGGTTAAGGCTCGTCAACCTTTTCAATGGCGGCCACTTTAATCTTGAAAGCGGCGTGCTCACGCAAAAGAAAGATGGCCAAATCGGCAACCTCATCTATGCCGAGAACGGCTCTACTGTCAACATGAGCGGCGGATACGTTTGCGGCGCTTCCGGCTCGGGTGACGGCGCGGGCATTATGGTATCCAACGAGAAAGGCGTCGCCTCGACCCTTAATCTGACTGGCGGCGTCATTGCCGGCAACAGCGCTTATAGTGGCGGTGGTGTGTATGCCCATTATTCCGAGGTCACCATAACTAATGGCGTAATCTCCGGTAATAGCACACTCAACGAGGGACTCGGTGGCGGCATTATGGCCAAGGGCGGCATCGTGACCGTTTCTGGTGGCTATATCACGAATAATAGAATGGCTAAATTTTGCGGCCACGATGGCAACGGTGACCATGGCGGCGCTGGGCTTGCTGCCAATAACGGCGCCCATGTCACCATTTCCGGTGCCCAGATTACCGGCAACTACTCCGAGGAAGCCGGCGGCGGCGTTTACGTTACCGATGTCGAACGGAATGGCCAAACGTCTCGCTCAGGAATGGAATGGCGTGGCTGAATATCACGGGAGGAATTATTGCCTCTAACGTGAGCTACCGATCTGAGGGTGCTGGCATTCGAGTGGGCCAGATGGTTGACGCGATGATTAACGGTACTGAAGGTAGAAAAGTCTACATCACAAACAATCACTGCATGTCTCGCTTTGACTGGGGTGGCGGCGGCATCTTTGTCCAGGGAAACTCAGAACAAGGCAAGGAATATACTGCTGGTAGGTTATTCATATATAACTCGTACATTAGCGCCAATGAAGCTGGCGGCTACGGTGGTGGCGTTGCAGTCTGCCCCACGGGCAAGACGTTGGTAACGAACACTAACGGCACGGCAATCTTTGGCAATTTGTCTGCCAAAGATGAGCATGATGGCGATGACCATCCTAGCCATCCTAATGAACCTAATATACAACATGCTTACGACCCAAAGGCGAATACCGGCAATGACTTTTCACCCCATCTTTCAGGTGGTGGTAATAATAAGACTGAAGATAGAGATGCATACAAATCGAAGGTGTTTCGCAAGAACGGTCATGCCGATTTCTTCCTTGCGGCAAAGGCTGGCCATACTGATCCGATTGCGGCAGTAATCGGCAAGATGCTCGGCGGCGGAGATGCCAAGTATTCGGGAAGCAAAGAACGCAGTGATAACAAAGAACCCAGTGATAACAATGAACTCTATGAGGCTATCAATATCCCTGCCAATGGCGGCGTGAAGATTTATCGGAGCGTCGGTCTGTCTTCGGGTGTCACAGCTGGAAGTGATGAAGCGAATAAAGCGCAGGAAGCTGCCGGAACTTTCATCACGGGCAACTATTCCTGGGACCATGGCGGCGGCATCATGTCGAACGGCGACCTGTACTTGGGTCAGCCAGCGGATACGTATGTCTACCCGAGCCTTAAGCTCAAGGCGACCAAGGCACTCAAAAATATAAAGACCAATGAGGGAGAGGCACTCGCCGCGAATCAGTTTACCTTTAAGGTCTACCGCAAGAATTCAATCAACCCTTTGACTGACACGACATTCAATCGTAACGTTTGCACCGAGGTTGGAACTGCAAAAAATGACGCAAGCGGTAACATCACGTTTGATCTTGATGAACAGTTCTCAACGAGTGGTACAGCTGACACAACCACTATCACATACTACTTGGTCGAAGATTCCGGCGCTGAACCCGGTATCACGTACGACTCCGCTGTGTATGAGATTGTGGTAAGCGCCAAGGATAACCCGACCGAGCTCATGACTGTTCCGAAAAAGGATGAGCCGAACGTACAGATAGCTTTCAAAATCCATACCTACACGATTGAAAAGGTCGAAGTGACCAAGTACGAACTCGATAAGTCTGGGAAGTGGGTCAACAAAAATACGCGGAGTGTCTTGAAGAATGGCGACGGCTATTATCCAATTATCTGTAAGGATGACTCAGCGACTTTCACTAACAAGTTCACTCCATACGACTCGAAGGGTTCCTGGACGCCCATGGCGACCAAGGTCGTTGAGGGTGGCGAGATGAAGGAGTTCACGCTCCAGCTTGCGACTGACAAAGAGTTCACGAAGAACGTTCAGAATAAGTCGACCAAGACCGACGCTGGTAACCCCCAGATCCTAGGCTTCGACGAGATTAAGTACGAACTAAAAGACCTCGACAAACTCGAGACTGACCCCACGGGTCGCGGTGCAAGCAAAACCTTTACTTATTTCGTTCGCGAACAGAAGCCGACCACGCCGTTTACTAACTACACGTACGACAAGTCGGTCTATCGATTTGATGTCACGATGACGGACCAAAAAAACGGAACAATCAAAGCTACGGAGGTAACCTACACCAAGATCAAGGACGTCGACGGCAAGGATATTGCCGAGGCAGACCAGACGCCCATTAAATTTGACAATACCAAGCCCAAGGAGCACGGCCCCACCTTCACCAACACCTACTCCACCTCTTTGCCCCTTTCTGGTATGTCGGGCGTCACTCTGACGTACCTTGCCGGCGCGGCGGTGCTTTGCGCTGCTGCGGCCTGGATGCACATTCGTCGCAAGGCGAATGCGAAGGGAGGTAAGCGTCGTGAATAAGAAAGTTTGCTCCTTCCCGATCTTGTTTGCGCTGCTTGCCCTCCTGATCGGCACCTGCGCGGTTGTGTTCCCCGCTTCCGCGCAGGCCGCGCCGACCTCGACCGGTTCCATCACGGTGAGCGGCACCGTGGCGCGCAGCTACGACGCCTACCAGATCTTTAGCGCCAACGTCGTCGACGGCGACAGCGACGCCAAGATCGCCACCGACCTCGCCTGGGCAAGCGACGCCGTGCGCGACGCCGCGCTGCCCGTGCTGCACAGCGCCGGCATGCCCAATTCCCAGACCGCCGCGCAGGAAGCTGCCGAGTGGCTCAACACCGATTCCCACCTTACGAGCGCGCTGAGCGCACAGCTCGCTCGTTCCCTCCAGAGCTCTGGCGCCGTGTCCGTGGCCCTTAACGCGGGCACGACGGCCGAGCTGCCCTGCGGCTACTGGCTCATCGTCGCCGACGACGAGGCCATCGCCCAGAATGAGGCCGGCACCGCGCCGATCATGGCCCTGGTGGGCGGCGGCGCCGTCACCGTCAAGCCCAAGGCCGCGACCCCCAAGGTCGCCAAGCATGTGCTGGAGGACGGCACCGCCGCCTGGCAGAAGGCCGCCGACGCCACGGTCGCCGACGACCTGTACTGGCGCCTCTCGGCCACGGTCCCGGCCGGGCTCACGGCCTACGACACCTATACGGTGCGGTTCGTCGACACCATGAGCGCGGGGCTCGACCCCTCCAAGGTGGCCGCGAGCATGCGCGTGTACGTGGCGGCGGGCGCGGACGGCGGCTTCGACGCCGTCTCGGCCGGCAAGGACGGCCGCGCCGGCACCGAGCCCGCGCAGGGCTGGACCGACATCACAGCCCAGTGCGCCACCAAGGTAGCGGCCGACGGCAAGACCTTCACCGTGCGCACCGGCGACCTCATCGCCGCGCTCGGCGGGACCGAAGCCTTTACCGCGGGCGCCCGCGTGGTCGCCGTGTACAACGCGCCGCTCAACAGCGCGTGCAACCACGGCATCGCGAAGGGCAACCCCAACGAGGTGTACCTGCGCTACCCGCGCTCTCCCCTCGCCGACCAGTCCGGCGACGCCGGCTTCACCCGCACGCCGAGCGATGACGCGTGCGCCTACACCTGGGATCTCGCGCTCACCAAGCGCGGCAGCGACGGCGACAGGCCGCTTGCCGGGGCGGTCCTGAGCATCGCCGACGACCGCGGTCGCACGCTGGCGGCCGACGGCACGTGGGATGCGGAGGGCAAGGCCACCGTCACCACGGGCGAGGACGGCCGCGTGACCGTCTCGGGCGTGGACTCGGGCAAGCTGGAGGTCCGCGAGCTCAAGGCGCCCAAGGGCTACACCGCCTTTGAGGGCACGCGCTCCGTGACGGTCAAGGCCGAGGGCCTGGACGTCGACCAGGTGGCCGCCGCCAAGCCCAAACTCACCATCACGGCCGAGTCGCCCCTGCGCGCCGACAGCGCGGACGGGTCGACGGGCAGCCTGGAGGCGTCGCTCATCAACACGCCCACCGGCACACCCCCTAGCATTACCACCGGAGGCTTTATGCCCTCGACTGGCGATATGGCAATGTACGCCGCGGCCGCCGCAGCGGTCGCCGGAGCCGCGCTCATCGTGGTCGCGCTCCTGGTCAAGCGGGGAGGTGGCAGCCATAAAGAGTAGCTGGCAGCCCCACAGAGAGCGGGGCGAGACGTAGCGAAGTAGATGCTAAGACACAGACAGACAGATTTAGATCAAATGGAATTCGAGCAGAAAGCAGAGGAAAAGAAGATGAGCATGAGCAAGAACATCGCACGCCTGGCAGTAACAGCAGGCCTCACGGCGGCGTTGAGCTTCGGCGGTGTTATGGCGCCGGTGACCATGGCGTTTGCTGAGGATACGCCGGGCAGCATCACGATCAATAAGGTCAACGAGGCCAACAAGGACAATACGTTCAAGGCCTACCAGATCTTCAAGGCAAAAGTCGCTGATGAGGGGAGCAAAGGAAAAGTTGCTTCCGATATTGAATGGTCAAGCACGACTATCGGGTCCAAGGTAGTCGCTGCTATTAAAGGATCTGCCAAGTACAAGGAAATCGTGGATGCAGACGGCGCTGCGGCGCTTGCGGACGGTGCCACTGCCCCGGTTGTTGCCGAGTGGCTTGCTAAAAATGTGACGGGTACTTCTGCCAGCTCGGCAACCAGCAGCGAGGGTACGCGCGTTGCTCCCGGTGACGTGCTGTATGCAATTGCGGCTGCGATTACAGACGAGACTCCTGCGGGCAATTCTTTTAAGGTGGATGTTTCTTGGACGCGCCCGGATGCTTATGGCGATGGCTACTACCTCTTCGTGCCTGATGGTCTTACGAATCCGGCAAAGCCGAACACTGGCACCTCCCCGATTTTCGCTATCGTGGGTGGTAATCTCGTAACGGTCACCGAGAAGACCAGCATCCCCACGGTTACGAAGAAGGTCAGGGATGACAAGTCTACCAGTGTATGGGCCGATAAGGCTGACTCTCAGATGGGCCAGGATGTCCAATATCAGCTGACTGGTACCGTCGCTGACAATATCGCCACGTTCGATACCTATTGCTACGAGTTCCACGACGAACTCTCCGCTGGGCTGACGGCCGATCTCGATAGCGTTAATGTCAAGGTCAACAACGTGATAGTTTCAAAGAACACGACCGTTAACGCTGTGACTGGTTACGATGCGGCTATAGACGGCGATACCAATACCCTGACGGTCAAGTTCGCCAACCTCAAGGCTGCTGCTGAGCAGGCCGGCGTCACGCTCAACGAGCAATCTGAGGTCGTCGTCACCTATAAAGCCAAGCTCGACCCCAACAAGGTAGAGAATGTCACGGTCGGCGGCGAGGGTAACCTCAACACCGTCAGGCTCATCTATTCCAACAATCCCATGAGTGCCGGCAAAGGCGAGTCTGTGCCCGACGTTGTTCGCGACTACACCTATGCGCTCAAGCTTGTCAAGAAAGATCACCAAAGCAAGAACGAGCTCGAGAATGTCGGATTTACCATTCAGGCTACCGATCCTGATGACAATGCGGACGGCAGCGCTTCCAAGGGCAAATACGTTCAGGAACTTGGCAACCTTGGTGAAACGCCGCATGAGTTCTTCACTGATGAAAATGGCGAAATTTACATCAAGGGACTTGACGCTGGTACTTACACCGTTCATGAGCAGACTGCCCTCAGCAACTACAATTCGCTGAAGGACTTCACTTTCACGATCTCGACTCAGGCGTCTGGTGCAGACAGTCTTCATAAAACCGAGGAAGAGGCACAGACCGTGACAGTCACCAGGACGGCGGAGACTTCCGACCTCGTTATCCTTGATGACGATACTCAGACTGATGGTACCGTCACCCTTACCGTCGAGAACAAGAAGGGCTCCGGCCTCCCCCTCACCGGTCTTAACGGTGTGACCTTCACTTGGATCGCTGGTGGCGCGGTGCTGTGCATCGGCGTGGCGCACCTCATCCGCAGCCGTAAGCAGGCTGAGGAGTCCGAGCAGGAGTAACGCTCGCTCACCCATCCCTTTGGCAGGTGGGATGTGATGGCCATGAGACTTGCGGACACTTTTCTCGTCCATCCACGTTCTTGCTTTGCCATTCTCTTTTCGGGGCAGACTCCGCACTGGAGTCTGCCCCGTTTTTTTGGACAACACAGGCAGCCTCCACCGTCCGATGCGGACTCATCCGTCATCGCGTTTCTTGACTCGTATGAGGTTCGGTTTAAGGTCCGTAGGCGCTCGCGCGGTGCGGACGGTGGAAGGCATTTGCGCCGCAACAAGCGCAAATAAGAATGCCCGGGGGTAGGATCCCGGGCATTTAACAAAACCAGAAAACTAGGCCGCCCGCGCTCCCAAACATTTACGCGGGGTGCGTCGTTTTCTATTGACATTGTATCCCGAATCGCCCAGCCGATCCGGGATATTCTGAAAACTCAAATATGGGCCTAGGCACGAACGGAATCTCGTCAATTCCGAAAATTATGTATAATTCCAATATAAACTGGAATCAAACGAAAACGATGGAAATGAACGAAGCGCTAATCTACTTACAAGAAGCACTAGGCCTCTCCGCCAAGGCCAAAACTTGGCCTGGGTTCGCACGTTTGCCGCTGCATCTGCGGGCGATTGAGGTCCGCGCTGTTGACGCAAACGGTTTTTCGTTTTTGCTTGCAAGTTTGCCTACTGGCGTCGGGCTTCCCGAGGCTAAGAGGGTCTATAGCCAGCTAGCCTTGCGCGCGGAGACTCCTGTTGTCGTTTCGTTTCCTGATGCCGATGCACGCCAGCGCAAAGCATTGGTCGCACAAGGGATTCCCTTTGTCTGCCCAGGTAGACAGGCTTTTCTTCCATTTATGGGCACAGCCTGCACGGAGAGGGGCGGTGCCCGGTTTCGCAATCACGCGACCAAGATGTCACCCAACGCGCAGGCTGCCGCAATCTGGGGAGCAGCCCAGGAGCCATATCGTCCCTATGACCTTTGTCGTGCGCTTGGGATCTCGGCAAGCCGTGCGAGTGAGGCCATAACCGAGCTTGTCGACAGGGGGCTCGCGAGGCGCGAGCGTTGCGAGCGACGTGTCGTTGTGCTCCCTGTCGCCGTTGATCTTCTACTCAGCGAGCACATGGCAGAGCTCTCCTCGCCTGTCTCGAAGGTCTTTTTTGCAAGGAAGACGCTGCAGGTCGACTATCTTGTTGACGCCGGGGAGACGGCGCTCGCTGCGCGTTCGATGCTCGCTGCGCCGGGTATGGAACAAAAGGCCGTCTTAAGAAGTACATGGCATCAACTGAGCGACCTCGAAGTCGCAGACGGGGAGTTGCCGGATAACGAGACGGCGATGATCCAAGTGTGGCGCTATGCGCCCGTGTTTGCCGGCTCCTCCCGTGTCGACGACATTTCGCTTGCGCTATCTTTGGCGGCCATCGACGATGAGCGAATTCAGCTCGAAGTCGATCGCATGTTTGGAAAGGAATATCCATGGCAAGAAGCGTTGTAGAAGGTCTCCAAGAATTTCAGCAGCATATGCAAAAAGCTGCAGGATCGTATGCCCTTATCGGCGGCACGGCATGTGACATTTTGCTCGCGGAGGCGGGACTTCCGTTTAGGATGACTCACGATTTTGATGTTGTAATTGTCGCCGATGACCGGTTGCCTCAGACGGCAGAAGCTATATGGACTTTGGTGCATGATGGCGGTTACCGCTGCGGCTGGGGCGAAGGCAAAGGCTCATGTTTTTATCGGTTTACAGAGCCTAAGAGGCCGGGTTACCCCCGTATGATCGAACTCTTTGCGAAGTGCCCCGACTTTCTAAAGGGTCGTGCGGGGATTGATGTGGCACCAATTCACGTTGATGAAAACATAAGCAGTCTTTCGGCAATTTTGTTGGACGATGCTTACTACGGCTTGTTCCTTCAGGGAATCCGGACCGTAGGCGGCGTTTCGGTCCTGGGTACGGAATACATTGTCCCGTTCAAAGCGAAGGCGTATCTCGACCTAAAAGCTAGAAGGGGAGCGGGGGAGAACGTTGATTCGAATAAGGTAAAAAAGCATAAACGCGATGCGCTGAGGCTTGCTCAGCTGCTTGGCGAGTCGGAAGGCGTCGACCTGCGCGGAGAACTGAAGGACGATATGCTTGCGTTTGTCAAAGATTGTGAGGTGGGCGACGTCAATCTGAAACAGATTGGGGTTGCGGGCGTAACGATGGCGCAGTTGCTCGAGACGATGAAAGCAACATATGGCTTGATTGGTTGAGTGGGGTTACGTGGCCCGGACGGTGCAGCCAAGCTGCGTTGTCCGGCGCATGAGCTCGCAATTCGGCTATTATTTGTTTAGACAACCTGAGCTGTAGAGGAGTGACCGGCGATGGTGCAGGGCGCCAAACATATGAAGAGCAATAACGCCGCGGACAACGGCGGCTCAAGCCCTCAGCCCAAACCTCAACAAAAGCCCAAGCGCCGTCGAAAGCGACTGCCGCGTTGGGCCGACCGGCTCATCACCATCGTCATCATCCTTATTGGCGTGGGCCTTATGACCTGGCCGTGGATCTTGGACCGGCTCGAGGCCTCGGGCGTGTTCAACCAGATCAGCACCGTGTCCAGCACCGTGGACGCGCTGTCTGCCGAGGAGCGCGAGCGCATCCTGCTCCAGGCGCGCTCCTTTAACGAGCAGCTGGCGGGCGAGGCCACCGAGCTTCCCGCCGACCAGATCGAGCCCTACGCTCAGCAGCTCATCTTTGACCGCGACCCCATGATGAGCTGGGTCGAGATCCCCTCCATCGACGTGAGCATGCCCATCTACCACGGCACGAGCGAGGAAGTCCTTATGGCGGGCGTCGGCCACCTGGAGGGCACGAGCCTGCCGGTGGGCGGCACCTCGACGCATTGCGTGCTCACCGCGCACTCGGGCATGCGCAACCTGAGTATGTTCGACGACATCCACTCGCTGGAGCCCGGCGACCTGGTGCTGCTGCACACCATGAACAAGACGCTCGCCTATAAGATGGTGGACTCCGAGGTCGTGCTGCCCGAGGAGATGGAGTCACTGACCATCGAGCCCGGCACCGACAAGGTGACGCTCGTCACCTGCACGCCCTATGGCGTGAACGACCATCGCTTGCTGGTGCATTGCGTGCGCACCAAGTACAACAAGAAGGACGTCGACAAGCAAAAGTCGCTGGCCGGTCGCCACTGGGGCAAGCGCGAGTTTGCCGTGCTCATCGTGGTCGTAGCCATTGTGCTGTTGCTGTTGGACATCGTGATCCACGCGGTCCGCAAGCGCCGCAAGGCCAAGGCCTCGGCATAAGACATCGTTCGGAACCACCACAATGGGGACAGGCACCTTTGTGGTGGTCGGGGGCTTTCAAACCATCACAACATTCGATGAAAATTTCGATTTTGGCGAAAAGCGTCGAATGTTGTGATGGTCTTCGCTGTGGGCGGGACGGTTTTCGTTGTGGACGGAACGGTTTTCGCTGTGGACGGTGCGGTTTCGTTGCAGAACCGCCGGCCCGCCGCCTGCCAACCGCCGCCCTCGTTACGTTTTCGCTGCATTTAGGTAAAGCACCTGCTCCAAGCGGCGTTGCCTTGTATACTAGAGCGGTTTATCTGTTATGCGGAAGGGAGCGCCTATGGCACTCAGCGAGAAAGACGTGCGCGGCATCGCCGAGTACGCAAAGATCGCACTGACCGATGACGAGCTCACCCAGATGACGTCCTACCTGAACGACGCCGTCCAGATGCTCGAGCCCGTCTTGCAATATGACTTGCCCGACGTGGAGCCCACGTTCCATCCTATCGGAAGCCTGTCCAACGTGATGGGCGATGACCTGCGCGAGTCCGAGCGCGACCTGCCGCTCGACGTTGCGCTCGAAAACGCCGGCAGCGCGCGCGACCGCTACTTCCGCGTGCCGTCCATTTTGGGAGAGGGGGAGAGCGAGTAATGGCGCTAAGCTTCGATTCCCTTACCGCCGCCCAGATCGCCGCAGGCGTTGCCGCCGGCGACTTTACCGCTACCGAGGTGGCCCAGGCCTCCCTTGCCGCCATCGAGGCGCGCGAGGGCGGGGTCCAGGCATTCCTGCAGGTGGCGCCCGAGCTTGCGCTTGAGGCCGCCGCGCGCGTGGATGCCGATCGTGCCGCAGGCAAGTCGCTGCCCCCGCTTGCGGGCGTGCCGCTGGCCATCAAGGACAACATGAACCTTGTGGGCACGCGTACCACCTGCGCTTCCCGCATGCTCGGGGACTACCAGAGCGTCTACACCGCCACCTGCGTCCAGCGCATGCTCGATGCCGGCTGCCTGCCCATGGGCAAGGCCAACATGGACGAGTTTGCCTTTGGTAGCTCTACCGAGAGCTCGGCGTTCCACCGCACCAACAACCCCTGGGATACCGAGCGCGTGCCCGGCGGTTCCTCGGGCGGCTCCGCTGCCGCCGTCGCCGCGGGCGAGGTCGCGCTCTCGCTGGGCTCGGACACCGGCGGCTCCATTCGCCAGCCGGCATCGCTGTGCGGCGTGGTGGGCCTTAAACCCACGTACGGCGCCGTGAGCCGTTACGGCGTGGTTGCCTTTGGCTCGTCGCTCGACCAGGTGGGCCCCTTCGGCCGCACGGTCGAGGACGTCGCGCTGGCCATGAACGCGCTTACCGGCGCGGGCCGCGATCCGTACGATTGCACCAGCCAGGACTGTGCCGTCGACTTTACCGAGCATCTCAACGACAGCATCGAGGGCAAGCGCGTGGGCATCATCCCTGCGTTTATGGAGGCCGAGGGCCTGACGCCCGAGGTCAAGGCCGCTGTTCAGCGCGCCGCCCAGGAGCTGCAGAACCAGGGCGCCGAGCTGGTCGAGGTCGACCTGCCGCACCTGGATGCCGCCATCGCCGCCTACTACGTCATCGGCCCGGCCGAGGCGTTCTCCAACCTGGCCCGCTTCGACGGCATTCGCTACGGCTATCAGGAGGAGGGCTGCGCCAACCTGTCCGACCAGAGCTCGCTTTCGCGCGCCCACGGCTTTGGTGCAGAGGCCAAGCGCCGTCAGATGCTCGGCGCCTACCTGCTGAGCTCGGGCGTGTACGACAAGTACTACTACGCTGCGCAAAAGGCCCGCACGCTCATCACGCAGGACTACGACGCCGCGTATGCCAAGGTGGACACCATCCTCATGCCCGCCTCGCCGCGCACGGCCTTTAAGTTTGGCGAGATCAGCGATCCCACGCAGATGTACCTCTCCGACCTGTACACCATCTCGCTCAACATCTGCGGCAACGGTGGCATCTCGGTGCCGCTGGGCTTGGGCGAGGATACTCAGCTGCCCGTTTCTGCCCAGCTGGTGGGTCCGGCCTTTAAGGACCGTCAGCTGCTCACGTTTGCCCGCGCCCTGGAGCGCGGCTTTGCCGATGCCGCCACGGGCGCGCCCGCGCTTTCCGTCGCGCCCGATTTTGCCGGGAAGGGAGGCGAGCTGTAATGAAGGAGCTTTCCGAGGTCCTGCAGGATTGGGAGGCCGTGATCGGCCTGGAGATCCATACCGAGCTCACCGCACTCGATACCAAGATGTTCTGCAACTGCAAGCTCAGCCACGATGACGAGCCCAATGCCAACGTGTGCCCGGTGTGTCTGGGCCTGCCCGGTGCGCTGCCGGTGCCCAACAAGCGCGCCATCGAGAGCATCGTCAAGGCCGGTCTCGCCACCAACTGCGAGATCCAGCGCCACTCGATGTTCTACCGCAAGCACTACTTCTATCCCGACATGGCCAAGAACTTCCAGACCACGCAGGGTCCGGTCGCTTTTGCCATGTACGGTCACCTGGATCTGGACGTGACCGGTCGCGGTGCCGCCGAGCGCCCCGACTGCGCGTTTGGTGAGGCCGAGGCCCAGAGCCTGGCGAGCGCTTCTGCCAATGCCGAGGGCCTGTCCACGTCCATGACGTCGACCATGCGCGAGGGCAACCAGCGTGCCGGCCATCTGGCCAGCTATGACGCGTCCAGCCTGCAGATGCCCGAGCGTCGCGAGGACGGTTCCTACACGGTGCCCATCCGCATCCTGCGCATCCACATGGAGGAGGACGCCGCCAAGATGGTCCACGTGGGCGGCGCCGAGGGTCGCATTACCGCCGCGGCCGAGTCGCTCGTCGACTACAACCGCTGCGGCACGCCTTTGATTGAGCTCGTGACTGAGCCCGACTTGCGTACGCCCGAGGAGGCTCGCCTGTTTATGGAGAAGCTCCGTCGCATCTTTGTGACGCTGGGCATTTCGGACTGCTCCATGGAGAAGGGCTCCATGCGCTGCGACGGCAACGTGTCGCTGCGCCGCCGCGGCGAGACCAAGCTGGGCACCAAGACCGAGCTCAAGAACCTCAACTCGTTTAAGAGCCTGCACGACGGACTTGCCTACGAGATCTGCCGCCAGGCCGAGGTGCTCGAGGAGGGCGGCATTATCTACCAGGAGACCCGTCACTGGGAGCCCAGCCGCAAGCGCACCGTGGTCATGCGCGTCAAGGAAACGGCCGACGACTATCGCCTGTTCCCCGATCCCGACCTGGCGCCGTTCGATTTGGACGACGAGTTCATCGACCGTTGCCGTGGCGAGATTCCCGAGCTGCCCGATGCCAAGCGCGTCCGTTTTGAGGCCGACTTTGGCATTAAGGCGGCCGACGCCGAGCAGATCGCCGGCGACCCGGAGTTTGCCGAGTTCTTTGAGGCCGCCGCTGCCGGTATGGCTGGCAAGGAGGCCCAGACGGTTGCAAACTTGCTGGTGAACGAGATGATCGCCTACCTTAAGGGCGCGGGCGTCTCGCTGGCCGAGTCCGGCATCGCGCCGGCTCAGGTGGCGTCGCTTGCCAAACTGTTGGCGACCGATGCCATCAGCTCCAACCAAGCGCACGAGGTCTTTGAGGCCATGGCCCAGACCGGCGACGATCCCAACAAGATCGTCGACGAGCGCGGCATGCGTCAGGTGAGCGATGCCGGCGCGCTGCAGCCGATTGTGGACGAGGTGCTGGCAAACTGTGCCGATCAGGCGCAGCAGTATCGTGACGGCAACCAGAAGGTCATCGGCTTTTTGGTGGGCCAGTGCATGAAGGCGAGCCGCGGCAAGGGCAACCCGAAGCTCTTCAACGAGTTGCTGAGAACGTCGCTCTCGTAAACGGGAACCGAGGGGCCGGGCACAGGGCCTTGCCTCTCAATTTCGGACAGTCCTGACTCACGACGGAGGCGCCACTGGCGCCTCCTGTTCGTGCGGAACTCATTGAGAGGCAAGGCCCTGTGCCCGGCCCCTCGGTTCCGTGACGACTCGGCCGTTCGGGTCAGGCGGGCTGAATGGAATTTGGTGAATGAGGGCGCCGTTGGCGCCCTCATTCTTTATATATGTTGGGAACGCCAGGTGGTGGGGGTGGTGCCGGTGTGTTGCTTGAAGGCTTGGGCGAAGGCGGCCTGCTGAGGGTAGCCTAGACGCTCTGCCACCTGCGCTATCGTGAGCGCGCTATCGGCCAAAAGGTCCTGTGCTCGCTCCATACGGCGTCTGCGAATGTAGGCGCCCAGGGACTCGCCAGTTTGGGCCTTAAAGGTGGCGCATAGTTTGGAGCGGCTTGTGTAGAGCCTCTCGGCCACCTCGTTGATACCCACACGCCTGCCTTTGTCGAGCGCGCGCTCAATCATCTCCGTTGCTTCTTCGGCAATGGTTATGCTGACGCGTGTGTCTGCCGCCTGCCGCGCCTGCTTGTGGGCCGCGCACGAACAGGCGAGCTCCGCGACCATGGTCTCCACGATGCCCTGCATATAGACGTGTCCGCCTACGGTGCGGGCGCGGTCCTCGTTAATCCGGCGCAGTGTGTGGCAGATGGCAGACATCGCTTCCTCGTGCCATGGCTCGGCAAACGCCTCAAAGATTCCCGCGAACTCGGTGGGATAGCGGTGCTCCAGTTCGTCAAAATATCCAGGCAAAAAGAGCACCGAGCGCGAGTGATAAAGCTCCCCCGCAAACAGCGGGCTTAATTCCTCGCCACAGCTATCTTGGATAAAGCTGCAAACGGCATTGTTTGGCCACGGTCCATGCAATGGTTTGAGGTTCGCGGGCGTTATGCCAGCCTCGGGCATGCATGTAAGTGTGGGCGCGCTGACTTCGCTCACGCAGGCGTATGGCTCGGGTGTGTATTCGGCCAGGTACATATCGTGCGTCGGGGTGATGAAATGCTCCATGACGATGCAGACAGGGGAGAGAGGCATAATCCATGCGCGGCCGTGCGCCCGGTCGTTTGCCACCTCGCCGGTAAAGACGGCGCCCTTGCCGGTAAGCTCCAGGCCAAACTGCTCAAATTGCGGTGCGTAGAGCTCGGTTATGTCGGTCGCTGCCCGCTGTATTTGCAAAAGCGTCCCTTTCCTTTGCAGAAACGTCCACGCCTGGCTTGATTGTGAGCCATGGCTAACACATCAATGATAAGTTCATTACGGTTAACTCTCAAGCCGTTAGAAAGGAATCTCATGGCAAAGGAATCAAAAAGGGAAGGTGGAGGCATCGGCGAGTTGCTTGCGTATGCCGGTGACCGCAAATTCCTAACGTATTTGGGCATGGCGCTCTCGGCGCTCTCGCAGCTGCTGAGCTTTGGCCCGTACGTGTGCATTTGGCTTGTCGCGCGCGATCTGATCGCCGTGGCGCCCAACTGGAGCGAAGCCACTAACATCGCGATGTACGGTTGGTGGGCCGTGGGTTTTGCCCTGGCAAGCATCGTAGCTTATTTCGTGGGGATCATGTGCACGCATCTGTCCGCGTTTCGCTGCGCGTCCAATATCCGTAAGGCTACGAGCGAGCATCTGCTTAAGTTGCCGCTCGGCTACTTCGACACGCATGCCACCGGCGAGCTGCGCCGCATTGTAGACGGGTGCGCCGCCTCCACCGAGACTTTGCTCGCACACATGCTGCCCGATATCGCAGGCGCCGTCGCCATGGTCGTGGGCTTGCTCGTGCTGCTTTTCGCCCTCGATTGGCGCTTGGGGGCGGCATGCCTTATCTCGGTCGTCGTTTCGTTTGGCGCCATGGCCACCATGATGAGCGGCAAAGGCGCCGAGTTCATGAAGGCCTACATGGGAGCGCTGGTCAAGATGAACAAGACCGGCACCGAATACGTACGAGGCATCCCCGTGGTCAAGGTGTTTCAGCAGACGGTCTACTCCTTTAAGGCCTTCCACGATGCGATCGCCGAATACGCCGACATGGCGCAAAACTATGCGGGCACGTTCTGCCGAGGTCCGCAGGTGCTCAACCTTACCGCGCTCAATGGCCTTGTGACATTCCTGCTGCCCGTGGCGTTGCTGTTGGCGCCGGGCGAGACGGACTTCGCGCATTTTATGGCCAACTTCACGTTTTACGCGATTTTTTCGGCCGTGGTGCCGACGGCCATGACCAAGCTCATGTTTGTGGGCGAGGCCTCTCAGATGAGTGCCGATTCGCTGGCTCGTATTCGAAGCGTCATGGATTCCAAGCAGCTCTCCGTGCCCGCCCAACCCAAGCACCCTGCCGGTGGCGACGTGCGATTTGAGGACGTGAATTTTACCTACGAGGGTGCCGAAACACCTGCCGTTAGCCATGTGAGTTTCAGCGTTTCCGCGGGTAGCACTCTCGCCCTGGTGGGTCCCTCGGGTGGCGGCAAGTCAACCTGCGCAAGCCTGATTCCGCGTTTTTGGGACGTTTCCTCGGGTCGAGTGCTCGTAGGCGGTGTGGACGTTCGCGATATGGATCCGCACGAGCTTATGGGCCAGGTCGCCTTCGTGTTCCAGACCAACCAGCTGTTCCGGCAGACACTTGCCGATAACGTGCGCGCCTCCAAGCCTACGGCCACTGACGACGAAGTGCGTGCGGCCCTCTCCGCAGCTCAGTGCGACGACATTGTGTCCAAGCTCCCGCAGGGCATCAATACCATGCTCGGCGCTGGCGGAGCATATCTTTCGGGCGGCGAGGTCCAGCGCGTGGCGCTCGCCCGCGCGATCCTTAAAGACGCGCCTATCGTGGTGCTCGACGAGGCCACGGCGTTTGCCGATCCCGAGAACGAGGCGCTCATCCAGCGCGCCTTTAGCAAGCTGGCGGCGGGCCGCACGGTCATTATGATTGCGCACCGGCTTTCGACCGTGGTGGGCGCAGACCAAATCGTGGTGCTCAACCAGGGCAGCGTGCAGGAGTCGGGTACCCATGCCGAGTTGCTGTCCCAAAACGGCCTGTATGCCAAGATGTGGGCTGAGTACGAGCAGGCCGCGAGTTGGAAGATTACTGCTACGACCGCGGATACCGCCGCCGCGAAGGGAGGCGAGGCCTAAATGTTCGCCTCATTCCAAAAGAAGTATTTCCTATCCGATAAAGGCATCGCCGGCGTAAAACGCGGCATCTTCTGGACCACGCTCACCAATCTTATTACCATGGCCGGCATGGGCTTTCTATTCCTGGTTATGGCCAGCTTTGTCGAGCATCTCGCCAGCGGGGCTGACCTGCCGGATGCCCTGCCGATCGTGGGCGGCCTCCTGGTCTTTTTCGTGATGCTCTTTGCCTCTAACTGGCAGCAGTATTACTACACCTACTGCATCTTTTACGAGGAGTGCGGCAAGCAGCGTATGGAGATCGCCGAGCGCTTGCGCAAACTGCCGCTGTCGTTTTTTGGTCGTCGTGATCTGGCCGATTTAACCGAGACCATCATGGGTGACGTCCAGGTCATGGAGCACGCCTACAGCCACGTGCTGGGAGAGCTTTGGGGCGCCATCATCGCAAGCGCCATTGTATTCGTGGCGTCGCTGTTCTTTTGCTGGCAGCTGGCGATTGCGGCGTTTTGGAGCGTTCCCGTGGCCTTTGCCGTGCTGTATCTAACGCGCGGCCCCATGACTCCGGTGTTCGATCGCGTGCGTGCCGAGAAGGTCAAGGTTACCGAGGCAATTCAAGAGACGCTCGACTGCGTTCGCGAGATCCGCGCCACCAACCAGGAGGCCCATTATCTTGAGGGGCTCAACGCCGTGATCGATGCCGAGGAGTGCGAGACTACCAAGGGCGAGCTCGTTAACGGGCTTTTGGTCAACTCCGCCTTTGCCATCCTGCGTCTGGGCATTGCCACCACGCTGGTCACGGGTGCCGCGATGGTCGCCTCCGGGCAGGTCGACTTTTTGGTGATGTTTGCCTTCCTGCTTATGGTGAGCCGTATCTATGCGCCCTTTGACCAGGCGTTAATGTTAATGTCCGAGCTGTTTGTCGCCGAGTCGTCTGCCAAGCGCATGCGTTCCATCATGGAAGAGCCTGTGGCGCGGGGCAGCGAGAAATTTGAGCCCGTGGGCCACGATGTGGTGTTCGATCACGTGGCATTTGGCTATGGTGCGGGCGAGGACGGACGCGCCGGCGATAAAGTTCTTACCGATGTGAGCTTTACCGCCAAGGAAGGCGAGGTCACGGCGCTGGTCGGTCCTTCGGGTTCCGGTAAGTCTACGGTGAGCCGCCTGGCCGCACGCTTTTGGGATGCCACTGCGGGCAAGGTTACCGTGGGCGGTGTGGATGTTGCGAGCGTCGATCCCGAGGTGCTCCTGCGCGATTACGCCATTGTGTTCCAAGACGTGCTGCTCTTTGATGACACGGTGATGGGAAACATCCGCCTCGGGCGTCGTGATGCCACCGATGAGGAAGTGCTTGCGGCTGCTCGTGCCGCCAACTGCGACGAGTTTGTGAACCGCATGCCGCAGGGCTACGACACCATGATCGGCGAGAACGGCTCCAAGCTGTCTGGCGGCGAGCGCCAGCGTATCTCCATCGCCCGCGCGCTGCTCAAAGACGCGCCCATCGTGCTGTTGGACGAGGCGACGGCAAGCTTGGATGTGGAGAATGAGACCGTGGTACAGCAGGCACTCTCCCGTCTGCTTGCAGGCAAGACGGTTATCGTTATTGCCCACCGTATGCGTACGGTGGAAAATGCCGACAAAATCGTTGTGCTCAAGGATGGTGTGGTTGCCGAGCAGGGTTCTCCGGCGCAGCTCAAGGCGGCAGGTGGAGAATTCGCCCGCATGGTTGCGCTGCAAAAGGAAGCGGCGGACTGGCAGCTGTAGGAATATGACAAAGGGGCAGTCCCTTTGTCATATTGAGTTCACCCCCATAGTTTCCAAAAAGTTAACTTTGGTTGACCATAATAGTTCGACTAAACTAGTCTCAAAAGCGTGCTCGAGTAAACTAATGAACTCGGGTGCTAAGGCACCATGCCGCGCTTGTGCGGCAAAAGGGAGAAGCAACATGAAGAAGTCGACGTTCAATACCCTGCTTGTCGGTGGCGGTTTTCTGCTTGGTACGGCCGGCATCAAGCTGCTCACCAGCGCTCCGGTCAAGAATGCCTGCGTGCAGGGTATCGCGTGCGGCATGCGCATCAAGAACGGCTACCAGGACATGGTCGAGCAGGCCAAGGCTAATGTCGACGACATGGTTGCCGAGGCGGCCTACATCACCCAGAGCGAGGCCGCTGCTGACGAGGCAGCCGAGTAACGCTCCCAGGCACAAACTATGAGATTCTCGATTATTAGCGAGATCCCCGGCAGGACCCGTCTTCAATTGGCGGGTCCTGTGCCAGAGAGCGATCTCGACGCACTTCTTAAGCTTGGCGGCGACATTGACGGTGTGCGCAAAGTGCGCGTGTATGGCCGCATTGGCCAGATGGCGCTGGAGTACGACGAGCCGCGCCGCGCGAGCGTGCTCGACGCCTTGGGCGCACTCGATGCTCAAGCTATCGCCGATGCCAAGTCGGGCTACGTGATGCAACTCGAGCCGCGCAAGCACAAACTCGTTATGGACCTAGCGACACTCGTCGGTGCCCATTACGCACGTCGCTGGTTCTTGCCGACGTCTCTGCGTGCGGTGTTTGTCGTGGTCGGTTACATGACATTTTTGCGCGCCGCCCTCCGTGAGCTCGCGCAGCCGCGCCTGACCGTTCCCGTGCTCGACGCTTCGGCCATCGGCATCTCGTTCGTCAAGCGCGACGTCGACACCGCGGGTCAGACGATGTTCCTGCTCAACGTGGGCGAGCTGCTTGAGGACTACACCCGCGCCATGAGCGAAAACGAGCTCATCAACTCGTTGCTCGATGTGCCCGACAAGGCGCAAAAGGTCGTCGGCGACACTGAGGTAAGCGTTGCCGCGACCGAGCTTGAGCCCGGCGATCTGGTCGCCGTGCGCACCGGCATGTCTATCTGCATCGACGGCGTGGTCGAGTGGGGGAGCGCTATGGTCAACCAGGCGACCCTGACCGGCGAACCGCTGGCCGTCGAGCGCAGCGTGGGCGACGACGTGTTCGCCGGCACCGTCGTGGAGGACGGCAGCATCTTGGTGCGCGTGCGCGCCAACACGGCGCAGACCAAGCTGCGCTCGATCGTCTCGCTCGTGCAGACGGCCGACTCGCTCAAGTCCGAGGGCCAGTCGCATATGGAGGACCTTGCCAACAAGATCGTCCCGTGGAACTTCCTGCTTGCGGGCCTTGTCGCGCTCACCACACGTAGTCTCATCAAGACCTCGGCGGCGCTGATGGTCGACTACTCGTGTGCACTCAAACTCACGGGTTCCGTCGCCGTCATGACTGCCATGAGCGACGCTGCCAAGATGGGGGTGATGGTGAAGGGCGCCAAGTACTTTGAGTCGTTTGCCAAGGCCGACACCATTGTGTTTGATAAGACCGGCACGCTCACCGAGGCACAGCCGCGTCTTGCCTGCGTGCTCACCACCGATGGCTGGAGCGAGGACGAGATCCTGCGCCTTTCCGCCTGTCTGGAGGAGCATTTCCCGCATCCGGTGGCGCGTGCCGTGGTCAACGCCGCCCGCGAGCGCGGGCTCGAGCACCGCGAGCGCCATGCTGCGGTCGAGTATATTGTGGCGCACGGCATCGCTTCGTCCATCGAGGGGCGTCGCGCGATTATCGGCTCGGCGCACTTTGTGTTTGAGGACGAGGGCGCGCAGCTCGAGTCCGACATTAAGGAGCGCATCGAGTCCCAGATGCAGGGCCTGTCGCCGCTGTATCTGGCGGTCGACGGCAAGGTCGTCGGCGTGCTTGGTATCGAGGACCCGCTTAAGCCCGGAGTGCGCGAGGCCATCGCCGATCTGCATGCGCTGGGCGTCAAACATGTCGTTATGCTTACGGGCGACTCCGAACGCACGGCCGAGCGGATTGCGCGCGAGGCGGGTGTCGACGAGTTTAAGGCCGAACTGCTGCCCGAGGACAAGTACGCCTATGTGGAGCGCATTAAGAGCGAGGGGCGCCGTGTTGCCATGGTAGGCGACGGCGTCAACGATTCGCCGGCGCTCGGTTTGGCAGACGTGGGCTTGGCGATGGGCGGTGGAAGCGACATCGCCAAGGAGGTCGCCGATATCATTCTGACCGATACGGATCTGGCCGCGATCGTGCGCCTGCGCCGCATGAGTCAGGGGCTTATCGACCGTCTGACGAGTTCGTATTCCAAGGTGATGCTCACCAACTCGGCGCTGTTGGCATTGGGTATTACCGGCATGATCACTCCGCAGACGTCGTCGCTGCTGCACAACGGCTCGACGATTGCGTACAGCCTGGGCAACGCAAAGGCGTACCTGCGTTAGCGTTTTCGATTGAGCATATGGCCTGCATTCGGGTGGCACCGCAGCCGCCAGGGTGCAGGCCTTCTTTTGTTTGACGAGATGTTAGCTCAGATATATGCTCATGCTAGCACGGCTAGCAAACGCTGAAGGTGAGGTTGAGATGGCTACCGTTGGCAGCATGGCGCAGGTGAATGTTCGCGTGGATCGCTCGGTTAAAGAGCGTGCCGAGGAGGCGCTGCGACTATCGGGTGGAACGCTGCCCGACCTTATTAAAAAAGTCGTGGCCAAGGTTGCGCAGGGTGGCGGGCAGTGCGAGGAAGTGCTTGCGGCCGTCGACGACCGGCAGCAGGCCGTCGCGCCCGATACTCCGTTCGCCGCGTCGTGGGCAGCGGCAGACCGGCTTTATGCAGATATGGGCATCGCTGCGTCGCCTGTATCCGACGATCGCGATTGGGACACAATCTATTCCGAAGCCATGGACGAGCGCTATCGCCAAAAGGGGATGATCCTGTGAGCGGGGCTCCCCTCAAAATAATGGTAGACGCCAACGTATGGGTCGATTCGTTTTGCGTTGACCATGCCGAGTCGCTTGCCGCGCGTGCGTTTATTGGGCAGGCGACGGAGACGGGGGCGTTGCTGTTCTTTCCGGTGCATATCGCTAAGGACGTGCTGTACGTTGTCCAACACGAGCTGAAGCGTAGCGTTCTTGCCAGCGGGGGAGCGCTCGACGAGACTTCTGCCCGAGCGATTGGCGATGCGGCGCTGGCGTTCGTTCGGAATATGACCGAAAACGCTATGGCCGTGGACGCTGATGCATCCGATCTGTGGCTAGCCGACAAATATCTGACGCTCCATCGCGATTACGAGGACAACTTGGTGCTTGCCGCATGCAAACGCGCGCAGGTCGATTACTTGGTGACTAATAATCACAAGCTGCTTGAACAAGCCGATCTTGCAGCAAAGACACCTCGTCAAATGATGCCGATTCTTGCTTTGGCCGAACGCGGCGGCGCGGCCATCGGTTGACGCGAACTGTTTGCGGGCCTCTTGGAC
This sequence comes from uncultured Collinsella sp., assembly GCA_958427035.1. Classification (GTDB taxonomy): domain Bacteria; phylum Actinomycetota; class Coriobacteriia; order Coriobacteriales; family Coriobacteriaceae; genus Collinsella. The sequence goes on along the minus strand of CAUAAR010000009.1, from coordinate 20,439 downwards.
GACGATGCGCCAAGGGGCCCGCGTCTGCTATTTACAAAAGCTCGGCCTTAATGGCGGGACTTTCTGCGAGCTTTTCGGCTGCCTTTTCGTCGGAGCTGTCGAGTGCTGCCAGGCTGCGGTAGACCCACTCGTTGACCTGGGTGTTCTTGACGCCTGCGGTCTGCATAAGGGCGCCTACCTCGCGGATTGCTGCGAGCAGATCGGCTTTGGGACCCGCGAGCTCGACCTCGATGCCGTGGTAGGCGGTCACACCGCGGTTTTCGCTCACGTGGTCGATAAAGCCCTCAACGGTCTCAAGCTGCTGAGCGAGAGCTGCATCATCGTCAGCGTCCAGCGCGACGAGTGCGTTCGATACCGTGAGGGCGGGATGTCCGCAGGGGACAAAGCCTTCGATGACATCCATAGCTTCGGTAATGGTTGAGCCCAGGCCTGCGAGGGCATTGACGAGTTGCTGCTTGGTATCCATAACGGTCCTTTCGACGGGTCAATTTTGCTTGGCGAAAATATACGTGACGCGATCGGTAACAAAAGTGCGAAGTGCAGCGCACATTGGGGTCTTCACAGCTCGTGCATAGAACAGCTGTCCGCTTTCAGAACGTGGTAAGATAACACTCCACAAGCGGGGCTCGCTCCGCATGCTCCTTGAAAAGTCGACGGGTGTTGGGCGCTCGTGCCCAATGCCATCCAGACTTTCCCGACATTCGGGGGCGACTGGTTTCGACACGATAGCTCTGAGAGAGGAAGCAAGCCGAGGTCTCCTCGCCTCGTTAAACAGGGGTACCGTCAAATTGAATTGACAACAACTCTTCTTTTGAGCCTATGGCTCTCGCTGCTTAGTTTATAGCGGCGCGTCAACCCGGTGATTTCCCCGACACCGGCGCGACGTCATTTTAGGGGAATGCTCCTGCGCACGTAATCGGTATGGCGCAGGCTAAGACCGAACCGGTTGGGATGCCGCGAGCGTGTCGCTGCGCGCAAAGCGTCCGAGACTAAACCAGCGACTGAGCTTGGAGATGCCAATCAGGGGGCTTTCGTGGACCGGAGTTCGATTCTCCGCGCCTCCACCATAAGTAACAGGCAGGTAGATATTTGTATCTATCTGCCTTTTTATTTCTAGTCCGTACCGCGGAGAATCGAACTCTATGCAGGGCGCGGGCGTAAAGAAAACGCGTAAGCGTTTTTAGCCCGCGGGCGAGGACGCCGGCAGGCGGCCGAAGCCGGTGCGTATTTGCTTCGCAAATACGCGGATTCTCCGCGCAAACTCTCGACTCAAAACGGATGAGATGTGTATCGAATTTCAGCTGGCCAAGCCTCGCATCAACGGATCCCCCGCACCGCGGAGAATCGAACTCTGTGCAGGGCGCGGGCGTAAAGAAAACGCCTTGGCAACGCAGGGTGGGATGCGCTTTCCCGATGGCAGCCCAGGCGGAAAGCGCGTCCCGGAATCCGCGCTCAGACTGGGACGTAGTTTCCGGATGACACATCAAGCGGAAAGCGCATCCCGGAATCTCGCCTCAAACTGGGACATACTTTCCGCTTCACCTGCCGCCTCAAAAAACCTGCGCGCTCTCCATCTCAAAACTGGGTAGAAGAAAGCCAAAACGCAATCGCAGGAGGTCAACATGACTGCAGAAGATAAGGCAAAGAACGCCGGCAAGGTCGCGCTCGTCCTGGAGGGCGGCAGTTTTCGCGGGCAGTTTACCGCAGGCGTGCTCGACGTTCTCATGGAGGCCGGCGTCGAGATTCCGGCTGTCTACGGTGTGTCGGCCGGCGCCCTCAACGGCGTGAACTATAAGTCGCACCAGATCGGCCGTGCCAACCGCATCAACCTGGCTTTCTGCAACGATAGCCGCTTCATGGGTGCCGCATCGTTTGCGTCCACGGGCTCCATCGTCGGCTACGACTTTATCTTCAACGATGTCCAGGACCGCCTGGATCCCTTTGACAACGAGACGTTCGACGCGAGCCCCATCGAGATGTACGCCGTCGCGACGGACATGCTTTTTGGAACCGCCACGTACCTCCCGGTCAAAAGCGCCGTGCTCGATCTCGACGCCGTACGCGCCTCGACCTCGCTGCCGTTGGTGACGCCGCCGGTCGAGATTGACGGGCACAAATACGTCGACGGTGGCGTAGCCGATTCGATCCCCATCGAGCATGTGCTGGAGGAGGCGGGCTTCGACCGTGCGGTCGTCATCGTCACGCAGGACCGCTCGTACGAGAAAAAGCCTTACGAGTTTATGCCTGCCGCGCGCGCCCGCTATGCCGACTACCCCTATCTGCTCGAGGGAATCGAGACGCGCCACGACCGCTACAACATACAACGCATGCACCTGTGGAAGTATGAGCGCGAGGGCCGCGCGTTGGTCGTCGCTCCGCAAAAGCCGGTCGAGGTCGGCCATGTCGAGCACGATTCGGCAAAGCTTTTGGACCTGTATATCCAGGGCCGTCAGGAGGCAAAGCGCCTGCTCGCGGAAATCCAAGAGTTCGTTGAGCGCTAACGACGGCGAACCCTCAAAAAATGACAACAGCTAAAGAGCTGGAAAATCACGGCTCGTGGATGACATGTGCAGAAACTCTGGTCGGAGCCAAAATACCTGTTGACTCGTACGGCGAGCGGGGTAATATGGACGGGTTACTTGCAGAGCCCCGTGAATCTCTGTAACAACACGTACTGTACATGGAGGAGTCTAAGTGATTTCGAAATCGACTCACTACGCCAAGCAGGGCGAGGTCCAGCGCAACTGGGTTCTCGTCGACGCCGATGGTGCTGTCCTGGGCCGTCTTGCCACCCAGATCGCAATGATCCTACGCGGTAAGAACAAGCCTCAGTTCACGCCCAACAGCGACTGCGGCGACTTCGTTGTCGTCATCAACGCCGATAAGGTCCAGCTTACCGGTAACAAGGCCGACACGAAGACCTATTATCGCCACAGCGGCTACAACGGCGGCCTCAAGGCTGAGAGCTTCCGCCAGGCTATGGAGAAGCACCCGGAGAAGGTCATCGAGCGCGCCGTTCGCGGTATGCTGCCCAAGACCACCCTCGGCCGCGCCCAGATGACCAAGCTTAAGGTCTACGCTGGTGCCGAGCATCCGCATGCTGCCCAGAACCCCACGAAGATTGAGCTGGAGGCTTAAAGATGGCTGAGAACACCGTTGTCTACCAGGGTACCGGCCGTCGTAAGAACGCCGTCGCCCGCGTCCGTCTCGTCCCCGGCACCGGCAAGGTGACCATCAACAAGCGTGACGCCGAGCAGTATTTCGGCCGTCATCAGCTCGTTGAGAACGCCCTTGCTCCCTTCAAGGTGACCGACACCGCCGGTCAGTTCGACGTTATCGCTCTGTGCGATGGCGGCGGCATTTCCGGTCAGTCCGGCGCTCTGCGCCTGGGCATCGCTCGCGCTCTTCTGAACGCTGGCGACTACCGTGCTGACCTCAAGAAGGCCGGTTTCCTTACGCGCGATGCTCGCGTGGTCGAGCGCAAGAAGTACGGCCTCAAGAAGGCCCGCCGCGCTCCCCAGTTCTCCAAGCGCTAAGGTTTTATCTCCTTTCGAGATACAATGTACAAGCGGGGCCTGCCGATTCCTCGGCGGGTCCCGCTTTTCTTTTTCGACTAGGGTGGGCGGTTGCATATCGCCTGCTAGGGAAGGAGCGATCCTATGCCCCAGAACATTTTCGGTACCGACGGCGTCCGTGGCGTCGCCAATGCCGACCTCTCGTGCGACCTTGCGTTTCGCCTGGGCCGCGCGGCGACCAAGTTCCTTGGCCCGGACATCTGCATCGGCCGTGACACGCGCCTTTCGGGCACCATGCTCGAGAGCGCTCTGACCGCCGGCATTATGGCCGAGGGCGGCCGCCCGCATTGCTGCGGCGTTATCCCCACGCCTGCCGTGGCACTGCTCACCGTTCAGAACGAGCTCGATGGCGGCATCGTCATCTCCGCTTCGCATAATCCGCCGGAGTTCAACGGCATCAAGTTCTTTAGCCGCAAGGGCATGAAGCTTCCCGATGCTGTCGAGGAAGAGATCAGCGCCTGGGTCATGTCCGAGGAAGCCATGGCTGCCGACACGCTACCGACCGGTGCCGGTGTGGGCCACATCATCAAGATGAAGGACGCTCGCAAGGCATACGTCGATCACGCCATCGATACGCTTGATGGCCTGAGGCTCGACGGCCTGGTCGTTGCCGTCGACTGCGGTCACGGTGCTTCTTGCCAGACCACGCCCGCCGCGCTGCAGCGCCTGGGTGCCACGGTGCACGCAATCAACACCGATTACTGCGGCACTGACATTAACGTTGAGTGCGGCTCTACGCACCTCGAGCCCCTGCGCGAGCTCGTGCTGCGCACCCATGCTGACATCGGTCTGGCCCACGACGGCGACGCCGACCGCGTACTGTTCGTGGACAGCGAGGGCAATGAGATCGATGGTGACTACATCCTGGCTATCTGCGGTTCTGACCTTGCCGCTCGCGGCAAGCTCGCCAACTCCGAGATCGTTTCGACCGTCATGTGCAACCTGGGCTTCTCCATCGCTATGAAGGAGCAGGGCTTCGAGATGGTCCAGACCGCCGTGGGCGACCGCTACGTTCTGGAGCGCATGCTCGCGGACGGCGCCGTCATCGGCGGCGAACAGTCCGGCCACATCATCTTCCTGGAGCACAACACCACCGGTGACGGCCTGGTGACGGCTCTGCAGCTGCTGGCCGTGCTCAAGCGCACCGGTCGCACCCTCACCGATCTTGCCGGTATCATGAAGAAGTATCCGCAGGTACTCGTCAACGTGCATTCCGACAACAAGGCTGGTCTGGACGATTGCCAGCCCATCTGGGATGCCGTCGCTGCTGCCGAGAAGGAGCTTGACGGCCGTGGCCGCATTCTGGTGCGCCCGAGCGGTACCGAGCCGCTGGTCCGCGTGATGGCCGAGGCCGAGACGCATGAGTTGACCCAGCGCGTTGTCGACGACATCGTCGAGGTTGTCAAGCGCGAACTTCCCTAATGGTCAAAAACCGTTGCCAAGTGGTAAACTGTTAAGGTTATTTTGATTGATCGGTATGTCCGAGGGGGAGCATGTTCACTAAAGTCCTAAGGTCTTTTGGTATGCGTGGTCGAGTCCTTACGCTGGATGCTCCCATCTCGGGCGACGTCATTCCGCTTTCCGAGGTAAACGACCAGACGTTTGCCACCGGCCTTTTGGGCCAGGGCGTGGCGATTCAGCCCACCGGAACGCGCGTGATCGCGCCGGCTGATGCCAAGGTCGAGGCTATTTTTCCCACGGGACACGCCGTTGCGCTTAACACGGTCGATGGCTTGGACGTGCTCATCCACGTTGGTTTGGACACTGTTCAGCTCGAGGGCAAGCACTTTACCGTACATGCGCAAGTGGGTGACATCGTCCATAAGGGCGATGTACTCATTGAGTTCGATCGCGAGGCAATTGCTGCCGAGGGCTACGATGTGACGGTTCCCATCTTGGTGTGCAACTCCGTTGAGTTCTCGAGCATCAAGGGCTCCGTTGGCGTGCATGTCGAAGAGATGGACCAGCTCATCGTTGCTCGCGAGCGCTAGCAAGTGCACGTGGCCATTAGCCTACAATTCAAACACGTTTACGGAGGGCGCCCTTGAAAGAGGACGCCCTCCGTGGCAAGATGGGATTTGTCCGAAGCTAAAAGGCTTTGGGTCACCGTGGACGGGCAGGGGCCTCGACGCGGTTAGACACGAGACACATACATTACGCGACCTCGCCCTGGTGGCCGCACACGTTGGTTGCGGCCGACGCGGGCCGCGGGCAAGTGCTTGTAAGGGAGCCTTGCCTCTCTTGTACGAGAAAGGACGCGTAATGAAGATCATTAAAGCTAAAGACTACGAGGATATGAGCCGCAAGGCCGCTAATATCATCTCGGCCCAGGTTATCCTCAAGCCCGACTGTGTGCTGGGTCTTGCCACCGGCTCCACCCCGATCGGTGCCTACAAGCAGCTCGCTGCTTGGTACGAGAAGGGCGACGTCGACTTTGCCGAGGTCAGCACCTACAACCTGGACGAGTATCGCGGCCTTTCGCACGACGATCCCCAGAGCTATCACTACTTCATGCGTGAGAACTTCTTCGATCACATCAACATCGACCTTAACAACACGCATGTGCCCGACGGTTCCAACCCCGACGCCGCCGCTGCCTGCTCTGAGTACGACAAGATCGTCGCCGCCGCCGGTTACCCGGATCTCCAGCTGCTCGGCATTGGCAACAACGGCCACATCGGCTTCAACGAGCCCGATGACCACTTCTCCAAGGGTACGCACTGCGTCGACCTCACCGAGAGCACCATTCAGGCCAACAGCCGCCTGTTCGACAGCATCGACGATGTTCCCCGTCAGGCCTACACCATGGGCACTCAGACCATCATGTATGCCCGCATGATCCTGGTTGTCGCTAACGGCGAGGCCAAGGCTCAGGCCGTGCACGATATGTGCTATGGTCCAGTTACGCCCAAGTGCCCGGCTTCGATCCTGCAGCTGCACACCAACTGCGTTGTCGTTGCCGACGAGGCCGCCCTTTCGCTCTGCGAGTAGCGCGAATCCTGCAGCTCGACATAGCCTTGCCTAAGGCCTCCGCTTTGCGGGGGCCTTTTTGCTATCCCTGTCCGCCCACTTGACCAAAATCTTGCCGCAAGCTTGACGAATGCCGGATGCCCAACAGCTTGATTCATTCCATACCAGATTCTATGCAAAAATACCACTAGAAGGTCGTAGACGGTAGCGGGTGCTAGGCGAGTTGAATGACATAACTGAACCTTGTTCATTTGCGTTACACTGCCGCTTAGATGGGACAAGCTGACAAGCTCATTTACCTGCTTAAAGACCGATTAGTCGGGGGATTAATAACAATCGGCCCTCGCTGTACAAAAACTTGCCGCTTGCGTACCAAAACACAACCTAAAACACAAGGTCGCTCTATTCATAGCGCGGCTTGTATGGTCTTGCGGCTACAGTGTCCATACGGTCGAGTTGAGGAGCGGGCATGGTAAACGATTTGAGCGGTATAGACGACCTCGAGCTGATGCCGCTGGGCGGAGGCTATATGGTGCGACGCGAACGCTTGATGAATGAGCTTATCGCCAAGGGCCGAAAGGCCGGCATCGTGGTTCTTTATGCGCCCGATGGGTTTGGGAAGACCTCGGTGCTGCTGCAGTACACCCATGAGGTTAAATGCGATCCGACGCGAGGCCCCGTGCGGATTATCGAGGCCGATCGCGCCACTGGGCGCGAGGTGTTTATGCAGCTCGAGGTGGTTACCGAAGAACTCAAAGACAAACCGCACTCCCTTATCGCGATTGATAATGTGCCAAACCTCGATCAGCACGATACCGAAGACCTCATCGACAGGATTCGCGGGCTGCGCGCTATGGGGGTAGGGGTCTTTATCTCCTGCCGTCCTTCAAATCGTCAGCTGATTCATGGGCTGGGCGATTCGGTTAAGATCAATGCGCAGATGCTCAAGGTGCATGCCTATGAGTATTCGGCGTGGGCATCGGCGTTTTCGATCAGCACATCGCTTGACTTTTATCAGCTCACGCAGGGCGTGCCCAAGCTCGTCTCGGCATTGCAGACGGGTCTGTATGGCCAAGGTGACGTAGCCGGTCTGCTCGAAAACGAGATTGTCAACGTATATGGCGCGGCACTTGTCGATCTGGCTTCGCTCGACAATAATGCGCTGTTTTGCGTGGCATGTCTCATGGTTTTGATGGGCGAGGGCAATATCGCAGAACTCGAGGCTTGCGGGGTGAGGCTGTCGATGGTCGACCAGTCCTACTTTGTACGCGACTACCCGATCTTTGGCTTGGACCCCGCCGAGCGGAGTTTTACGTGTCTGGGCACGGAGGATAACGGACGCTTGCGCTTGCGTAAGTTGGTGGCCGAGATTCGCCCCGAACTTGTTCCGAGGGCGGCCCGGATTTTGCTTAAGGCGGGCCGATGCGATGCGGCGATGGGCCTGGCGGATGCCTTTTTGGACCGTGAGGCGGTCCTTGAACTTGCTGGGCAGTATGGGGTCGATCTGGCTCTGACGGGGCACGGGGCCGATATCTGCCGAGCGGCGCTGGGCACGATCGATGCCGACGATCCGGCTCCAGAGCCAACGCCTGCCGAAGCGCTTGGCGTATATCTGGCAGCGGTCAGCGTGTCCAATACAAAGCTCGCTCGCTATATGGCATCGGTCGTCGAACGCGGGGGCGAACGGGCGGCCTGCGAAATAGACCCTGTTTCATGGAGGGTGGCCCAGACACTGACGGTTGTTTGCTATGGGGACAACGGGCTTGGGCTTCCTACGAACCTGGCCGTGCCAGAAATAGAGACGTCCCATACCGCACTCGATATGTTGTCTGCGCATATCGAGGTCAAACGCTGTCTGACCGAGCGGGGAAATGACGGCGGCGTTCTACAACAGCTCAAAACGAGCAAGGCCTACGACTGCGAGCTCGACATCGCGGGGATTGTTATACAGGCCGATAGCATGCTGGTGGAGCTCTTTGACGGGTCGTTTGCGGGAACCGACGAGCGCGACGACGAGATGACGGTGGTGCGGGAGGCGCTCGACGTACGTGGGCTTAAGGCGATGGCTATCTGGGTGCGCATGGTGTTGGCGGCACGGCGGCTCCTTTCCGGCTTGCCGGTAACCGACGACGCGGCGTTCAACGAGCTCGATCGTTTTGCCGTGCGCATGCGCGACAACCAGATTCAGCTGTTTGGGCTGTTGCTAGAAGGCTGGCAGTCGCTGGCAGAGGGACGGCCGGTCAATGCAAAGTTCCGTGCGGTCCAAGTGCTCAAACTTGCCGAGGAGTCGATTGCGTACATGCGCGATAACGCATTGCTGCTGGAGCGCGCGGCATATCTGCGTAACACCTCGATGGTTTCGGTGCGCGAGGAAGCGGAGCTACTCGATATAAGCCAGACGCAGGTTGGTGGAGCGGAGGCCTGGATGGTGGCGCTGCATTTGGCCTGTGCGGGCCGAGACAGCGATCTTGCGGCCTGGATGTCCATGAATCGTGCGGGGATTCTAGAGCCATCGTATCGGCTCTTTGCGCGCCTTGCCATGCATTGTCTGGGCGAGCCGGCGGGCAGGATACGCAAGAAGCTTCCCGTGCGCGAGCTGTCGCGGTACTCGCTGCGCGACGATTTGGAAGGGGAGGGCGAGCGCCTGTTCCAGGCCGGCGAGGTTGAAGCCGTTGATACCATCGACCATATCGAGATTCGCATGTTTGGTGCGTTTCGCGCCGAGCGCGACGGGTTTCCCATCACGGACAAAATGTGGCGCCGCAAGAAGGCGGCGACGCTTGCCGAGCGGCTTGCGCTGGGCATGGATGCGCTCGTCGATCGTGAGACGCTGGCCATGGAGCTGTGGCCCCATGCCGAGTTCAATAGTGCCCGCAACAACCTGTACTCGACGATATCGCGCTTGCGGTCGGCTTTGGGATCGACGCCGGATGGCAAGTCGTGTGTGCTCATCCAAAATGAATGCATCGGACTCAACGGCGACTACGTCAAGACCGATGTACGGCTGTTTGATCAGATAAGCCGCGAGGTTTTGGGAAATCGCACGGGTGCGCGCGGACCCCATTTAGTTGAGCTGTGCCTTAAGATTGAGCAGCTTTATGCCGGACCGCTGTATGTTCCCAATGGCTGTAATCCCACCTACTTTTTGCGCATGCGACGCATTATGCAGTCAAAGTACATCGATTGCATGATTAAGGGAGCAAATGCCGCTCTAGAAGAAAACGATCTGCAGTCGGCGATTTGGCTGGCGGAGTCGGGGCTTCGACAGGAAACGGCGCGTGAGGATATGGTGCGCTGCGCCATGCGCGTCTACAGTGCGGCGGGGCGGCGGCGCGATATCGTCGAGCTGTACAGCGGGCATATGCACCATCTGAGGGAGCAGGTCAATGGCGTGCCCGAGCCCGAGACGCGGCGTCTATACGAGCGCTTGGTGGAGGGGCGGCTCAATCGCGTGTTGGTCGAGCGATAAAAAACGGGCGCCCGAAGTACTTGGGCGCCCGTAAGCTTGCTATATGTTGGCTCGCCGGATCATTGGCTCTTAGACGAGCTTGATCTTCTCGATGTCCTTGCGCGAGGACTCGCGATATAGCGAGAACTTGCGGCCGATGACCTGGACGACCTCGGCGTGGCAGCGCTCAGCGAGCTCTTCGGCGGCCTCGCGGGCGGAAAGGCTGGAGCCATCGAGCACGGAGCACTTAACGAGCTCGTGCTTCTCCAGGTAGGCGACCGTCTGCTCGACGGTGCCCTCGTTGACGTCGGACTTGCCGATGATGATGGCGGGGTTGAGGTGATGGGCCATGCTGCGAAGCTGCTTGACCTGGGCTCCTGTCAGTGCCATGGGTTCTCGCTTTCTATGTATGGGGCGCCCCGCGACGGGGCCTTAATCTATGTGAGCTGTCCCACGATAGCGCAGGAACAGTGCGGTGTGGGGCGCGTTTGCCCAGTTCAAAAAGAATGCGGATGCCGAGTGAGTGGGCGGTGCGGGCTGTGAACAGGCTATGAGCGGGGTGCAGAGACCGGCTCCCATGCAATAAACGCCCAACGAACCTTGCGGACATGATCGAGCATATAGCGCCCCTGCGGCACGCCCTTGGAGCCCGGCTCACCGGCATGGGGGTTCTCAATCATGTGTTGAGCGATATAGTCGCGCAGGCGGTCAACCTTATCTTCGTTACCGTGCTCGAGCATGCGGGAGAAGTCTGCCACGCCCGCCTCAAGGCTATCGAAGGTATCGCGACGAGGCGATTCAAAGTATGTAATCTGCGGCAACGCACCCATCTGAATGAGGATATTAAAAGCATACACAAAGCCATTACTGCAGGTAACCGAGGCACCGATGGCGTTCATCAAGTGCAGATCATAGCGCGGGCTGGAGTTGGCGACCATCGTGACAGCGCAACGCCGACGAGCCGTACGGTCAAGCTTGACAAGTGCGCCTTTTAGGTTGCTCGTGGTGACAGAGCGACTGGCAAAGGCAACATCTACCGCTTTCGCGACCGGTCCAACCAAATCCCAATCATCATCCCAAGCAAGCTCAAGTGGCGTAATCAGGTCCTCGAGCCCATAGTACTCAATGCCAGCATCAAGGGTGCCCAACATGGCAGGGGAAAAATCAGCGGCAATCACGGGATGCCCGTCTTGAGCAAGCGGAATAGCAATCGACCCAGCCCCACACCCCATATCGAGCACCGACTCGTCGGGCTCAAGCGCCAACAGCTTTATAAAATCCCGAGCATACGGAGCAGTCTCCAACGGCCGAAAATGCCGAGCCCTTTTATCCCACTCAAAAGAATCATCAGCCCGCCGCCGACCAGCTTGCAGGCGCATCCACTCCTGATTCCAATCAGCAGAAAGAAGCTCAGAGCGAGCATCCCCATCAACCACGGGCCAACCTCCTAGCAACAAAAAAGCGACTCCCCCCAAAAGAAGAGCCGCAACCAGCATATATCAGAAAAAGAACCGTTCCAACGCCAAACCGCCGCACCAGCCAAGTGGTGCAGGAGCGAAGCAACTGCAACCGGGATAGAACCCAACTGAGGTCCCGTTGTGCGGGAGCCCCGGGGAGGGCAAATATATAAGGTCGATCGCGAGTTCCGCACGAGCCGGAGAGCACTTAATGTGCTCTCCGTGCGAGTCAGGACTGTTCGAGCAGGCGACCTTATATATTTGCCCTCCCCGGGGCTCCTCGCCAGTCCCCCTCAGCTAGTTCTTCAGCGAGTTCAGCGGCGCCGGGAAGCGTCCACCACGGTGGGCAAGCACGGTGCCGGCGTTGGGGTTCACCGGCATGATGGGCGCACGGCCGAACAGGCCGCCGTACTCGACGCAGTCGCCCACGCCCTTGCCGATGGCAGGAATCACGCGGACGGCCGTGGTCTTGTTGTTGATGACGCCGATGGCCATCTCGTCGGCGATGATGCCGGCGATGGTCTCGACCGGGGTGTCACCGGGGATAGCGATCATGTCCAGGCCAACGGAGCACACACAGGTCATGGCCTCGAGCTTCTCGAGCGAAAGCGCACCGGCCTCGACGGCGGCGATCATGCCGGCGTCCTCGGACACGGGGATAAAGGCGCCGGAGAGACCGCCCACGCTGGAGCTGGCCATGACGCCGCCCTTCTTGACGGCATCGTTGAGCATGGCGAGCGCGCAGGTCGTGCCGGGGCCACCGCAGGTGCCCACGCCGATGATCTCGAGGATACGGGCAACGGAGTCGCCGATGGCAGGCGTGGGAGCCAGTGACAGGTCGACAATGCCTTTCTCGACACCCAGACGGCGGGCGGCCTCGCGGCTCATGAGCTCGCCGGCACGGGTGATCTTAAAGGCGGTCTGCTTAATCTTTTCGGCGACTTCCATCATCGAGGCGGAGTCGGGGAGCGTCTCCAAGGCAGCAGCCATAACGCCGGGGCCCGAGACACCAACGTTGATGACGGCGTCGGCCTCGCCACCGCCGTGGACGGCGCCCGCCATAAACGGGGAGTCCTCGACCATGTTGGCAAAGCAGACAAACTTGGAGGCGCCAACGGAATCCTGGTCGGCCGTGAGCTTGGCGGCATCGATGATGGTCTGGGCGGCCATGAGCACAGCGTCCATGTTGATGCCGGCGCGTAGGCTGGCGACGTTTACGCTGGAGCAGACGCGGCTCGTAGTGGCGAGCGCCTGGGGGATGGACTGGATGACGCGGCGGTCGGCGTCGCCGATGCCCTTCTGGACGAGTGCGGAGAAGCCGCCCAGGTAATCGATGCCGAGCGTCTCGGCCGCGCGGTCGAGGGCATACGCGATGGGGGTGAGGTCCTCATCCTTGCAGCACGCGGCGATCTGCGCCACCGGGGTGACGGAAACGCGCTTGTTGACGATGGGGATACCGTACTCGCGCTCGAGGTTCTCGGCGGTCTCGACCAGATGCTCAGCCGTGTGCGTCACGTGGTCGTAGATCTTCGTGCACATGCGGTCGAGGTTCTCGTCGCCGCAACCCATGAGCGAAACACCCATGGTGATGGTCCTGATGTCGAGGTTCTGCTCCTCAACCATGCCGCGGGTTTCCGCGATTTCTGCGGGCGTGATCGCCATCCTTGCGCTCCTATCTGCCAAAACGAGCATAGTCTTATCTATTCTAACGTGCCGCACGTGCCAAGTGGCGCATGCGGCACGTTTTGGTGCTCGGTTGTTTCCGTTGTGTTACTGCCCAAAGACCTCTTCGGCAATACGAGCGCTTTCGGCGGCGTCCTTGGCGTAGTAGTCCGCGCCGATCTGCTTGGCGTATTCGGGGGTGAGTACGGCGCCGCCTACGATGATCTTGACGCCCGGAACCTCGGCATGGAGCAACTTGATGGTCTCTTCCATGGCGACGACCGTGGTAGTCATAAGCGCCGAGAGGCCGACGAGTTTGATATCGCGCTCCTTGACGGTCTTGAGTACCTCCTGCGGATCGACGTCGCGGCCCAGGTCAAAGACGGTATAGCCGTAGTTGTCGAGCAGCATCTTGACGATGTTCTTGCCAATGTCGTGGATGTCGCCCTTGACGGTGGCCACGCAGATCTTGCCCTTGTCGGCGATCTCGCCGGCGGGCATCAGGCGCTTGATGGTGTCGAAGCCCACACGCGCTGCCTCGGCCGAGGCCATAAGCTGCGGCAAGAAGAACTTGCCCTGGTCAAAGAGAACGCCAACCTCGTCGAGGGCGGGGATAAAGTGATTGTTGATGAGGTCCATGGCGTCGTGGTCTGCCAGCAGACGCTCGGTCTCGGCAGCGATCTCGCCTTTGCGGCCCGAGACGACCATGCGACGAATCGGGTCGTCGTTGCCGTCGGTGCCGGCGGTGCCCGCGGCAGGCGCGGCATCACTCGATGCGGCCTGAGCTGCTGCCGGGTTTGCGGCGATCTTATACGGATCGGTCCAACCGGCGTAGCGCTCGATGTATCCGGTCGAGCCCTCGTCCTCAACGCTCAGGACGCGATAACTGTAGACGGTATCCATAAAGCGCTTGGAGCCCGGGTTCATGATGGGGGCGTCCAGACCCGCGCCAAAAGCGGCAGCCAAAAAGACCGAGCCCAGCAGCGGGCGGGCAGGCAGGCCAAAGCTGATGTTCGACACGCCGAGCGCGCATTTGACGCCCAGACGCTCCTTGCACAGGGACATGGCGCGTAGGATCTGCTCGGCCTGGCGTTGATTGGTCGAGGCGGTCATGACCAGGCAGTCGATGAGGATGCGGTCCGGTCCGATGCCGTAACGGGCGGCCTCGGCCACGATGTGCTCGGCGATGGCGAAGCGAGCCTCGGCGGAATCGGGGATGCCGCCTTCGTCGAGCGTAAGGCCGACAACGTTGGTGCCGTAGTGGGCGACCAGCGGGAAGATCTCGTCCATGATCTGCTGCTTGCCATTGACCGAGTTGATGATGGGCTTGCCGGCGTAGCGGCGCACGGCGGCCTCGACGGCTGCGGGGTCGGTGGAGTCGATCTGCAGCGGCAGCAGCGTGGACCCCTGGAGCTGTTCGGTCGCCTGTTGGATGATCTTGACCTCGTCGATCTCGGGCAGGCCCACGTTGACGTCCAGAATGTCGGCGCCCTGTTCCTGCTGGCTGATGCCCTGGCTCACAACGTAGTCCAGGTCGCCGTCGCGCAGGGCCTGCTGCAGGCGCTTTTTGCCGGTGGGGTTGATGCGCTCGCCGATGACGGCGATCTTGTGGCCGTCGCAGGGAAGGTCCACGACCGTTTGGGCGCTCGTGACCGACATACTGGGCTTGCGGTGGCGCGGGCTGGGCGTGTGGTTATCGATAAGCGTGCGCAAGGCCGCCATGTGCGCCGGCGTGGTGCCGCAGCAACCGCCCACGACGCTCACGCCGTCGGCGATCATGCCGGCGACGGCCTCGGCGTATTCGGGGGCTTGGATATCAAAGACGGTGTTGCCGTCGTCGTCCACATGGGGGAGTCCTGCATTGGCCTGCACCATAACAGGCTTGTCGGTAACGGTGAGCATACGTGCGGCGAGTCCCCGGAGCTCGGCCGGTCCTTGGCTGCAGTTGATGCCCAAAACGTCGGCGCCGATGGCGTCAAGCGTGATGGCGGCGACCTCGGGACTCGTTCCCAGGAAGGTGCGACCGTCTTCCTCGAAGGTCATGGTGGCAAAGACGGGCAGGTCGGAGTTCTCGCGGCAGGCGAGGACCGCCGCCTTGATCTCGGCCAGGTCGGTCATAGTCTCGATAATAAAGAGGTCCACACCCGCGGCGACGCCTGCGCGCACTTCCTCGGCAAAGAGGTCGTAGGCCTCGTCAAAGCTGAGGGTACCCAAGGGGCGAAGCAACGCGCCGATGGGGCCGATGTCACCGGCGACGTAGCGGGCGCCGGCCTCGCGGGCACAGGCGGCAGCGGCGGCAAAGACGTCTGCCACGGTGGCGGCGCCGTCGAGCTTGTGGGCGTTGGCGCCAAAGGTGTTGGCGGTGATCACGTCACAGCCAGCCTCGACGTACTGACGCTGGATATCGGTGATGACCTGAGGCTCCTCAAAGTTGAGCAGCTCGGGCAGGGCGCCGGCCTTCATGCCGGCCGCCTGCAGCATGGTACCCATGCCGCCGTCGAACAGCAGGTGCCCCGTGCCCTCGATGGCGGCGCGCAGGCGATCGTCCTTAATGCGCAGATCGTTGATCGTGCGCGTCTTGTATGCAGCGCCATTGCGGCGTGCGGCGTCAACAGGCGCCGCCAGCGCGGCACCGTCCAGATCATGAGTGATAAGCGGAGTAAACATCGAGGGCTCCTAATGGCTGGAATAGCAGGTGGTGTGGGCGGCGTGGAAGCGGCAGTGCTCGCGCATGCGGCAGATATTGCAGGTGGGGCGGCTTTGGGCGTCGTGGACCTCGCCGTCAAACAGACCGATCACCGCGGTCACGCTTTTGGTGGGCATGAGTAGGCTGGTGGGGGTGACGGTCAGGCCGATGAGCCGCGTGGCGTTGAGCGCATTGACGATCGAGCGCTGGGCCGAGAGCGGGCAGTCGCCATAGCCGGGACTAAAGCGCCAGTTGCCGGCGAGCCCATGAACGGCGGCGTCCGTCTTGACCCGCTGGTCCATTTGCTCAACGGCGGCTTCCACGTAAGCGGAGCACGCGGCGTCGAGCACGGCGCCCTCCAGGGGATGTTGGGCTCCCGTGGTGCGCAAACGGCGCTCAGCATCCATGCCGAGGGTGCATGCCATGAGCGCAGCCATACGGGCGTCCTTAAGATGTCGATAGATATCGCGACCGCGCAGCTCAACATTGGTGCCGACCAGACGGATGCAAGGCTTGCCCTGCTCGTCCACGCTTGTGGCATCGACGGCAAATACGCGGCGCACGCCACGGGGCTCAATGTCAAGCTCAAGGCGCTCGACCACAAGCTCAATACGTCGTGACAGTTCGGGCTCAATCTGCTGGCCGCCGTAACCCAGATACCGCAGCATCTCGGCACGGTCGACACGGGGATGGTGCGCGGCATCGATACGGTAGAGCGCCGGCGACGCAAGGTCGGCCGGCACTTCGACAGCGGTTGTATCGATGTGCGGTTTTTCCATTACCCCAGGCGCTCCATAATGGTCGCGGCGATCGCAGGACGGTTCATAGTGTACAGGTGCAGGCCGTCGGCGCCGTGCTCCTTGAGGTCGCAAAGCTGGCGGGCTGCATAATCTACACCAGCTGCCTGCAGGCTCTCGGGGTCATTCTCGTACTTGGCGAGAATCTTGATGACGGGGGAGGGCAGCGACGCGCCGCACATAAAGACCATGCGGCTGATCTGCGACTTGCCCATAAACGGCATGATGCCCGCGGTAATGGGCACGGTGATGCCGGCCTTGTCGGCAAGCTCGCGGAAGCGGTAGAAGCACTCGTTATCAAAGAAGAGCTGCGTCACAAAGAAGCTCGCGCCGGCGTCCTGCTTTTGCTTGAGGTGTTCGACCGAGAGGTTGAGATCCTCACAGGCAATGTGGCCCTCGGGGTAGGCTGCGGCGCCCACGCAAAAGCCGGCGTCGACGAGCTCGGGGATGAGGTCGCGGGCGTAGGCGTAGTCCGAGGCGGGCTTGTCGTCCTCGGTCGCGCCAGCGGGAAGATCGCCACGCAGGGCCAGGATGTTTTCCACGCCGGCGGTGCGATACTCGTCGATCTTGGCGGCGATATCGGCGTGCGAGCGGCCCACGCAGGTAAGGTGTGCCACCGAGGGCGTGTCGAATTCGCTCGTAATCATATGCGCGATGGGGGCGGTGGCGGCACCGTTGCCCGAGCCGCCGGCCGAGCAGGTGACCGAGACAAAGCTCGGCGAAAGCTTGCACAGATTGCCTGCCACTTCGCGAGCCGTGTCGAGGGTCAGCTCGCCCTTGGGCGGGAACATCTCAAACGAAACGGGTGCGGTGCCCTGGGATGCTGCCTGCTTAAAAACCTCGTCGACGCGCATATCGTGCTCCTCTAGATACGTAATAGTGTGATGTGTTGTAAGGATTCTACAGCACCACTGTGTCACGGTGGAGTTTCACTCGCTATTCGGGGATACCAATCAAAGATGCCTTGCTATCGGCTTTCTCTATAACAGAGCGGCTAATCTAGGCACGGACTATAAAGACTGGTATCTGATGCAAAATACCAGTTAATAGAGCTCCATCCCAAATTGACTACCCTTAAACCATGGGGAGAGGTCTGCAATTTATGCAGTTGATTGGCTGTTGAGGGTGGCAACGCCGCCTCGATAGGGTAACCTCATTGATTGGTTTCGCGACAGCAACATAACGGTAATGTCGCGGAAACACGGCGAGTCTAAGCTATGACTCGTTCGTTAGTAATCAACACCGCTTCTCACGCGGTGCCGATACGAAGGGAGTTCCGTATGGCCGAACTTACTGACCGCTTCGGGACCATGGTGTTCTCTGAGGAAGTCATGAAGGACTACCTCCCCAAGGACATTTGGAAGCGCCTTGCTGCAACCCTCGAGGGCGGTGAGCCGCTCGACCTGGATGTGGCCAACGCCGTTGCCCATGCCATGAAGGTCTGGGCCATCTCCAAGGGTGCGACGCACTACGCGCACTGGTTCCAGCCGCTTTCGGGCATTACTTCCGAGAAGCACGACAGCTTCCTGGAGCCCAACCACGACGGCACCGCCATTACCAAGTTTACGGGCAAGAACCTCATCCAGGGCGAGCCCGATGCCTCGAGCTTCCCCAACGGCGGCCTGCGCGCCACCTTCGAGGCCCGTGGCTACACCGCTTGGGATCCCACCAGCCCCGCCTTTATCAAGGACGATGTCCTGTGCATCCCCACGGCTTTCTGCTCCTACACGGGCGAGGCCCTGGACAAGAAGACCCCGCTGCTGCGTTCCATGACCGCGCTCTCGCGTGAGTCCAAGCGCGTTTTGGCGCTGTTTGGTAAGACCCCCAAGAAGGTCGTTCCTTCCGTGGGTGACGAGCAGGAGTATTTCCTGATCAAGAAGGACGCTTACCGCAAGCGCAAGGACCTGGTCATCACCGGCCGCACCCTCTTTGGTGCTGCTCCATGCAAGGGCCAGGAGCTCGAGGAGCACTACTTTGGCGCTATCCGCCCCACCGTCTCGGCCTATATGAAGGACCTGGACGATGAACTGTGGGCGCTCGGCATTCCCGCCAAGACCAAGCACAACGAGGTTGCTCCCTGCCAGCATGAGCTTGCCCCCGTCTATGGCGAAGTCAACGAGGCCATCGACCAGAATCTGGTCATGATGGAGAAGATGAAGCTCATCGCCTCCCGCCACGACTTGGTCTGCCTGCTGCACGAGAAGCCCTTTGAGGGCATCAATGGTTCGGGCAAGCACAACAACTGGTCGCTTGGCACCGAGTCCGAGAACCTGCTCGATCCGGGCGACACCCCGCTCGACAACCTGCAGTTCATCGTCTTCCTCACCGCGGTGATCGAGGCCGTCGATAACTATCAGGAGCTCCTGCGTGCCTCTGTTGCCTCGGCCGGCAACGATCATCGTCTGGGCGCCAATGAGGCTCCTCCGGCGATTATGTCCATCTTCCTGGGCGACCAGCTTACCGAGGTCGTCGAGAAGATCATCGATGGCAAGGCTTCCGTTCATGCCACGCGCGGCGTGCTCGACCTGGGCGCCGATACCCTGCCCAAGCTGATGCAGGACAACACCGACCGCAACCGCACCTCCCCGTTTGCCTTTACTGGCAATAAGTTCGAGTTCCGTGCCTGCGGCTCCGAGCAGAACGTCTCCGACTCCAACCTGGTGCTCGATGCCGCCGTGGCCAAGTCGCTCAAGTCCTTCGCCGACGCGCTTGAGGGTACGCCCGAGGATGAGTTCCAGGACGCTGCGCTCGAGTACTGCAAGAAGGTCCTGACCGACCACCAGCGCATCCTCTTCTCCGGCGATGGCTACTCCGACGAGTGGCCCGTCGAGGCCGAGAAGCGCGGCCTTGCCAACAACAAGACCACGGCCGACGCCCTGCCCGCCTTTGTTTCCGATAAGGCCATTGCGCTCTTTGAGGAGACGGGTGTCCTGACCAAGGCCGAGGCCCAGTGCCGCTACGACTGCAAGCTCGAGAAGTACAACAAGCTCATGAACATCGAGGCTACCACGATGGTTCGCGAGGCGCGTCGTACCTATCGCCCGGTCATTACCGCCTATGCCACCAAGGTCGCTAAGGGCCTTGAGACTATTCGTGCCGCCGGTGCCGAGGCCGCCATGCAGTGCGAGCAGAACACGCTCAACAAGCTCTGCAACGGTATCACCACCATCAACGACTCCATCAAGGCGCTCGACGCCGTGCATCAGAAGGCTGAGGCCCTCGATGGCCAGGAGCAGGCCAACGTGTACGCGCACGAGGTCGTTCCCGCTATGGATGCGCTGCGTGCCGCCGTGGACGCCATGGAGGAGATCGTGGCAGCCGACTACTGGCCGGTCCCGACCTACGACGACATCCTGTTCTACGTGTAGGGCGTAACTGACATATCGTCACGGTATTGAGCCGGGGTCCGCATCATGCGGGCCCCGGTTTTTGTTTGCGAAGGGCGCTTTGAAGCCCGTTTTGCCGCCGATATGCCTAGGTATAAAGGGTTGTGGGCAAAAAACGTCAAATATGAGTACTGTCACAAGTCCTGTAGCATTATTTATTTGCAAAATATGAAGTGTTACGCAACATATGTCCAAGTACTTAGCCGATAAACGTCTGCAATTCTTCCGCCGTAGGACCCCTGGCGTCTAAATCGCCTTCTGATGGCATGAAATCGCTGTTACTAAATTGATAACAGTACTCATATTTGCTATTTTTTGCCCACGGTCCCTTGGATGACAGTGTGATTTAATGCCCTCGGGGTTCGAATCCCGGCGTATCGGTAGCAAAAAGCCCGTCACCGCGGTGAACTGCCTCCCATTTCTTGGACATGAGAAATGGGAGGCTTTCTTTATGCGCG
>CAUAAR010000008.1:0-77278 GCA_958427035.1 uncultured Collinsella sp. | reverse complement strand
AGGCCCTCGCGGCCTAGTCGCTATTTAGGGCGTCCAAGATTTGGGGCGCAGTTCACAAGCTGCTGGCGGGCTTTTGTTGTGGATGGGACGGGGCGAGGCGGCACCCAGGGCCTTACGCTTCGCGCTCGACCTCGCTCACGCACTCGTTTTTGATGGTGCCGACGAGCGCCTGCAGTGCATCGACCACGTGCGGGCGAATGTCTCCGCCAATGAGCACGAGCATGATGTCGTCGCCCACCGCGAGCTCCCCCCTCGCCAGCCACACGCGAACGTAGCCGATGCCCGGCATCGCGCGCGTCTGCTCGATAGCGGCCTGGACCTTGTCGGTATCGTAATCAAACACCATACCGCCCACCTTGTGCCCGGGCGCCACGCCGTCGGTTTCGATTCCACGCGCCTCGGACTTGGGTGTCGCGCGCACCACGCCGTTATGCGTCAGGTACATACCGCACCCCGCAGCCGACGGGTCAGACTTAGCCTCGCGCAGCCACGCATCGACCGAAGGCATTACCTTGCCACTCTCAAGCATCATGTTCTCCCCTTGATCATCCCGGGTAGCTAAAAAAGCCCCGTCCCAAAAAGACTGCTCTCGAACAACTTATTCCTCGACCGGCGTGAGCACCATGACAGCACGCGTGTTGCTCAGCGATAACGAACGACAGGTCACAAGCGTTACGACCTTGGTTGCCGAAGCAGCACGATCGGTGGCATCGCTCGCCACGGCAGAGGCACCGTCGAGCATCTCGGACAGGTAGTTCTTGAGCCCGTCGTCGCCCTCAAAATTGGGTGTGCGCGCCTTGGCATACGTGTCCTCGACAACTTTGGTCGCCAGCGGACGCAGCTTATACGTTGCATCGCGCGTGATGTAATACACGTACTCGATGCTATCGAACGTCGCCTGATCGGTCGTGTCCGAAATCACGTTGAACATCGACCCATCGTTCATATGGTGGCCGTAGATCGTGGTCTGCTGATCCACCATGCCGGGCGCATTGTCCTCGTAATCCAAGAAGATGGCACCCGATGCGTTGGACGTGCCATCGAACAACGTGTTGAGGTACTTGGAGTTATTGTCCTTGCACTGCACCACGGGATAGTTAATGTTGGTACCCCGTGCGTAAATCCAGCCAACAACCTCAGGATTTGTCTGGGCAAGGGCATCAAAGTCGATAGCCGGCACGCCGCTGGCGTCCTTAGCGGGCGCATATTGCTCTTCGATCTTTTGGTACGACTCGCTCGCCTGCTTGTAACCGATCTGCGCATTGATAAAGATGGCAGCGGCGGCAACAATCAGGCCGATACCGATGATGATGAGCAGAATGGGAATAATGGAGCGGCGCTTTTTGCGCGGGGGCTCGGTGTAATCCGACGGCGCGGCATGCGATGAAGACCGGGGCGGCTTCTTAGCGTTGCTATAAGATGAAGGTCGATATGCGGCTGGCGCGTCCTGTCGACGATGCGTCGCCGGTGTCACGGGGCGCGGCGCGCGCGGCTGCTGAGGAGAGGATGCCCGACCCTGCTGCGCCGCATGGGCAGCACCCGGCTTCGATGGATCGGGAATCTGAGAAGCCTTGAATCGTTTTCCCTGATAGTCGGACATGGCTCTCCTTATACTGCGGCGAAACGGCGGAACGTCTAGGCGTCGGCCATCTCCTGCTTCATCTTCTCGATAACCTTGCGGTACTCGGGGTCGCAAGCGCCCAGAATCTGCGTGGCGTAGATGGCGGCGTTCTTGGCGCCGTTGATGGCAACGCAGGCCACGGGCACGCCCGAAGGCATCTGCACCATCGACAGCAGCGAATCCATGCCGCCCAGGTCACTCGTCTTCATAGGCACGCCGATGACCGGCAGCGGCGTAAAGGCAGCCACGACACCACCCAGGTGAGCGGCCTTGCCGGCGGCGGCGATAATCACTTTGATACCGCGATCGGCGGCAGTCGAGGCCCACTCGTGGACCTTCGCCGGCGTGCGGTGTGCGCTCGCGATGACGAGCTCATAGGGCACACCAAGCGCCTCGAGCTCGGCGGTGCAGCCTTCCATAACGCCCAGATCGGACTTGGAGCCCATAATGATCCCGACAACCGGCTTTTGATCTGCCATAAACAAAGACCTCCTGTTGAGAGCGGTGACGCGGCGGATCCGCGACCCTTAACTACTGAGAGTAGTATAGCTGCTCCCGTCCCTGCGGTCTTTGTGGCGCTTCGCGGGCGGGCCAGGCTTTATCTTCACTCCGGTTGCTTCGCAAAGTCGTTCAGATAAAGCCTGGCCCGCCCGCGAAGCGCCCTGCGACCTACCGGGGATTGCCATGACGTACGTTGGCTGATGAATTGGAAGGAAAGGTCAACGGAGGCTGAAGGCAATTGGTTCAGCGAAAAACCCTGACGAATCTAATTCGTCAGGGCCCCACCAACGCTCACTCGTCGTTCATCGTTAAAGCTAGATATTCTCTTCCGCCCATTTCTCGAAATCGAGTTCTCGTCTCTGAGCAGTTCGGTAGACTTCCATGTCTTCGCGAGCGCCTACCACTACGATGGCCATCTTTTCTTTAATTCTGATGAGGCGGTACACGATTCGAATGCCACTTCCCCTGAGCTTGATCTTCATAAAGCCAGTCAAATCCGTACCTGCCTTGTTTCCAAGAGGCTTGCCGAATCCACCTTCGTTCTGCGGCAATGGGTTCGTTCTGATTTTTTCTATAGCCTTAAGGACGATCTTTCGTTGGGAGCCGTCCAGACGCTTAATATCCTTGAGAGCATCCGGGTAGAAAGCGACTTCGTACCCACTCATTCAAACTCGACCTCATCCATCTGATCGAGTTCGTCCTGGCTCACACCCAGCTCTTCCATAACATCAGACAGGGAAACAAGCGCATCGTCACTTGCCACAGCCATTCTCTTAAGCGCCAACGTTAACAAGGTGAGGTCCTCCTCCGCTTGCTTCGCTTCCCTATATTCATCGGGTGTAACAATCACAAACGCTGGCTTGTTGTGTTTGAGAACCACAACAGGATTGTCGTCCCCAACCTTCGAAAATGCAGCCGAGCCCTTACCGTGGCTGAAATCGCTAATTGGAACAAGGTTGTCGAGCATCTGCAAAGCAGGCATACATACCTCCTAAAAATGAATTCTTTTTCGAATTCATTTTATCATTCTTTTTTGCTATATTGTACCGCGCAACCGAAACAACCTTTTTAGAATACGAATCCGAGCTTAGAATGACTGTTGGCCCTCGCACCGCCCTTGCCTCTTTTATTACGTCAAGTGGTATACAGCGAAGCAAAATGGCGATCTAAAGTGCGCGGCACTCGCCTCGCATCGCTACAAAAAAACAAACTGCTCCCCACCCACTCGGGCAAGGAGCAAGCCTCATTTTTAATCAGACTGAGAACCACGAATGCAGAAACACAGGCGACTTCAGTCCCTTATCGCCGAGAGACGTTATTGTGCAGCCATTTCTTTAAGCTTCTCAGCCATCAACAAACACACGTCTTCCGATTGCGGGTACACGCCAAAATGATCGAAGAAACCATGGTCACATCCGGCATATTCGATGACCTCGACATCGATTCCTGAAGACCGTAATTTTGTAGCCCATTTTTCATCGGGGATACGAAGCGGATCGTATTCGGATGTCACGATAGTCACCGGGGGGAAATCAGTGCAGTCCTCAAGCATTAGCGCAGAAATCAACGGGTCATGAGGAGACATTTTTCCGTGTGCACAAAGTTCGACCATCGGGCCGTCCGAATCGCGAAGATGGTCGATGCGAAAACGCGCAACGTCCTCTTGATCGGCTATCGCAGGAAAATCCTCATATCCCTCGCCCTGTTCGCCCGCAAGGTCGACTTCAGGATAGATTTCGAAGGCATGGGCTACAGCTCCAGCACCCCTGAGCTGAACACACGCATTAGTAAGGCTTCCTCCTGCGGAGTCGCCGGCGACCATTATTTTATGAGGATTGATTCCGAGATCCCCGGCATGCTCGCACACATAATCAAGAGCAAGAACGCAATCCTCGATCTGCCCGGGAAATGCCGTCTCCGGCGCCAAGCGGTATTCTGGATAAACCACCACTGCACCAGACTTTTCGGCGATGAACTCGAGCTGATGTTCAAATTGCAGAACATTCCCCGCCATAAACGCGCCGCCATGCAGGTAAACAAGCGCTGGACTTGCCTTCTTATGATTTGGTGGCGTCCAGACGAATAAATCTATATAGCGATCGGCCGCCTCCATGAGGATCTCATCGCGCTGAACCTCACCATCGAGTAGGCGGTATGTCGGCTTATCCGGGCGATGGCGCATTCCAATAAGGCTCGTCCAGCTCGGAGACATGCTAACATTCCGCATCTTCTTGCGAGATACCTCGAGAATTCGTGGGTCAAGCACATGCTCTCTTTCATCATCAGGAACCGGACGAATTTGAACCTCGAGCCCCCTCTTCTCGGTTATAAACGAGCGACCGGAGATGGCGCCAATCAACGCCTCGTCGTATTGTCTGCCCATCTTAAATCCCCTCTCGGCGATAACGCCAAATCGATATTTCCATAACTTTTGAGATAACGGCTTATGATGTCCTCAGTTGTCGTATATCTATGTACTAAAGAAACTGAAGACCAAGGGGTCCACCATGCCTGCAGCAAAAGACGAGCTCACTCAGCCAGAGCTTCTCTATCAGACCGTTGAAAACGATATCCTCAAGAAAATAGTTTCTGGCGAACTCCCCGGCGGCAGTCAGATTCCCACCGAAACCGAGCTTTGCAAGCAATACAAAGTAAGCAGGATCACCGTAAGACGCGCCGTACAGAATCTCATTGACCAAAACTTGCTCTACCGCCTGCGAGGCAAGGGAACATTCGTAAACCCATCGAAGCTCACCCTGAAACGAGGAACAAGCACCATTTTCAATTTGAGCTCCGACCCCCAATACGGCGATAAAACAACCAAGTCCATCTTGGAAACAGGCTTGATCAAGGCTGATGCCCACATTGCACGGGAGCTCAAAATTGACAACGGAACCGTAGTGCAACGAGTTGCGCGCTTGGTTTATATCGAAAATGCCCCCTGCGCCATCGACACCGTTTATGCAACGCAGGGCACTCTGCCCGGACTACTGGAGCTTCTCACAGACAATGCCAGTCTTTTCGACCTGATCGCCAACCATTACAGCATCGCAACCGGTATTGAGAAGCTCAAAATCACCGCAGGAATAGCGGGGCTCCAAGAAGCAAACCTTCTCGGTTATATCGTTGGAGCCCCCGTGAGCGTTGTCGAGCACGTCACATATGCCTGCGATGAAATGCCGCTCCACTATTCAAAAACCGTTTGGCGAGCAGACGCATCGTCCTTCGAGTTCAGCATCTCAAAAGATGGACGCCTTCTCTAGCCCAAAATCCCCAGGACGCCGAGCACAATACCCGCAGCGAGAATGCCCACAATCTGCCAAATAATTTTGACCTGTTTCTTATTGCAAAGACACATGATCCCGAACGCGCAGAGCGGCAAAAGAGCCGGGAATATCCCATCGAGCGTTTCCTGCAACTTAAACGCGGTGTCGCCGAAGTTAAGAGCGAGCGGAGTGGTAACTGCAACGGTGGTCGCCACCATTCCACCAACTACCATTAGTCCCACAATCGCCAGGCCGGACGTAACTTTGTGCATTACATCAGAATCGTTCAGCTTCGAAATCATGCCACTGCCAAGCGAATAACCATACTGAAGCCCAAACCAGCGGATCAGGATCGTTGGGACATTATAAAGAAGCAGGAACAGGATTGGGCCGAGCAGACTGCCCGAAAGGCAAAGTCCTGTCACAACGCCCGTCGCAATCATGCGAAGCGTACTGGCAATCAGTGAATCTCCAATACCGGAAAGCGGAGCCATAAGCGATGCTTTCATGGCGTTAATTGAGGCGGTGTCAAAGTCCTGATTGTTGGCGTTCTCCTCCTCCATGGAGGCCACAATGCCGGCGACCAGAGGATTAAACGTAACTTGAATATTGTAGAACTCAAGATGACGCTTATATGCCTCGATCCGGTCTTCAGGCTTATCGTATAACCGCTTGATTACCGGAATCATGTCGTAGCAGAAACCAACGTTCATTTGTCGGTCAAAGCTCCACATGATGTTGAGTGGAAAGCTACGCCAAAATAACGCCTTTAAGTCTTTCTTGGTTATTCTCTTATCGGTCGATTTATTTGACTCCGGCGAGAGCTCAAGAACATCATTAGAATTCGTTGTCATCGTCAACCTCCTTAGCGACCGCCGCACTGGCAGGCATAAAAATGTGAGCCATATTGAGAATCCCAATCAGGATCAGCGAAAACGCCACGATACCGATCGTCGGAATGTTTAGATAGGCACTCAGCAAGAAGCCTCCAAAGAATAGGAAGCTCAGCTCCTTGGTGGACAGGATTGACATAAGCTGCGCAAATCCAAGCGCGGGCAGAATACCCGTTGCGATCGTAAGCCCATTCGTAAGCCAATCAGGAATGGCGTCAATCAGTGCCTGAACAGCATCATTTCCAACGTAAAAAGCCACGCCGCAAATCAAGCCAAGCGCAATGATGTAGAGAATTCCATTGGTCCACATAGCGGCTGCAATCGTTTTGGGGTCGTCTTTTTCGGCGCCACGATCAGCCCAGACAGCCATAGGAGGCGTAACAACGCTATACATAAGGCTGTCAAACATGCCGGCAAGCACCGCAGTGGGCATAGCAATAGTCAGAGCGGTCTCGGGACCCGCACCCATAGTAATCGCAAAGGCTGTTCCCAAAACTGAACCAACAATTACGTTGGGCGGCACGGCAGCACCAACCTGCCAGACCCCCATGAACGCGAGTTCGAGCTGGAAACCAACAATAACGCCAGTCGGAATATCACCCAAAAAAAATACCGACAATCGCTCCGAGGACAATCGGCCGCTCGACCATCGCAGTACCGAGTAAATAATCCGATTGACCTATCGCAGCGGCAAGACCAACCAGAAAAGCTTGAAGCAGCATATTTCTCCCTCTTCCTACAAATCAAAACTTGTTACGATGCGTTTTTTCTCGCTAGCAACCTGCCTTACCTCGAATTCGATTCCATCAGCCATGGCTTTCTTAATTTCATTAATATCGGATTGGGAAAGGCGCACAGCAGGGCCAAGCTCCTTTACGCTATCCCCCAACGGTCGAGCGCCGCCTAATTTCACAGACGTTATTTTTGGACACGCACGCGCAACTTCACAGGCGTCATGTACATTTCCCGCAACAACAATTAGCTCGTATTTATCCACCGCGCTTCCGTTAAGGGCCACGATGGAATCTTCTACACTTTTGACAACCAATTTGGCATCAGCGGGTTTTGCAATTCGCAGCGCTTGAATTCGCTCTTTGCTTGCGGCGTACTCATCTGAAACCACAAGAATAGCGTTTGCTTCAAGCGTTGGATACCAAGAGAACACGGTCTGCCCATGCACTAACCGGCTATCGACGCGACACAGTTTAATCATTTTGCCCCTTTCTCGACTTGAACACAGACAGTCATCCTTGACTGCTAATGGCATATTACGTCATATGACGTAATATGCCATTACATAATATCTTGAACGGTTGAATATCACCGCTAAATGGTATTTATCTCTAAAAACAGGAGGTGCAATCCGTCTAGACACAGTGCGTCGGGGCAAGAGGGGCCGAGTTTCCTCCTGAGCGACTCTGCTTGCAGCCGGAGCGAAAGGGGGAAACTCGGCCCCTCCCGCCCCGGCCGGCCAGGTCAACTACACCGTGTACTGCGGCAGGTCCTGCAGGGCGATGACGTCCATGCCCATGTCGTTGGCGCTGCCGTGACCCTGCTGGTCTTCGCGCACGGCCTCGATGGCACTCACGTACGTGTTGGCGGCAGACATCGCCGTCACGCAGGTCACGCCGCGGCGCACTGCCTCGGTACGCAACAGATAGCCGTCGCCACGCGAACCTGGGCCGTACGGCGTGTTGACGATCACCGCAATCTTGCCATCGGCGATGAGGTCGCCGATGTTGGGGCGCTCGCCGTCATGCGGGCCGCTAATCTTCTCCACGACCTCGCACGTCACGTTGCCGCCACGCAGCACGCGCGCCGTACCCTCGGTGGAGCAGATGTCAAAGCCCAGGTAGCGCAGGATACGCGCGACCGAAAGGATGTGGCGCTTGTCGCGATCGCACACGCTAATGAACACCTTGCCGGCGCTCGGGTCGGGCAGCTTGTAGTCGATCGCCAGCTGCGTCTTGGCGTATGCCTCGGGATAGCTCTTGGCGATACCCATGACCTCGCCCGTCGACTTCATCTCGGGTCCCAGAATAACGTCGGCGCCCGGGAAACGGCCCCAGGGCATAACGGCTTCCTTCATGCAGAACCAATCGAGCTGACGCTCGTCGCTCGGCAGGCCCAAGCTCGCGATGGAATCGCCCGCCATGATACGCGCCGCGCACTTGGCCAGCGGCACGCCGGTGGCCTTGGAGATGAACGGCACGGTACGGCTGGCACGCGGGTTGGCCTCGATCACGTAGACGGTCTCGCCCTTGATGGCATACTGCACGTTGACCAGGCCGCGTACGCCCAGTGCCATCGCGATGCGGCGTGTGGTCTCGCGAAGCTTTGCCTGCAGGCTCTCGCTAAAGCTGAACGGCGGGATGCAGGTCGCAGAGTCGCCGGAGTGAATACCGGCCTCCTCGATATGCTCCAGAATGCCGCCGATGTAGACCTCTTCGCCATCGCACAGGGCGTCGACATCGGACTCGATCGCGCCCTCCAAGAAGCGGTCCAGATACACCGGGTAGTCGGGGCTAATGCGCGCAGCCTCGGCCATGTAATCGCGCAGATGCTCGGCATCGTAGGCGATCATCATGCCGCGGCCGCCCAGCACGTAGCTCGGACGCACCAGCAGCGGGTAGCCGATGTGCGCGGCCACGGCCTCGGCCTCCTCAAACGAGGTGGCCTGGCCCGCCGGCGGGTACATGATGCCCAGCTTGTCGAGCAGGGCGGCAAAACGCTCGCGATCCTCGGCAAAATCGATGGCATCGGGCTTGGTGCCCATGATGTTCACGCCGCTCTCCTCGAGCATGCGCGCCAGCTTAAGCGGGGTCTGGCCGCCGAGCGTCACCACGACGCCATCGGGGCGCTCAACGTCGATAACGTCCATGACGTCCTCGTAGGTGAGCGGCTCAAAGTACAGGCGGTCGGACGTGTCGTAGTCGGTCGAGACGGTCTCGGGATTGCAGTTGACCATGATGGTCTCAAAGCCGCGGGCCGCCAGCGCGTAGCTCGCGTGCACGCAGCAGTAATCGAACTCGATACCCTGGCCAATGCGGTTGGGACCGGCGCCCAGGATCATCGCCTTGGGCTTGTCCGTCGGCGTGGTCTCGTCGGGAGCCACGCACTTCTTGGCATCCGGACTCGTGCGGTAGATGTTCTCGTACGTCTTGTAGTGGTACTCCGTGGCGCTCGAGAACTCCGCAGCGCAGGTATCGACCGTCTTCATGCTGGGAACCACGCCAAGGCCCTTGCGATAGGCGCGCACAAAGCGCTCGTCCGAGCCGGTCAGCGCGGCGATCTCGGCGTCGCTCGTGCCGTACTGCTTGAGCAGGCGCATCGCGTCGGCGTCGATATCCTCCACACGCAGGCCGCGGATGCTCTCCTGGACCTGCACCATATCGTTGATACGGTTGAGATACCACGGATCGATACCGCAGATGGCATGGATGCGAGCGATGTCCCAGCCACGGCGCAGGGCCTCGACCACAAAGAAGATGCGATGCTCGGTCGGGGTTGCCACGGCCTGAGCAAGCTCGTCGTCGCTCAGCTTATCGGCACCCTCTTTGCCACCGGCGCAAATGCCCTGGTGGCCATCCTCCAGCGAGCGCATAGCCTTGCCAAAGGCCTCCTCAAAGGTGCGGCCGATCGCCATGATCTCGCCCACGGCCTTCATACGCGTGGTGAGCGTGGGGTC
This sequence comes from uncultured Collinsella sp., assembly GCA_958427035.1. Lineage (GTDB taxonomy): Bacteria > Actinomycetota > Coriobacteriia > Coriobacteriales > Coriobacteriaceae > Collinsella. The sequence goes on along the minus strand of CAUAAR010000008.1, from coordinate 67,309 downwards.
GGTACCCTTGAACTTCTCGAAGGCAAAGCGCGGCACCTTGACAACGCAGTAGTCAATCGTGGGCTCAAAGCAGGCAGGCGTTGCCTTGGTAATGTCGTTGACGATCTCGTCGAGTGTGTAGCCCACGGCCAGGCGCGCGGCGGCCTTAGCGATGGGGAAGCCCGTGGCCTTGGAGGCCAGCGCGGACGAACGGCTCACGCGCGGGTTCATCTCGATGACGATCAAGCGGCCGGTCTGAGGGTTCACGGCAAACTGCACGTTTGAGCCGCCGGTCTCGACGCCAATCTTCTCCAGAATGGCGAGCGACGCGACACGCATGCGCTGATACTCCAGGTCGGAGAGGGTCTGCGCCGGCGCCACGGTGATGGAGTCGCCGGTGTGCACGCCCATGGGGTCGAGATTCTCGATGGAGCACACGATGATGCCGTTGCCGGCGTGGTCACGCATGACCTCCATCTCATACTCTTTCCAACCCTCGATGGACTCCTCGACCAGCACCTCATGGGCAGGCGAGAGCTCGAGGCCCTGGCTCACGATGGAGACGAGCTCCTCGTGGGTGTGAGCGATGCCGCCGCCGGCGCCGCCGAGGGTAAAGCTCGGGCGCAGTACGCAGGGATAGCCCACGCGCTCGGCGATAGCCTCGGCGTCGGCCACGCTGTAGGCATAGCCCGAGCGCGCGACTTCCAGGCCAATCTCGGCCATGGCTTCGTTAAAGAGCTTGCGGTCCTCGCCGCGCTCGATGGCGTCCAGGTCGCAGCCGATCATCTCGACGCCGTACTTGTCGAGCGTACCGTCTTTCGCCAGCTCGACGGCGGCGTTCAGACCGGTCTGGCCGCCCAGCGTGGGCAGCAGCGCGTCCGGGCGCTCTTTCTTAATCACGCGCTCGATAAACTCGGCGGTGATGGGCTCGACATAGGTGCGGTCGGCAAGACCCGGGTCGGTCATGATGGTCGCCGGGTTGGAGTTGACCAGGATGACCTCAAAGCCATCCTCCTTGAGCACCTTGCAGGCCTGTGCGCCGGAGTAGTCGAACTCACAGGCCTGACCGATAACGATGGGGCCCGAACCAATGACGAGGATGCGCTTGATGTCAGTACGTTTCGGCATGTTAGTTCTCCTCGGTCTCGGTCGCGGCGGTCTCGGCGAAATTCCAGCCAGCCAGGCGGTCCTTCGCGGTGTCGATGTCCAGGTAGTTCTCCTCGCCGTCCATGAGTCGCGTAAAGGCGGTAAAGAGATAGTGGGCATCGGTGGGGCCAGGCGAGGCCTCGGGGTGATACTGGACCGAGAAGCACGGGGCGTCGAGCAGCTGGATGCCCTCGGCGGTGCCGTCGTTGAGGTTCACATGTGTTAGGCGAATGCGGCCAAAGCGCTCGTTCATCACGACCGGCGCGATTCCGCGGCGCACCCAGACGCGCAGATCTCCATCGGCCGCATGCTCGGTCTCGCCGCCGGAAAGCTCGGGGACAAGCTTGCCCAAACTGGGGAACAGCAGGCCAAAGCCATGGTTTTGCGCGGTGATCTCCACGCGACGGCTTACCAGGTTCATGACCGGCTGGTTGCCACCGCGGTGACCGAACTTAAGCTTTTCCATCTGGGCGCCGCAGGCCAGGCTGATCATCTGGTGACCAAGACAAATACCAAAGACCGGCACCTTACCGATCAGCTGCTGCACCTGCTCGTAGGTCTCCACCACGGCGTCGGGGTCGCCGGGGCCATTGGACAAAAAGACACCGTCGGGATCCATGTCGAGCACCTGCTGGGCGGGCGTATCCCACGGCACGACGGTAAGGTCGCAGCCGGCGCGGACCAAGCCCTCCAGAATGCCGCGCTTGACGCCGCAGTCGTAGGCGACCACTTTGTGACGGGCAGGAGCGGCAACCGCAAGTGCAAAGTCATGCGTGGCAGGCAGGTCGGCGGCCACAAACTCGTGAGGCGCGGGGCAACTTACGGTCTTCACCAGGTTCTCGCCTACCAGCGTGGGTGCTGCGGCCAGACGCTCGGCAAGCTCGTCGACGTCGAAGATCTCGGTCGAGATAATGCCCATCTTAGAACCATTGTCGCGCAGATGGCGCACCAGGGCGCGGGTGTCGACACCTTCGATAGCGACGATGTCGTGAGCGCGCAGGTACTCCGGCACGCTGACGGCCGAGCGCCAGTTAGAAGGCGTGGCGCACATGTCGCGAACGATCATGCCGCGCATGGCCGGAGCGCTCGCAGGGCGCACGGCGTCGCCGGGGAAGGCCGACTGGACGTCGGTCTCGTCGATACCGTAGTTGCCGATCTGCGGATAGGTCATGGTTACGATTTGGCCGGCATAACTCGGGTCGGTCATGACCTCAAAGTAGCCCTCGAGCGAGGTGTTGAAGCAGACTTCGCCGGTCGCGGTGCCCTCGGCGCCGCATGCACGTCCATAAAAAATGGTCCCATCCTCAAGATACAGGATGCAGGGACCGCAGGTGCCCTTGCTGGTTTTGGCCAGCATACGCTGGCAAAGCTCGCTGGGCGCGAAGGTGCGGGCGGCAGCGCCCGCGGTATGGTTGTTCGCCATAATTCTCCTTCCCGGTCTCACAGGACCGGCTTAAAGGTGTGTAGTTAGGCCTCGCGGTATTGTAACCGCAAGCATGCCTCATGGCGTTAATTTCATCGAAATGTTTACGAAATGATAATTATGACTTTCTATGCATAATGATTTTCTAATCCCCGTCCCAGAAAAATCATCCCGCGGGGCTTGTGGCTCACGCGGGATGACGGCGTCTTACTTTTTCTTGTCCTGTTCCAGCAGATCGGACGGTGAGCGATCGGGCTTACCGCCGCGGAAAATCTCGCGGCCATGCAGACGATGCTCCAGGTCACGTTCGGCCTTTTCCTCGTCAATCTTGGTCTGGCTCACCACCGGGTCCTCAATCAACGACGACACCGAGTTCACCTGCTTCTGAATGCGCTCGGCGATGGTGTCATCCATACTCACGATGCGCATCTTCCAGTCGATACTCGTGGCGTTGGATGAGCTCTTGGTCCACACGAACGTCAGGATGGCGCTCTGGTGGCCCCGCGCGGGGAACATGCCAAAGAAGGAATCGTGCTGAATGTTGCTATTCTCGTCGATATAGGCGTGAACGTTATACACCACGCGGTCGATCTTATCGTTGAGTAGCGCGTTGGTCGCAAGCGCCGCGGCCTGGATCTGCCCGTTGGACAGCAGCTCGAGCTCGTTGGCAGACGATGTGTCCAACACCGTCACCTCGACCGTGCCCGTACGCTCATCGGCTTCATCGACGGTAAAGTCGAGCGGGAACTGCGTAAAGCCGTTGCCCCACTCAAGGCCGCCCTTCAGCGCCGTCGAAACGGTATCGACCGAAACGCTCTCGGACAGGTTGGCGGTGTTCAGACGACGCATCACGCCGTAGCCAATCTGCATGCCCACGATCAGCACCAAAATACCGATGACCACGGCCATCGCGGTCTTCGTAATGGTATGGCTCACCTGCGAGCCCGAAGGATCGTCCTCGGACAGCGGGTCGATATGTTTTGCCTGGCTCGCGCGGTCCTCGCTGCGCAGCTGCGCTAGCGCCGCTTTGTCACCGCGCTTGGCCGCAGCCTCCTTCTCACGCATGCGCTCGGTTCGCTTTTTGGCAAGCGTGGGATCCAAGACACCGGATGCATCGATTTCGGAGAATAACTCCGTCACTTCTTCCGGAGTCAAAGGGTTCTTGTCAGCCATAAACTTCCTGTCATATCAATCAGTCGAGCTCGTGCGCACGCGCACCTTCGAACTGCATTCGATAGTAACGGGCATAGGTGCCGCCACGGGCGAGAAGCTCCTCGTGCGTGCCACGTTCCACAACGCGACCATGCTCAACGGTCGCAATCTCGTCAGCATGCTTAATGGTAGAAAGACGGTGGGCGATGATAATTGTGGTGCGGCCGCATGCCAGCTCTTCGAGCGACTCCTGCACCGCCTCCTCGCTCTCGTTATCCAAAGCACTCGTCGCCTCATCCAAAATAAGGATCTTGGGATTCTTGAGAAACACGCGCGCGATGGCAACGCGCTGCTTCTGTCCGCCCGAAAGACGGCTGCCGCGCTCGCCTACCACGGTGTCGTAGCCCTGCGGAAGCGATTCGATAAAGGTATCGATATTGGCGCGGCGGGCCGCCTCGGCGATCTCTTCTGCCGTAGCACCCGGCTTGCCGTAGGCGATGTTCTCGCCGATTGTTCCGTCAAACAGGTAGACATCCTGCTGCACCAGGCCGATGGCACGACGCAGGCTCTGCTGCGTCACATCGCGCACATCCTGGCCGTCGATGCTAATGGAGCCGGCAGCCACGTCATAAAAGCGCGGCAGCAGCGAACAGGTCGTGGACTTGCCGCCGCCCGAAGGGCCAACCAAAGCGATGGTCTGCCCGGGCTTGATGGACAGATCCATATGGTCGATAACGGGACGCTCGTCGGCATCGCCCTCGCCCAGCTCGACATCCTCGTAGTTAAAGCACACGTCGTGATACTCCACGGCGCCGGCGGTCACCTGCAGATCCGTGGCGCCCGGCTTGTCCTGGATATCCGGCGCGGTCGAGAGCACCTCGTCCATACGCTTAAAGCCGGCAATAGCCTTCTGATACGTTTCGGCCGAATTGACGAGTGTCTCGAGCGGCGTGCAGAACAGCGAAATGTAGAGAGCGAAGGTTGCCATATCGACCGCCTGCAGCTGACCCTGGGCAACGAGCCAACCACCCAGCAACACCACGATCACATAGAGCACACCCGAGAGCAGGCCATACGTCGCGGTATAGACGCCCATGGCGTGATACATGTTCTCCTTGGACGAAAGATAGCGATTGTTTGAGGCGCGGAACTTGAAACGTTCGGTCTCCTCATTGGCAAAGCTCTTGACCACGCGCATGCCCGCCAGCGAATCCTGCAGCTGCGCATTGATGCCGCTGATCTTTTTGCGGTTGTCGCTAAAGACCTCACGCATGCGCATGTTCTGCCAAAACATGATGACCGCAAACGCCGCCGTCACCACGGCCATGGCGAGCGCCAGCACCGGGGCGATGGTAAAGAGGATCACAAACGAGCCGATAATCTCGATGCCGCAGATGATGATCCACTCGGGCACGTGATGCGCCGCCTCGCAGATATCGAACAGGTCGTTGACCACGCGGCTCATCATGTCGCCCGAGCTGTTGCGGTCGAAGTACGCAAAGCTAAAGCGCTCATACTGGTCGAACAGGTCCTCACGCATCTTGGACTCCATACGCGCACCCATCACGTGACCCCAATAGCTCACAAAGTAGCGGCAGGCGCAGCGGACGGCATACATCAGCACCAAGCCCACCGCGATCATGCCGAGCGCCTGCATAATGGCAGCCTGACCCTGAGTAAATAGCCCACCGGTCAAATTGCGCAGAATAATAGGAAAAGCAAGGTCAATGGCGGCAAGCACCAGAGCACAAACAGTATCAGCAACAAAAAGCCCCATCTGGGGCTCGTAATACGAAAGAAACCTCTTAAACATAGTCACCTTACGCGGTTTTACCAAACCGCGTTTCGTCTCGACGCTGCAAGTGCTCCATTTGGACAATCTGGCCTTCAATCGTCGGTCGCGTATATCCATACGCTTCCCTCCTCTTTTAGGCCACCTTGTCTCAAATGGAGCACTTTCGCTGACTTACACAAACCTGCGGGATCATCCCCGCTCGTTAAAGTTCCGCTCCGCCCAAACGGTGAGCAATGCTGTCGCAGGCAAGTGCGCCCACAACGGTCTTGGCGTCTTCGATCTTGCCGTCGAGCACGGCGTCGATCAGCTCGTGCAGCGGCACCAGGTCCACGTTGACAAACTCGTCATCATCGGGGTTGGGCGCATCAAACTCGAGCTTGGTAGCCAAGTAGATGTGGATAATCTCATCGCAAAAACCGCAGGACGTGACAATCGACGTCAAAAAGCGAATACGACCGGCCCTAAAGCCCGTCTCCTCATGCAGCTCGCGCTTGGCGCAATCGAGCGGGTCCTCACCTGGATCGAGCTTGCCGGCGGGAATCTCGACCGTCACGCGGTCGATGGCGGTGCGGTACTGACGCACCAGTACGATCTTGCCGCTCTCGGTCAGTGCCACAACAGCCGCCGCACCCGGATGGCGAACGATATCGCGGGCGCTGCGGCGACCGTTGGGCAGCTCAACCTCAAGACGGTGGACGTCGAGAATCTTGCCCTTCCAGGCGCACTCCTCCGAAAGAATCTTCTCGTGCAGCTCGGCATCGTGCGGGTCGTCATCGCCCAGCACCAGCGCCGGCTCGTCAGCGACCTCGCCACCAGGCTCGCCCTCGGCGTGCCCATACACGCGGCTGTCCTCTTCGACGATCTGCGCGTCCACGAGCTCTTCGTTCTTCTCGTCCATCCGTCTCATTCCTCTCGGATTTTAGGCATCCCAGGCGTCGCGGCCGCGCAGCGCGCGCAGGCCGATGTCGTGACGCAGGGTCTTGCCCTCAAAATCAATCTTCTCGCAGGCCTCGTAGGCAAGGTTGCGGGCGTTCTCAAACGTATCGCCCAGCGCGGTCACGGCAAGCACACGGCCGCCGTTGGTCACGAGCTGGCCGTCCACCACGGCGGTGCCGGCATGGTACACGGTCACGTTCTCCATGGCCTCGGCGTCGGCGATGCCGGTGATGACTTTGCCCTTCTCGTAGCTGCCGGGATAGCCCGCGCTCGTCAGAACAACAGCCACGGCCCACTCGTCACGCCAGTCGAGCTCAATCTGATCAAGCTCGCAGTTGGCGCAGGCGAGCATAACCTCGACCAGGTCGTTCTTGAGGCGCGGCAGCACGACCTGCGTCTCGGGGTCGCCAAAGCGGGCGTTGAACTCCAGCACCTTGGGGCCGGCGGGGGTGAGCATAAAGCCGCCATACAGGCAGCCGCGGTAGTCGATGCCCTCGGCAGCGAGCTCGGCCACGGTCTGCTCCATGACCTTCACCATCGTGGCGTGCTCCTCGTCAGTCACGATGGGCACCGGGCTGTAAACGCCCATGCCACCGGTGTTGGGACCCTTGTCGCCCTCGAGCGCACGCTTGTGGTCCTGCGAAGTGGCCATGGGGCGCACGGTCTTGCCGTCGGTAAAGGCCAGCAGCGAGCACTCAGGACCAACGAGCATCTCCTCGATGACCACGGTATTGCCGGCATCGCCAAAGGTGCCGCCAAAACACTCGCGCACGGCCTCTTCGGCCTGCTCGAGCTCAGTCGCCACGATAACGCCCTTGCCTGCGGCCAGGCCGTCAGCCTTGACGACCAGCGGAGCGCCCTGCTCACGCACATAGGCAAGAGCCGAAGCCTCGTCGGTAAACGAGCCGTAGGCTGCCGTCGGGATACCGGCACGCTCCATGAGCTGCTTGGAGAACAGCTTGGAGCCCTCCATCTGGGCGCCCTCGGCACCCGGGCCAAAGCAGGGAATACCCGCCGCGCGCACGGCGTCGGCCACGCCCGCCACGAGCGGAGCCTCGGGGCCAATCACCACGAGTCCGCATCCGTGGCTCTGCGCAAACGCCGCCACGGCCGCAGGATCGCAGTCGTCGAGAACAACGTTCTCGCCGCAGCTCGCAGTGCCGCCGTTACCCGGCGCGATGTAGAGCTTGCCGGCGCGCGGTGATGCTGCGAGCTTAGCTGCCAAAGCATGCTCGCGGCCGCCGCTGCCCAACAACAGGATGTCGATGGTTTGAGTGTCCGCCTTCAAGGGTGCCTCCTCTATGGATGAACGGCCCGCTCCGCGCGAGCCCTTTGCAAGCAAATATACCCCTCGGCCGCCCGTCCGGGCTGCAAAGGGGTATATCGCAATAACCAAATAGTCCCGATTACTTCCAGAATCGGTTGATGATCTGCTCGCGACCAGCGCCAACGCCAATGAACGTCACGCGGGTGTGTGCCAGATCCTCGATAAACGCCACGTAGTCCTGAGCCTCCTGCGGCAGCTCCTCAAAGCTGCGGCAGCCGGTGATATCGCACTTCCAACCAGGAAGCTCCTCGTAGATGGGCTTGGCGTGCTCAAAGCGCACCTGATGCTCGGGCACGCTCGTGTAGCGCTCGCCATCGACATCGTAGGCCACGCACACCTTGATGGTGTCGAAAGCCGAAAGCACGTCGAGCTTGGTCACGGCGATGTCGGTGAGGCCGTTGACGCGCGAGGCATAGTTGGCGATAGGGCCGTCAAACCAGCCGCAACGACGACGGCGACCGGTGGTCACGCCGTACTCATAGCCCTCCTCGGTCAGCGTGTGGCCAGCCTCGGACTCATAGGAAAGCTCGGTGGGCATGGGGCCCGAACCGACGCGGGTGATATAGGCCTTCATGACGCCCAGCACGCGGTCGACATTCTTCATGCCGACGCCGGAGCCGGTAATGGCGCCGCCGGCGGTGCAGTTGGAAGACGTCACGTACGGATAGGTGCCGTGGTCGATGTCGAGCAGCGTCGCCTGGGCGCCCTCAAACAGCAGGTCCTTGCCCTCGTCGATCATGTTGTTGAGCAGCAGGCTCGTCTCGGTGATGTAGGGACGCAGGCGCTCGGCCATCGGCAGGTACTCGTCGCAAATCTGGTCCACGGTGTAGGTGGGCAGGTTGTAGATGAGCTCGAGCTCGGGGTTCACGCGGGCGAGAGCGGTCTCCAGCTTGTCGCGGAACAGTGCCTCGTCCAGCATGTCCTGCATGCGCAGGCCAATGCGGGCCATCTTGTCCTGATAGCACGGACCGATGCCGCGCTTGGTGGTACCGATGTTCTTCTTGCCGAGCTTCTGCTCAAAGGCGCCATCCAGATCGATGTGGTACGGCATGATGACATGCGCGTTGCCACTAATCTTGAGGTTCTTGGTGGTGATGCCGTCGGCCTCGAACATGTCGATCTCCTCAAGGACAACCTTGGGGTTGACGACGCAGCCGTTACCGATCACCGACACGTGGTCGGAATACATGATGCCGGAGGGCACCTGGTGCAGGCCGTACTTCTTGCCATTGACGACGATGGTGTGACCGGCGTTGTTGCCGCCCGAGTAGCGCACGACGGCATCGAAGTCGCCGGCGACCAGGTCGCAAATCTTACCCTTGCCCTCATCGCCCCACTGGGCACCGACCAAAACGGTTGACGGCATGTTTACTCCTTACATTCATGGACTGTCTGCGCGCCACGCCGGCACGCAGAAGCACAAAACATTCCCAGTATACCCGTGCAACGGGCGCCTGTCCTACTCCTCGGCATGTGCCCCATCAAGCTCATAGAACTTGGTGGATGCCGGCAGGAACATCAGGTCGACGTCGCCGATCGGGCCCGAACGGTTCTTGGCCACGACGATACGCGTAACGCCCTCGTCGGGTCGATCGTCGCGCGAGGCCTCGGCCTCGTCGGCGGAGCGGTCCAAGAACATAACGATATCGGCGTCTTGCTCGATGGAGCCCGATTCACGAAGGTCGGAAAGCTGCGGGCGCTTGCCGGTACGGGATTCGACCTGACGCGAGAGCTGCGACAGCGCGATGAGCGGGATCTTGAGCTCCTTGGCCATGATCTTCAGACCACGCGACATCTCCGAAACCTCGACGGTACGGCTCTCGGAGCGGCGTCCCGGCGGAGGACTCACCAGCTGCAGGTAGTCCAGGATGATGATTGCCTTCTCCTTGTTGTGGAGCATGCGGCGGCTCTTGGCGCGAATCTCGGTCACTGTGGTGCCGGGCGTATCGTCAATCAGAATATCGAGCTTGGACAAGGTCTGCGTGGCCTCGTTGATATTGGCCCACTGCTCGGGGCTAATGCGGCCCATGCGGAAATCACTGATCGAGATCATGGCGTAGGCGCAAATCAGACGCTGGGCAATTTCCTTGCCCGACATCTCCAGAGAGAAGAAGCCGACAGTATAACCGGCAGCGGCAGCGTTGAGCGCCAGATTCAGAGCGAACGATGTCTTACCTACAGCAGGACGGGCGCCGATGATGATGAGCTGGCCCTCGCGAAAACCCATGAGCATGCGGTCGAGCGACGGGAAGCCCGTGGGCACGCCCGCAGCCTGGCCACCGGCCTGGCACACTTCCTCGGCCTCGTTATAGGCCTCGACCATAAACTCGGTCAGCGTCTTGTAGCTCGACTTGACCTCGCGCGCCGTAACCTTGAGCAGCTTGCTCTCGGCCAGCTCGACAACCTCTTTGGTGTCGGTGGGGGCGTTATATGCCAGCGCGTTGATCTCGTTGGTGGCGCCGATCAGCTCACGCAGCATCGAATCGCGGCGAACGATGGCGGCATGGTGCTGCCAGTTGACGAGCGACAGAGTCTGACCCATCAACTCCAAAATGTACGCCTCGCCGCCCACGGCATCGAGCTTGTTGATGCTTCGCAGGTAATCGATCAGCGAGATGGAGTCGATGGGAATGCGGCTGTTGTACATATCGACCATCGCGGTATAGATGGTCTTATGAATGGGCCGGTAGAAGTCATCGGGCTGCAGCTCGACCTGGGCCTCCTCGACCACCTCGGGCGATAGCAGCATAGCGGCCAGTACATTGGCCTCTGCATCTTGGTTTTGGGGAAGACCCAACTTTGAGCCGCGGTCCTCAACCGTCAGCCCGGTCTCCCTATCGTCATATGCCATGAGCATCCTCATTCATATCGCTTGCGAGCATCCATAGTATCAGCCACGGTCCCAAAACGCGCCGCGCGCGGCCAATCATCACCGAACCAAACGGATGAACGGTCCTGTACATAGGACTTCGACGCAACGTTCACCATGACACTCGCTCAGCGCAAAAAACAAAAGAGCGCCCTGGTTTCCCAGAGCGCCCTTCTTAGAACAAGATTGTTGCGTTGCAGCAAATGCTACTCGGCAGCAGCCTCAGTCTCGACCTCGGCGGTCTCGGCCTCGGCGACCTCAGCGGCCTCCTCGACCTCAGCCTCGGCAGCGAGCTCCTCGGCGGTAACGCCAACGAGAACGACAACCTCGGCCTTGATCTCGCGGTACAGCGAGATGGCAACGGTGTGGGCACCGGCAACCTTGATGGGCTTACCGAGCTCGACGCGCTTGCGGTCGATGTCCATACCGAGCTGAGCCTTGATGGCGTCAGCGATCATAGCGGCGGTAACGGAGCCAAAGAGGATGCCCTCGTCGCCGACCTTGACGTCAACGGTGACCGTCTTGCCCTCGAAGGCAGCCTTGGTCTCGTTGGCGGTAGCCAGACGGACGGCCTCGCGCTTGGCGATGTTGTTGCGACGCTCGTCAAGCTGCTTGAGGTTGCCCTTGGTGGCGGCAACAGCGAGCTTCTTGGGGAACAGGAAGTTCTCAGCGTAACCCTGAGCGACCTCTACGACGTCACCCTCGCCGCCCTTGCCCTTGATCTCATCGAGAAGAATAACCTTCATGATGCGTCTCCCTTCTTAGCCGCGGTCGCGGTTGCCACGAGAGGAAACCACGGGGACGGTGTACGGCAGGAGAGCCATCTCGCGGGCGCGCTTGATGGCGTTGGCGATGTCATGCTGATGCTGCGTGCAAGCGCCAGTGACGCGACGGGGCTTGATCTTGCCACGGTCGGTCATGTACTTACGGAGAAGCTGAGTGTCCTTATAGTCGATGAACTCAGTGTTCTCCTTGCAGAACTGGCAGTACTTACGACGCGGCTGACGTGCAGAAAAATCATTAGCCATGTCAAAATACCTTTCGTTTGGCAACTTCGGCGAACCGAAGCCGCCTCTCACTCAAAAATAGGTGAACAACCCTTAGAACGGGATGTCCTCATCGTAGACGTCGACCGCGGGCGGCGTGGCCACCGGTGCGGCAGGACGTGCTGCGGGCGCGGGAGCTGCGGGGGCGTAACCGCCCTGGTCGTAGCCACCCTGGCCACCACGGGAGCTCATAAACTCGATCTCATCGACGATGACCTCAAGCTTGCTCCGGCGCTGGCCGTCGCGCTCCCAAGAGCTGTAGCGCAGCTTGCCCTCGATCGCGACCTTGTTTCCCTTTGCCAGGAAACGGCTCACGGCCTCGGCGCGGGTGCCGAACATGGTGCAGTCGACAAAGTTGGGATAGTCCTCCCACTCGCCAGTCTGCGCGTTGCGGCGACGATCGTTCACGGCGACGCCAAAGGACAGAACCTGGGTTCCGCCGGCGGTGGCGCGCAGCTCGGGATCGCGGGTGAGGTTACCGGTGATGTTCACTCGATTGATGCTCATAACTCACTACTTCCTCTTGGGGCACAAGCCCAGTCCAAAACGACAGTCTTACTCCTGGTCGTCGCGACGGACGATCATGTGGCGGACCACAGCGTCGGTGATGCGCAGGACGCGATCAAGCTCGGCGATCTGGGTAGGATCTGCGTGGAAGTTGATGAGGGTGTAGTCACCATCGGTGAGGTCGTTGATCTCGTAGGCGAGCTTGCGCTTGCCCCACTCGTCAACGGAGTCGACCTTGCCAGCGCCCTCAGCGATCGTGGTATCGATACGCTTCATAACAGCGAGACGAGTCTCGGGGTCGAGCGACGGGTCAACAAAGAACAGCAGTTCATAAGCCTTCATATTGTCACCTCCTCTGGGCAAATGTGGCTTCAGGTCGTGAAGGTGCGCCTGAAGCAGGAAAAGACTTGGTAATAATATCTTTCAACCTCCCAGGCCGCAAGAATATGCAGCTACAACCTCATGACCTCCACATATGCCCATGCTCGCACCACGTTTCATGCGCATTCCAACCAAATGCCGACCAAGAGCTTGACGGATTTGTGGACAAGATACGATGCCGCGGGGACAAGCTGAGCCAAGCCGCAGGTCAACGGGCACAAGGCTGTGGTCGTAAAATGCATACCAGTGGTCCACAGCAGCACCCATAGATTTTTAAATTCATTGCCAAGTCGCTTATGAACACCCCTTTTGAACAATTGAGTTGATCAACCACACTGGTCGGAAGCCGTTTTTTGGCACCTCAAACCCCACTGCAACGTCAAGCGCGGCCAAGCGTTTTAAAAAATGCCAACTTTTCTGTTTGCACTTTGCGATTCCTCGTGTATACTGACTTTCGCATTTAACGGAGAGTTGTCCGAGTGGCCGAAGGAGCACGATTGGAAATCGTGTAGGCGTCAAAAGCGTCTCCAGGGTTCAAATCCCTGACTCTCCGCCAGTTAATTCCAAAGCAGGCCTTCGAGCCTGCTTTGTTTTTACCCCACGCGGAGGGGTGGCAGAGTGGTTGAATGCGGCGGTCTCGAAAACCGTTTGGCCTGTATAAGGTCACGAGGGTTCGAATCCCTCCTCCTCCGCCATTTTGGTTGAGAAAGCTCCCGGGAATGGGAGCTTTTTTGTTTTGAGTCCCTAACAAGCAAATACGGCGGAGGAGGAGGGATTCGAACCCGCCAGGGCGCGGAGCGTAAAGAAAACGCGCCCGTGGCGCGTTTTTAGCGCAGCGCGGTCGGCGCAAGCCGACCGGATAAATTTTGAGCGGAGCTCAAAATTTGGACATCCCTCCTATTCGACCACGCCCCCATCGCGTTCAGCATCAACCCGGATCCCCAAACATGGAACCTATGACCGTACCCAGTCCCGACCGTTTGCCGAGCAATAGGGTCGCAATCGGCGCCGAACATGTACCATGTACGGGCATTGTCTAAACCCGTTACTCAAAGGACCCCATCTTGCCCGTTGCCGCCGCTATGATCGTTACCGCACACGCCTCGGATGCCATGGTTGCCATCCCGTTTTGGCTCGAGATGTTCGCCGTCGTCGCGGCATCGATCTCGGGCGTGTTGGTCGCACGCGAGCACAAACTCGACCTGGTGGGCGCCGTCGCGCTCGCCGTGGTCTGTGGACTGGGCGGCGGTCTTTTGCGCGATATGACGCTGCAGGTGGGCAACGTCTACATCCTCAACCAACCGATGGCGCTCCCGCTCTCCATCGCCACCGCGGCCATCATCTACATCTTCCCGGCAATCGTCGACAAGCCCGAAAAGCTCATTCCCCTGCTCGATATCATCTCGGTGGGTATTTATGCGGCAACCGGCGCAGACAAGGCGCTGGTCTACGGCTTTGCGCCGGCGGTGTGCATCATGATGGGCTTTTTTACCGCGGTGGGCGGCGGCATGCTGCGAGATGGTTTTATGGGTGTAGTGCCGGGTATCTTCCAGCGCACCAACTTCTATGCCATCGCGGCCATCGCCGGATCGGCAAGCTATGTTTGCCTTGTCATGAGCGGCTTGGTCAGCAATGTCGTCGCACTGGTCGTTTGCGTCGTGGTGACCATGGGACTACGCTGGCTGTCGCTGCGCTTTGATATCAAAAGCCCCACCGAGGATGACATCGCACGCTTTTTGCACCGCAAAAAGTAGGTGGCGCGGGCTCATCCTTCGAAATGCAACCGAGAGGTTCTTTTAGAGCGCCCACGCGTTGGGTACCCTGTTAGGTGCATGTCGAGCATCTGACGAAGGATTCACTATGCCCTGTAATCAATTCCCGTCGACCCAACGCCGTAAAGCGTGGGGCCGCATCACGATCTTATTCGCGCTCATCGCGCTCGCGCTCACCGCACTTCCCACGGCGTCGTTCGCCGGCACGGACACCGCAGGCAACGTACTTGCGACCGACAATGACGCCAATTCGTCCGGCGTCGAAGGTGACCTGTACTGGGCCGGCCAGGCCCTCAACTTGAACGATGCGTCCATTGACCGCGATATCATCGCCGCGGGCGATACCCTCTCTATCCGCGACTGCACGGTGGGCGGCGCCGTCCGCTTGGCGGCACGCACTATCGATATCGCCAAGACCACGGTTGATGGCAGCGTCACGGTCGTCGGTCAGCACGTTGTGCTCAATTCCGACAGCACCGCCAACTGTTTTTACGCGATAGGCGAGACGGTTGCCCTGCGCGGCTCTACCAAGTCGGCAGCGCTTGCGGGCGATACGGTGACCATCGATGGCACCGTCGAGGGCGATGTCGAGGTTTGGGCCGACAAGCTCATCCTGGGCAAGGACGCCCACATCACCGGCACCGTGAACGCGCACGTCTCCGAGGACCCCGAGCGTGCCGCAGGAGCCGAGGTAGGCGCGCTCAAGATCGACCGCACCGAGAACGAGGATACTTCCACCGTTAACGATGTCATCGGCGGTATCGTCGCCGCGGCACTCTCGACCTGCTTTGTCGCTCTGCTGCTCGAGCTCGTCTTTCCGCGCGCGACCGCCAGCGCCGCCGGCATGCTCCACCAGCGCCCCATGCCCCTGTGGGTGAGCGGTCTTCTGAGCACGATTGCTATCGTCCCCGCCGTCCTACTGCTGATTATCTCTATCGCTGGTCTGTCGCTTGCCGGAGCCCTCTTGTGCGGTGTTATTGGCATCGCACTGGTGTCGAGCGCCTTTGCGGGGTGCGCGATCGCGCGCATGGTCGGAAACAGCCAGAACCGCTACGCCATGGCGGCTGTGGGCGGCGTGATCGCAGGCGCCCTCACGGGGCTTCCCCTCGTAGGCGACTTCATCAGCGGCGTGGCCTTCGTCTTTACACTCGGCTACATCATCCAAATCATCTGGCGCAACGCCCACCTCAAACCGCAGCAGCCAGCTAACACGCCAGGACTCCCCACCGCTTAGCCGCCGACCACCACAAAGATGCCAAGCACCTTTGTGGTGGTGCAAAGGGGTCAGGTTACTTTGCACCAACAAACGAAGCGGGGCACCCGATCGCATCGACCGGGTGCCCCGCTTTTCTTGGAGGGTTCTCTAGTAACTTTTTCAAAACCAATGATCATCAGGCCGATGGACCTGCGCGTCACTCGCTACGGAGGCAGTACGCCATTGAACAAGGGGGGCAATTATTTTTCACGGCGACCTCCTCCCCGCTTGATGACGAGCGCGACAACAATAACCGCCACTCCGATGGCAGCCAAAACCGCCACCAGCACCAACGCTCTATCTCCCGTCGAGGGCATAAAGCTTCGACTTGCTTCTTTGCTTGGGGTGTTGAGCACCGACAGCTCAATCGAACCCGTCCCGGCATCGGCGGTATCAACCCGTAGGGAGCTCTCGGCCGACACGGTCACCTCGGGCTTCGCTGCTGCTACCTGTTTAACGTCCAGGCCCTCGGCCGTAACTGTCACCGCACGTTTGCCCTCAAAGGCGGTGTAGCCCTTGGGAGCCGCGACCTCTTCAACGGTGTAGACACCCGCGTCCACACCGTTCAATTCCACATGGCCATCTGCGCCGGTGGTGACGCACGCGCCGGCATCCGTCGACCACGCGCCGTCGGTCGTTAGAATGCGCCCGCGGTCATCGATGATGCGCAGCTTGGCGCCCGCGAGCGGTTCATCGTCCGAGCTTGAGCGCTTGATCAGACTGAGTCCCCAGGTGTAGACCGTCGCATCGTCACTCGGCGTGCGGGTGAATCCGGCGTCGCCGGACTGGTCGGCGAGGGGAGAGCGCGGGTAACGCAGGAAGACCTCGTTGGGATTTCCCTTGGTAGCGCCTCGATTGCAGTTGGCCCCCAACGGCGCATTGTAGACAGCGACCACGCGGGCGCCCGAGGTAAAGGCGTCTGCCCCGCCGAGCGCGGCGATGAGGTCGCCGGTACGCACGGTGAAGGCATTGCCCTCGACCGAGACCTTGCACCGTGAAGTTATGTCTGTCCACCCTTTAGCCGGCGTCGAGCTGACGTTGCCGCCCTCACATGCGACCACATCGAAGCCGCCGTCCGCGCCCGCCGCCACGTACATGCGCATGCTCGTGGCGACCTTGGAGGGGTCGAGCCCCACGCTCATGGTGTCGACGAACTGCACCGTATAGGCGTCGTAGGCCGTGAGCCCGGCCGGGACCGTGGCAGAGAGGCGCCAGTACAGGTCGTCGGCGACCGTGGCGTCGGCGGCCTTGCCCCATGCGGCGGTGCTGTCCTCCAGCACGTGCTTGGCCACCTTGGGCGTCGCGGCCTTGGGCTTGACGGTGACGGCGCTGCCGCCGACCAGGGCCATGATCGGCGCGGTGCCGGCCTCGCCCTGAGCGATGGCGTCGTCGTCGACAACGATGAGCCAGTAGCCACAGGGCAGCTCGGCCGCCGTGCCCGCGTTAAGGCCCACGGAGGCGGCGCCTGCTTCGACAATTGCGCGGGCAAGTTTTGCCGTCAGCGCAGTCGTCATGCGTCCGTCGGCATTCATCCATTCGGCTGCCGCTTGCGCCGTCGATGCCGAGCTATCAAGCCCCGCATCATGAAGCACAGGGAGAACGGCCTGGCAAACGGCATCATTCGCCCACGCCAAGTCCGTCGCAACCTTTTGATCGGAGCCGGCCTTATCGGCAACAGTTGCCGAAAAGAGCTGGTACGCATCGTATTGCGTCGCGACGTCGCCGCTAATCGTGATGACCCCGGCATCGGCAGCACGGACCGTCTCGGGCGACACTGCAAAAGCAAGGATAGCCATCATGGCCACCATCATGACGGTCAACAAGCGGCGGCTAAGCCTACTCACGGCGACCACCTCGATCTTGATCGCGATGGCGGCGAGCATGCATCCACGTCGCGGCAAAGCACAGCAACGATGCGCCAGCCAAATACGTCATAGTCAAGCCAGCCCCGCCCGCCTCGGGAAGCGTGGTCGAGTATTTGTTGGTAAAGGTTGGCGGATCCTGAGAGCCCTTGCCATAGGTAACTACGACGTTGAGCTGGTCCGTGCCATTAGTTACCTTAACCGTGACGTTGTACACGGTCCTGTCATAGGTGATGTGATCTTTAACATGGTCGACGGCGCCCTCGGGCTCGACCTCGGAGATGGTGTAGGTATAGGTTCCCGCCTTGTTGTACTTGACGTCAAAGGAGACATTTCCCTTGTCATTATTGGTCACCGTCTGGAGCACTTTGCCCTCGGCGTCCTTGAGCGCGAACGAGAACTGACCTTCCCTGAAGGTTCCGCCTTTAAGCACTTTCTTTGCTTTTATCGTCGCTTTGCCTTCAAGGGGCGCGTCATACACCCAAATCTCTGCATCTGACGTTATCTCCGTATTGGCACCAAGCAAAGATTTCGCCGTATTCATGGCTTGCTCGTATTGCCCGTCGTCCGCGCTGCCCTTGAGCAGAATCCATGTTGGTTGGGCGGCGCGATATCCAGGAGGCGCCGTCGTCTCTTCGAGGCAGTAAAGCTTGCAGGATGCCATGGCGCCCGAACTCGTTCCCGAACTCGTTCCAAAAGTCACACTTCCGTCAGGGCCAGTCGTTCCGTCAGAAAAAAACGTCTTTGCGCCCTCAACGCCGGCACTGTCCTGCGCCTTATCCATGTCAATCGCATAGAGTGTGAACGTAGCGTCAGCCAACGGCGCGGTAACGTCCTTTTCATCCACTTTGTGGACCACAATGCCGTGCCCCGTTCCGCCTCCCGATGCGCCGGCATCTATGTCATATTCACGTTCGTGTTTCACATACCCGCCTGCAATACCTTCAAGCTGTGCCTCGTTGGAAAGGGAAACTGTACCAGACTCACCGGACAGAACTTCATATTCTACTTTCAGATATTTCTCATCGGGAAGCCTCAACGTCAATCGCTGCTGCTTTCCAGCGCCTCCGACAAAGAGATCAAGAGCCGTCCTGTATTTTTCTTTTGTCAGCACACGCCATTCGCCGTTATCGCGCTCAGATACGCTAAGCGACGAGGGGATAAACGTGCACTTAGAATCCATCACATCATATAGATCGAGGTAGTCGGTTCCGTCTTTTAGGTCTAGCGCCGATTCATTAACAAAAATCGTGTAGTGAATTCGTTTACTATTGCTTACTGACGCACCGGTCTTTGACAATACGTCGTTCTTGATCTGTACGGTATCAGAGCCCGCCTTAAAATCCTTATTATCCGAGCTCGCACTCGCCGAGTTCGTAAGCTCGCCGAGGTTCTTTGACGTGTCGACCACTGACCTCTTGACAGCAGTTGCATACGTCAGCTTCACATAGCCTGTATTGTTACTCAACTTTTCCGTTGGAATCGAAAACGTAACCTCTCGACGATCAACGGCAGGCGTCAGCAAGACACCCGAAGCCTCGGTTTTTTCTCTCTCATGTTCCCATTCGCGGCCGGGCACCGCCGTCTCGTAGGGATTTGAATACAAAGAATATTTAGCCGAACAGGGGATATAACTCATTCCATCAGGAAGCTCATCTTTAACAACGACATCTTTACCATTAAGCTTGCCCGCGCCATAAGATTCATCGGCAGGAGTCTTAACTCGATTGACATAGACCGTCCAGTCGACAATCCACGCACCTTTGTCGTTCGAGCCATCAACTGGTTTCCAATCAAACGCCTCATCCCACCGTGCCTGCGAACCATCTTCATTTATTTTTACGCTCTTCTCTACCGAAGGCTTCGTTTCGCTTTCAACATAGTAAAAAACGTAATCAGAATAGCCGCTAAACCCATCAACAGAGGCAAAGTTAGAGTACCAACCAGGAAGTGCGTCGGTCACCGTTTTATACGTAATAACCACTTCAGGGTCTTTATCCAGTGCTTTTTTGACTTTATCCATATTGGTTATTCGGATATTGCAGTTATGTTGGTTGCTTTTCTGCGACAGATCTGCGCCTCCCTCAAACTTCCAATCGGGACCTTGGTCCAGCTTGGTATCCCCGATGGTAATTACATGTGAAGGACCATCGGAGGTATCCGGCCCCATAGTCTGCTTCCAAGCCGCCAGCATGGTATCTTTGATAAGAACGGATGTTGGGTTTTTCGCATTTACGTAATCACGGAGCTCTACGCGTAATTGCCAAGTTGCTTTTCCGGTCCGAGATGCCTCATCCGGATTAAGCAGTGTTTTACGAATGGTCTTGCCCGTCCAAGGACGGTTGTAGTATGCGGTGCTTTCTCCGGAGGGCTGATCTGAACCTTCTTTTTTCACGCTTGCCGTGTTGCTTACCTTTTCGTAGGATTTCTCATCTTTCAGCTTGGTTTGATAGACGATGCAATAGGTCGCATACCGGTCGCCCTCTTTTGGATTAAACGTATAGCTAAATGAATCCCCTGACTCGCTCAGCGTTCTCTCATCAATCTTTTGTTTTTCATCGGCGGTCTCTCCCTTGTAGACCTTGTAGTTGCCAATATAATCCTGCTTGCCATCGAGCTTGTCGGTAAAGGCGTAGCCAGACATATCGGCCTTGAGAGATCCCCTGTTGAGCACAACCTTCCAAGTGATGACAGACGATGTTCCGGAGCCAGCCCCTTTTTGAATCATGTCGTATTGAAACGGTTCCGACACCCCGTTAATCGTAAGAGATTGTTGGGGATTTGCTTTTCCCCAAGTTGCTTGTACGCTATTCCTACCTTGCGTAGGTGTGCCATTAGAAAGAGACAAGTTCTTGCTAACTGTCGTTTCGTAGGTAACGGTATGGTCGCCCTGAGAAAGGTTACCTAGCGACAATATTGCAGTTCGCTCTTCGATGCTCACGGACGAACCAAGAGGATTTCCATCGAGCTTGAAGCTGCTTTGGTCAAAGTCCAGGTAGTCGCCGAGCGTATCGATCAGCTTTACATCCGTTGCGTGCGACGTAACACTCAGAATAATAGTCCAAGTTATCTTGGCAATTCCAGTACTGCTATCCTGAGAAAAGATACCCGATTTACTTCCCTCAACTGCGCCATCTTGAATCTTAATCGGCACAGCTTCGCCAACGCCTGGAAATTTCAGTTCGGCTTTTTTGCCGTCATCTACATCTTTGTCTTTGAGCGTAAACTCGAAATTGATCCGCACATAGAGCGAAGAGGGATGGCCGCTGAGATAGCTGTCATCGTAATTAAAAACGAACTTGTTATCCTTTATGTACCAAGTTCCCATCCTTTGTGCATTCTCGGTATCGTCCGTCCATAAGACACCGCCCTCGTTGTTCTCCACAGCAATCGAATTGGGAAAGGTATAGATCGCCTCAAGCCTTTCAGGTGTAGGCCCACAATTCTCATAAAAATGAGCCTCCATAGAACCGTAGATAGTATCGGCTGTCGTAATCGAGGGTGAGCTCTCTTTACCGAAAGGCTGCTGACGTTCCTTATCGGCATACAGCCCAACCGTAACGTCCGCCGTATTCTCATCAATCACAATCGGCGTCGGCGTCGTCGCATCCTCGGCGCGCACGGGGGCTGCGCCGTGAAAAACTGCAGCGGTAAGGCTAATTAAAATAAAGACCAGGGTCGCCATACCCAGCGACCGTGAGCGGTGTGCGTCCATAGTTGTCGCTTAATTCCTACAACACAGTGTGGAATACGGCGAATCGTCGGATCGAACACAAGCCCCAACATCTACGAGAACCTACCTAGCGCATTGCAAGAACCCATTGGGGGCAACTTCTAAGACGGTTCGTCTATGCCACAATGCATAAAATACAATATAGATAACAGTCATGTAAACCGCTGGTAAAGAGGTCTTTTAATGTAATACCAGTTGATATTTATCTGTTAACGGTTTTGTATCAAAGCGGTTATATCCTGTGGAATTATGTATATGTTTAAACAACTTTACTTTGGCTGGAAAGCCGCTCGGGGGATAACCTCCTCCACCGTGGTGCAAAGTAACCTGTCCCTTTGCACCAAAAAGGGCGCCGACCATTGCGGTCGACGCCCTTTCTTGTTAGACGCTATAAAGCCCGGCACTTATTTGTTGACCTGGCCGGCGCGAACGGCAGCCTTCTTGCGGTCGGTAGCATTGAGCAGACGCTTGCGCAGGCGGATGTTCTTGGGAGTAATCTCGACCAGCTCGTCGTCGGCGATGTACTCCAGCGCTTCCTCCAGCGAGAAGGTGCGGGGCGGCACCAGCTGGACGGAGATATCGGAGGTCGAGGAACGCTGGTTGCCCAGGTTCTTGGTGCGAGCGATGTTGACGACCATGTCGCCGGCCTTGCTGCGCTCGCCCACGATCATGCCCTCATAGCACTCGGTGCCCGGCTCAACAAACAGCTGGCCGCGCTCCTGCAGCGTACCCAGAGCATAGGCAACGGCCTTCTCGGTGGTCATGGAGATCATTGCGCCGTTCTGACGGTTACCGATCTCGCCGGCGTAAGGACCGTACTCCAGGAAGGTGTGGTAGAACACGCCCTCGCCGTGGGTGACGTTCATGATGCGGTTCTTGAGACCCATGATGCCGCGCGTCGGGATCTTGAACTCAAGGTGCGTCACGATGCCCGAGGTGTCCATGCTCGTCATGATGCCGCCGGAGGTACCGAAGACCTCAACGACCTTGCCTGAGTACTCGTCCGGGCACTCAACGACGGCCTGCTCGACAGGCTCCATCTTGTTGCCGTTCTCGTCCTTCTTAAACAGGACGCGGGGACGGCCGACCTGGAACTCAAAGCCCTCGCGGCGCATGGACTCCATCAGAACAGACAGGTGCAGAATGCCGCGGCCCGAGACCTCGACGCCGCTCTTGTCCTCGAGCTCCTCGATCTTCATGGTCACGTTGTTCTCGGCCTCGTTGAACAGGCGCTCCTTGAGCTGACGGGCGCCCACGATGTCGCCGTCGCGACCGACGAGCGGGGAGGTCGAAGCCTCAAAGACGATGGACAGGGTCGGCGGGTCGATCTCGATGGGCTCGAGCTCGACGGGGTTCTCGGGGTCGGTGTAGACATCGCCGATATCGGTGCGTTCAATACCCACGACAGCGGCGATATCGCCGGCGCCGACTTCCTGGCACTCGGTGCGGCCCAGGTAGTCGAAGGTAAAGAGCTGCTTGACGGTAGCGGTGGCGCTGGAGCCGTCGTTCTTCACAACCAGAATCTGGTCGCCCTGGTGAATGGCGCCGGAATACACGCGACCGATACCGATGCGGCCGACGAAGTTGGAGTGGTCGATGGTCACGCACTGCATGGCCAGCGGGGCGTTCTCGTCAACCTCGGGCGCGGGCATGTCGTCGATGATCATATCGAGCAGCGGATACATGTCCATGTTGCCGTCGTTGGGGTCAAGACGGGCAAAGCCGTTCATGGCGCTGGCGTAGACCACGTGCTCCATGGCGAACTCAAGCTGGTCGTCGGTGGCGCCCAGGTCGGCCATAAGGTCGAGGCAGTCGTTGTAGGCCTTCTCAGGGTTAGCGCCCGGACGGTCGATCTTGTTGATGACGATCATAATCTTAAGGCCGGTGTCGATAGCGTGACGCAGTACGAAGCGGGTCTGGGGCATGGGGCCTTCAAAAGCGTCGACCAGCAGCAGGGCGCCGTCGGCCATACGCAGCACGCGCTCGACCTCGCCGCCGAAGTCGGCGTGGCCCGGGGTGTCGATGACGTTGATCTTGACGTCCTTGTACTCGATAGAGATGTTCTTGGCGAGAATCGTAATGCCGCGCTCGCGCTCCTGGTCGTTGGAATCCAGGACGCGGTCCTCGACCTGCTGGTTGGCACGGAAGGCGTCCGTGGCACGCAGGAGCTTGTCGACCATCGTCGTCTTGCCGTGGTCGACGTGAGCGATGATGGCGATGTTCCTCAGATTGTCTACGCGCATGTAGTTCCCCTATCTTCTATCTATATACAACCGGCACGCGTATGCGGCCCGCCCAGCGATACAACGCTCAGCGGGAATATTGAGCCTTTTACCGAAAACTCGTTTATTTTAGCGATTTTAGATGAGAGGGGTTTCCTCACCTGCAGGTTCAGGGTCGCTCCACATAAAACCATCGCCGGCGCCCATGCCCTCATACAGCACATATGCCGAAAAACCGCTCTCGAGCGTAGTCTCAAAGAAGCTCACGAGCAGAGCATCGTGATAGCCGCCGTCAATCTCGACGCAGCCGGTGTAGCCGATGGCATAGCGAGCGATACGGCCCAGGCCCTCGTCCTTAAGACCCATCTTGTGCTCGGAGATAAAGTTGGTGGCCGCCTCGAGGCACGCCTCTTCGCCATCCTCATCGAGCGCCGCCAGATAACGGTTGGAAGCGGCGTCCTCAATTGCCACGACCACGCCAGGGTTTTCACCGGCGGCAAGGTCGTCCAAGAACGCGCCGATCAGATCGCACACCATGGCGTCGAGCTCGGCGGAGACGTTACCGGCGTCCTGCATATCCTGTGCCATCTTTAGACCTTCCCATCGAGTTTGGCGTCGTTACAGTTCTTGTGCCTCAGCAGCGATCTTAGCGGCAGCGTCGCGGGCGCGCATCATATCCATCGCGCGCTTGTCGAGTACCTTGATCTGACTGGTCAGCATGACCGCATCGACCACGCCCCAGATCACCAGGCCCGTAGAGATCGAAAACCCAAGCGCACCAACTGTACCACGAAGGCGCGAGCAGATTGCCGCAACAAGGGCGGAGATGACAACCATCTTGATAAACGAGCCGCGGCGTTCGCGAAGCGTGCGGGCCTGCGTCACATAGGCAATGCGAGCCGCCTCAGAAGCCTCCGAGCGCATCTGGGCCTCGCGGGCGATTGCAGCCGCTTCAGCCGATACGCGGGTACCCATCAGCGACCTCTCCGCTCGCGTGCCAGACATTTAGAAATCATCGGGGGAGAGCGTATGGACGAACTCGTCGAACTTCTCGAACTCCTGCTCGTCGTCGACTTCCTCGGCGTGGGTAGAAACAGTGCCCAGGCGATTCATGATGTCGTCCTCCACAAACATGGGGGCATTGCTGCGCACGGCAAGGGCAATGGCATCACTGGGGCGGGCGTCGATCTTGCGCTCGTCACCATCGGCCAGTACGACGATCGTCGCGTAGAACACCGGCGGCTCGGCGCGAACGATCTCGATGCGCTCGAGCTTAGCGCCCAGGGCGCCAACAGTATCGAGCAACAGGTCATGGGTAATCGGGCGCTCGGCGCGGCCGCTATCGATGCCGCGGCTGATGGCAGCGGCTTCAAACGAACCAGTTTGAATGGAAAGGGAACGCAGTGGCGCGGGCGAGTCCGATTTGCTGCAGCGCTCGCGAAGCACGATAAGCGATGGCACGGGACCGGCGGCCATGACGATGGTCTCTATGTCGACACGAACCATGGAACACCTCCGGTACGTAGCGGTTAACACGCGGCAAGGTCGCCGCATTGAATAGCTATACTACCCAATCTTTCGCACAGCACACAAAACCAAAATGAGATTTATCGCAGACAAGAAAAAAGCCCCGAGGCAACGCCCCAGGGCTCTTCACAGTTTTGATGGTGGACCTGACAAGATTCGAACTTGTGACCTCCCGGTTATCAGCCGGACGCTCTAACCAACTGAGCTACAGGTCCATCATGGTGGAGGTTAGGGGGATCGAACCCCTGACCTCAGGCTTGCAAAGCCCGCGCTCTCCCAGCTGAGCTAAACCCCCACGGAGACAGTAATAAACACCCCAGCGGCGACTCGGCTCTCGCTGGGGTGTTTATTGCGAAAGAAAGTGGTGGACCTGACAAGATTCGAACTTGTGACCTCCCGGTTATCAGCCGGACGCTCTAACCAACTGAGCTACAGGTCCATCGCGCAAGGGATATATTAGACGAGTCGTTACGCGCGCGTCAACAACTTTTTTGAAAATCTTTGGGAGGGGTGGTCGCTGGGCTGGCGAGATGGTTTTGGTTTGCTGCTCGGACAGTCCTGCGCAAGACGAAGGCCACATTAAGTGGCCTTCTTTGCGTGCGGAACTCGCGACAAACCAAAACCACCTCGCCAGCCCAGCGACCATGGGGTCCCAAGGTTTTCAAAAAAGCGGTCGGCGCGCAGTGCGCCGACCGCCGATATATGGGGTCTGATATTTTCTACCAGCTAGGGCCTCTTACTCGTCTAGGAGATCTTCTGGCATGTCGTTGCCGTCGCCTAGATCGACAGGGGTTTCTTCGGAAGCAGAGCCGTTTTCTGTGGCTTCGCCTTCGGGCTTTTCCTTGGCTGCCGTCATGCGGGCGACAGCGCATACGCGGTCGTTGTCGTCGACGGTCATCATCTTGACGCCCTGGGTGGCGCGGCCGGTCTGGCTGATCTCGTCGGTCTTGACGCGAATGACCGTCGCGCCCTCCGTCACGATGAACAGCTCGTGCTGCGGGCCCACCGTCTTCATGGCCGCGAGGTTGCCCTTGCGCTCGGTCATTTGAATGGTGTAGACGCCCTGACCGCCGCGATTCTGCTCCGGGTAGTCCGCAACCGGCGTGCGCTTGCCGTAGCCGCGCTCGGTGATGACGAATAGATCGCCGTTGCCGTTAGTGACTTCCATGCCCAGAACGCTCACGCCGTCCTTCAGACCGATACCGCGAACGCCGCTGGTATCGCGGCCGGTGGCGCGCACCTGCTCCTCGGAGAACATGATCGCCTTGCCCGCGGTGGTGGCCAGGATAATCTTGTCGCCCTCGCGCACGCGGCGCACGTTCAGCAGCGCGTCGTCGTCACGCAGGTTGATAGCGATCAGGCCGTCGCGACGGCTGCGGTCATATGCGCTCATCACGGTCTTCTTGACCATGCCGCTCTTGGTGGCAAACATCAGGTACTCGTCGGCTGGGAACTCGCGGCAGCTGATGACGCTCGCGATCTTCTCGCCCTCCTCGAAGGGCAGCAGGTTGACGATCGCGGTACCGCGCGCCTGGCGCGTACCCACCGGCAGCTCGTGCACCTTCAGGCGATAGACCTTGCCCTTGCTCGAGAAGAACAGCACGTACTCGTGCGTGGACGCGATGAACATCTCGTCGATGACGTCGTCCTCTTTGAGGTTGACGCCCGACACGCCCTTGCCACCGCGCTTTTGGGCACGGTAGGCGGCCACCGGGATACGCTTAACGTAGCCGGTGTGGGTGATGGTCACGACCATATCCTCGTCGGCGATGAGGTCCTCGACATCCAGGTCCTTCTCAACCTGGCTGATCTCGGTGCGGCGCTTGTCGCCGAACTTCTTGGAGATCTCGCGCATCTCTTCCTTGATGACGCCCAGGATCTTCTCCTCATGCGCCAGCAGGTCCTCGTAGTAGGCGATGGCGCGGCGCAGGCCGTCCAACTCTTCCTGAATCTTGTCGCGCTCCAGACCGGTCAGGCGGCGCAACTTCATCTCGAGGATGGCCGTGGTCTGCTCGGGCGTAAAGCCAAAGCGCTCGATCAAGCGGCTGCTGGCCTCGGAGTCGGTCTGCGAGGAGCGGATGATGCTAATGACCTCGTCGATATGGTCGAGAGCCATAAGATAACCCTCGAGGATATGCGCGCGGGCTTGGGCCTTCTTAAGGTCGAAGCGGGTGCGGCGAGTGACGACGTCGACCTGGTGGTCGATGTAGTGCTGCAGCATCTCACGCAGGCTCAGGCATTTGGGAACGCCGTTGACGAGCGCCAGGTTGTTGGCGCCAAAGGTCGTCTGCAGCGAGGTGTACTTATACAGGTTGTTGAGCACGACCTGCGGAATGACGCCCTTCTTGAGCTCGATAACCAGACGGATGCCCTTCTGGTTGGACTCATCGCGCATATCCGAGATACCCTCGATGCGCTTGTCGTTGACAAGCTGGGCGATCTTCTCCTGCAGGGTGCCCTTGTTGACCATGTAGGGAATCTCGGTAAAGACCAGGCGGCTGCGGCCGGTCTTGGTGGACTCCACGTGTGCCTTGGCACGCACGGTAATGGAGCCGCGGCCGGTCTCGTAGCTCTGCTTAATGCCGGCGCTGCCCATGATGATGGCGCCGGTGGGGAAGTCCGGACCGGGCATGATCTGCATGAGCTCGTCGACGGTGGCGTCGGGGTTGTCGATCAGGTAGCAGGTGGCCTCAATCGCCTCGGTGAGGTTGTGCGGGGCGATGTTGGTGGCCATGCCGACGGCGATGCCCTGGCTGCCGTTGACCAGCAGGTTGGGGAAGCGCGCAGGCAGCGCCACGGGCTCGGCGAGCGATTCGTCGTAGTTGGGCTGCCAGTCGACGGTATCCTTCTGCAAGTCACGCAGCAGTTCCATGGCGGGCTTGGCCAGGCGGCTCTCGGTGTAACGCATGGCGGCCGCGCCGTCGCCGTCGATGTTGCCGAAGTTACCGTGACCGTCGATGAGCGGCGTGCGCATGGAGAACCACTGCGCCAGGCGGACCATGGCCTCGTAGACCGCGGAATCGCCGTGCGGGTGGTACTTACCGATAACTTCGCCGACCGTCCAAGCTGACTTCTTGTGCGGGCGGTTGGGGTAGATGCCGCTCTCGTTCATCGCGTACAGGATGCGGCGGTGCACCGGCTTTAAGCCGTCGCGCACGTCCGGCAGCGCGCGCGCCGTGATGACCGACATCGAATACTCGATGAACGACTGCTTCATCTCGCGGCCAAACTCCGAAATCTGGAGCTGGCCGCCGTTGATATCCTCGCCGGCCGAGGCGCCACGGTCGACTTCGCCAAAGCTCTCCTCGAGCTCGGCGTCGTCTTCTTCCTCATCATCATCGGCATCGGGGTTATAGGCGTCCGGGTCGCCGTCCTCGCCCTGCTCAGCACGGGCAAGCAGGCGCTTCAGATCGTCGGGCATACCGGCATCGCCGGCCTCGTCCATACCCTCGTTATTGTTGATATCGTCTGCCACGTTACCTCCTCATGGTTTGCGTGGTCCATTAGTTCCCAACCACGGAGACGGCTTTTCCAGGTGCCGCAGATTCGCCCGAAAGAGGAGGGAAGCGTACTTGGGTACGCGACCGACGATTGAAGGCGAAGGTGCGGTGGCTGGGAAAGCCGCAGGGATTAGGCGTCTAAGAATCGTGCGTCATGTGCATGCTTCTCGATGTACTCGCGGCGATAGCCGACCTCGGAACCCATCAGCTCGCGCACGGCGCGGTCCGCCACCACGGCGTCCTCGATCGACACACGCTGCAGGATGCGGGTCTTGGGGTCCATCGTCGTCGAGGCAAGCTGCTTGGGGTCCATCTCGCCCAGGCCCTTGTAGCGCTGGACGGTATAGCCCTTGCGCTTTTTGGTAATCTTGCCGTCCTTGGCCTTGCCGTCCTCGTCGTTATCGTCGGGGTTCAGGCCCAGACTCTGGATGGTGTCGCGCAGGATCTCGTCTTCGGGCTGGCGGCCGTTGGGATACACGTAGTGGATCTTGTTGCGCACCTTAATGCCAAAGATGGGCGGGCAGGCAACATAGACGTAGCCGGCATCGATCAGCGGACGCATGTACTTGTAGAAGAACGTCAGCAGCAGGATGCGGATATGCGCACCGTCGACGTCTGCATCGGTCATGATGATGATCTTGTGGTAGCGCGCCTTGGTGATATCGAAGTCGCCGCCGTCGCCGGCACTCGTCGTGACGCCGCAGCCGATCGCGGTAATCAGCGACTGAATGGTGTCACTCGAGAACGCGCGATGGTCACCAACGCGTTCGACGTTCAAAATCTTGCCGCGCAGGGGCAGAATCGCCTGGATGTCTCGGCGACGGCCGTCCTTGGCCGAACCGCCTGCCGAGTCGCCCTCTACGATGAAGAGCTCGGTCAGCTCGGCATCGCGCACCGAGCAGTCAGCGAGCTTACCGGGCAGGGACGCCGTCTCGAGCAGGCTCTTGCGGCGGGTCGCCTCGCGCGCCTTGCGGGCGGCATTGCGCGCCTTGCAGGCCTGTTGCGCCTTCTTGACGATCTCGCGAGCGGGCTTGGGATGCTCCTCGAGGTAATCGACAAGGCCGTCGGTCACAATCTTGAGCGTCAGCGCGCGCATATAGGAGCTGCCGAGCTTGGCCTTGGTCTGGCCCTCAAACTGCGGATCGGGCAGCTTGACCGAGATAACGGCCGAAAGGCCCTCGCGCACATCGTCGCCGGTCAGATTGGCGTCTTTTTCCTTGAGCAGGTTCTGCTTGCGCGCATAGTCGTTGATCACGCGGGTGAGCGCGGTGCGGAAGCCCTCAAGGTGCATGCCGCCCTCGGGGGTGTAGATGTCGTTGGCAAACGACATGACGTTCTCGCCGTAGCCGCTATTCCACTGCAGGGAAACCTCAACCTCGCCCATCTTGGCCACAGGTGCGTCCGGGTCCGATTTGCCCTCGATGTAGATAGGCTCCTTAAAGGCCTCGGGGACGTCCTTGCCCTCGTTAAGGAACTTGACGAAGTCGATGATGCCGCCCTCGTAGCAAAACTCCTCCACGTGGGGAGTAGACTCGCGCTCGTCAGTCAGCACGATTTTGAGGTTCTTATTGAGGAACGCCGTCTCCTGCAGACGGTTGTGCAGCGTATCGAAATCGTAAATGCAGGTCTCGAAGATCTCGTCGTCGGGCCAGAAGGTGACGGTGGTGCCCGTCGAATCCGAGGTGCCCACGACCTCCATCTTCTTGACGGTCTTGCCGCGCGAGAACTCCATCTCGTAGGTGTTGCCGTCGCGACGAACCTGAACGACCACGCGCTTGGACAGTGCGTTGACGACGGAGATGCCAACGCCGTGCAGGCCGCCCGAGACCTTATAGGCCGAATTATCGAACTTACCGCCGGCGTGCAAAATCGTCATGACGACCTCGAGCGTCGGGATCTTTTTAACAGGGTGCTCGTCGACGGGGATGCCGCGCCCGTTGTCGACGACCGTGATGGAGTTGTCGGCGTGGACCGTCACCTGGATCTCGGTGCAGAAACCGGCCATGGCCTCGTCGACGGAGTTGTCAACGATCTCCCACACCAGGTGATGCAGACCGCTGGCGCTCGTCGAGCCGATATACATGCCCGGGCGCTTACGAACGGCCTCGAGACCTTCGAGAATCTTAATCTCGCCGCCATCGTAATCGTTTTCGTTTGCCACACGTCCTCCTTCAGTCAAGAAAATGTGTACAGCCTTACTAGTTTATCGTAAAAAAATACCCTCGGGAACGAGGGTATTTGGCTCTACAAGGCCACCAGATGCGATTTAAGGCTCTTTTTTGCTTTGCACGCCCTTGGCCCACTCGGCACTGGCTCTCATGGCGTTCTCGAGGGCCTCGCGCAGTTTTTGGTCTTCGATGGGCGCCACCTGGCGCTCAATCTCGGTGCGCTCGGACTCGCTAAGGTCGGCGTGCGGGGCCGGCGGGCGCTCGGTCGTCGCCGGGCGCAGGCGCTCCTTAGCGGCGGGCGGCGTGTGACCGGGTGCGGTGGTTTTGAACACCAGGCCGTCCACATGAGCACCGGCGCGCTCCATGCGCGCGCGGATGATCTCGCGCAACAGCGTCATTTCCTGCGTCCACGAGGGCGAATCGAGATATACCAGCAGCTCATTGGACTCGGGCAGGTAGCGCAGACCCGTCACATGCCGCCCCTCGCGCGTGCCCGAGCACACCGCGTTCCACGCGCGATAGACCGCGCACGACTCCTCGGCAGCCTCCATCTGCGCGCGGCGCTCAGGCGTTGCAGCCGCCAGGATGCGCTGGCGCTCTGCGTTCAAAAACCCACTGAAGGCGACCGTTTCGCTCTCGCGCTCGTAATTAGCACGTCTCACCCATGCTCACCACCTTGGCTCGATCAAGCAGGTCATCGGTAAAATACCCCAGGTTGGTCGTGGTTATGACCGTCTGGATATCATCGCCGATCAACCGCAGGAAAGCACCGCGACGCTCGCCGTCGAGCTCGCTCATCACGTCGTCCAAAAGCAGCAGTGGGGCGGTGCCCAGGACATCGCGAGCCACGGCCACCTCCGCCACCTTCCAGGCCAGCACCAACGTTCGCTGCTGGCCTTGGCTGGCAAACGAACGGGCGGAGCGACCCGCCACGGTAAACTCAATCTCATCGCGATGCGGTCCCACCAACGTCACGCCGCGGCGAATTTCCTCGTCGGCGTGCTCATCAAGGGCGGCCAGCATGCGCTCGTACGCCCAGCCCTTCAGCTCTTCGCGATCCCCGACCTGGGGCAAATCCCCCAGCGTGGACGTATAGGTCACGTTGGCAGCCTCACCGGACGCCACTTGCCCGTAGGCAGTACGCACATGGCCCGCCAGCCGGTCGAGCAGGGCCAACCGGTGCACGAGCAGAGCCGCGCCCGCGCGGGCAATCGAATCGTTCCACGCGCCGAGCATCTCGCGGCAGCACCAGGCCTCCTTGAGCAAGGCGTTACGCTGGGTCACGCAGCGACCATAGGTGCTCGCAAGATCGGCATAGCGTGCGCTCAGTTGCATGCCAAAGTCGTCGAGGGCGGCGCGGCGCACACTGGCGCCTCGCTTAACCATGTCCAGATGGTCGGGGCAAAACAGCACGCTCGGCAGAACCCCGCGCACACCGGCGGCAGAGCATCTCTTGCCGTTGCGGCTAAACGAGCGTTTACCGTCCTCCGCGCTCAATCCCATATCAAGCACGCGGCCGTCGCCCTCGAGCCTCAGCTCGACCTTGCACGAGCCCACGCCATCATGGACGAGCTCGGCGGCGGTCGGATGCCTAAACGAGGCGCCGCTCGTCAGCAGCTGCAGCGCCTCTATGAGATTGGTCTTTCCCGCCGCGTTGGGTCCCGCAAGTATCGTCACGCCCTCGTCCAAGGCAAGGCGATAGCTATCGAAGCTGCGGTAATGCGCAACGGAAAGATCACGGGCGAACATGGTCATGGCGCAGCGCTAGATGCGGACCGGCATGACCAGGTACAGGTAGTTGATCTTGTCGTAGGACTTGAAGATGCCCGCCTGCGAGTAGCTCTTGAGCTCCAGCGTGATCTCCTTCTCCTTGGACAGGGCATTGAGGCAGCCGAAGATGTAGTGGTAGTTGAAGGCGATGGTACCCGACTCGCCCTCGGCCTCGACATCGATCGTCTCCTGCGCAAGGTCCTGGTCATTGGAAATGGAGGACAGGCCCATCTGCCCGTTCTCGACATCGATCTCGAACTTGACGGCGGGGTTGGCGCTCGCGATAACGGCCACGCGCTTGAGGGCGGCGTTAAAGGCGGCGACGTCGATCTTGACGCTCGTCACGCACGAATCGGGGATGAGCTGCTTGTAGTTGGGGTACACGCCCTCGATGCGGCGCGACACGTAGGTGGTATTGCCGGCCTCAAAGACGACCTGGGTGTCGGTAGCCCCGATCATGATGGTCGCCTGGCTGGCCATGATGTTCAGTGCGTCGTTAAAGGCGTCGGCCGGAACGTTGAGTTCAAAGGAGCCCTCGAGGGTCGAGGTCTCGACCTGCGTATCGCACACGGCCAAGCGGAAGGAATCGGTCGCCACTAGGCGCACGGTGTTGTTCTCGACTTTCATGTACACACCGCCCAGGATGGGGCGGGCCTTGTCGGTCGAGGTGACGCGCCATACGCGGCCGACCATTTCGGACAAGATATCGGTCGGCAGTTCCACGGCGCTCTCGATGGCATAGGCCGGAAACTCGGGGAAGTCATTGGCATCGAGCGTGTTCAGGCGGAACGAGCTCTTCTCGCAACCAATCAGCACCTGACGCTCGGACAGCTCAAAGGTGACCGGGGCATCGGGGAGGGTCTTGGTGATATTGGAGAGCATCTTACAGGGGATAACCATCTCGCCCTCTTCTTCGACATGCGCCGCGATGCGATGACGGATCGAGATGGTGTAGTTAGAGGTCTGGAATTCCAAGATGCCGTCTTGCGCCTTAACGAGCACGCCCGACAGGATGGGAAGGGTGGATGCCGAAGCGACACCCTTCATTACGACGCCGATGGCTTGTGTAAGCGAGCTCTGGCTGACGGTGAACTTCATCTTTTAATACCTTTCTATAGATATAAATATCTTAATAATAGTAATAGCACTGACGAAACTGTTGATTACTCCCAAAGACGCAGGTCAGACCCAGAAAGAGAATCGACAGCAACCTGTGTGCAACGGGGGTGGTTTTCCACGTTCAAAACCTGCGCAAAACTTTTCATCACCGCGGGTTGGGTTTTAGACACCTTATGCCCGTGGTTTCGACAAGTTTTCAACAGGTGTCTCTATTTCCCTACGAGCGCAGTGTAATTTTATCGCGCAGCGACTTGAGGTCTTCGGTGACGGTGCGGTCTTCCTGGATCATCTTCTGGACCTTTTTGTAGCTCGTGCTGACGGTCGAGTGGTTGCGGTTGCCAAATTCGGCGCCCACCGCCGTGGTCGTCATCTCGCACATCTCGATGGCCAGGTAGATAGCGATATGGCGTGCTTTGGCGATATTGGCGTTGCGACGCGGGCCGATGAGCTCCTCGTGCGTCACGCCGTACTGCTCTTCGATGACGGACTGAACCGTCTGGACGTTGATCTTTTTGGCCGATGTGTCGAAGTACTGGCTGGCGATGGCGTCGATATCGTCAAAGGTGAGCTCCCCGCCCTCGCGCTCACGGTCGCCCGCCTCGCCGGCGCAGCGCTCGCAAAAGCTCTCGAGTTCGCGGATGTTGGTGCCCGAGACCTCGGCCATGTGTTTAAAGTGCTCGTCGGTCAGGTGTCCGCCGTCGCCCCCATAGGCCGCCAGCAGTGAGTCGTCGCCCGCCTCGGGAGCGGCGACGATGGTGTTCTCGTAATAGCGCTGCAAGATCTTGTATTTCATCTCGTAGCTGGGCTCTGCGACCAGGCAGAGCATTCCGGCGTTGAAGCGGCTGGTCAGACGCTCGTCCATGCTCAGGTCCTTGGGGGCGCGGTCTGCCGCGATGACGACCTTCTTGTTGTTGCGGATGAACTCGTCCATGAGCTGGAAAAAGTAGTCCACACTCGCGCGCTTGCCGATGATGTTTTGGATGTCATCGATGATGAGCACGTCCACGCCGTGGTACGCCTGCATGATGGGGGCGTTGCTCTTCTTTTGACGGTCGAACTCGGTCATCAGGTCGTCCAGATATGCCTGGGAGTTGGCATACTTGACCTTGATCTCGGGCGACTTCTCGGCGAGCTCGTTTTTGATGGCGAGCAGCAGATGGGTCTTGCCCAGCCCCGATTTGCCATAGATGAACAGGGATGTGCATGTGCCGCGCTCGTCCGCGAGGGCGGCAAACTTGAGTGCCGAGCGATAGGCATGGCTGTTCTCGGGGCCGTAGACAAAGTTCTCAAAGGTAAATTTTGAGTTCGCGGCGAGCGGGGCTCCATCCGTATTCTGCTCGGCCGGCACGGTCGGTGCTGGCATGGGTGAAGCGGGGGCCGCAGCTTGCGTGGATTTAGTCGGCGCTCCGCCCTTCATCTGGTTCATCATGCGACGAAAATCGTCGGCCGAGAGCGTGTTCTTGATTGCAATGCCCGAATCCGCGCCCGCCGCTGCGTCGTGAGCGATGGGCATGTGCGTGACGGGTGCATTCGTTGACGTCGCCGCCGCGCTCGTCAACGGTGCCATTGTTTCACGGGAAACATCGCTGTGCTGGTGCTCGACCGTCGACGCGTCGCCTGCGGAGGCCGGCACCGCCGGGGAAGCAGCGGGAGCCGTGGCGGGCGCCGTGGCGGCAGCGGATTCCGTCGCGGCGCCTTGCGGTGCCACGATGTCGAGAGCAATCGGTGCAAAGGCGATTTCTTCCAGATAGGCCTCAATAGTCGGCTGATGCTTTTTGAGCTGCGCGATGGCAAAGCGCGAGGGGGCCTCAATCGTGAGCGTATCTTCGGTCAGGCTTATGGCGCGCGATTGCCCCAGCATGTTGATGAGGCGTGCATCTTGGCCGTCGCGCTGGCAAAAGGCGATGGCATCCCCCAGGATGATGCTTGCTTCCTCGTCCACTGTCTCTCCCGTTCTTTAGCTCTGAGCTCGCACGCGAGCGGCGCCGAGTTCGGTCAGATGGTATTTCTGGCCATGCTTGATGACCAAGCCGGCCTGCGCCAAGTCATTGAGCGTGCGTGACCAAGTGGGGGCCGAGTTTCCAAACGCCCTCGCAAGATCGGTTGCGCCGCACGCTTGATTTTGCGCCAGATAGCCCAGCGCGGCGTTGCCGCGATCGCTTACGAACACGTCCGGTTGTGGCTGTGCATACTGATTTACTGCATTAGGATACATCATTTGAGCTGCTGGTTGTTGAGAACTCTGCGTCGGCGGCATTTGCTGTTGAAAACTTTGAGGCCACTGTTGGTAAGGCTGCGGAGGCGTCTGCTGGGCCCAGGGGTTGTACTGCTGCTGCGGCATCTGCTGGTACGGCTGCTGATATCCCTGCTGGTACTGCTGCGGGAACTGCTGGCCATACCCCAGTGGCGGCATCTGCTGATATGGATATCCCTGTTGGTACGGCTGATAGCCCATTTGCTGGCCACCCGGCGCCCCCGTCGCCTGCTGCATTGCTGCTGCATCCTGATCAGCCAGCGGCATGGCCTCTGGCATGTTTGGCGGCATCGACATAGATGCCGCCTGGGGTTCTTGTGTGGGAAGCATTCCGGGCTGCTGCATCTGTCCCACGGGGGGCTGCATCTGCTGCGTTGCCACGGGCTGCTGCGCAAAAGCTCCCGGCAGGGGATATGTGGGCTGCTCCGTCTCGGGCCGCACGGCAGCGCCGCGTCCGCCGGCACGCTCGATTTCCTGCACGCGTTTAGGGTTCAGGCTTACCGTAACCACGGTGCCGTTGCCCATGTTGTCCTCGATGGATACGGCACCGCCGGCGTTTTCCAAATACTCCTGCACCATGGGAAACCCTGCTCCGGTTCCACGGATATAGCGCTTCATCTTGCTGTTTGCGCTGGTAACGCCAAAGTCGAAAGCACGTTCCTTGTCGTCGATGCCGGGTCCTTGGTCAGCAAAGCGGATGGTGTCTCCGCCGTCCAGAATCGAGATGATGGGCTCGGCAAAGTGTGCGTGGATAAAGTTTTCGACAATCTCGCGGATGACCATGAGCGAGATATGGCCACCTTGTTCTTTCATGCACTGGTAGACGGTGTTGGTCGTCTCTTCCAAATACGTGCGGACATCTTGCGGATCAATGACGATCACCCGCGGTGTCGACAACATGTCGTCATAGACGGCGATGCGCGCGGCGTACATGGCTTTTGGCGCCTGCGTGGTCGTCTGCTCGCCTTCCGCACGCTCTTCGCGCACGCCGGTGATGTGCTCGTTGTCGGGTGCCGGGTCTCCGGAATCGACCATGGTGTAAAAGTCGTCAGACATGCCGCTCGCAATCTTTCAAAAGGTTTCGAACAAATAGTAGCTCACCGTGCAACGTTTCTCATCTTTCGACAACTTTTCAAAACTTGTTGAAAACTTTGGAAAACGGGTGAAAAGTTCTCAACATTGCCAACATGACCTGTTGAAAACTCGATGAAATATCGTGAAAGGTTGCCATGAGGCGCAAATTTCGGTTGTGCTTATGGGGGAACCGTGTGAACTGCGCAACCTTTTACCTTTGATTTCTTGACATTTGAACATTGATTTCCCTACAATCTTCAAGCTCACGTGTCTATATCTGCGTCCGCGTCCCCGCGGACACTCGAAATGCAGCAGGAGGAACTTAAGATGAAGCGTACGTATCAGCCTAATAAGCGTAAGCGTGCCAAGACCCATGGCTTCCGTGCCCGTATGGCCACTAAGGGTGGTCGTGCCGTGCTCGCCCGTCGTCGCGCCAAGGGCCGCAAGCGTCTCACTGTCTAGCAGCGATACACACATCTCGCATGAAGACTATTAAGTCTCGGCAAGATTTCGAGCATGTGTTCAGTCAGGGGCGTCGTTTCAATCACCCTCTGATTCGAATGACCATATGTGAATCGGTTGGCGAAGGCGACTCCGGAAGGGTCGCCTTCGTTGGTGCTAAGCGACTCGGTTGTGCCGTCGTGCGCAACCGATCTAAGCGTGTGATGCGCGAGGCCGCCCGCAGCTGCGGATTTCCCGTTGCGGGTTATGACATCATCTTGTTTGCAACTCCCAAGACGAGGGTTTCCTCGCCGCAGGAGATGGACAAGGCGTTGCGTTCGCTTATGAAGCGCGCCGGCGTTGCCGGGGAGGAGCGATGAGCAATCACGTTTTGCGACGTGTTGCCATCGCTCCTATTCGCATATATCAACAGGTTATTTCGCCCTTATTGCCTGACGCCTGCATTTATTACCCAACGTGCTCGCAATACGCCATCCAGGCGATTGAGAAGCACGGTGTTTTGAGAGGCTGCTGGCTTGCCGTGAGGCGCATCGCTCGCTGCAATCCCCTGCACGTCGGCGGTTATGACCCTGTGCCCTAGCGGGCACTTGCTATCGGAGGAAAACTTACATGTGGGATTGGATCGTTAACATCCTTTTCGAGCTGCTCAAGCTCATCCAGACCTTTGCGGTCGACTGGGGCCTGTCCATCATCATCCTGGTGGTCATCATCCGTCTGCTGCTGACGCCGCTTATGCTCAAGTCGACCAAGTCGACGGCTCGCATGCAGGTGCTGCAGCCCAAGATGCTCGAGATCCAGGAGCGCTATGCCGACGATCCCCAGCGTCAGGCCGAGGAGATGCAGAAGTTCTACAGCGAGAACAAGTTCAACCCCATGGCTGGCTGTCTGCCGCTGCTGATTCAGATGCCTATCCTGTTCGCCCTGTTTACATTGCTGCGCAACCTGCCGCAGTACTTTAACGACGGCACGTTCTCGTTCTTCAACATCCTGCCCGACCTGACCACCACGCCGAGCGCTTCCTTTGCCGATGGCTTTATGGTTGCACTGCCTGCGCTGGTTTGCCTGATCCTGTTTGCCGTCCTGACCCTGATTCCGCAGCTCTATATGTCGCGCAACCAGACCGGCCAGCAGGCTCAGAGCATGCGTATGATGGCCGTTGTCATGACGGTCATGATGCTTTGGATGGGCTGGAGCCTTCCCGTTGGTGTTCTGCTGTACTACGACGTCTCGTCTGCTTGGCAGGTTATCCAGCAGATTTTTGTGACGCAGAAGGTCATCGACAAGGCGAAGGCCGATGAGGAGGAGCGTCTTAAGAACGCTCCGCTGCAGGTTGAGGTCACTCGTCGCGAGAAGAAGCCGCGCCCGCACAAGAAGAAGTAGTGGGATATCAATCTTATTTAGGTACCTAACTTTTGGAGTACGTTATGTCTGAAGAGATCATCGAGGATATGCTTGAGGAGGTTGCCCCGCAGGTCGCGGGCGATTATCCCGAGATTGCACAGCGCTACAAGGCTGGTGAAGAGCTGACCGATGAGGAGCTCGACACCATTGCCGATGTTGCGATTTCCATCCTGCGTTCCATCCTTTCGCACTTCGATGCCGCCAACTCTCCTATCGATGAGTATGAGGGCGACGAGGGTGAGCTGATTTTGGATGTAACGGCTCCCGACCTTGCTGTTCTCATTGGCCGTCATGGTCGCACTCTTGATGCTCTTCAGGTTATGTTCTCTTTGCTGGTGAGCCGCAAGCTTGGCTTTAGGTATCCGGTTGTAGTGGACGTCGAGGGATACAAGAGTCGCCGTCAGGATAAGGTCGCCTCCATGGCTCAGTCTGCTGCCGAGCGTGCCATCCGCACTCATAAGAGTGTTTCGCTTCCGCCCATGAATGCCTACGAGCGCCGACTGGTTCACATTGCACTTCGTGGCAACGATGCAGTCGATACTCATTCTGAGGGTTCTGACCCTGATCGCCATGTGGTGATTGTTGCTCGATAATCTACTCGAGCTTATGCTAGGGGGACGTGGTTTCCACGTCCCCTTTTTTTGTCAAAAGTTCTCGATACGCTGATTTTTGTCAGAAAGGAGCTTCTGTTGTTTGTACTTACCGATCAGCAGGCTGACGAGATGTTGAGTCGCCTAACTTCCTATTGCAAAGAATATTCCTTGAGCGTAACTGATATTGAGCTGAGGAAATGTATCCAGCATTTGGATTTGGTTCTAGAAACAAATAAGACAACCAATCTCACCCGTATTCTTAACGTAGAAGATGCTGCCGTACTTCATATCCTCGACTCACTTGTTTTGCTCCCCTATATCAACAAGGCTCCTGAGGGAGCTTTGCTCGATATGGGAACAGGTGCGGGCTTCCCTGGTATTCCATTAACCATAACCACGCATCGTAAAGCTACTTTTATTGACTCCGTTGGCAAGAAGGTTGATGCGGTTAATTCCTTTGTCCATGCTCTTGGATTGAAACATGCTCATGCGGTTCATGATCGTCTTGAAGAATATGCTCGAAGCCATAAGAAGCAGTTCTCCGTTGTAATCGCCCGCGCACTGGCCCCTCTACCGATTCTTGTTGAGTATGCGGCTCCGTACCTGAAGGATGGAGGGCTATTTGTTATCACCAAGGGCAATCCTTCGGATGAGGAGCTTGCTTCCGGCATGTCAGCAGCTAAGATTTGCGGCTTCACTTTGCTTCTGAATGACGCAATTGATTTGCCTGAAGGCTTGGGTCACAGGGAGTTCATTGTTCTTAAGAAGAGTCATTCAGCATCCGTTTCATTGCCTCGTGCAAATGGCATGGCAAAGAAGAATCCGCTTGCCTAGATGTTTCACGTGAAACATAATGGATACTAACAGCTTGCAGTGTTTCACGTGAAACATAGCAGTTGCTATCGATTCGGAATGTTTCACGTGAAACATCCTCCGTTTGACAGCTTTAATACACACCAGGAGGGACCGTGGGATTTCGCGACGTTAAGCGTTCTAAGAGCGCAAAAGACACGCGTATCATTGCAATCATCAATCAAAAAGGCGGCGTCGGTAAGTCAACGACGGCTGTAAACCTTGCAGCAGCACTGGGTGAGCAGGGTCGTAAGACACTGATTGTCGATTTTGATCCGCAGGGAAACAGCACCAGTGGATTCGGAATTGAAAAAGAAGACCTTGATCACTGCATCTATGATGCATTGTTGAATGATGTGCCGGCAGAATCGCTTGTTCTTGATACAAATTGCAAAAAGGTATTCGTAATTCCGGCTACAATTCAGCTTGCAGGCGCGGAAATTGAACTCGTAAGCGCAATTGCTCGTGAAACCCGTCTCAAAGATTTGCTTGAGCCGATTCAGGACGAGTTCGATTTTATTTTCATTGACTGCCCTCCTTCGCTCGGCCTGCTTACTATCAACGCTTTGACCGCAGCAGACAGCGTTTTGATTCCGATCCAGTGCGAGTATTACGCACTCGAGGGCGTTACGAAGCTGCTTGAGTCAATGAAGATGGTCAAATCTCGTCTGAACAAGGGCTTAGACACCTACGGTGTGCTTATGACCATGTATGACTCGCGTACTTCTCTATCGAATCAGGTTGTTGAGGAGGTTCAATCGTACTTTGGTGATAAGGCATTTAAGACGTTGATCCCCCGTACGGTTAAAATCTCCGAAGCTCCGTCTTTTGGGGAACCGGTAATTACCTATGCACCTCAAAATAAGGGTGCAAAAGCATATATGAACCTTGCAAAAGAGGTGATCAAGCGTGCCTAGTGTAAAGAAACGTGGCGGATTGGGACGTGGACTCAATGCTTTGGTCTCAGAGGCCGAGTATGAGACCGGTGGTTCGGCTGCATCGGCTTCGAATGCCGCATCTGAAACAAAACTACCTATTGAGGATATCGTTCCCAACCCTAATCAGCCGCGAATTCACTTTAACGAAACTGAACTTCGTGAGTTGAGCGAATCAATCCAAGAACATGGCGTCTTGCAGCCGCTTTTGGTTCGCAAGCATGGAAACGGCTATGAGATCATCGCTGGTGAGCGTCGTTACCAAGCGTCAAAGCTTGCTGGTCTTGAGGAGCTGCCTGTCATCATTAAAGATGTTAATGATGAAGAGATGCTGGCTCTTGCTCTGATCGAAAACCTTCAGCGTTCTGATCTGAATCCCGTCGAAGAGGCTAAGGGCTATCGCCAGCTTATCGATGCCAGCGGTATGACCCAGGAGGCATTGTCGAAGGCAGTCTGCAAGTCACGCTCTGCAATTACAAACTCGCTGCGCCTTCTCGATCTCCCCGAAGTAGTTCAGCAGATGATTTTTGAGGGCAAACTTACTGCTGGTCATGCACGTGCGATTCTTGCAGTTCCCTATGAGGACGCTCGAATTCGACTTGCAGAGAAGGTTGTTGCAGAGGGCCTTTCCGTAAGAGCGACAGAAAATCTTGCTCCGTTGTTTTCTGCCGGAGAGACACCTAAGACGCCGAGGCCTGCAACGCCTCAGTCTTTTAAAAAGGCTGCCCGCGTGCTTCGTCAGGTTTTTAATACCAACGTGCGTGTTAAGAGCTCGCGTGGAAAGAATAAGATTGAGATTGAGTTTAAAGACGAGGAAGAGCTCTCTCGTATTCTTGGCGAAATGATTCAGTTTGATCAAGGAGGCCAAGATGAGGAATAGGATTTTAACTGCGATTGCATTGGCGACGACTGTCGCGGCTGGTGCCTTTGCTGGCTATAAGATCGCGACAGACGATGAACTTCGAGGTCGTTTGCTTCGTAGTGCGCAAGATATTGTCGATACATCCAAGAAGAAAATGGATGTTATGACAGAAGATGTTGCCATGCGTACTGCTCAGGTAACGAAGAATCCCAAGATTAATCAAGGTTGGGTTAGCAACCAATGGGAAAATGTAGGTTATTAGGTACCTAATAATTACTCAGCATATTTTGAGGGGTCCTTGTCTGATTCATGAGACAAGGACCCCTTATTTTGGCCGTAAAACATGGGACAGGTAGCAGCTGATTCAAAATTAAGGTCAATAAATGAAACGACCCCGGTTGCATATTCTGCAACCGGGGTCGTTCGATGTTTCACATGAAACGTTTTGGGGTGCGACTCCCCTATGCGTTCTTCTGAACTTTAAAGCGCTGCTTCAGCTGTCCGCAAGCGGCGTCAATATCGTTACCACGGGAGTTACGAATCGTGGTCTCGATACCACGGGACTCAAGACGACGCTGAAGATCCTCAACCTTATGAATCGGCGACGGCTTGAGCGGGCTGCCCTCGATATCGTTAAGCTGAATCAGGTTGACGTGGCACAGCGTGCCCTCGCAGAAGTCGCAGAGCGCCTGCATCTCGGGGTTCGTGTCGTTGACGCCCTCAATCATGGCGTACTCGTAGGTTGGACGGCGGCCGGTCTTTTCGGTGTAGAGCTGAAGAGCCTCATGAAGTCGAAGCAGCGTGTACTTCTTAACGCCCGGCATGAGCTTGTTGCGCGTCGACTGGATGGCGGAATGCAGTGAAACAGCAAGCGTGAACTGCTCGGGGATGTCGGCAAATTTGCGAATACCGGGAATAACACCACTGGTAGAGACGGTGAGGTGACGAGCACCAATGCCGATGCCATCGGGGTCGTTGAGGATTCGCAGCGCCTTGAGAACCTCGTCGTAGTTGGCAAACGGCTCGCCCTGGCCCATGAAGACAACGCTCGTGGCGCGCTCGCCAAAGTCGTTGGATACATGAAGTACCTGGTCGACGATCTCTTGAGCGGTCAGAGAGCGCTTGAGACCGTTGAGACCGGTAGCGCAAAAGGCACAGCCCATGCCGCATCCTGCCTGGGTGGAAACGCAGACGGAAAGCTTGTTACGACGGGGCATGCCGACAGTCTCGACGGAAACGCCGTCGTGGTACTCGAGCAGATACTTGCGCGAGCCATCTTTGGAAACTTGCTTGGTGAGTTCAGTGGGCGTATCAAAGGCAAAAGCCTCTTTAAGCTGCTCGCGGAAAGCCTTGGGAAGGTTGGTCATATCGTCAAACGAACAAACGTTCTTCTCGAAGACCCATTCGATGAGCTGCTTCGCGCGGAACGCGGGCTGGCCAAGTTCGGCCACGAGCTCGCGAATATCGTTTTGGCTCAAGTCGCGAATGTCCTGAGATTTAGTCCTGGGATTCATGGAAGCCTTTCGATTTTGGGGAAACGTAGAGGGTATCGCTACAATATGGTATCAGCTGCAGAAATTATAGAGGAGGAGTCTGCCCATGCCGGGTAAAAGCCTAGAGAACATGCACGTAGCGGTCTTGGCGGGTGGTCATTCCGCTGAGCGCGAGATCTCGCTCAATTCGGGAAAGAACGTTGTGGCGGCACTGAAGGAGGCCGGCTACACCTCGGTGGAGCTGCTCGACACGGCCGCTGATGACTTTATGGTAACCATGGCGACTGGCGGTTTCGATGTGGCGTTTATCGCCATGCACGGCGCCGGCGGTGAGGATGGCGCCATGCAGGGTGCCATGGAGACCCTTGGTATCCCCTACACGGCCTCGGGCGTGCTTGCCAGCGCCTGCGGTGCCGACAAGGAGGTCTCTAAGCTCCTGTACGCCAAGGCGGGCATTCCTATTGCCCCCGGCCTCGCGCTCGAGGTGGGCGATGAAGTCGATATCGATCATATCGTCGAGGTTTGTGGCGAGCGCTGCTTTGTGAAGCCGGCCGTCAACGGTTCCAGCTATGGCATTTCCCTGGTCCATGAGCCCTCCGAGCTGCCCGCGGCAATCGCCAAGGCGTTTGAGTACGGCGACAAAGTGCTGGTCGAGGAGTGTATCGAGGGTACCGAGATCACCGTCGGCGTATACGGCGAGGACGACGTGCGCGCTCTGCCGATTGTCGAGATTCGTAAGCCCAAGGACTGCGAGTTCTACGATCTGGACGTGAAGTATGTCGACCCTACAGACATCCATCGCATTCCGGCGCAGATTTCGCCCGAGAATTACGCTCGTGCTCAGGAGCTTGCCTGTGCCGCTCACAAGGCTCTCGGTTGCCTGGGTATCTCGCGCAGCGATTTTATCGTGAGTGAGGACGGCCCCGTCATCCTCGAGACCAATACCATTCCCGGCATGACCGATACGTCGCTGTATCCGGATGAGATCCGCCACACCGACGACATAACGTTCCCGCAGGTCTGTGACAGCCTAATCCGTATGG
The DNA here is from genome assembly GCA_958427035.1 of uncultured Collinsella sp. GTDB lineage: Bacteria > Actinomycetota > Coriobacteriia > Coriobacteriales > Coriobacteriaceae > Collinsella. The sequence continues at coordinate 22,851 of CAUAAR010000008.1, read as the reverse complement.
GCCTTCGTCGAGCGGGCATTGCATGCTAATCGAGGACGCGGTTTCGTCAGGAACGCCGCAGTTTGTCATCGACTCCTATGCCACGCTAGCCGAACGCGCCAAAACGCAGTCCTTTGGCCTTATCGAGGAAGATGTGATTGTCCTCGATACCGAGACCACAGGTCTTTCGGTGCAGGACAATGAGCTGATCGAGATCTCGGCGGCCCGTCTTTCGGGCCGCGAGATCGTCGACCGTTTCGATACCTTCGTGCATCCCAAGCAGCTGATTCCCGCCGAGATTACCGAGCTCACGAGCATTACAAATGCCGACGTGGCAGATGCCCCGTCGGCCGTTGAGGCCGTCGCCGCTCTCGCCGATTTTGTCGGTGGTTGCCCGGTGATCGCACATAACGCCACGTTCGACCGCTCGTTTATCGAGTCGGTCAAAGGCGGCGTCAACGTGAGCGATATTTGGATCGATTCGCTGGCGCTGTCGCGCATCGCGCTTCCGCGCCTGGCCTCGCACAAGCTGTCTTTTATGGCCGATCTGTTTGGCTGTGACTCGGTATCACACCGTGCCAATGCCGACGTCGACGCCCTGTGTGGCGTATGGCGCGTGTTGCTCGTGGCACTCACCGACTTGCCCCAGGGCCTCATGGCGCGCCTAGCCGACATGCATCCGGATGTGCCTTGGTCCTATCGTCCTATCTTCTCATTCTTGGCAGGGCAGAACCCTGGTTCTATCTTCTCTCTCAGCGCCGCTCGTACTGACGTTCTCAAGGCCGATCGCGCCGACGATCGGGTGGACGCCGACGAACTGCCGGTCCTCAAGATGCCGAGTCGTGAGGAGATTGAGGCAGACTATGCGCCAGGTGGCCTGGTCAATCGCATGTACCCCACCTACGAGCCGCGTGATGAGCAGATCGCGATGGCGCTTGAGGTCCGCGATGCGCTGGTCACGGGCACTCATCGTGTAATTGAGGCGGGCACGGGCGTCGGCAAATCGATGGCCTATCTGGTGCCTTTTGCCGAGGCGGCACGCCGTAACAACATCACGGTTGGTATTGCGACCAAATCGAACAATCTTGCCGACCAGCTCATGTACCATGAGCTGCCAAAACTTGCCGAGCAACTGGACGGTGGTCTGTCATTTTGCGCTCTCAAGGGCTATGACCACTATCCGTGCCTGCGCAAGCTTGAGCGCATGAGTCGCGGCCAGGTCGAGATTACCACCAAGCGCGATCCGGCGGACACGCTCACGGCGGTCGCGGTCATTATGGCGTACGTCTGCCAATCAGCCGATGGCGACCTCGACTCGCTTGGCATTCGGTGGCGCAGCGTCAACCGCCCCGACTTTACAACGGCCTCGCGCGAGTGTGCTCGTCGCCTCTGCCCGTTTTTCCCTGATAAATGTTTGGTCCACGGCGCTCGCCGTCGTGCGGCGCATGCCGACGTGGTGGTCACCAACCATTCCCTGCTGTTCCGCAATGTTGCGGCCGAGGGCAGGATTTTGCCTCCGATTCGTCATTGGGTAATCGACGAGGCCCATTCTATCGAGCGCGAGGCGCGCCGTCAGTGGGCGCGCGTGGTGTCGGCGGACGAATCACGCGTTCTGTTTGAGCGCCTGGGTGGCTCGAGCACCGGCGCGCTAAGCCAGGTTTCCCGTGATTTGGCAACCTCCGAGGGCTCTACGCTCTATCTGGGCCTTACTGCCAAGGCGACGTCGACGGTTGCGCGCGCGAGCATGGCAATTGCCGACGTGTTCGATGGCGTTCGCGAGCTCGGCCGCCGTGCCCGTGGGGGTTATGACAATGCCAATCTATGGATTGGCCCCGAGCTGCGCGAATCTGACGACTGGCATGATTTCTTGCCGCCGGCCTACACTGCCATCGACGCATTGGAACAAGCTGACAAGAGCGTCGACGCGCTGGTACAAGCCGTCGCCGCCGACAAGCCTGAGGTTGTTGTCGACCTGGGTGATATCTCGCGCCGCCTGCATGAGCTGGCCGAGAACTTCAAGCTCATCATTGACGGTACCGACGAACACTACGTGTACTCGTTGCAAGTCAATCGCAGGCTGCGTGCCGGCGGCGAGTCGATGACTGCGGAGCGCATCGATATTGGCGAGGCCTTGGCAACCGAGTGGCTGCCCGAGGTCCACACGGCTATCTTTGCATCGGCGACCATGACGGTTTCCAAGAGCTTTGAGCACTTTAACCACGCCGTCGGCCTCGATCGCATCGGCGCCTCGACATCATCGTCGCTGCACTTGGATTCGAGCTACGACTTCGATTCGAATATGGCCGTGGTCGTGGCTGGAGATATCCCCGATCCGCGCGATCGTGAGAGCTATCTTACGGCGCTCGAGTGCGTGCTGGTCGACGCTCATCTTGCCATGGGCGGCTCGGTGCTCACACTGTTCACCAACAGGCATGACATGGAGGAACTGTACGCTCGCGTCGAGCCCAAGATGGCTCGTGCGGGTCTGGAGCTCAACTGCCAGCAGCGCAACTCATCTCCTCGTCGCCTGCGCGACCGGTTTATCAACGAGCCGACCTCGTCGCTTTTTGCTCTTAAGGCCTTCTGGGAGGGATTCGACGCCAGCGGCGAGACGCTGCGCTGCGTCATCATTCCCAAGCTGCCGTTCTCGAGCCCCACGGACCCGCTCTCGTGCGAGCGCAACCTGCGCGAAGACCGCGCTTGGGCGCGCTATTCGCTGCCCGAGGCGGTGCTCGAGGTCAAGCAGGCGGCCGGCCGCCTTATCCGCTCGTCGACCGATTGCGGTGTGCTGATTCTGGCCGACCCGCGCCTGGTGACGAAGGGCTACGGAAAGAAGTTCTTAACGTCGCTGCCCACGAGCTCCTACCAGCGCATCGAATCGGCGCAGATCGGGCACTATCTGCAACTGTGGCGCGCGCGCCACGAGCGGCGGCGCTAAAGCGGACAGACGAGGGTTTTTGCCATATCGCACAGACGCTTTGACAGGGCGGGGTCATCCAAGATGCGGATGGCTCCGCCCGCTGCGATTACCTGGCTCAGTAGCCAACGTTCGGAGCCGTAATGCACGGTTACCGTTGCCATGTCTGCCCCGCTGCGCTCGATTAGGGTGATGCCGGCCCAGTCCAGATGCTCCGCCATATCGAATGGCATCAAGAGCTTTGCGCTACGCTGTGTCCGGGCAAGGGAATCGTGGAGGGATGCGACGTCCGGTGCGTGAGGCACGACGGAGTCTTCCGTCAAGGCGAGTCCCTCGATTTTATCCATGCGATAGGTGCGCTGCTCATCGACCGCGATGTCCCAGGCAATCAGGTATGTTTGGTCGCCGTTTGCCGTAATGCGCAAGGGGTCGACCAGACGCTCGCGTGGCCGTGCATCGTCCATCGAGCGATACGAGATACGGCAGCGAACGCCGTCCTGAATGGCGCAGCTCAGCTGCTGCCAGTGCGACCCGTGGTTGACGGTGTCAAAGACGCGCTGGTTATAGCCAAGCTCTTCGGGTAGAAGGGCATGTCGAATCCGAGCTGCCGTCTGCGGCTCGATCCCCAACGATTCAAGTTCATGGTTGAGCACAGCGCCCTCGGCGGCACTCAGGCGCAACGGTAGCACACGCCCGGCGTCACCGGTGAGGACCACACGCTCGCCGCGGCATTCGCAGATGATGCGCGCGCCCGATTCTCGGTCCGCGAGCGTCGAGACGATCTCGAGAATCTCGTCGAGCGATACCCCCGTGATGTCAAAGCGACTGCAAATCTCGGTTCGTGTCATGCCGCTCTCGCCGGCGGCGTAGAGGGCTTCCATGATGTCGATGGCGCGCGAGAGTCTCTGCTCGCTGGTGAGTTTACGCACGGGCATACTCGTGCACCGTCCTTTCGATGAGGTGGTTCCACGCCTGCTTGAGCGATTTGGGGGCCATGGGCCTCATGCCGTCCATGGCGTGGGCCATGCAAAATGAGGCGGCGGCTTCAAGATCGCGCACGTCAACGGTCCAGGTCCATCCCACATCGGTGTGTGCGAGCTCACCTCGCCCGCGCGTGAGGCCGTTGATCATATCGATCTGCGTCTGAGGGGCGAACGAGAACGTGGCTGCAACGGGCGGTCGGTCGGCAAAATCGAATTCAAAGAACAGATAGTCGTTGAGATTGAAGTTCGCGGGGATGACGTAGGCCTTCGAAGGACGCCAAGCGCGTACGATACGGTCGCAGCGGAATGTCCTGATGTCGTCGGTGACGTTGTCGAGGCCGCAGAAGTACGCCACGCCCTCGCGCTCGAACATGCCGTAGACGCAGACGGTACGTTCTTTCTGCTCGCCGCGTCCGTTCTGATATAAAAATCGCAGCGCGCATCGCTCGGCAAAGGCGCTCCATACCGCATCGACGGTGGGAGAGCGGCTGATCGGTGCTTCGTCCGCCGTCGTCCTACCGGTGAGGTAGGCAATCTTTGATCGAATATCGGCAAGCGGTGCGGCAAAAGTGGATGAGCCGGCCGCTAGTGTCTGGTCGATGGCGTTGAGCAGGATATCGGCGTCGTCTGCGGTGATGAGGCCGCCTGCTGCAAAGGTGTGCTCGCGGTCAATTGTCCACGAGCTTTCCTCGGTCTCCTGCGCGCCGGCGGGGCGAACCTCCTTGATTAAGATGCCACGCTCGAGCAGTTTGTCACGATCGCGCCGAAACTTGCGCTTATCCGAGTCGATGTTGCCCGAGCCATATCCCAGGTCAGAATCCAAGACGATCTGCTCGGTCGTCAGCGGTTCGGGGGAGCTATTGAGCACGAAGAAAAGATTGAGGATGCGCTGAGCCGTTTTATCGAAACTGGGCTCCGAATTCCCCTTTTTAATTGTCGCGGTCGCGTCGCTTGCCGTCATAGAGTCCTCGCATGAGAAGGTGGTTTGCTGCCATGATTTTAGTCCGATATGGAGATTAGGCTATATCCTTGTCCGCTCGGGGCGTTAAGATGGCCCGAATTCGGTCGTTTGCGCCCGCTCGGGGTATACTTTCGACTATATACGGTTCTAATGTGCATGCATTGGGCCTATTTGTCGGATTATGGATGTGGAGCGCACATGGCGAACACCCAGAACTATATTAACCACCTGCTGCAGAACACCGGCATTACGCCGGCATGCAGCGAAGAAGAGCGCTTGGCTGCCGAGGATATCGCTCAGATCTTCCGCAACCACGGCTTTGATCCCGAGGTTCAGGAGTTCAATGCCCCGGCGCCCAGTAGATTGGCATTTGCCGTTACCGGTATTCTTGCGTTTGCCGGCGCCCTGCTGATGGGCATCGGCGGCGGTATCGGCTTGGTCGGCACCTTGCTGGCTATTGTCGGCGCCGTTCTTTACGTGCTCGAGCGCACGGGCCACCCCGTGGTTTCGCGTCTGGGCAAGACGGGCGTGAGCCAAAATGTCATCGCCTACCACAAGGCCTCGGGCCCGCTCGCGTCCCCGCGTAACCGCCCGGTGGTCGTTGTCGCACACTACGACTCTCCCCGTGCTGAGCTGCTCGCCCGCGAGCCTTATGCTTCGTATCGTGCGCTCATCGCCAAGCTGTTGCCCGTTGCCACGGTTGCCCCCGCTGCCGTTGCCATCCTGCGTATCCTGCCGCTCCCCGGCGCGCTCAAGGTTCTGCTGTGGATTGTCGCGATCCTCGCTTCCCTCGTTGCACTTGCCAACGCGGCAAACATCATCTCTAACCGCCATATTCTTCCCTATACGTCCGGCGCGGTGTGCAACAAGTCTTCTGTCGCCGCTATGCTCGGCGTTATGGACAACGTTGCTCCCTTCCAGGGCGAAAACGAGTTTCCCGACGATGTTCCGTTCGATACCTATTTTGGGGAGCAAAAGCGTCGTGCCGAGGAAATGGCGCGTGCAGCGGCGGAGTATGCCGCGGCCCAGCAGCAAAACGACTACGGCAACACCATCGAGTACGAAGAGCCTACCTACGCCGAGGACGAGTTCGGTCAGCCGATTGCTCCCGACACTCAGACCGAGCCCGAACAGGGTGAGGCTTTCGACGAGCAGATCGAGGGCTTTGAGGGTGCGTCTGCCGACGAGACGCTGATTGGCGCCATCGTGCCCGAGGATCAGAATCAGGCTGTCCAGGCTGAAGAGTTCAATGACGAGGTTTCCGCTGCCGAGTCGGCGGAGGAGCCTGTCGCGGCCGAGCCCGAGCCCAAGCTCTATCGCAATGCCGCCGGCAACATCCGCTTTGGTTCGGATGCCATCCGTGCGCTCGGAATGCTTCCCGAGTCCTGCACGCTCGATTACGAGGAGGGCGAGGAGCCGACGTTTGAGCCCGAGCCTGCCCCCGTCGTGACTGCGCCTGCGCCCGCTGTCACCGTGGATGATGAGTCTGCCGCGGTTGCCGCTGCCGTTGCCGAGCCCGAGGCGGTGTCCGCGATCGATCCCGCGGCAGGACTGGACATTTTGGCTCCCGCCGCGCCGGCGCAAGACGTTGCGGACGAGTCTGACGACGATTACGTTGAACAGCCGAGGCGCGTGTCTTACGAGAGCGATACTGATTTCTCGGCCGAGATTCCCGCGGCAACGCCCCATGCCGACATTGCATCCGCGTTCTCGTCGATTGGCGCCAGCGCTTCCAACTTCTTTAAGGGTGCGCTTGCAAAGGGCAAGAAATTTGTCGACGATTTCGAGGAGAAGCGCGCTGCCGCACGTGAGGCTGCCGAGCAGGAGGCTATCGCTCAGCAGCAGGCAGCCGAGGCGGCACGTGAGCACGCGGCGCAAGAGTTCGAGCAGAACGAGGCTATGCAGTCCGCGCCCGTCGACGCCGCCGAAGCTACAACGTCCTTTGAGTCCCAGCAACCGGCGTCCGCGGATGTTGTTGAGGCGACGACGTCTTTCGAGGCTCAGCAGCACGCCGATAGCACCATGTCGTTTGATGCCGCGCAGTTCGATTCCACGATAACGTTTGAAAAGCAGGGCACCGCGATTGCCGAGTCCCTTCCTGTTTCCGATGAACAGGGCGACGCGGTGGACGATGACGAGCCCATTGATGCTGCCGAGGACGAGCCCGTCGAGGCCAACTCTGGCGAAGAGCAATACGCGGCAGCCGAGCAAGCTGATTCGACCGAGGCCGAGCAGGAGGAAGTGCCTGCGGTTTCCGAGACTCTCGAAACGGATGAGTCGAGGCCTTACTCCACGCAGATTTTCACCATGCCGACCCCGAGTGGTTCCGGTGCCACGGTTGCCAATGTCGCTCCCACCCAGGACGAAACGGTCGATTCCCTTATGGCCCAGATTTCCTCCCAAGCATCGCCGCGTCCGCAGATGAATGTTCCCAATCCGTCGTCGGCACCGTCGCCTGCACCTTCCTCGTCTCCGCTGGCTTCGGTCCCCGATCCGTCGCTGCCGTCTATGAAGCAGGCAAACGTTGCGTCTCGCACGTCGCTGTTCGACCTTCCCGATCCCTCTGCCCAGGTCAACGACCCCTTTGCTACCGCCCAAGGTCCCGAACCCACATCGGCACCCGTTGCGCCTCCTGTGCCCGTTGCGTCGGGCGCGCAGCCGATCGAGACCATTTCGGCTCCCGCCCCGGCGGCACCCAAGTCTCGTAAGCGCGGCCTGGGTGGCCTGTTCGGTCGTAAAAAGAAAAACGAGCAGGACAGCATGAGTGACTGGCTGGGCGTCGAAGACGATTACGATGCCAAGAAGTCCGGTCGCGGTATCGGTTCGTGGGATAACTTCGAGGACGATAACGATGGCTGGAAGGGTGGCGCTACGTCTTCCGATGGCGCTTCTTCCGAAGATATGCTCTCGGCTGTCGCCTCTATGGGCGATGATGAGCTGCTTGGTCACGATATCTGGTTTGTGGCAACGGGCGCCTCGGATTGTGATGGCGCCGGCATGAAGGCCTTCTTGGCTTCGCATCGCGATAAGCTCCGCGGCGTATTTTTCATCAATCTTGAATCCGTCGGCGCCGGTAGGCTTTCGGTTGTGACGGTCGAGGGCGAACAACAACTGCTCAAGGGCGATCGCCGCATCATGAACCTGGTCAGCAAGGTCTGCAAGTCGTTCCATGTCGATTGTGGCGCGCTCGAGATGCCCTATGCCAAGACCGATGCCTATGCCGCGCTCGAGGCGAGCCGCCGAGCCCTCACCATCGCCGGCGTGGACGGCACGCGTCTGGCTTGCGCTCGTACCGAGGACGACCTGCCCCACAATGTCAACCCGACGAACATTGCTACGGTATCCGAGGTCGTGACCGAGGTTATCCGCCGTTCGTAGACGGAGCTCTAAGGAGTCAACGTGTTTTCGTATATTAAGCGCCATTGGCCTGTCTACGTGATTTTGACCTTGATTGCCATTGCGTTAGGATTTGGGGCTGCCTACATCGTGGGTGCGAAGGGCTCGACCCCCGCCTCCGCAATCAGCGAAGAGGTGGAGCAAGAACAGAGCACGGGTGCCGATGGGATTCCTGAGTCCGAGCAGGCAATCGTTGATGGTGGATCTTCGTCTGCAGAGTAGATACGGCGATTTAAATGATTGAAAGCGGGCGAGCCAGGGGACTGGCTCGCCCGCTTTTTCATCGCGCTAGCGCTTCTTTGGGATCGACCTAAGGCGAGCGAACCATAGGGCTGCGGCACCCGAGGTCAGGAGCGCGGTGATGCAAGCGGCGATGGGAACTGGTCCTGTTGCCGGTAGGTCCTGCGGTAGGGTACAGCGTTGAATGACACAGTCCTCGTCATGTGACTCAAGTTTATCGCCGCCGCCGTTGCGACAAAGATCGACGCGTGCGCTGTTGGTGAGTGCGGTTTGGGGCGTATAAACCGATGTTGCCTGCATGTGCACGACTGCGCCCCGAGCGTCTGCACCAAGGATTGCTTTGGCATCGTCAAGGTCGTCGTGCTCATCTTTGAGATCATCGCGGGTCCAAGAATCCGCATCGCTTCGAGTCGTAAAGTCGGCGGCTACCGCACCGTATTCAATTCGAATGCCCGTTACGACGGTATTGGATGCAAGGTCGAGCTCTTCCGCCTCGAGTGTGGTGGATTCCGTGGTCGAGATATCCGCCTTCCAGAGGTGCCAGCCGTCGTAATCGACGAGGCGACAGTCCTCACCCAGGCTCTCTTTTACTTCGTCGGACTCAAGCCAAGGATTTTCGTGCCCATCGTCAAGTGTCGCGTTTGCCGGCTCATCGACGTCTGTCGAGTCCAACGGCGTCGTGCGATACCACACGTTGCACAGACCATTGAGGTCGCCGATGGCGACGGGGGTTTCGATTGAGACGAATCTCGCCGTATCGTCCTCGGCACACTCAAGATCATCGGTAATTGTGAACTCATCAACCCAAGTAGCGGAATCGTTTCGAGCATCGATGGTATAGGAGAAAAGCCCATCACTATTGGTTTGCGTCGTGGCGCGGTTTTTACCATCGCCGTTAGCCAACAGGCCCTTTTCGATAGGTTGGACAAGTTCCTGACGCTTGTCGACCTGCCCCTTGATCTCGATGGGCGCATCCTTCATCGCGACGGATTGGACTTCTCCCGTATCCTTTATTTCAAACGTTATTTCCTCGGCAAGGTCATAGGTCCGCGGAGACATCATTTCGCGCAACGAGTAGGTGCCGGGTGCAAGATGTTCGACGCGGTGTGGCTTGTCGGATGAGGTCCAGGAGTCTATTTCGGTTTTATCGGGACCATATAAGTTGAGTTGTGCGCCTTCCACTTCCTGCTCACCGCTTGCATCGACCTTGGAGATATCAACCTTGGTGTAATCGTCGGATACGTTAAGCCGTGCTTCCACAACGGGTGTTTTCTGGTCGGCATAAGTAAGGTCGACAATATGGGTTGTCCGATCGAGCAAGAAGCCTGCCGGCGCTTGAGTCTCGACAACCTCGTAGCGTGCGGTGCCAAGTCCCAGCGGGAGGTTGTCCGCGCGTGCTTCTCCAGTTTCATCCGTCGTGACGGTAGCGACAGTCTCACCGTCGAGCGCGGCAATGCTACCGTCGGGGCGCACGATATCACTCGAGGCACGGATCTCAAAGACGGCGCCCGCGAGGCTGCTGCCGTCTATGGCATCGGTTTTAACGATCCTGATGTTTCCGGTCGCGGCGTGGTCATAATACGAGGCGATTGCAACGGGCGTTAGGTTCATGTCGGCGGGTATGTTTACCTCGATCTCCTCGCCGACAAGATAGGGCTCTTTGGCCGAGGTTTCGCGTACATAATAGGTGCCCGGCACGAGCGATTCGGGCAGTGTGACGGTCCCGGTCGCGTCAGTCGTAAAGATGTCCATTACGTTATGTGCTGGATACCAGCAAGTTTGTGAGACAGGTTCGTGATTGCTGTCGAGGAGTTGGAAGGTGAATCCGGCTAGTGGAACAGAAGCGCCTGTTTGGGCATCGCGTTTTACAATCTGGAGATGCGTCGACAGAGCGTGGTTATCCACGATATATTGAAGCTCGGCGCCGTTGGAAATCTGATTGGCCCCGACGGTCCATTCCCCTGCACGTTTAAAACCCTCGGGGACGGTTTCCGGAACCTCGCGAACCGTGTAGCCGGCACGGTCGTATGGGACGGCTCCGTGGACACCGGCGGGTCGCTTACCTGTGCCGAACCATGCTTCGGGCCGGTCTTTGGTGGAGGCAAAGCCATAGATGTTTGTGGTCAGTGTGCCAACAACCTGCTGAGAGCTGTTGCTGACAACCTCAAAGACAACACCTTCCGCCGGCTGCTCCAGGCCGGATTGGTCGCTATTGCCGTAATCCTTGAATTTGGAAATCTCAAGGTTAAACGCAATGGGGATATCGGAAACGCGAGATTCGATCTCGACCACGCCTGAATCGCCGAGCTGGTCGGCTCCAACGGTATAGGTCCAGCTGTCGTTGGATGGCAGGTAGCCCTCGGGGGCTTTTGATTCGTAGATGGTAAAGGTTCCTAAGGGGACATCGGCGAAGGTGGCCCGACCGCTTTCGTCGGTCGTGAGGATTTGTGCCCATCCAGGGGTTGATTGCGACACACACGTGAACTCTGCTCCTGCGAGTGAAGATCCCACCTGGGGGCCGGCATTCGTCGCGGCATCGAGTTTTACGATACGCAGATTGATGGTGCCGGGCTGTTCATCAATGGCGGCCCGCCCGCCGTCATTCCCCGTGGTAAAGGCAATACGATCGTGGCGGGGGACATAGCCGGCCGGCGCCTTCGTTTCAACTAGGTAGTATGCCGTGTTGGGCAGAAGTGTTGCTTGCGCTCGACCGTTGCTGTCCATCTTGATGGTGCCGACACGCGCGCCGCTGGCGCTCTCAAAAATATCGAATGTTGCCCCGGTAAACTGATAGGTATTGTTTCCGCTGGTAATAACGGTGTTAGCAGACTGCTTTTGGAAGGAAACAGAGACCGCCGGCAGTACATAGAGCATGTCTTGACGTTTGCTGCCGCCCGATACGGCCCCTAGATAGCGTCGCGCGCGGTGCGGAGCGGCTTTGATGCTTCCTGATTTTGCGCTGTCGTGGAGCCACCGCGCAGCCGCCACGACTTCATTGTCGGCGGTAAAGTGTCCGCTCTTGGTTTTACCCTGAGCGGTCGTGTAGGAGTAGGTGCCGTCGACATGGGTAGTGCCGTTGAGCATCCATACGGCAAGCTGGGTGGCGGCGCGGGCGCGATCGGGTGAAAGATGGTAACCGCCAAACGACGTGGTGGTGGGATATCCGTGACAAACGATTGCCGCGAACTCGTCGTCGAGCCACACCCAGCCTTGATCAAAGTTGAGCCATGGGCCGCCCGGTTTGGTGGGGCCGGGGCGCTCCTGGTTCATGCAGTAGGCAATTGAGGTGTCTTGAGCTTCATACTTGCCGATGAAGAAGGGCCCACAATCATCGCTAATAGTGCGGAAGCCGAGTTGGTCGTAGCCATCGACGGCAAATGCGGCTCCCGGTGCCAGGCAGCCGAAAAGCAGGAAGAGGAGCAGGAGCAGCGGACCTGTTGCGATTGCGCTGTGGACAGAGTGCATGGGTGCGTTGGACATGGCTGCTCCTTATCCCTCGTGCGCCGCATGGGGAGGTTGCGACGCGTAGGATGAGGCTACCCCCGAGGTTCATGCGGGTAAGTACCGGAGCCTGACCAAAAGCTTGCCCGATTTCTGACAAATCGAGCTCAAATACAACAATCAGATAAAAGTGCAGGTAGAAGATGGTAAGAAAAGAAAGACAAAGGTCCTCATCTCCACAATTGGCGCGGTTTTCAAACGATTCTCCACAGCTAAAACAAGCATCGACACCCTTGTATCGAACAAGACAACCGCGCTATACTATCCCCCACATATGCGGGCATCGCCAAGTGGTAAGGCATCAGCTTCCCAAGCTGACACTCGCGGGTTCGAGTCCCGTTGCCCGCTCCAGTAAAAAGCACAAGCACGACAGCGTTACGTTGCCGTGCTTTTTACTACTAAGCGCCGGGACTCGAACCCGCCAGGGTGCGAGCGTTAAGCAAACGCGAAGCGTTTGTAGCGAGCAGGCGAAGGCGCCGACAGGCGCCTGAAGCCGGTGCGGATTTGCGAAGCAAATACGCGGACGTCCCGTTGTCCGCTCCATGGAGCACAGAAGACCTCGGGACGGCCAATTCAACAAAGTCTTCCCCATCGTCACCGTGAATCCGAGGGGATCGACCGCAGCCGGTGCGGATTTGCGAAGCAAATAACGCAGACGTCCCGTTGCTCGCTCCAATTCCAAAATGTTAGGTTAATGCCTGCTGCCCATACTTGCACCTGCGCACGGTACAATGGTTGGGTTACGACCAACGTGCCAATAACCAAAAAGGAGCCGCTATGATCGATCGCTATACCCGCCCGGAGATGGGACACATCTTCTCCCTCGAGAACAAGTACGCCATTTGGCAGGAGATCGAGGTTCTGGCCTGCGAGGCCCAGGCGGAGCTCGGCAAGATCGGTATTTCCAAAGACGAGGCCCAGTGGATCCGCGACCATGCCAACTTTGAGAAGGCGAAGGTCGATGAGATCGAGGAAGTCACGCGCCACGACGTCATTGCCTTTCTGACCAACATGAAGGAATACATCGATGCCGATGTTCCCGAGGGCGACCCCAAGCCCAGCCGCTGGGTTCACTATGGCATGACCAGCTCGGATCTGGGCGACACGGCCCTGTGCTACCAGCTCACCCAGGCCTGCGACCTGATCATCGAGGACGTCAAGAAGCTCGGCGAGATTTGCAAGCGTCGCGCCTTTGAGGAGCGCAACACGCTCTGTGCCGGCCGCACTCATGGCATCCACGCCGAGCCGATGACCTTCGGCATGAAGTTTGGCTCTTGGGCCTGGGAGCTCAAGCGCGATCTGGATCGTCTTGAGGACGCCCGCAAGAATGTTGCCTTCGGTGCTATCTCGGGCGCTGTCGGCACGTACAGCTCCATCGAGCCGTTCGTCGAGGAGTATGTCTGCGAGCACCTGGGCCTGGTTCACGACCCGCTGTCCACGCAGGTTATCAGCCGCGACCATCACGCCTATCTCGCCGGCGTTCTCGCCACCACCGCAGCCACCTGCGAGCGCATCGCTACCGAGGTCCGCAATCTGCAGAAGACTGATACGCTCGAGGCCGAGGAGCCGTTCCGTAAGGGCCAAAAGGGCAGCTCAGCCATGCCGCACAAGCGCAATCCCATCACCATGGAGAAAGTCTGCGGTCTGTCGCGCGTCGTGAAGTCCAACGCCCAGGTTGCCTTCGATAACGTCGCCCTGTGGCACGAGCGTGACATTTCGCACTCCTCTGCCGAGCGCGTCGCCCAGGCCGATAGCTTCATCGCCCTCGACCACATGTTCCAGTGCCTCATCCGCGTTATCGACGGCCTGCAGCTGTATCCCGCCCGCATGATGGCCAACCTCAATAAGACCCGCGGCCTCATCTTCTCTTCCAAGGTACTGCTCGCCCTCGTCGACACGGGCATCACCCGCGAGGACGCGTACGCCATTGTGCAGGAGAACGCTATGGCAACCTGGCACGAGGTACAGGATTGTGTCTCCGGCCCCACCTTTAAGGAGCGTCTCGAGGCCGACCCGCGCTGCACCGTCAGCCAGGAGAAGCTCGACGAGATCTTTGATCCGTGGGACTTCCTCACCCGTATCGACACGGTCTTTGATCGTCTGGAGCAGCTGAGCTTCGAGTAGGTTCGGGCATAACGTTAGCTTTTTAGGGCGCTTTGCTGGTAATGTGTGTTGCCGGCAAAGCGCCTCGTTGCATTTAGGGAAAGACGGGGATAATAGTCGTCTCGAATAACATTCTGAGAGGGGATCGCATGATTTCGTTTGATTACAAGCCTCAGGGCGTGTGTGCTCGCAATATTCACCTTGACCTTTCCGATGACGGCAACAAGGTGATGGGCGTTGAATTTACTGGCGGCTGCGACGGCAATCTCAAGGCTATCTCCAAGCTGGTCGAGGGCGCTCCTGCCGATCGCGTAATCGAGGTTCTCGCCGGTAATACCTGCGGTATGAAAAAGACCTCCTGCGCCGACCAGCTTACACGCGCTATCGAGGCCGCTCGCGCCGAGATCGCCTAATGGGTATCGCCGATCACATCAAGAACGGAATATCGCGTCGCGGCTTCGTACTCGGTGGGGCTGCCGCGGGCGCTGCCACGGTACTTGCCGGATGCTCGAAAAAAACGGGCACCAGCGATGATGCCGCCGGCGAGCCGCAGGTTATCAAGGACGATTCCAAGATCATCTCGATTACGGATGAGTACGAGGCAGTCGACATCGATCTTGAGCCGGCGGCGTCGTGGACGCTGCCTCTGGGTACGCTGCTGTACTACTGCGACGGCGATTACGCCGCGGCGATGATGGCGCCCGCATCGGCGCTGCACGCCAACACACTCGGTGTGCTCAACCTGGGTGATGGCTCGCTTACCACATTAATCGAGGATCCTATCGAGGGCACGGGATATGCATTCTACGATGTCCGTGCCGGCGACGGCGTATTCGCGTGGGTTGAGATGAACTTTGCCAATTCATCGTGGAAGCTCTACGCTCAAAATCTGTCGGGCGCTTCGCTCTCTGGCGACGTGGTTGAGCTCGATCGAGGTGGCAAGGACTATGATCCGCCCTTGTTTACGGCGTTCGGGTCATCGGTCATCTGGTATAAAATGCCTTCGGCAGGCGGCAATAAAACGAGTAGCGATTCGTTTTGCTATCGTCGCTCGCTTGATGAATCCAAGGCCGAGGTAATTTGGAAATCGACGGGCCGCTTTGCATCGGCCCCGCGCGCGAGCGACGGCATTTTGACCATCTCGCCGCGTGTCCGCAACGACGAGGGCGTCTACTACGGCATAACGGCAATCGATCTGACCGACGGCAACAACACCAAGCGTGCCCAGTTGGTCCTCCCTTCGTCAGTTTCGCCTTTCGAGGCCGTATATATGGGCGATACCTTCGTGTTTTCTATCGAGGCGGCCTATAGTGGCGTGGGCAGCCTGGGCAATATGGGCACGTATATCGGTAATGAGGGAGGGCCGTACCTCTTCCTGTCACGCGAACCGCTCGCATGTGCGGCTGGCAAGAAGAATAAATACCTTGTTAAGGTACAGGCGTCGCATTTCCTGATCGACACCTCTGCCAAGACCTATGGCTCGCTGCTGTCGCCCGACCGCGCTTTGGAGTATGGCGATTATCCAGCTACGGCGGGAAAATCGGACTCATTCCTTACGTACGCCACGGTGCGCAACAGCCAGGGTATACCAGAGACAGTCACTGCACGCCTATTCTCTCTTTAAGCTTAGAGGGGTTAAAAAGGCGCCAACAGGGGAATAAACGCGTTGTAATTGTGAGTACCGCCCGCCGAGCTGCCGCGTCATAGCGGCATCCGGCGGGCTCAGGTGCGTTAAAATGGGCTTGTTCTTAGCTAATTGAGACAGGGGGGCCGTGTTATGGCTTCAGATGCAAAAAAGATTCTGCTGGTCGAGGATGAGAAGGCAATCCGTGACGCCGTCGCTGCCTATCTCGAGCGCGAAGGCTACTGGGTTGTGGGCGTCGGCGACGGCCAGTCCGCGATCGAGGAGTTCGAGAAGCATCAGTTCGACCTGGTCGTGCTCGACCTTATGCTCCCCAAGATCCCCGGCGAGCGCGTTTGCCGCACCATTCGCGATACCTCGGATGTCCCCATCATCATGCTGACGGCTAAGGGCGAGATCGAGGACCGTATTATCGGTCTTGAGCTCGGCGCCGACGACTATCTGATTAAGCCGTTCTCGCCGCGCGAGCTCGTCGCCCGCGTTCGCGCTCTGTTCCGCCGTGCCCATCAGGCCGACGAGCCCGCCGTCGAGGTACTCGACTTCGGCGATCTGGTCATCGATATCTCGGGCCACAAGATCTTGGTCGAGGGCAAGGAAGTCGATCTGACGGCTTCCGAGTTCAAGCTGCTCACCACGCTTGCCCGCCATCCCGGCCGTGTGTATAACCGCATGGAGCTGGTCGAGAAAGTGCTCGGGTATGACTTTGAGGGCTATGAGCGCACCATCGATAGCCACGTGAAGAACCTTCGCGCCAAGCTGGGCGATGATCCCAAGAAGCCCAAGTGGCTCTACACCGTCCATGGTGTCGGCTATCGCTTCGAGGCTCCGGCCAAGACCGATAAGTCGGACGAGAAATAGGGAAATCACATATGACACCTGCGCGCTTTGAAATCGGACAAAAGCACAAGCAGGAGAGCGAGGCGGGTTCCAAGGCTAGTTGGAACACGCCTCGTTCCGATTCACGGCCAACGATGAGCTATCCCTCGCGCATGGCACTTGCTTTTGCTCTGACATCGCTCATGACGGTATTGGTGCTGGTGGGCGTTGTCTCTGTTGTGTGGGGCACGGTCTTTTCGGATTACACACGCTCCAATATCGTCGAAATCGCAAATTCCGCTGCCGAGAAGTTGGCAACCTCATATGAGGAAAACGGCTCTTGGACCGCGGGAGAACTGCGCACGGTCGCAACGTCGAGTTTGGTTTCCGACGATCTGGGCATGCAGGTCGTCAATAAAAAGGGCGTGATCGTTTATGACGATTCCTGGCCCTCGGCAAGCGCTACTGCCGATGTACGCGAAAATCAGGCGACGACCGACGACACGAGCGGCAAGAGGGCATCGCACAGCCCAGTCTCGTCTGCTCCCACCGATTCCAATAGTGTTGCCAACGTTGAGATCGTGACGTCCTCCGGCGAGCACGTGGGCCAGGTCAAATTGTGGGCGATTGGCTCCGATGCCCTGCTCACCAGGGCAGATTCAGCATTCAGAGAGAAGACCTTTAACGCCATGGCCCTCGCCGCGGTTGTTGCAATCTGCATTTCGGTCGTTATCGGATCGCTCGTGTCGCGTATGCTCACCAAGCCGATTCATCGCATCACCAGTACCGCAAAGCAAATCCGTGACGGCGACCTGTCGGCTCGCACGGGGCTGCGCGGTGATGACGAGATCGATCAGCTGGGTGAGACCTTCGATGAGATGGCCACTTCGCTCGAGAAGGATATGAAACATGAGAAGCGCCTGACCTCAGACGTTGCACACGAGCTTCGCACGCCGCTTATGGCCATGCTCGCAACGGTCGAGGCCATGCAGGATGGCGTGTATCCCACCGACGATGAGCATTTGGAGACCGTTGCTTCCGAGACGCGTCGCCTGGCTCGTCTGGTGCAGCAGATGCTCGACCTGTCTCGCATGGAAAACAGCACGGCTCCGCTCAACCTTGAGCCGGTGGACATGGTTCCTTTCGTGCGTTCCATCGTCAATGCCCAGGAGCGCCTGTTTGTCGACCGCGATCTGCGCCTGCGTTTTGCGGACGAGACCCAGGGTCACGACGATGTCGTCGAGGCCGATCCCGACATGATCACGCAATGTGTTATCAACCTCATGAGCAACGCCATGCGCTACACCCCCGAGGGCGGTTGGGTTGTGGTGTCGGTGCTCAGTGACCGCAAGCACGTCAGCATTGCCGTTTCTGATACTGGCATCGGTATTGCCAAGGACGATCTGTCGCGCATCTTCGGGCGGTTTTGGCGCGCCGATGCCAGCCGCGCCCGCGAAGCTGGCGGCTTGGGCGTTGGCCTCGCCGTGACCAAGCAGATCGTCGAGCGTCACCATGGCTACATATCCGTGGAGTCGGAGCTTGGAAAGGGTACGACTTTTACAATTCATCTGCCCCGCGAGCACACGGCAGACGCGGCATCTACTACAATGGAGCACTAGCTTTTCGCTATTCGGTGAAGGAGGGGCCGCGTCCCTGCCGCTCCGAGTTTGCGAAAACATGCGGGAAAGAACCCGCATTTCTGTCGTATTTAGGTAAGGAGTGACTCACGTGACAACGATGGAGCGTCGTCCGGATTCCCGTGGCAAGGTTCGTGATATCTACGATGCCGGTGAAAACCTGCTGATGGTCGCCACCGACCGCATTTCTGCGTTCGACTTCATTCTTCCCGACGAGATTCCGTTTAAGGGAGAGGTACTCAATCGCATCTCGGCATTCTGGTTCGATAAGTTTGCCGACATCGTCCCCAACCATCTCGTTTCCATCGACCCGGCGGATTTCCCCGAGGAGTTTGCTGAGTATCGTGACTACCTCGCTGGCCGTGCCATGCTGGTTAAGAAGGCCCAGACGATTCCTATCGAGTGCATCGTCCGCGGCTATCTGACCGGTTCGGGCAAGAAGACCTACGACGAGAACGGCACCGTCTGCGGCATCCAGCTGCCTGAGGGCCTGACCGAGGCTTCCAAGCTTCCTGAGCCGCTGTTCACGCCGTCCACGAAGGCCGAGATCGGTGACCACGACGAGAACATCTCGTTCGAGCGTTGCTGCGAGATCGTGGGCGAGGACATCGCCACGCAGATTCGTGACCTTTCCCTCAAGATCTACAAGGCCGCTGCCGAGTACGCCGCGACCCGTGGCATCATCATTGCCGACACCAAGTTCGAGTTTGGTGTTATTGATGGCAAGGTCACGCTGATCGACGAGTGCCTCACGCCCGACTCCAGCCGTTTCTGGCCTGCTGCCAGCTACGAGGAGGGCAAGATCCAGCCTAGCTACGACAAGCAATTCGTCCGCAATTGGCTCAAGGCCAACTGGGATATGACGGGGGAGACCCCGCACCTGCCCGCCGAGGTCATCGATGGCACGTCTGAGCGCTATCGCGAGGCCTTCCAGATCATCACGGGCTCCCAGTTCACAAGCATGAAGGAGAACGCATAAGTGAGTACCCGTAGCGCCACGAACAAGCGCACGCAATCCCACGAAGTTACCGGGGTTGCGCGCAAGTCTGCCGCATCTGCTAAGCCCGCCCGTCAAGCAGCGAGCTCCGTTCGCGTCGTGCCGGCTTCGTCTAAGGCACGCCGCAAAGAGCTCGAGAAGGGCGAGAACCTCGAGGGCCTCTCTAAAGAGGAGAAGCGCGCCCGCAAGGCTAAGCAGCGCGCCAAGGAGGACCGCATCTATACGGTGTCGAATATCCTCCTCAAGCAGGACGAGGACTACACCAAGCGCCGTCGCATCTGGTGGATTGTGCTCGCCATTGGCATGGTGCTCGTCGTGGCAATTGGGGCCTCGCTGTACTTCGCTCCCGCTGGCATGGTGTCCAGCCCCGTCCAGATGGTCGGTATTGTTTTGTCCTACGTCGTCATTCTGGGTGACTTTATCTACGACTTCGTTCGTATTCGTCCCCTGCGCAACATGTACCGCGCGCAGGCCGAGGGCATGTCCGAGAACAAGCTCAACGCTCTTATCGAGCGTTCGGCTGCCGAGGAGGACAAGAAGGACTCCAAGAAGAAGTAGCGTTTGCATACATACTTATCGCTAAGATATAAGGCGCGTCGTTTTTGCGGCGCGCCTTTTTACTGTTCTATAGATAGATGGAGTGGCACATGATTCGAGCTGCCCTGACGGTCGAAGAGGCTCTGGAGGGCATGAAGGCCCTGGAGCCCAAGATTAAAAACTACGCGCGCCTGGTCGTCCGCAAGGGCGTAAACGTCAAGCCCGGCCAGGAGGTCGTCGTTCAGTCTCCGGTCGAGTGCGCGCCGTTTGCGCGCGTGGTGGTCGCGGAGGCCTATGCTGCCGGCGCCGGCCACGTGACGGTCATTTGGGCCGATGATGCCGTGACGAGGCTCACGTATGAGCATGTCGAGAAAAGCTATTTTGAGCAGACGCCCGAGTGGAAGCGCATACAGCTGGATTCCTTGGCCCAGGATGGTGCCTGCTTTGTCTTTATCGAGGGTGCGGATCCTGCGGCCCTCAAGGGCATCGATCCAGCCAAGCCGGCCGCGGCATCCAAGGCGAGGAATACGCAGTGCAAAGTTTTCCGCCGTGGACTGGATTACAACATCAATCCGTGGTGCATCGCCGGCGCTCCGGTCGTGGCATGGGCGCACGAGGTGTTCCCGGGAGACGCCGATGAGGTTGCAATCTATAAACTGTGGAATGCGATTCTGCACACCGCGCGCGCCGATGGCCAGGACCCGGAGAGCGACTGGGAACTCCATGACGCCGCATTCGAAAAGAACCTGCGCTTCCTGAACGACAATCGTTTCGACTACCTGCACTACACCGCGGCAAATGGAACCGATTTGACGATTGGCATGACGAAGGGTCACGAGTGGGCCGGCGGCAAGGGCAAGACGCCCGATGGACACCCCTTCTTCCCCAACATTCCCACCGAGGAAGTCTTCACCTCACCCGATCGCATGCGCGCCGACGGTATCGTGTATTCTGCCATGCCGCTCATCCACCACGGCAATAAGGTCGACGATTTTTGGATTAAGTTTGAGGGAGGCCGCGTGGTGGACTACGACGCCCGTGTGGGCAAGGCAACGCTCGCAAGTATCATCGATACTGACGAGGGCGCTGCTCACCTGGGAGAGGTCGCGCTCATTTCCAAGAACACGCCGATCCGCGAAAGCGGCGTTCTGTTCTATGACACGCTCTATGACGAGAACGCTAGCTGCCATCTCGCGCTAGGAGTCGGTTTCCCCGAATGCATCGAGGGTGGGTATGACATGTCCAAGGAGGAGCTCCTGGAGCATGGCGTTAACGTCTCGAGCACGCACGTCGATTTTATGATCGGCACGGATGACATCGATATTACGGGCATTACGCCTGATGGACGCGAAGTTGTGATTTTCCAGAACGGCCAATGGAGTTGGGAATAGTCCCAGACCGTGGTACAATGCCACCCGCGGGCCGTTAGCTCAGCTGGCAGAGCAGGGGACTTTTAATCCCAAGGTCCAGGGTTCGAACCCCTGACGGCCCACCATAGAATAGAAAAGCGACTGGCGGATGCCGGCCGCTTTTTTGTTACCGCGGCACGGGTTCGAACCCGAAAGGGCGCGGAGCTGAGTAAACGCGTGAGCGTTTGCCAGCGCAGCGCGCAAGGCGCGAAAGCGCCGCAGCGTTCGCGTGCGAAGCAGGCTGAACCCCTGACGGCCCACCCAACGAAAGGAAAACAAAATGAAAACAGATAGATACGGAATTAGCGGCAGCACATTAAAGATAATAGCGGCCATTTCGATGGTTCTCGATCATGTAAGCAGGATCGTCCTGACCAATGGAATCATGACTCACGCATCGTACAATCAGATATCAGACGAGCAGTGGGCGATTCTAAGCGAGGCTTCGGATGTGCTTCATGTTCTTGGCAGAATTGCATTTCCCTTATTTTGCTTTTTGATAGTTGAGGGATTTTTGCATACTCATGACATAAAGAAGTACCTGCGAAATATGCTTGTCTTCGCAATCATTGCGGAGCCCATATACGATTTCGTTCAAACCGGGCAGCTATTTGACCTTCGGCAACAGAATGTTATGTATGAGCTCCTGCTTTCCTTGGTCTTTTTGATTATTCTGGAAAAGATACAAAGTCTTTCAAAATGGAAGAGGCACATTGCAGAAATTGCTCTGATTGTTTTGACAGCACTGGCAGCTGAATACACTAAGCTGGATGGCGGTGCGTATGGCATTCTGCTTGTGGCTGCATTCTATTTATTCCACGACAGCAAAGCTAAGATGTTCTTTGCTGCAGTATGTGCAGTGCTCCTTTCGTCATGCCATATAATTGGCGGCGGATTTGAGTTCACTACAGCTAATATTTTTAATCCTGATGTTGCTGCCGCGATAATTTCGTTGTTGCTTATCAATCTTTATAATGGCAAGCGAGGGCTGAAGCTGAAATATTTCTTCTACATTTTCTATCCGGCACATCTTGCTCTGCTTTATGGTGTCTCGCTTATTGTTTTGAACTGTCTTTAAAAACTCTCAAACAAGTCTCTGAAAGCAGAAACAAATTGACCCTAAGACTGCTTGTGAATTTCCGGAAGACCTGAGAGATGCGAGGATAGACAACGAGGGCTGCAGAAAGATGCTTCTCAGTTCTCTGGCGGATCGCATGAATCTGTATGAGGATCACTTCCACACACTCATTGATAACAGTGATAAACACGGCAGATCCTCAAAACATGAGACTGCGAAGGTCGAAAGATGCTTCGAAAGCATGAATGGCAGCGAGAAAACGAGTTCGGAAGCACCCTCTGGATGCTCCAGCATAGAATAGAAAGCGGTCAACTTCGGTTGGCTGTCTTTTTTTGTCGCCCTTTCATGGGTTCGAACCCGTATCTATCTATATATAAGAACGCTTGGCGAACAAAACCCGCCTTTTACCGATGGGAAACAAATAGCTGATGCCTTTGGAGTAAAGTAGCGCTCCAGAGATGACCGATGTCTCAATACTCATAAAACAGCTGGTCATCGCCAATATCAGAAGCTGCTGCTTCGAATACGGCCTCAGCGAAGCAACTGAGGGTTCTATTCATTTGTGAACAAAATATGGAGTGCGCGATTCCCGCCCGCGGGGCCCCTCCGGTCTGGCAATATATCTCCTTGCCGCGCGGCCCGGTCGGACCGGATC
>CAUAAR010000007.1:0-78933 GCA_958427035.1 uncultured Collinsella sp. | reverse complement strand
CGAGCGGGGGCTCCTATCTTTTTAGTGCCCTCGGATTGGGTCATAGTGTCTGTCGTGGCCAAAACATCGGCGTGGTCATTGGGGACGTTCTTAAATGACTGCGGCAGATAGGGACGTTCCTTTTCTGCTGGCAGTTTGGGACACTCCTTACGGGGCACCCCCCCTCCACAGCGCCTATGCCAGCTTGTCGATTTGCCCAATCTCCCAGAGCGGAATGTTGACGAGCGTGCCCTCGTCTCTATATGCCGCTAACGATGTTCTCACGCAGCGCCCGAGTTTGAACTTCTCGCAGGCAGTCCTCAGGCTCTTTGCTTTGAGATTCTCTGCCGCCTTGACCTCGAGCGGAAGCACGGTCCCCGCATGGTCGATGGCAAAGTCAGTCTCTGCATTGCCGGAGGAGGATGACCAATACGCGGGAGTTTTGCCTTGGAGCAAAAGCTCCTGTGCGACGTATTGCTCGGTCAGCGAGCCTTTGAACTCCGTAAAAACAGCGGGCCCGTTCAGAACAATGGCTGGCGTGAGGCCGGAGAGTGCTCCGAGGATGCCGGTGTCGATGCAGAACAGCTTGAAGCCCGAGAGATCCTCGTAGCTTGTGAGCGGTGCTCTTAGGGCGGAAACACGTGGTACCTTATGAACGATTCCATAGTCCATGAGCCACTGGAGGCTTTCCTCAAAATCGCGTGCGCGCGCCCCGGGACGAAGCGCGCCGTAGACGAACTTCTTGTTTTCCTTTGCGAGCTGGCCGGGAAGGGATTTCCAAACCAGCCTCATGCGCTCGACGATGCGGGCTGGCGCATGCTTGCCAAAATCGGATTCATAAGCTTCGATGATTTGCTGCTGAAGCCTGCGGGCCTCGATGAAATCGTGGGAGGCGGCGAAAGCGGAGACAACTTCTGGCATGCCACCGACAACGAGGTATTCCTTGAGCAGGCGCTCGAGCTTTTCGGAAACGTTTGTCAGCAGGTCCATGTCTGCGGCAAGGATGGCATCTGCGAGCGGATCGCCATCGACGGCACGAACGAACTCGACAAACCCCATGGGGCGCATGGTGAGCTGGTCGATCTTGCCGACGGGGAACGACTCGTTTTCGCGTCGGAGCGCGAGCCCCATATAGGAGCCGGCTGCCACGATATGGTATTCCGGCGCCAGCTCGTTGAAGTATTTGAGCGAGGTGATGCCACGCGGTGCCTCTTGGATTTCGTCGAAGATGATGAGCGTGTCTGTCGGCGTTATGGTCTGGCCGCGCAGGAGCTCTATCTGGGAGATGATGCGTTTGGGGTCAAGGCTTCCGTCGAACAGCGAACGTGCGCCCGGTTCGAGCATAAAGTCAAAGCGGATGACGTTTTGATACTGCTGGCCTGCGAATTCGTTGAGAAGCCAGGTTTTTCCCGTCTGGCGGGCCCCCTTAAGCAGGAGGGGCTTGCGGTTTGCCCTAGATTTCCAAGCGATGAGTTCGTCCATTAGCTGTCGCTGCATACTGCCTCCTAACGATCATGTTTAGTATAAGACTGTTTTGGTCTTTCCATTGAAAAATGTGGGAATGAACCACGTCTTTCCATCGAATAATGTGGGAGGCAATCACGTTTTTCCATCGAATAATGTGTGGGTTTAGGTAGGCATCTGGGGACGTTCTTTTTCTGCCGGCAGTTTGGGACACTCCTTGTTTTGGTGCAAATTAGTTATCCTTGCATCAGAAAACGGCGCCCGTCGGCGATGTTGCCGGCGGGCGCCGCTGTCGTGTAGGCGCTATTTGTTGAGTGCGTGCGTTCGAGCTCGCATGCTACAGCGAGTCGATAAAGCGCTGTTGGGCGGCGCGGCCGGCTTCGTCCCACTTGAAGACGCCGGCGTTGTCGAGCACGTGGCCAAACACCACGCCGACTTCCTCGTGCAGGATGTCGATGGCGTTGTCGGCTGTAAGCTCGTCGGCGTGGCGGGCAAAGACATCCTTGGCCCATGTGGCGTGGCTGCGGCAAAGATCATCGCCCTCGAGCGCGCTGGCAAGATCGTAGCTGGCATCGGCCTTGGCCGCCAGCAAGTGCTCGCGGACAGCGCCGAGCTCGGGAACCAAGCGCGGCGGCAAAATGGCCAGGCCCATGACCTCGATCAGGCCGATGTTCTCCTTCTTGATGTGGTGGTACTCAGCATGCGGGTGGAATACGCCCAGCGGATGCTCGTCAGTCGTGATGTTGCAGCGAAGCGCCAGGTAGGCCTCGTAGACTTCGCCGCCGGCATTGCCGCGCGAGTCGACGCGGCGGATGACGGGCGTCACGGTGTTGTGCGCTACGCCGTCGGCTGTGTGCGCGATGACGCCCACCGACTCATCGGTCCACTCGCGCCAGGCGAGGATAATCTTCTCGGCGGCGTCGAGCAGCTGGGCGCGGTCGTGCGAGCGCAGGCGCAGCACCGAGAGCGGCCACTGCAGCACGGTACCGCTGACCTGGTCAAAGCCGGGCACGCTAAACTGCGAGACCTCGGCGGCGTGCATCATGGGGAACTCGTGCGCGCCGCCCTGGAAGTGGTCGTGCGACAGAATCGAGCCGCCCACGATGGGCAGGTCGGCGTTGGAGCCAATAAAGTAGTGCGGGAACAGGTCGACAAAATCGAGCAGGCAGGTCAGCCCCTTGCGGTCGACGTGCATCGGGCGATGTTCGGAGCTCATGGCAATGCAGTGCTCGTTAAAGTACGCGTACGGGCTGTACTGGAAGCCCCAGCGCTCGCCGTTGAGCTGGATGGGGATAACGCGCAGATTCTGGCGGGCGGGATGGGCGCCGCCGTCGGCTGCGGCGGAGCGTCCGGGATAGCCCTCGTTTTCGATGCAGAGCTGGCAGGCAGGATACTTCTCGCCCGTGTTCTTGGCTGCACCTGCTGCGGCGATATCGCGCGGGTCCTTCTCAGGCTTGGACAGGTTGATGGTGATCTCCAGGTCACCCCAGTTGGTGGGGGTGCTCCATTTGATGTTGCGCGCGATGGCGGCGCGGCGCACGTAGCCGGCGTCGCAGCACAGGCCGTAGAACCAGTCGGTCGCGGCGCGGGGCTCGTTGACGCCCATACGCCCGTTGAACTCCTCGTTTACAACCGAAGGCCTCGGCATGAGCGCGCCCATGATGCGCATGCCGATGCGGTCGCGGCCCGATGCCGTGTCCTCGGCGGCGCCGTTGGCAACGGCAGCCTCGGCAAGCGCAGCAAGCGTGCCCTCCAGGTCAAAGTTGGGCAGGGTATCGGGGTGCAAGAGCGAGAGCTTCTCGTTCTGCAGCGCCCAGGTCATGTCGAGCGCCGGGCCCGTGGCGCCGATGCACTCGAGAATGGTGTTGTAGGCCCAGATGCGATCGTCCTGGCCGATCATCGATCGGTGGATAGCGTATTCGATCAGGTTCTGCGCGGCCTCGCGCACGTCGGTCATTACAGCCATGCCGCGTAAGCCCCCTTGTCAGAAATTGCGTAGTGGCGGGCAGAGCCCTCGCCCAGCCAGCCGTTCATCTTGGCGATGAAGGTGTCGACCAGATCGAGCGGCACGAAGGCCTGGATGGTGCCGCCAAAGCCGCCACCGTGAATACGAACGGCACCGCGGCCGTCGAGCACGTGCTCGGCCAGTGCCAGGGCATACATTGAGGGCTGCTCGGAGCCCAGCTTGGCGACGACATTCTGCAGGTACATGGCAGAGCTGGCGCCGGACTCGCGCGTCAGGACCAGGAACTGGTCGATGTCGCCGGCGTTCAGGGCCGCCCAGCGCTTATCGACCAGGCCGTTCTCGTACCAGTAGTGAACGGCGCGCAGGCAGGCGCGGTCGCCCAGCTTGGCGCGCAGCTCGGGGAGCTTGGCGTCAAAGTCGGCAACATCGACCTCGCACAGGCGTTCCTTGCCAAACTCGGCGGCGACGTCCTGCATCTCGCGCGGAACGGCGGCGTAGTCGTCGGTGGCTGCCACGTGATCGGCACCGACCTTAACGAGCACGAGCGCGTAACCGTGATCCTCAAAGTTGAGCTCGAGCTTCTGGGTTTTAGGCTGGGCCTGATCCTCAAAGTCAATGTAGGCGAGGCCGCCCAAGCAAACGGCGGCCTGGTCCATCAGACCGCAGGGCTTGCCGTAATAGTTGTTCTCGGTGCGCTGGCTCATTTGGGCGAGCGCGACGGGCTCGATGGCGGGTGCGCCCCAGAGGGTTTCCATGGCACGACCGTATGCGGCCTCGACGGCGGCAGAGCTGGAAAGGCCGCCGCCCGAGGGGACGGAGCAGGTGAAGGCGAAGTCGAAGCCGTGGGGCTCAACGCCAAGAGCAGCGATTTCGTGGGCCATGCCGCGGACGAGGCTTGCGGACGTGCCCTTCTCGGACTCCTGAACATCCAGCGTGTCGAGCGTGATCTCAAACGTAGGATAGCCCTCGTCGGCGACGCGAACCTTGTTGGAGTCGGTTGCCACGGCGATGCCGTCGACAGCGACATCGAGCGAACCGGCGATAACGTGGCCACCCTCGTGGTCGGTGTGGTTGCCGCTGATCTCGGAACGGCCGGGCGCGTGCACGTAGAGCACCTGGCGGTCGCCGATGGGGCCAAACTCCTCCTCGAACAGCTTGGTGAGCGTGGCGAGTGTCTTTTCATCGGGGGTGGTCATGGGAGTCCTTTCCTTGGCGCGCACGGGTGAGTTTTGCGTCGTTATGAGTACGTTAACAACTTGAAGCGGCATGAACCAAGTGTTCACGATACCGCACGTTACGGGCTATGTTAACGTACTCATAACGCAACGCTTGTCACTTTTTGAGAATCTGGTAATCGGTAGAAATTCAGCCGTGAACGGTACTGCCGTATGGACTTATAAAGCAGAAGAGATGCAGATAGAAAAAGTAGAGTACGTTAACATGCGTCCGACGATAGCGGGCCTCGGCGCGGGATGTATTTCTGCCCGGGCCGGCATTCACGCTATTCAGATCTCGCAAGGGTGAAGGTGATCCTGTGGCAAGGCGCCCGTCCAACGATACAGGTACGCGTCCGGTTTCCATGGCCGACGTCGCCCGCGCTGCTGGCGTTTCGCAGCAGACGGTTTCGCGCGTCGCCAACGGCTTGCCCAACGTTAACGAGCAGACGCGCCAGCGCGTGCAGGCTGCTATGCAAGAGCTCGGCTTTCGTCCGAGTTATGCCGGTCGCTCGCTGCGCGACGGCCGTTACCATTCGGTCGGCCTATGCATCAACGATGTCACCAAGTTTGGCAACCTCTCAATGATCGACGGCATCGCCAGCGCTGCTCGCGAGCATAATTGCGCCATCACGCTGGTCGAGATGTCCAAGACCGAGGAGTTTTCGCTTGCCGAGGCCACGCGTCGTATGGCCGCATTGCCGGTGGACGGCATCATCATCGGCATGAGCCGCATGGCGCCCGATTTTGAGACGTTTGATCCACTGCCGGGCATTGGCACGGTCATCGTTACCATGTACGCGCACCCGCGCGTGACCACGGTTGACTCCGACCATTACGGCTGCTCGCTCTTGCTTATGGATCACCTGTTTGAGCTGGGGCACGAGCAGATTCGCTATATTGGCGGCCCGTCGTTCTCGGTCGACGAGCAATTTCGTCGCGCTGGCTGGCAGGATGCACTCGAGCGTAAACACATTCAGCCGCAGGCGCCGCTCGAGGGAGACTGGTCTGCCAACAGCGGTTACGAGGCCGGCAGATATCTGGCCGAGCACGACCGCACCATGACGGCGATTTACGCGGCAAACGACCAGATGGCAAATGGCGCGATTGCCGCGCTGCGCGATAGCGGTCTGCGCGTGCCCGAGGACGTGAGCGTGGTGGGTGTCGACGATTCGCTCGATGATTTTGTCGCGCATAACGAGCTTACGACCGTTCGATTCGACTTGCATCAACGTGGGCGCGAGGTGTTTGAGCATGCGGTTCCCGAGGCGGGTACGGCGGGCAAAACCGTTGCCATTCGTATTCCCGGCCAGCTCATTATTCGACATAGCACGGCGATACTGCGCGCATAGTTTGTGCAGGTCAACGGCAGTATATTCCGCCTCAATTACAATCGGTAAGGATGCTGACGGATAGCCGTGGCTATGAAGACGAGTGTTATGATAGACGGGTTCTTTTGTCTATCTAGGAGGCTTTGCCTGATGGAGATCACCAAAGATATCCGCTACATCGGTGTCGACGATCACGACATTGACCTGTTCGAGGGCCAGTACGATGTGTCCGAGAACGGTATGGCATACAACAGCTACGTTATCTTGGGCGAAAAGATCGCTGTCGCCGATTCAGTCGACGGCGGTTTTGTTGACGAGTGGCTCGGCAACCTCGAGGCCGCGCTCGACGGCCGTACGCCCGACTACCTGGTCGTCCATCACATGGAGCCCGATCACTCTGCCGGTATCGCCGCCTTTATGGAGCGCTATCCCCAGGCACAGATTGTGGCCAGCATGGGCGCCTTCCGCATGATGGTCAACTACTTTGGCACCGACTACCCCGAGCGCAAGATGGTCGTCAAAGAGGGCGACGTGCTCGACCTGGGCGGCCACAGCCTGACCTTTATCGGCGCCCCCAACGTTCACTGGCCCGAGGTGATCTTCTCCTACGAGTCCGCCGACAAGGTGCTCTTTAGTGCCGACGGCTTTGGCAAGTTTGGCGCCAACGACATCGAGGATCCCGAGGGGTGGGCTTGCGAGGCTCGCCGCTACTACTTTGGCATCGTCGGTAAGTTCGGCAAGTTCGTGCAGGCCGTGCTCAAGAAGGCCGCCGACCTGGACATCCAAATCATCTGCCCGCTCCACGGCCCCGTGCTGACCGAGAACCTGGGCTACTACCTCGACACCTATAACACCTGGTCGAGCTATCAGCCCGAGGACGAGGGCATCACCATTGCCTACGCGAGCGTGTATGGCCATCTGAAGGCTGCCGTCGAGGAGCTCGCATCTGCGCTTGAGGCTCGCGGCCAGAAGGTCTCCGTCTTTGACCTGGCTCGCGACGACATGGCCGAGGCCGTTGAGGACGCGTTCCGCTACGACCGTCTGGTGCTCGCCTCCATCACCTATCAGGGCGAGATCTTCCCGTCCATGAGCACCTTTATCCACACACTTGCCGAGCATGCCTACCAGAACCGTACCGTGGCGCTTGTCGAGTCCGGTTCCTGGGCGCCTGCGGCTGCCAAGGTTATGACCAAGGAGCTCGAGGGTATGAAGGACATCACCCTGACGCAGAACAAGGTGACTGTGCTGGGCTCGCTCAACGAAGCCTCGCGCGCTCAGATCGAGGCCCTCGCCGACGAGCTGTCCAAGTAGCGACACGTTCACTTTTGACGCTTAACCACCACAAAGGAGACCTTTGTGGTGGTTTTTGTTTAAGCGCCGGCGATGATGAGGGCTGGGCGTGAGCTGTCAGTGGCCTCGGCGATTGAGGTGGCGACGGCATGGTCGGGGTCACGGTCCATCACGATGGAGTCGACATCGGCAAGCTCAGCAAAGCGGTACATGCCGCGTCCGTTAACCTTGCTGGCGTCCATGAGGGCGACGCTTTGATGGGCCGCGGCGACCATAGCCGCTTTGGTCTCGGCCATCTGCGGAAAGTCGGTCGTAAAGCCGCAGCTGGAGACAAAGGCGCCGGGGCACATGACGGCCAGATCGGCGTGGACCATTTGGAGCGCCTGCATAGTGAGCGGTCCGTACAGATAACGATGCCCTTTGCGCAGTGCCCCGCCCAGCATGACGACATCGACCGAGGGCATGCTCTCGTCGATGTAATCGGCGACGGTAATGTCGGCCGTGATGACGGTGATGCCGTTGCGCTGATCGAGGAGCTGAACGAACTCGAGCGCCGTGGTACCCGAGTCGACGAGCAGTGTGTCGCCGTCATTGACGAGCTCGATGGCGCTTTGCGCGATGGCCTGCTTGGCAGCGACGTTGACATTGATGCGGCGGTCCTGCGTAGAAACGGTCAGGCGTTTGTGGAGCGATACGGCACCACCATGTGTGCGGCGCAGCTTACCTGCTTCGGCGAGCGCGTCAAGGTCGGCGCGGGCGGTGACGGAGGACACGCCAAAGGTCTGGGCGATTTCTGCTACCTGCACCGAGGCGTTATGATCGAGCATTTCCATAATGGCGGTACGGCGTTCGTCGGCAAAAGCACGGTTGGTGGCTTGGGCCATGCTTGCTCCATTCTCGGCTAAATTTGCAGGAATTGTGTTGACTCTATTTTCGTTCATTTTCTTTTTGAGTAAGAAAATACCTTTCGATTACTTATCTTTTCTATAAAAGAAAGACGCTGAACGCTCAAAATTCAATATCGAACATGTCCACTCGGCTCAAATTCCTTCCGTTTACTTTTCAAAAACGACTGTATTGACCTGCATGGGCTCAATATCTCGCACGTGCAAAGCCGCTGAATTTCATACAATGAGCGCAGTAAAACGCAAGGTAAAACGCCTTGTGAACAACTACGCCCGATGTCCAGATGCGGGCGAGGGAGAGGAGCAAACGCTCATGGCACTTGTTACCACCGAAAAGATGCTCAAGGACGCTCAGGCCGGCCACTACGCCGTCGGTGCGTTCAACGTCGAGAACCTCGAGTTTGTTATGGCCGTTCTGGCCGCTGCCGAGGAGACCAAGTCCCCCGTCATCATGCAGACCACCCCGGGCACCATCAAGACCGCCGGTCTGGACTACTTCTACGGCATGGTCAAGGCTGCCGCCGAGCGCGCTTCCGTGCCCGTCGCTCTGCACCTCGATCACGGCGATGGCTATGACCGTTGCATGCAGGCTTT
This sequence comes from uncultured Collinsella sp., assembly GCA_958427035.1. Lineage (GTDB taxonomy): Bacteria > Actinomycetota > Coriobacteriia > Coriobacteriales > Coriobacteriaceae > Collinsella. The sequence continues at coordinate 70,190 of CAUAAR010000007.1, read as the reverse complement.
CCGCACTGGCTACACCTCTGTCATGATCGACGGTTCGCACGAGTCCTTCGAGGACAACATCGCCCTGACCAAGTCCGTCGCCGATGCTGGCCGCGCCATGGGCGTGCCCGTCGAGGCCGAGCTCGGTAAGGTTGGCGGCAAGGAGGACGACGGTCCCGCAGTTGAGGGCGAGAGCCCCTACACCGATCCTGCCGAGGCCAAGGAGTTCGTCGAGCGTACCGGCTGCACCTCCCTCGCAATTGGCGTTGGCACCAGCCACGGTGTGTACACGAGCGATCCGCACATCGAGCAGTCCGTGGTCAAGGCCATCCGCGACGCCGTCGACGTGCCGCTGGTTCTGCACGGCACCTCCGGTGTGCCCGATGAGCAGGTTGCCGAGGCTGTGAAGAACGGCATCTGCAAGGTTAACTACGCCACCGAGCTGCGTCAGGCCTACACCAAGGGCTTCATGGCCTACATGGCCGAGAACCCCGCCTGCTTCGATCCCAAGAAGCCGGCCAAGGAGGGCATGCGTGAGATCACCGAGCTGGTTAAGATCCGCATGACCAACCTCAACTCTGTGGGCAAAGCAGAGTAACAGCAAGGGTGCTCTGATCCCACCGGACGGCTTGGGCGGGTCCCCGTACTTAGTTTCCAAAACGTCCTCGCGCATGAAGGCCCCCGTTGCCTCGCTTCTACGAAGCGTTGGCAACGGGGGCCTTCGCGCTGCGGAATGATTTTGGAAACTAAGTACGGGGACCCGCCCAAGCCGTCCTGCTCGATCGCCCTTGTGGCGTTAGGGCGGAAATGGGTGGGGCGTCAGGGCTTCTTTGTTGATGAGGGGTTAGTATGCCCGGGCTTGGTTGGGGAATGACTTGTTTAGGGATGCTTGGAGCTTATCGAAGGATGCTCGCAAGTTGTGGCTCTGGTTGGTTGAGCGTTTGGCTTTTGTGGTTGGGGAGTCGAGGAGGCCGTTTCTCTGTGTCGGGGGGAAGGAGAAAAGGTCTGCATGTTTTAGGGATGGCTGCTGTGCTGCGTCATTGGAAGAATGCATGCTTATGCGGCCTCCTCGATGTCCACCAAAAGGTTGCGCACGGGGTGTGCTGCTAGGTTCCGTGCGTTGGCAGTATTATGCCGCGGCTGTTGCAAAGAAGCGCTAAAGAAAGGCTTAACCTGGTTTGATGTTACGATGAAACCGCAGGTCAAAGCCATCGAGTAACACTCTTGAAAGGTTGGGGGCTTAAGGGCTTTCTAAGGTTTGTGGTGCGGATGTGGCTCGCCCGTGTGGGGTGTGTGAATGCTCGCTGTTAGCGCTGCGGCTCTGCGGCGCGCACCTGCTCGATGACCTTTTCCATCGTGGCGTCGATGCGGTCTTTCTTGAGCTCGCATTCCCAGATGGTTATGGGTGTCCAACCCATTTGAGTGAGTGCTGCCACGGCAGCGCGGTCGCGCTCGACGTTGCGACGGAACTTTGCCTCCCAAAACTCAACGTTGCGCTTGGGCTGGCTAGGGTTGCACTTGGGGCAGCGATGCCAAAAGCAACCGTTGACGAAGATGGCGATCTTGCGCCCGGGAAAGGCGATGTCGGGTTTGCCGGGAACCTTCCATTCCAAGCGATAGCCCGTAAGGCCCGCGGCGCGCAGGCGCTGGCGAACGAGCAGCTCGGGCTTGGTGTTCGCACGCTTGTTACCCTTCATGGACTTTTTGATGGCGGCGCGACGGCGGACCAGTTCACGCTCGTCGGCGGAAAGGTCCGAGGTGTCGATGCCGTCCAACAGACCGGGCTTTGGACGCTTTTTGCTGCGGCGCTTAGGTGCGCGCTTGGGCTTGGTGGCGGGCCCGTCGGTCGCGGTGGCCTCGGCGTCGTTGGCAACGCCGTTGGCCTCAAGCCGGTCTTCCTTCAACTCAATTAGGGCATCAATGAGTCCCTTGTCGGCGGGCATCCACTCAACGGTGGCAAGCGAGGTGCGCGGAATCCAGCGGATATCGAGCTGGCGGTCGTGCTTCTGGGGCTCGCCAGACTCTTTAGCCAGCGAGCAGTAGTAGCACTCCATGGAGAGATGAAAATCGGGGTAGTCATACTCAACGGTGTAAAAATCGCGCAGGTTGGTGACTTTTACCTGCAGCTCTTCCATGAGCTCGCGGCGTACGGCGTCCTCGGGCGTCTCGCCGCGCATGAGCTTGCCACCGGGGAACTCCCAAAGTCCCTGCATGTCGCCGTAGCCGCGCTGCACGGCAAGCAGCTCATCAGATCCATCCCTGCGAATGATCCCAGCGGCAACATGAACAGTCTTCAACAGGAGTCCTCCCTCAACATCAACAAGTGGCAGGGTAGTCTTTTTGGGACGGGGCTTCTTTAGCTGCCCTATGTCAAATGCGGCCTCATGCTTCGAAGGCTTCGGATGGGGTAGCTAAAAAAGCCCCGTCCCAAAAAGACTACCCCTACCTTACACAACGGTAAGGCAAGCGTAAGCCATATCGATGGTAGCCGACTCGTCTTCTTGCGACTATAGATGCCGTAGACTAATCGCAAGAAAGGACTCGGTATGCAAACCACGCACATGGCGACCCCGGTACTGGAGGTCGCGCATCTCGAAAAGGTATATGGAGCGCTGGGCAACGTGACCCGTGCGCTCAACGACGTCAGCTTTACCGTCAACCGCGGTGAATTTGTTGGCATCATGGGCGCTTCGGGCTCGGGCAAGTCGACGTTGCTCAACTGCGTTTCGACCATCGATAGCGCCACAAGTGGCACGATCCGCATCAACGGGCAGGACGTGACGCGCATGAAGCAGGCTAAGCTTTCGCAGTTCCGCCGCGAGGAGCTCGGCTTTATCTTCCAGGACTCCAACCTGCTCGATACGCTCACGGCACGCGAGAACATCGCCCTGCCGCTCACCATCGCCCGCACAAACTCGGCAGAGATCTCGACCCGCGTGCAGGATGTGGCAGCGCGCCTGTCCATCAGTCAGGTGCTCGACAAGTATCCCTACCAGATGTCCGGCGGCCAGCAGCAGCGCGTCGCCGCGGCTCGCGCGCTCGTCACCGACCCAACCATGATCATGGCCGACGAGCCCACCGGCGCCCTCGATTCCAAGAGCGCTCGCCTGCTGCTCGAGAGCCTAGAGGCCCTTAACCGCCGCCTACGCGCCACCGTGCTCATGGTCACGCACGACAGCTTTGCCGCCAGTTACACGAGCCGTGTGCTGTTTATTCGCGACGGCAAGATTTTCACCGAGCTGCGCCGCGGCGACACCGACCGCCGAGAGTTCTTCGACCGCATTATGGAGGTCGTTGCCATGATGGGCGGTGAGGGCTCCGATGCTCTGTAAACTCGCTTGGGGTAACGTCCGCCGCGCCGGCCGCGACTACCTCGTCTACCTTTTGACGCTCACCCTGGGTGTCACGGTCTTCTATGCCTTTAACACCATCTCGATGCAGGTCGACATCGCCGGAATCGATGAAAAGGGCTTGGCGCAGGTAATGGGCAGCATGCTCGGCGACCTGACGTACTTTTTGGCCGGTGTCATGGCCTTTTTGATGGTGTATGCCAATAACTTCATCATGAAACGCCGCAAGAAGGAGTTTGGCCTGTACCAGGTGCTCGGCATGGGGCGCGGGCGCGTCGCCACGATTATGGCGCTCGAGACGGTGATCGTTTCGGTCGTGGCCTTTGTCGCCGGCATTGTGCTGGGTGTGGGACTCTCCCAGCTCATGACGTTCTTTACGGCCTCGCTCTTTAAGACACAGATCGCCAATTTCCACTTCTTTTTCTCGGTGCATGCGTTCAACCTGACCCTTGCTTGCATGCTCGTAATGTTTGTGCTCACGCTACTGCTGAACCTTCGCGCCGTGCGTCGTACCAAACTCATCGAGCTTATGGGTGCCGAGCGTCGCAACGAGAGCATCAAGACACGCAACCCCTGGATTGCGATTGCCATCTTTGCCGTGGGCGTGGTGCTTGTGGGCGTGGCCTATTACCGTCTGCTACGTGATGGGTTCCCGCTAACCGCGACGGACAGCAAGCTGCAAGAGGCCATGAACCAGTTTGGTATTACGACCGCTATGGTTACAGTTGGCACCTTCGCCCTGTTCTGGGGACTCTCGGGCATGCTCATCAAGCTGCTGCAGAGCCTGCGCGGCGTGTATTGGCGCGGCCTCAACATGTTTACCGTGCGCCAGCTTGCGGCCAAGGTCAACACGGTGTGCTTTTCGATGGGCGTCATTGCGATGCTCCTGTTTTTGGCCATCACCTCGGTGACGTGCGGTATGTCGATTGCCAACGTGATGAACGAAAACCTGGAGCGCTATAATCCGGCCGACATGTCGCAGACGTATATCTATTACACGCCCGATACGCTCGACTTCTACAAAGAGTACATCAATCCGTCTGAAGCCGATCGCATGGTGCTGGCCGATAGTACGGTCGATTTGTACTCCGCATGGCACGGCGATCGTGTCGACCCCGATAACGTTGCAGACGGTATTAAAGGCAAGTCGGCGGACAACAACGACGAGACCGGCAAGAAGGTCAATATCGCCGATGTTGCCGGTGAGCATGTGCAGATCGATTCGTATCTGAGTTACCCGCTTGGCGGCTCGGATCCTTCGGTGACCCCAAGTGAGATGTGCAAGACCATGGGCGAAAAGCTTCCCAAGGCGTTCGGGGGTAGCAATGCCGACATGACAGGCCTGTCTGTGACGCCGGCAAGTCAGTACAACAAACTGCGCCAGATGATGGGCAAGGAGCCGGTGCACATCGGTCACGACCAGTATCTGCTCACGTGTGATATGGGCGGCGAGCTGGTCGACCTGTACACCAAGTATATGGCTGGCGGCCATACCCTTACCTTGGGCGGGCATACGCTCAAGCCCGCAACCGATAAGTCGGACGAGGACACTGCGGCCATCGCCAACTCGGCGATGGGCAGTAATGGGGGTACCGTCGTCGTTGCCGACGAGCTGTTGTCCCAACTTAATCTGCAGCCGTATTCCAGTAGTCTGCTCGTTAACTACAAACAGGGGATGGATACGACCGAGGCAGACGAGAGTATTAAATACACTGTGCTCGACAATCTGCTCGTTGACGGCAAGGAGCCGGGGTCGTGGGGAATCTTCATCACACGCTCCGAGATGTACGCGCAAGCAGCGCAAATGAACGGTCTTATTAGCTACCTAGCCATCTACATCGGCTTTGTATTGGTCGTTGCATGCGCGGCGATTCTGTCGATCCAGCAACTCTCCAACGTGGCCGACGGCAGCCGCAGCTATCGTGTGCTGGCACAGATCGGCTGCGACGACCGCCAGATTCGCCATTCGGTGATGGCGCAGCAAGCGGTATTCTTCCTGTTCCCGCTGGCAGTGGGCCTGGCGCACTCCTTTGTGGCACTTAAGGTGATCATCGAGCTGGTGAGCATATTCGGAAATATGAGCATCGGCGGCACCGTGAGCCTCACCTGTGCAATCTTCCTGGCAGCATACGGTGGCTACTTCCTGGTGACCTACCTCATGAGCACCGGCATGGTACGAGCCGCCATAGCCACCCGCTACAGCGAGTAACAAGCGGGCAAAATCGTCGCAAAATTAGAGGCGTATGACCGCCGCGAAGGGACCAGGGGCCCTTTCGCGGTGGTTTTTGCCTATCTGGGGGTGTCTCGGATGCAAGTGAGTAGACTTTTCTGAACCTGCCGAGCACATCGCGACAAATGATCGATGAAACCGCAGGTTAGAGCTGTGGCGTTTTGGGGCGTGCTTGGCCTCCTGCAAAAAGCCTACTCACTTGGTTTTTCTGCTAGAAGACCGCCACGAGGGAAGGCAACTCCCCCGGGTAGTCGTTGGGGACGTTCTTAAACGACTAGCCGTTGGGGACGTTCTTGTTTGACTAGTCAAGCAAGAACGTCCCCAATGACTACCCAAGGAGTGTTCCAAACTGCCGGCAGAAAAGGAGCGTCCCTAACTGCCACATCAAACGAAAGGGCGCTGACCTTCCGGTCGCGCCCTTGAAGTTGAACGTCAGATTGTCCAAATGCGGCCCGCGCAGCGTCGAGTAGTTACGCGATTTGGTAAAACCGCGTAACTAAATACGTTCCGCGATCTCGTGGATGAGGTAGTCGGTCTTTTCCCAGCCCAGGCACGGGTCGGTGATCGACTTGCCAAAGACACCGCCGTCGACCGGCTGGTTGCCGTCCTCCAGGTAGGACTCGATCATAAAGCCCTTGACCAGCTTGGAGATGGACTCGTTGCGGCGGCAGCTGTCGAGCACCTCCTTGCAAATGCGATACTGCTCCAACGGACGCTTGCCCGAGTTGTCGTGGTTGCAGTCGATGACCGCTGCCGGATTGGCATAGCCGGCGTGCTCGGTATAGCGCTCGGCCAGACGCTCGAGGTGCTCGTAGTGGTAGTTGGGGTAGGTGCGACCGTCGAGACCAATGTAGCCACGCATGACGGCGTGTGCGAGTGGGTTGCCGTCGCACTCAACCTCCCAGTTGCGGAAGATAAAGCTCTGGTGTGCCTGCGCGGCGTAAATGGAGTTGAGCATGACGGTGGTGGAACCGGCAGTGGGATTCTTCATGCCGACGGGTACCGAAATGCCGCTCGACACCAGGCGATGCTCCTGGTTTTCGACCGAGCGTGCGCCCACGGCAACATAGCTCAGCAGGTCGACGAGGTATTGGTAGTTGGACGGGTAGAGCATCTCATCGGCGGTAAAGAAGCCGGTCTCCTCGATGACGCGCAGGTGCATGTGGCGGATGGCCTTGACGCCCTCGAGCAGGTCGTCGGGAGCCTCGGGGTTGGGGTTGTGCAGAAGACCCTTGTAGCCGGTGCCCTTGGTGCGCGGCTTATTGGTGTAGACGCGCGGAATGATGATGAGCTTGTCCTTGACCTCTTCGGCGGTCTTGGCCAGTCGGTTCATATACTCGAGCACCGAATCCTCGCGGTCGGCAGAGCACGGGCCGATGATGAGCACCTTACGTGCGTCCTCGCCGGTAAAGACTTTGGCGACCTCGGCGTCAAATGCCTGCTTTTTGGCGGTAAGCTCGGCAGAAAGCGGCATTTCCTCGCGGATCTCCATGGGGATCGGCAGCCTGCGTTTGAATTCCATGGCCATAGGGGCCTCCTCAATCTATAGAAAGAGCAATAAGCGTATTGTCGAGTGTTCGGCATTATCCGCTGTCGCACGCTAAAGTGCAAGCCCTTGTCACCCCGATACCTACCAAAAAGAGACAGGTTTATTTTGGTCGGTTTTATCTGGGGAAATGTCGGCGGATGCCGGGAGGGAACGGCGCCGCGCGGGACCCTAAGGCTGTTGTCGGTTCCCCAGGAAATACCCTGTGGGCAAAAAATGCCAAATATGAGTATGGTTGCTATCTTAGTATCATATTGCCTTCGCAAAATAATAGACATAACAGCAAAATATGTTCATTAACGTAAACACATATAAGTTCGCTATAGGGCTGTTTGATCAATTTAGGGACGCGTGTAAGCCGTGAAAACGGCATTTGGGGCTGTTTTGGCTGTTACTAAAAAAGTAACAGTACTCATATTTGCCATTTTTTGCCCACGGGGCCTCGAAGGGGCTGCCAATCAGGTTCCAGGGGAGGTGGTTCGAGGGCCGCAGAGCAAAAAAACGGGGGCGCAGGTTGTCCTGCGCCCCCGTTTTCTGGGCATTGCGGTTGTTTGCCGCCGGTTGTTACGCCGCCTCGTCGAACTGCGAGTTGTACAGGTCGGCGTAGAAGCCGCCTTGGGCGAGTAACTCGTCGTGCGTGCCCTTCTCGACGATGTCGCCGTCGCGAATTACCAAGATCACGTCGGCGTTGCGGATCGTGGACAGGCGGTGCGCGATGACAAAGCTTGTACGGCCCTGCATCAGCGCATCCATGGCGCGCTGAATGAGTTCCTCGGTGCGGGTATCGACGTTAGAAGTCGCCTCGTCCAGAATCAGCGCCGGGCGGTCGGCCAAAATGGCACGGGCGATGGTCACGAGCTGGCGCTGGCCCTGCGACAGGTTGGTGCCCTCCTCGTTGATCATAAAGTCGTAGCCGCCGGCGAGCGTATGGATAAAGTGATCGCAGCGTGCGGCGCGTGCAGCGGCCTCGACCTCGGCATCGCTTGCATCGGGGCGTCCGTAGCGGATGTTCTCGCGGATGGTGCCGTTAAACAGCCAGGTATCCTGCAGCACCATGGCAAACTCGCCGCGAAGTGCCGCACGGTCCCAATCGCGCACGTCGATGCCCTCGACACGCAGCGAGCCGCCGTCCACGTCGTAGAAGCGCTGCAGCAGCTTAATGAGCGTGGTCTTGCCGGCGCCGGTGGGGCCGACGATGGCGATGGTCTGGCCGGGCTGCGCCTCGCAGCTAAAGTCGTGGATGATGGTCTTGTCGGGCGTGTAGCCAAACTTGACATGGTCAAACTCCACGTGGCCGGGGCGCTTCTCGGGAATCTGCGCGTCGGCCTTCTGCTCCTCCTCGGGCGCGGCCAGGAACTCAAAGACGCGCTCGGTGGCGGCTGCCATCGACTGCATCGTGTTGCTCACGTTGCCCAGTTGCTGCACGGGCTGCGTAAAGTTGCGAACGTACTGGATAAAGCTCTGGATGTCGCCGGGCGTGGCATTGCCGGTCAGCGCGAGCTGCGCGCCCACCACGACGACGCCCACGTAGCCCATGTTGCCCACCAAGCTCATAAGCGGCATCATCAGGCCCGACAGGAACTGCGAGCGCCAGCCACTAATAAAGAGGCGGTCGTTTTGGCGGTCGAATTCCTCGATCGAGGCCTCGGCGCGGTCGAACACCTGAATGACGTTCTGGCCGGCAAAATCCTCCTCGATAATGCCGTTGACGGCGCCCAGAACCTGCTGCTGCTCGCGGAAGTACGGCTGCGAGAAGTGAATCATCACGGTCAGGATAATCGCAGCGGCCGGCAGCGTGAGCACGGTGACGCCGGTGAGCGGCAGGCTGATCGACAGCATCATGACGAGCACGCCGATAATCTGCGTCACCGACGTGATGAGCTGGGTCACGCTCTGGTTGAGCGACTGGCCGAGCGTATCGACGTCGTTGGTGATGCGACTGAGCACGTCGCCCTTGCTGTGTCCGTTAAAGTAGCTCATCGGCACGACGGCAATCTTGGCGGCGATCTCCTTGCGCATTCGGTAGCAGATCTTTTGCGTGACGCCGGTCATGAGCCAGCCCTGGATTAGACTGCAGATAGAGCTCGCCAGATACAGGCAGAGCAAAAAGCCGAGCGTCTTGGCAATCCAGGCAAAGTCGACATCGCCGGTGCCGTTGACCTTGGCAACCAAGCCCTCGAACAGTTTGGTAGTAACCTGGCCGAGCACCTTGGGCCCCACAATGTTAAAGATGACCGAGCACACGGCAAAGGCGACGGCGGCAAACACGGCAATCTTGTGCTGGCCGATATAGCCGAGCAGCTGCCTCATAGTGCCCTTAAAGTCCTTGGCCTTTTCACCGCGACGCATGCCGCCCATGCGGCCCATGGGTCCACGCTGACGGGTGGGCTTGGGAATTTGGGTCTTGGTCTCGTCTGCCATTAGCGCTCGCCTCCTTCCATAACGGCTGCAATCTCTTCTTGAGTAAGCCCCAGCTCCTCGGCGGAAAGCTGCGACTGTGCGATCTCCAGGTACGCCGGGCAGCTGCGCAGCAGCTCTTCGTGCGTACCGGTGCCCACCACGTGGCCGTCGTCGAGCACGATGATCTGGTCGGCGTGCATGATGGTTGCGATGCGCTGGGCCACGACCACGAGCGCGGCGTCGGTAACGTTTTTGGCAAGCTCTTCGCGCAGGCGCGCGTCGGTCTTGTAGTCGAGGGCACTAAACGAGTCATCGAACACCACGACCTCGGGCTTTTTGGCCAATGCGCGGGCGATGGCCAGACGCTGGCGCTGACCACCCGAAACATTGGAGCCGCCCTGGCTGATGGGGGAGTCGTAACCGCCCTCACGCTCGGCGATAAAGTCCTCGGCCTGTGCGATGCGCGCGGCCTGGCGCATGTCATCATCGCTCACCATGTCGCCGGCAAACTTGAGGTTGCTCTCGACGGTGCCCGAGAACAGGCGCCCCTGCTGCGGGATGTAACCAATGCGGCGGCGCAGCTCAGAGAGGGTCATGTCACGCACGTCGACGCCGTCAAGCGAAATGCTGCCGCCCGTGACGTCGTACAGGCGCGGGATGAGCTGCACAAGCGTGGACTTGCCCGAGCCCGTGGAGCCAATGATGCCGAGCATCTGACCGGCATGCGTGGTGAAGTTCACGCCGCTGATGACATCGGCGCGGGCATCGGGGTACTGGAAGCTCACGTCGCGGAAGGTGAGCTCACCGCGCGGCGAGCTGGCCGCGGGCAGTTTGGGCGAGGCAGGGTCGTTGATGCTCGTGGGGCAGGTGATGACCTCATCTACGCGCTCGGCTGCGACCTCGGCACGGGGCAGGATGACCGAAACCATGGTGAGGATCATAAACGCCATGACGATCTGCATAGTGTAGGAGATGAACGCCATCATGTTGCCGACCTGCATCACGCCGTCGGACACGCCCTGCGCGCCAAACCAGACGATAAGCACGGTGATGCAGTTCATGACGAGCATCATGAGCGGCATCATAAAGCTCATGGCGCGGTTGGTGTAGAGCTGCGTGGTCATCAGGTCGAGCGAAGCCTTGTCAAAACGCTCGAGCTCATGTTCCTCGCGGTTGAATGAGCGGATGGGCATAAGGCCGTCGAGCAGCTCGCGGGCGGTAAGGTTCACGCGGTCCACAAAGCTCTGCATCTTTTTGAACTTGGGCATGGTGAGGCCCATGAGCACGCCGACAACGGCCGAAACCGCGATGATGGCCACGGCGATGGTCCACTCCAGGCCGGTGTGGTTGGCCAGGACGCGCATGACGGCGACGATGCCCATGACGGGGGCCATCAGACACATGCGGATAAACAGAGTTGCGGCCATCTGGATCTGCTGAATGTCGTTGGTGCAGCGGGTGATGAGCGAGGCCTGGCTAAACTTGCCCACCTCGGCCGGCGAGAAGTGCATAACCTTGTTGAAGGTCTCGCGGCGCAGGTCGCGGGCGATGGAGCAGGCGGTGCGCGAAGCCACGGCACCGGTCAGGATGGTGGCGACGAGCGACACGAGGCACAGTCCAAACATCGTGGTCGCCATGCGGCTCAGGTAGGCGTTCTGCACGTCGGCGGGGTCGATGCCCTGCGCCTTGTACTCGTCCTGTACATAGCTCACGGCGCGCTGGGTGACGATGGAGCCCGACATGGAGCCCATTTTGTCCGCCATTTGGTTGGCGCCTTCGACGAGCTTGCCCTGGTCGATTAGGCCGCCTTCAACGCCCAGACGCAGGCTCTTCATAGTGATCTTACCGCCGTCGGCATCAATCTGCTTTTGCATGTTCTGCGCCGCCGCGGCCTTCTGCTGCATCTCGGCGAGCTGCTCGGGCGTCATCGCTGCCATTTGCTCGGGGGTGGGCATGGCCTGGGCAGCGTTGTCGTCTTTCTCGCTGGACGAGCCCATCATGTCGCCCATGGAGTTGGCGTCGATGCCCTGGTTGAGCGAAAGGACAACAGTCTCGGGCAGGCTCATAATGTCGGCAATCTTGCCTCCATCGGCACGCTCTTCCTCGGTTCCCTTGTACGTTCGAATGTCGTTTTTGTCAGCCTTGCTAAACACGGCCTCCACAGCCTTGGCGTCCTTGGCGCTCATAAAGAGTTCGAGGTCGTCGAGCGATTCGGCGCGGATGGTGTCGGGTACGGGCGACGCGATGCCGCCTTGCTGCACACCCACGTCGACGATGTCGCTCATATAGGTAGGCAGCGCCAGATCGGCGTTGCAGCTGATTACGATAAGTACGATAGCTGCGAACAGTGCCAGGATATGTTTTTTAAAGAGCTTGAGAATCCTCACTCGGCATCTCTCCTTTCTTGATTGCGGTCGATAATTTCGTTGGCACGTCTAAGAAGGCGCACCATCTCTTGGGTATCTGTTTCGCCAAGCTGCTCGAGGAAGGCCGCGGTGCGGTCCTCGAATTCCCGACGTTTGATTTCGATAACCTGGAATCCTTTGTCGGTCACCGTGACGTGTACGCGACGACGGTCGGTCTTTGAGTGCTCGCGCTCGACCCAGCCCTTGGCCTCGAGGGCGCGCAGGATATTGGCGATGCGGGCGCTCGAGACCCAGGCGCGATCAGCGAGTTCGCTCGGCGTGAGCGAGCCGCCGGCGCGCATGAGGGCGCGCATGACGGCCATCTCGCCACCCAGAGCCTGGTCGGCAAAGCGCGAAACGCGCTGGTGCATGCTGCCAAACTCGGTAAAGAGCTGACGCCCAAGCTCATGGAAATCGGTATCTTCCACCGAAAACCCCTAACACTAGAAACTATTTTCGGTGGAAGATGATACCCCCGCTCAAGCATCCCATTCGGTGGATTTCTAGGTATGTCCCAAAAATCTACTTGGCCGCTAGGCAATATTAAGAGTGCATTAAGACTTAAAATCATTCAATTGCTGAAGCGTTTCAAAGAACTATTATGCACGCGGTTAGGCGAGGGGTTGTCACCACCATGACGACTGGGACTCATATAATCGCCACGTGCGATGCTCCAACTTCCCGCAAGGAGACACCTTACATAAAGGGGGATGGAGTCATGGCATTTGACTTCACGGGCAAGACCGCGATTGTCACGGGCGGCACTCAGGGCATTGGCCTCGAGATCGCCAAGGGCATCGTCGCGGGCGGCGGACATGTCGCGCTCATCGCAAGGAACGCTGCTAAGGGCGAGGCCGCAGTGGCCGAGCTTGGCGAGGGCAACAAGTTCTATCAGCTCGATGTCGCCGATGCGCCCAAGGCGCGCGAGACCGTCGAGCAGATTTTTACGGACCTGCCGCAAACCAACATCTTGATTAACTGCGCTGGCGTCATCAGCACCAAGAAGTTCGACGAGATCGACGACACCGAGTGGCGTCGCACCATCGACATTAACCTCAACGGTACCTTCACTATGATGAACGCCGTGTACCCGCACTTTAAGGCGGCCCATGCCGGCACTATCGTCAACGTGAGTTCCGTTGCGGGCAAGATCGGCGGCGGCCTGCTCGGCACCGCTGCCTACGCCAGCTCCAAGGCCGGTGTTAACGGTCTAACCAAGGCAGTCGCCAAGGAAGGCGGCAAGTTCGGCGTTCGCTGCAACGCCGTGTGCCCGTCGCTCACTTTGACCGATATGACCTCGATTCTCTCTGACGAGAACTCTCAGCGCATCATCAACGGTATTCCTCTGGGCCGCGCCGCCCAGGCCAGCGAGCCTGCGCAGATGGTGCTGTTCTTCGCTTCCGACCTCGCCAGCTTCGTGAACGGCGAGATCGGTGACTGCGACGGCGGCATCGTCCTGGACGGGTAATACCCCGCGGTGATCGTTTGGCGGCGACCCTGGCGACTCGGGGTTGTCGCCTTCTTTCTGACATAGGCGCATGCGGCTTCGATTCGCATGCATCCAAAGGAGATATATATGAGTGAATCGACTGCGGTGGAGGCGCCGGCGGCAAAGGAGCCGTTCTTTAAGATGTCCTCCATCCCGGGTGCCAATATCTTGGTGCCGCTTTTGTTGGGCTGCCTGCTCAACACGCTATTCCCCGACCTGTTCAAAACGCTCGGCAGCTTTACGCTTGGTATGACCCAGCAGGGCGCAGGCCCGCTCGTGGGCGCTTTTTTGCTCATCGTCGGTACGACGATTTCGTTTAAGAGTGCTCCTGCCGCCGCTGCCCGCGGTGCCATTATCATCGCCGTCAAGCAGATCGTGGTCGTTGCCGTGTCGCTGCTCATCCTTTATGTATTCAACGACAACTTGTTTGGCATCTCTGCCATGGTGATGCTGGCGGCTTGTACCGGCGCCAACAACGCTATGTACGCTGGACTGATGGGTACCATGGGCAACGAGGCCGAGCGTGGCGCTGTCGCCATCACCACGTTGGTCGTTGGCCCTCCGGTCACGATGATCGTGCTCGGCGCTGCCGGTCAGGCTCCGATCGGCTGGTCGCTCGTGGGTGCCATTCTGCCGATCGTCGTCGGCATTATTCTGGGTAACCTGTTCCCCAGCTTTAAGAAGATGATGGCCCCGGCGCTTTCCGCTATCATCGTGCTCGTTTTCTTTGCCATGGGCTCGACCATGACCTTTGGCCAGCTCATTAATGGCGGTCTCCCCGGTATTCTGCTCGGCGTGATCTGCTCGGTGGTCTTTGCAATTCCCGTCATCGCGGTCGATAAGCTCACGGGTGGTACGGGTGTCGCAGGTGCGGCCATTTCGAGCTGCGCCGGAGCCAATGTGGCCACGCCTGCTGCCATGGCAAGCGTCAACGGGGCCATGTACGGCGGCGCCGTGCTCGCGACGGCTACGGCACAGGTTGCTGCCTGCGCAATCGTGACGGCTATTTTGACCCCGCTGGTCACCAGCTGGTGCTACAAGCATTTTGAGGGCCAGGGCAACGGCAATAGCAAGGCAACGACCGACAAGGCCGCCGCAGCCGCCTAATGCCAAGCGGCAATCAAAGCTAAAAACTAGCTACGCCACAGGGCGGCCACGGGGGATCCCGTGGCCGCCCTGCAGTTTCTGTAGGGTCTCTGAGACACTTTACCCTGCTAAAGCTGGCATAACAGCTAGAGCGAACGTCGTACAAAGGCAAGGAAAAATAACATACAAATCGGTGAACGGTAGTTGTTCGCGCTCGCATTTCCTGCGGGTTTGTAAAAAACGCTCTTATGATATAAAAAAAGAAACATATAACAGCCCAGATGGAGAGGGTGGCTATGTTATCCTTCTCAGACGGGTGAAATCTTGGGTTTTGGGTTGTAGTTCCAAGGTGGACAAACGTTTTTCCTGCACCAACGTGTGGTGAAGAACGGAAGAAGCCGGTAGTGCAAGCCGAAAATTCAAGAATTCAATAAGCAGCGGTGTGAGAGAGCGCCGCATTACACGTAACTAGGAGCGTGGTTACACAATGCAGGAGGCATGGGAAGGCTTCAAGGAAGGTATCTGGACGGGAGAGGTTGACGTCCGAGACTTCATCCAGAAGAACTACACCCCCTACGAGGGCGATGAGTCGTTCCTCGTAGGTCCGACCGAGCGTACCAAGGAGCTGTGGGGCGAGGTTCTCGACCTGCTGCTTAAGGAGCGCGAGCAGGGTGGTGTCCTCGATATGGACACCAAGACCGTCACGGGTATCGTGAGCCACCCCGCTGGCTACATCGATAATGCCCATCGCGACAAGGAGACCATTGTTGGCCTCCAGACCGACAAGCCGCTCAAGCGCGCGCTGCACGTCAACGGTGGTATCCGCATCGCTTGCCAGGCTGCCAGCCAGCACGGCTACAAGGTCGACGAGAACGTTGTTGAGCGCTACACCTTCGAGCGCAAGACCCACAACGCTGGCGTCTTCGATGTTTACACCCCCGAGATGCGTGCTTGCCGCTCGGCTCACATCATCACCGGTCTGCCCGATGGCTATGGCCGCGGCCGCATCATCGGCGACTACCGTCGTGTTGCCCTGTACGGCGTCGACTACCTGATCAAGGACAAGGAGGCCCAGAAGGCTTCCACTCCGACGGTCATGACCGCCGACAACATCCGCGATCGCGAGGAGCTGCAGGAGCAGATCCGCGCCCTCGGCGAGCTCAAGATGATGGCCGAGACCTATGGTTTCGATATTTCCAACCCTGCTACCAACACGCAGGAGGCCATCCAGTGGATGTACTTCGCCTACCTCGCTGCCGTCAAGGAGCAGAACGGCGCTGCCATGTCCATCGGCCGTACCTCTACGTTCATCGACATCTACGCTGAGCGCGACCTTGCCAACGGTACCTTCACCGAGGAGCAGATCCAGGAGTTCGTGGATCACTTCATCATGAAGCTCCGCATGGTCAAGTTTGCCCGTACCCCCGAGTACCAGGCCCTGTTCACCGGCGACCCGCAATGGGTTACCGAGTCCATCGGCGGCATGGGTGTCGACGGCCGTACGCTCGTTACCAAGATGAGCTACCGCTACCTGCACACGCTCGAGAACATGGGCACCAGCCCCGAGCCCAACATGACCGTTCTGTGGTCGACCCGTCTGCCCGAGAACTTCAAGAAGTTCTGCGCCAAGACTTCTGTCGCCAGCTCCTCGATCCAGTACGAGAACGACGACCTCATGCGCGTCTATCATGGCGACGACTACGGTATTGCCTGCTGCGTGTCCTCCATGCGCATCGGCAAGGAGATGCAGTTCTTCGGTGCCCGCGCCAACCTGGCCAAGTGCCTGCTGTACGCACTCAACGGCGGCGTTGACGAGGTCTCCAAGAAGCAGGTCGGCCCCAAGTATCGCGCCGTCGAGGGCGATACGCTCGATTACGACGACGTTGTGGCCAAGTACAACGACATGATGAAGTGGCTCGCTGGCGTGTACGTCAACTCGCTGAACATCATTCACTACATGCACGACAAGTATTGCTACGAGCGCATCCAGATGGCTCTGCACGACAAGCACGTGCACCGCTGGTTCGCTACGGGCATCGCTGGCCTTTCCGTCGTGGCTGACTCCCTGTCCGCCATCAAGTACGCCAAGGTTCACCCCGTCCGTGATGAGAACGGCATCATCGTCGACTTCGAGACCGAGGGCGAGTTCCCCAAGTACGGTAACGACGACGACCGCGTCGACCAGATCGCTCACGACGTTGTGCACCAGTTCATGGAGTACATCCGCATGAACGATACCTACCGCAACTCCGTGCCTACGACCTCGGTTCTGACCATTACCTCCAACGTCGTGTACGGTAAGAAGACCGGCTCCACGCCCGACGGCCGCAAGGCTGGCCAGCCGTTCGCCCCGGGTGCTAACCCCATGCACAAGCGCGATAGCCACGGCGCCATCGCTTCGCTGTCTTCGGTTTCCAAGCTCCCGTTCCGCGATGCTCAGGACGGCATCTCCAACACCTTCTCCATCATCCCGAGTGCGCTCGGCAAGGAGGACCAGGTGTTCTTTGGCGATATCGACCTTGATCAGCTGGGCGAGTAACTATTGTTAGTGCTATACTAACAATAACGATTACTGATTAGTGCGCCGGTTTCGGCCGGCGCCTATTAATCGAAGGAGACACATTATGAAGGTTTCTGAAGTTTCCGAGACCCAGGCCGATAACCTGGTCCACATGCTCGACGCTTACGCCGAGAAGGGTGGCCACCACCTGAACATCAACGTCTTCAACCGTGAGACGCTGCTCGACGCTCAGGCTCACCCCGAGAAGTACCCGCAGCTGACCATCCGCGTTTCCGGCTACGCCGTGAACTTCCACACGCTCACCAAGGAGCAGCAGGACGAGGTCATTGCGCGTACCTTCCACGACAAGTTCTAAAGGGACTCAACTCCCACCGGAGACCCGGTAAGGCCTACGCACTTTGCCTCTCAAACGTCCTCGCCGCTTCGCGGCAGCGGAATGTTTGCGAGACAAAGTGCTCCCGGCCTTGCCGGGTCTCCTGCGTTGTCGTCCTTTAGGGAACCACGCTAAATTAAATTGGTGTCCTCGGACATGCAAAGAGGCTCGCTGCGCACTTCGTGCGGCGAGCCTCTTTGCGTCCTGCGGAATGTTTTGGGAGGTAGTCCAAACAGCCCCGGCTGGGGTCCTGTGTAGTCACCCTTTAGGCGGAACTCTCCTAATTATTTGGATGAGTCGTTTACTTACTTGTACTGTTACCGTCTTCCCGCTCTTGTTGGGGTATGCTTTGTTCGTATGTAAACGTATGACATGTTGATGGGGGAGGGTGCTATGGCTCGCGAGGGCGCTCGTTCTAAGGATTCGGCTAAGCCTGGCATCAAGGAAGTTGCAGCGGTGGCGGGGGTTTCGCCTACTACGGTATCTCGCGTGCTTAATAATCGCGGCTATATTAGCCAAGAGACCCGCGATAAGGTCCATGCCGCGATGAAGCGCATCAACTATACGCCCAACGATATCGCCCGTGCCATGCTCAACGGTCGCCTGAATCTAATAGGTATGATAGTCCCCTATGTCAGCAGCCCGTTTCATGCCCAAGCGGTCCAAGCCGTTGAGCGTACCCTGGCCGAAAACGGTTTTAAGATGTTGCTGTGCAATAGCGCCAATCGACCTGATCTTGAGCGTTCTTATATCGATATGCTTCGGCGCAATATGGTTGATGGCGTCATCGTCAACTCGCTTAATATCGGTGCCGAGGCGTATGCCGAGATGGGCTTGAGTCTGGTTGGTATCGACTGCGACCTTGGCGAGACCTCTGTTCAGATTGCGAGCGACAGCTATGGCATCGGCGAACTTGCCACGCGTCGCCTGATCGATGACGGGTGTTCGCGCATCTTGTGCCTGCGCAACAATAGCCGCATGCGCATGCCTGCCAATAAGCGTACCGATGCCTACCACGATGTTGTGGAGCAGGCCGGTTTGCCCGCGCTTGTCCGTGAGGTCGAGTTCGTTAAGTCCGATGACGAAAAGAGTGCGGTCGTTGCGAAGATCCTCGATGAGAACCCCGATATTGACGGCATCTTTGCGGGAGACGACACGATGGCGGCCATCTGCCTCAACGTGATGAAGCGGCGCGGCTTGAGCGCTCCGGACGATATTAAGGTCGTGGGCGCGGATGGCGCCCGCCGCACTATGACGTTTATACCTGACTTAACAACCGTTCGTCAAGATATCGATCGCATCGGAGAGCTCGCGGCGCAATCCATCATCGCTCTTGTTAACGGTGAAAAGCCCGAATCGAATACCAAGCTCCCCGTTGAACTCATTGAGGGCAAAACCGCGTAGTTCATCCCGTGCCAAAAGAATTCCTCAAACGCCTCTGTTGACCGTTCGCCGGCATATGTCAACCGTTTGCCGACGACTGGAACTGCGAAAAGACGTATTGGTGTGAAAACGTTTGACATATGAAAACGATTGACATATCTTGCAGTTGTACCGAGTTAGTATCACGTGGGAAGGAAGTCTCGGATGCACAAGGTGTATTACCAGCCTGAGGGAATTTGGGTGGGCGACATCATGCCGTACGGCGAGGACGGCACGTTCTATCTCTATCATCAGCGTGACACGCGAAACCCCGGACCTTTCGGAGAGCCGTTTGGCTGGGCACTCGCGACAACCAAGGACTTCGTCAATTACAAAGACTTTGGCGAGAGCCTTGAGCGTGGCGGCGACGAGGAAGTCGACCAGTATGTTTATGCCGGCACGGTGTTTAAGGTGGGCGACAAGTACCATGCGCTCTACACTGGTTGCAATCGCGATAAGGTCAAGGCACGCTTGATGAAGCAGGTTCTTCTTCACGCAACGAGTGACGACGCCGTCAAGTGGGAGAAGAACATCGCCGAGACGCTGCTTCCGCCCCAGGAAGGTTACGATGACCGCAACTGGCGCGATCCCTTTGTGCTTTGGGATGAGGAGAACGAAGAGTACATGCTCATCCTCGGCACGCGCGTGGGCGAGGACAAGCGTCTGATGACCGGGCGTCTGGTCAAGTTCACCTCCAAGGACCTGGATACCTGGGAGTTCCAGGGCGACTGGTGGAATCCGGGCCTTTACACCATGTTCGAGATGCCTGATCTCTTTAAGATGGGCGACTGGTGGTATCTGGTGTTCTCCGAGTACAGTGATGGCAACAAGACCCGTTACCGCATGTCTCGCTCCATCAACGGTCCTTGGATCACTCCTGCTGACGATTCATTCGATGGCCGCGCGTACTATGCCGCGCGTACCGCATTTGATGGCGAGCGCCGCGTTCTCTTTGGTTGGGTTCCTACGCGTGACGAGGGTGGCGATCCCAGCTCTTACCTGTGGGGTGGCACCTTTATGCCTCTCGAGATCGTTCAGCGTGCCGACGGAACGCTCGGCACCAAGCTCCCTGACAGCATGCTTGGCGCCTTTGGCGAGGCTAAGGCAGTCGAGGCTTTTGAGCTTTCCTGCGAGTCGGGCAAGGTCGAGCAGGTGCTCGCCGCGGATGCCGGTTCCACCTATATGCTCGATGCCGACATCGAGCTCGCCGGTGACGCTGCCGGCTTCTCGGTGAAGCTTGCCGAGGACGCCGAGTCCGGTCTTGCCTATGAGTTCCGCGCCAACCTGCGTGAGGGCAAGCTCGAGTTTACGGCGGCCCCCCAGTATCCGTGGTTCCAGGTCAACAACATGGGTCTCGAGCGTCCGTTGTTCTTTAAGGGCGAGGGCACTCATCATGTGCGCCTGGTCGTTGACGACGATATCGCGACCATCTTTGTCGATGATGTTGCGCTTAACGCGCGCTTCTGCAATAAGCAGGGCCAGGGTGTGGCACTGACGGTCACCGACGGTACGCTCAAGTGCGCAAATGCAACGATCGCGTCTCTGTAATGGCATCAAAACGTCTTATGATTTCGTAAAGGAATGGAGAGGAACATGGACTACAAAGCAGTGTCTCAGCAAGTCGTCGATAACGTCGGCGGTCTGGAGAACATCGAGGGCGCCACGCATTGCGTTACGCGTCTGCGACTGGTGCTCAAGGATACGAGCAAGTACAACAAGGCCGAGCTCGAGAACATCGATGGCGTCAAGGGCGTGCTGTACAACAGCGGCCAGCTCATGATCATCTTCGGTACCGGTACCGTCAACAAGGTCTACGACGAGTTTATGGCTCTGACGGGCGTTAAGGAGATCAGCGCTTCCGAGGTCAAGGGCGCCGAGGCGGACAAGAAGGGCAAGTTCTTCTCGGTCCTCAAGGTATTCTCGGATATCTTTATCCCCATCATTCCCGCTTTTGTCGGCGCTGCTATCATCATCGGCCTTAAGTCGCTGATCGTTGCCAACGGACTCTT
The DNA here is from genome assembly GCA_958427035.1 of uncultured Collinsella sp. Taxonomy (GTDB): domain Bacteria; phylum Actinomycetota; class Coriobacteriia; order Coriobacteriales; family Coriobacteriaceae; genus Collinsella. The sequence goes on along the minus strand of CAUAAR010000007.1, from coordinate 49,380 downwards.
CGGCATGGAGGGCAGCCTTGCCGACCACAGCGAGTTCCTCAAGAACCTCGCAAGCTTCTTTGCCATTATTGCCACCACTTTCGACTACCTGCCTGTCCTGGTTATGTACAGCGCGGTCAAGCGTTTTGGCGGTAACCCGATCCTGGGTATCCTCGTCGGTATCGTCATGGTTCACCCGAGCCTTATGAACCGTAACACGTTCGTTATGGATCCGACGGGTGCTGAGTACTGGAACTTTGGTCCGCTCTCCATTCCCATGGTTGCTTTCCAGGGTGGTGTGTTCCCCGCAATCCTGACTGCCTGGTTTATGGCCAAGGTCGAGAAGATTGCCCAGAAGTACATCCCCGAGGTCGTCTCGTTCGTTTTCGTCCCGACCGTTACCCTGATTCTTGCTAACGTCGCCCTGTTCACCGTGTTCGGCCCGCTCGGCAACCTGATCGGCGACGTCCTCGGCGGCGTAATCGATATCCTGTACAACAGGATGGGCGTCTTTGGTGCCTTTGTCTTCGCCGCGTTCCTGCAGCCGCTTGTCGTTACCGGTACGCATCAGTTCATCCAGGGTATCGAGGCAAACCTCGTTGCCACGACTGGCTTCAACTACATCCAGGCCATCTGGTCGGTTTCCATCATCGCCCAGGGCGGCGGCGCCATCGGCATGTACCTCATTCATAAGAAGCATTCCAAAGAGCGCAACATCTGCATGTCGTCCTTTATCCCGACGCTGGTCGGAATCTCCGAGCCCGCAATCTTTGCTGCAAACATGCGCTACTCGATCATTCCGTTCCTCTGCGCTTGCATCGGTGCAGGCTGCGGCGGTGCCTTCGTCAAGCTCTTTGAGGTGCGCGCTATCGGTCAGGGTCTGACCGGCGTGCTTGGCCTGCTCATCGTTACGCCCGAGACGCTCGTGTGGTATGTGGCTGGCAATCTCATCGCCTTCATCGTGCCGATCGTCTTGATCTTTGCCTACAACAAGGCAAAGGGCGTGCCGACCACCGATGAAGAGGGCGCTGGCGCTGGCTTCGACGTTAGCTTCTAGTTGAGCCGTTCAGCGTAATGTGCGGATAAGTCCATTTGGGGAAGGGCGTTCGGCTCGTGTGAGTCGAGCGTCCTTTCCTATAGACGAGAAGGTCAATGGCGATGTTTAATCAAAAAAACAAGGTGATGCGTGCGGACTATGAGCAGTGGCGTGCCGGACAGGATGAGACGGCGGCTCGCATCGCGTCCGACCCCGATAGGCTTTTGTTCCATGTGGAGCCTGAGCTTGGCTGGCTCAACGACCCCAATGGTTTGGTTCAGATTGGTGATACGTATCACATCTATCATCAATACGATCCGTTCGATGCTGCGCATGGCGGTCCAGTGCTTTGGAACCATCTGACGACAAAGGATTTTGTGACGTACGAGAATCACGGTCCCGTGCTGTTCCCCGATTCCGATTTGGATTCGAGTGGAGCGTATTCTGGTTCTGCCTTTGTACGCGATGGCAAGATTCACTACTTCTATACCGGCAACGTTAAGCATTTTGACCGTGATGATTACGACTACGTGTTGACGGGCCGTGAGCAAAACCAGATTCATATGGTTGCCGAGAATCCCGACGAATTGGGCGAGAAGCACATAGCTGTTGGGCCGGTCGATTACCCCGACGATATCGGTACGCACGTGCGCGACCCCAAGATCCTTGAACACGACGGTATCTACTACATGGTTCTGGGCGCTCGTACGAAAGACGACCGTGGCTGCGTGCTTGTCTATACCTCGCGCAATCTTGAGAACTGGAGCTATGCGACGCGCATTGAGTTGGGCGAGAAGTTTGGCTTTATGTGGGAGTGCCCCGATCTGTTTGAGCTCGATGGCGAGCTTATTCTCGTTTGCTGTCCGCAGGGTGTGCCTGCCGATGGTTGGCGTTACCGCAATCCGCATCAGTGCGTGTGGTTCCCCATCGAGGCCGATTGGGAGGCGCCGAGCTTTAAAATCGTCGGGAAGGGCATGCCCCCGATGGTCGATGCCGGTTTTGATTTCTATGCTCCGCAGTCCTTTGAGGATGCTGCAGGCCGGCGATTGATGATCGGATGGTCGGGTTGCCCCGATGCGACGGCGGAAAACCCGACGGTGGCGCGCGGGTGGCAGTGCGCGTTGACGGTGCCGCGAGAGCTGAGCATGCGCGATGGTAAGCTCTGCCAGCAGCCGGCGCACGAGATTGAGAGGATGCGCGGCGACTGCGTTCGCACGACAGGCGGTGAAACCGTTGAGGAGCCGGGCCGCCTGTTTGATCTCGTGGTTTTCTGTGAGGGCGCCAAGATGGTTGAGCTCGAGATTCGCAAGGGTGTCTTTGTGCGCTATGTGGACGGGATGCTTACCCTCGACATGGGTGACGAAGGCTATGGGCGCGACCAGAGGTCGATCGAGCTCAGCGAGCTTCGCGACCTGCGCGTGCTTTCGGACACTACGATGGTCGAGATTTTTGCAAATGGCGGCGAGGCAGCACTTACGAGCCGGACCTATTCGCCGGCGGTTCCAGCGATGGAGCTGCACGCCGAGGGTGCGGTATCGATGAATTTCTACCGCCTCGTGCATTAACCGTGCATGGAGTACGATTGGACTTGCTGGGCGGAATGTGTCGCAGTTACCGCGGCCAGCTACCGTTTATCGCGTATAGCGACCGTTTGCGGAATAAGTAACACTCCTTAATAAACCGTGTAGAATCTCAGGATGCACGGAGTTTTCCAGGGAGACGCTGTCCTTTGTTGTGTGCAAGGGGCGGCGTCTCTTTGGCGCTTGGACGCCGTTGTGCAACAGTGCGGCGGCGCGTGCCATGTATTGAAAAGCCAATGTTGAGATGGGTCGTGATAATAATGGGCAAGTACGTAATCGTGGTTGAGTCTGGGTCGGATGTGACGCCGGAGCTTTGCGAGCGCTACGGCATCGTGCGCGTGCCCATGCATGTCACGATTGCTGACGAGACCGTTGAGGATGGTTCGATCGATCCGCTCGAGATTTATTCGCGCTGCAACGAGTTTGGCGTGATGCCCAAGACCAGTGGCTGCGCGCCTGCGGATTTTGCTCACGTGTACGACCGCATTCACGCTGAGCAGCCCGATGTGACTATTCTGCATCTCGCGTATTCCGAGGCCACGACCTGCTCGCATCAATCATCGAAGATCGCCGCCAAGGGTCGCGACTACGTGTTCTCTATGGACACGCGCTTTGTCTCGGTGGGCCAGTCGCTCGTTGTCGTCGAGACCGCCAAATACATCGAGGCTCACCCCGATGCCACCGTCGACGAGATCTTTGCATTTACGAACTCCGTCATGGACCGCGTACTGCTGGGCTTTGTTCCTACGGACCTTGCCTTCCTTAAGGCGGGCGGTCGCTTGTCCAACGTCGCATTCCTTGGCGCCCACCTGCTCAAGATTAAGCCCTGCATTGAGGTGACGGGCGGCAAGTTCGTGGCGACCAAGAAATTCCGCGGCTCTATGCTCAAATGCGCCCGCGCCTTTATTGACCACATGGTTGCGAAAGGCGAGATTGACTACTCGCACATTGGCTTGGCGTATTCGGTGGGCCTTTCCCAAGAGCTGCGCGACGACATGGAAGTCTATGCGCACGATCTGGGCTTTAAGGACGTTACTTGGACTCAGGTTGGCGGCGTCATCTCGAGCCATTGCGGCCCGACCGCCTTCGGTGCGGTGCTCACGCTTAAGGCGTAAAGGCCGCAGGCGAGCGTTCTTCAGCCTGACATCTCGACGTAGCCCCCAGCCATGGTGATGGGGGATAGATTAAAACGTGCCGTTCTAGTCCGAGACGTTTAAACGCAAACGCATGGGCTAGAATGACTCTGGCATTTTAATTGGTTGCATCCAAGGAGAGGCAAGGTAGCGCGAATGGCAGAAATGACGCTTGAGGGTGTGGACGCTCGTCCCGAGGACTCTGCGTTTGCCCTGGGCCGCGTGCATTCAATCGAGACGATGGGAACGGTCGACGGACCCGGCATCCGCTTTGTGGTGTTTGTTCAGGGCTGTCCCATGCGCTGCGCGTATTGCCACAATCCCGATACCTGGTCGGTCAACGGCGGCACCATGGTGACCGTCGAGCATCTGATGGACGAGTTCCAGAGCAACCATGAGTTCTACCGTAGCGGCGGCATTACCGTTTCGGGCGGAGAACCGCTCCTGCAGCCTGAGTTTTTGGCCGACCTGTTCCGTGCAATGCACAACAACCCCGATGGCCGTGTGCATACCTGCCTGGATAGCTGTGGCTACGCCTTCGACCCTCAGCATCCCGAGAAGTTCGATGCCGTGCTCAACGAGACCGACATGGTACTGCTCGATATCAAGCATGCCGACCCGGTCGAGCATAAAAAGCTGACCGGTTGTGATCCCGCACGCATCCTGGCGTTTGGCGATGAGCTTGCACGTCGCAAGATCAAGGTCGTTATCCGTCACGTGGTGGTGCCGGGCATTACCGACACGGTGGAGGAGTGCGAGAAGCTCGGTCGCCTCATCGCTCCATGGCACAACGTGGTGGGCCTGGAAATGCTGCCGTATCACACGATGGGTGTCGTCAAGTACGAGCAACTGGGCATTCCCTATAAGCTTGAGGGCGTACCTCAGATGGATACCGCGCGCATGCCCGAGCTGCGCAATGCCGTTATGGCCGGCATGAAAAAGCGCCGTGCGGAGCTCAGGTCGGCCATCGGCTAACAAGCCATTTTTGCCCCTTTATGATACCCGAGCTGTACTGACCTAACGGCTTGGTGCTGACGCGGTTGAGCCAAAATGCTGGTACCATACCGTGGATAAGCAATTTGCACGGATTTGGGGGATGGCATGGCAACCATCGCGATCATAGGCGCACTCGAAAAAGAGGTTGCGCAGATTAAGGAAGAGCTGAGTGGCGCGCATGAGTCGCAGGAGGCGGGCTTGACCGTTGTGAACGGTGGGCTTTCGGGTCTGACGGTAGTCGCCACGACGGCAGGCATGGGGACCGTGAACGCCGCTGCCGCAACGCAGCATCTCATCAGCAAATACGCCCCGCAGGCCGTTGTGTTTTCGGGTATTGCGGGCGGCCTAAACCCTAAACTCCATATTAACGACGTGGTTATAGGCAAGTGCCTGCGCTATCTGGATACCGATACGGCACTCATCGCCGAGTCCGCGCCGGGGCTCGAGGAGTTTGTCTCGACGCCGGCGTTGGCTGATGTTGCCGCCGCCGTGCTTGCCGAGCATGGATTTGTGGATGCCTCGGCGGATGAGAATTCTGCGGAGAAGGACCCCAAGCAGTTCCTGTGTGGCACTATCGCCACGGGTGACCGCTTTGTTACGGGTGACGCCATGCGTAACGCTGCGATTGAGGCCACGCATGCCGATTGCGTCGAGATGGAAGGCGCGGCAATTGCGCACATCGCGGCCAAGAATGGTGTCGATTGCCTGGTGCTGCGCGCTATCAGCGATAATTGTGACGAGGCATATGATGCGTTTTGCGAGCGCGAGTTCGATCTGGATGAGTATGCTCGCACCGCGAGCGGCATCACGCTTGACATTGTTCGTCGTATCGCCGCCGCGCAATAGCACGCCCGTTTTGTAAGAACCTACGACCAAGGAGTGTCCATGGCCGATTCAATTAACTACCAGCTTGCCAAGTTCGTCGCCAGCTACGGCAAGGTTTCGCAGATCCCCGAGTCCACCTGTCCCGAGGTGAGCTTTGTTGGCCGCTCCAACGTGGGCAAGTCGTCGATTATGAACAAGCTCTTTGGCCGCAAGAACCTGGTCAAGGTTTCGAGTACGCCGGGCAAGACGAGCAATATCAATTTCTTCGAGGCCGACGACGTACACTTTGTGGACCTGCCGGGCTACGGCTTCGCGCGTCGCTCCAAGGCCGAGCGCGACCGCTGGGCCGAGCTCATCGGCGACTTCTTCGACTCCGAGCGCAGCTTTAACCTGGTCGTGTCGCTGGTGGACATTCGCCACGATCCCAGTAAGCTCGACCATGACATGATCGACTACCTGCAGGGCAACGAGTTCAACTTTATCGTCTGCCTCACCAAGGCTGACAAGCTCAGCCGCACCCAGCAGGCCCGCCAGGCAGCAGCCATCAAAAAGCAGCTCAACGTCCCGGCCGAGAACGTGATCATCACAAGCTCCCAGACCGGCACCGGCATCGACGAGCTTAAGCGCCGCATTGCCGAGGCCTGCCTCTAGTGAGTGCCCCTTACCAGCAAGAGCCCCTGCCAATAAAAATCAACTATCAGCCTGGCGCCCCTTCAAAGCGTGGGTCCCTGTAGACATCCTCAGCAAGGTAGGCGCAGGGACGGTCGGGATATTCCCTCAAAATCATTCCGCAGCGCGAAGACCCCTTGTCCGTCGCTCCGTAGGAGCAGGACAAGGGGCCTTCATGCGCGAGGACGATTTTGAGGGAATATCCCGACCGTCCCGGACAGGTATATGAGGAGGATGTCTACAGGTACTCGATTTGAGCGCCTTCCGTGTCGCACGTGAGGATATGCGTGTCGCACTTGGGGAACTGTTCGCGCAGCTTGACCTGCAGGAATTTTGCCACGATGGTGTCGTCGGTCACCGCCATAAGGGTCGAGCCCGAACCGCTGATCCAGATGGTCTTGGCGCCGCCGTTAAGGCAGGTGTCGCGCACGGCGTTGTAGTCGGGAATCAGACGGCGACGATAGGGTTCCTGGATGCGGTCGTCATTGGCGGCGGCAATCAGGTCGAGGTCACCAGTCTCCAAGCCGCGCGTCATACCGGCGATGCGGCCCATCTGCCACACGGCGGTGGAGAGCGGAATCTCCTGCGGCACGACCTTGCGCGCCTCGCTCGTGTGTACCTCGTAGGGCGGAATCACGGTAATAAAACGCAGGCGATCGCTCACCTCGTAGCGCAGGCACTGGGGGAGCGAATCGGTCGGCGTAAAGGAGCAGACGGCGCCGCCCAGGATGGCGGGGGCGACGTTATCGGGATGGCCCTCGACTTCGGTGGCAATGCGAACAAGCTCGGCGCGGTCGACGGTGTGGCCTGTCAGTGCGGCGGCGGCCATAATGCCGGCGACGACGCAGGTGGAGCTGGAGCCTAGGCCGCGGGCGACGGGAACGTCAGTCTGAATGTCGATGGCAACGGGAAAAGCCGGCTCGCCCCATGCGGCCAGTGCATCGACAAAGCTGACGTAGACCAGGTTGTCCTCGTTTTGGAACTCTTCGGGGCAGCCCGTGATGGTGAGTTTATCGGCGCGCTCAAAGGTGAAGTGCGAGTAGAGGCTGACGGCCATGCCGAGGGTGTCGTAGCCGATGCCTAGGTTGGCGCTGGTTGCTGGGACGGTGATTTTGATCATGTGGGTCCTCCTGGGCGGGTCTGGCCGTTTAGTTCGCTGCTCGGGCAGTCCTGGCTCGCTCGGAAAGCACATTAAGTGCTTTCCGGCTCGTGCGGAACTCGCGACGAACTAAACGGCCAGACCCGCTCGCATGCTCGTCATTATCCCGAAAGCTAAATAAAAAGAAGGTGCGCCGGCTTTCGCCGGCGCCTTATAAGGGGTTTTAGTTGGTAGCCATCTTTTTTGCTGCTGACTCTACGTAGTTGGCCATGTCGGCTACGTCGCAGACGTCTTCGAAGCGGACGGGCTTGGATTCGAGTTCGGCGAGCTGGGTCGGGGCGACCGTGTTGGTGGCCTGCTCGAGCACACGCATAGCCTCAAAATCATCCTCGGGAACGTCGAGGCCCAGGGCATCGCAGCAGGCGCGCGGGAACTTGTAGGGGCTAGCGGTCGAAAGCAGCACGCGGGCTTTGGCGCCCTCGGCGGGAGCGACCTTTTCAAAGACGTGATAGCCGCAAGCGGTGTGCGGGTCGATCACGTAGCCGTTCGCGTCCCAACAGCTCTTGATGGCAGCGCAGACCTCGTCCTCGCTGGCCCAATCACATCCAAAGACGCTCTGAATCTTTGCCAACAGGTCGGCGGGAACCTCGTAGCGACCAGTCTGTGCCAGCTGCTCCATAAGGCCGGCAACAAGCTCGCAGTCGCCATCGGACAGGAAGTACAGCATGCGCTCCAGGTTAGAGCTGATGAGGATGTCCATCGACGGCGAGATGGTCGTGAAGAACGGGCGGTTACGGTCGTAAACGCCGGTGGTCAGGAAGTCGGCAAGCACGTTGTTCTTGTCGCTCGCCACGACGAGCTTGGCGACGGGCAGACCCATGCGCTTGGCGTAGTAGCCGGCCAAGATATCGCCAAAGTTGCCGGTCGGTACGCAGAACTCCACGGCGTCGCCGGCCTTGATGGCGCCGGCGCGCAGCAGCTGCGCATAGGCGGCAAAGTAGTAGACGACCTGCGGTACCAGGCGGCCGACGTTGATGGAGTTGGCGCTCGAAAGCACCGTGCCGGCGGCCTCCAGACGCTCGGCAAGCTCCTTATCGGCAAAGATGCGCTTGACGGCGCTCTGAGCGTCGTCAAAGTTGCCGCGGATGCCGCAGACGGCGACGTTGTCGCCCTCCTGCGTGGACATCTGCAGGTTCTGGACGCGGCTGACCTTGCCCTCGGGATAAAAGACGGTGATGCCCGTGCCCGGAGCGTCGGCAAAACCGGCGAGCGCGGCCTTGCCCGTGTCGCCCGACGTGGCGGTGACGATCATGATGCGCTCGGCGCCGCCGTCCTTGGCAGAGGTGAGGGCCATGAGGCGGGGGAGCATCTGCAGGGCGACGTCCTTGAAGGCGCTTGTGGGGCCGCCAAAGAGCTCCATCACATAGGTCTGAGGGGCGTCGGCGCCCGGTGCGGCGTCGAGTTTGACGAGCGGCGTGACCTCTTCGCTCGCGAACGTGCCACGGTATGCCTCGTCGACACACGTCGAAATTTCTTCGGCCGTGTAATCATTCAGTAACATTCCCAACACATCTTGAGCGATTTCAAAGTACGATTTATCTGCAAGCGAGCTGATATCGACCTGCTGGGTGCCGAGCTCGTCCGAGACAAACAAACCCCCGTCGGGAGCGATGCCGGTACGGATTGCCACCTTACTTGAGCACGATAAAGTGCGTCCTCGTGTACTATGATAAGTTCCCATATAACACTGCTCCTCGGATGCCTTGGTCCCAATCGGTGAAACCATGGTATCAGAGCGCGCAAAATAGGTTCGCAGAGGCTTTTTAGAAAGGTAACCTCCAGCCCATGATTAAGATTGCCAAGTTTGGCGGCTCGTCGGTCGCCGACGCTGAACACTTCAAGAAGATCAAGGCCATCGTCGACGCCGACCCTGCCCGCCGTTTTGTGGTGGTTTCCGCCTGCGGCCGCCGCTTTAAAGGCGACACCAAGGTGACCGACCTGCTCTACCTGGTTAACGCGCACGTCAAGTACCACGTGTCGTGCGAGGAACTGCTCGAGGACATTGGTCAGCGCTATTTTGATATCGCTGACGAGCTGGAGCTCACCTATCCCATCCGTGAGGAGTTCGCGGCCTTTGCCGAGCGCGCCCGCTCGGGCGGCTACTCCACCGAGGAGCTTGTGAGCCGTGGCGAGTACTTTACCGCTCGCCTGATGGCTGAGTACCTGGGTCTGCCGTTCTTGGACGCCGCGACGGTTGTGGCGTTCCATCACGACGGTACGCTCAGCATGAATCGCACCTCCGAGCTGGTGCAGGAGTACGGTCAACAGGGCGGCTTTGTTATGCCCGGTTTCTACGGCGCGACGCGCGAGGGTCAGATCAAGCTGCTCGACCGTGGCGGCGGCGATATTTCCGGCTCAATCCTGGCCAAGTGCCTGGGCGCCGACCTGTACGAGAACTGGACCGACGTTTCGGGCTTCTATTCTGCCGATCCTCGCATTGTGCCCGAGGCTCAGCCCATTGCGCGCGTTACCTACGAGGAGCTGCGCGAGCTTTCGTACATGGGCGCAAGCGTCCTGCACGAGGAGGCTGTGTTCCCCGTGCGCGAGGCAGGCATTCCGCTGGTCATCAAGAACACCAATGCGCCGCAGGATCCCGGCACCATCATTAGCGAGACGGCCGACGAGGGCGAGGCAGAGCCCATCATTACCGGTGTGACCGGCAAGCGCGGTTTTGTCGCCATTAACGTGGCCCGCGACCGCACCAAGCCGCGCGTCGGCTTTATGCGCCGCGCGCTTTCGGTCTTCGAGCGCTATGACGTCTCCGTCGAGCATATGCCCACCGGCGTCGACCGCTTTGGCGCCGTGGTGCAGGAGCAGGATGTGCACGATTCGCTGTACTCGCTCGTGGGCGACATTCAGCAGGAGGTCGAGCCGCTCGAGATCGAGGTTGTCGAGGGCCTGGCGCTCATCGCGACCGTCGGCCGTAACCTGCGCGGCCGCGCAGGTATCTCGGGCCACCTGTTTGGCATGCTCGGCCAGGCTGGCGTGAGCGTGCGCATGATTTCGCAGAGCTGCGACGAGATCAACATCATCATCGGCGTCGAGGAGAAGGACTTTGACCTGGCGATTCAGACCATCTACCGTGCCTTCTCCGATGAGAACGGCATTGTGAAGGTCTCCGACCTGGAGGCTCCCGCGCCGGTTGATCCCGCCCTGGCCGCGCTCCACAAGTAGCTGCCATCCCGGTGAATTTTTGGGACAAGTGCCAGAAATCTACGGCGGGGCGTTTCGTTTCGGTTTCGTTTCGACGGGGCGGGTTTCGTGCCCGCCCCGTTCTTGTATACACTGGCAACAATAATCGGCCTGCTCGGCGTGCGGGCAAAAGCCACAACCTTTAAAGGGGGAAGCATGAAACAGTACACGGTTGCTATTTTGGGCGCGACGGGAGCCGTGGGCACCCAGATGCTCGAGTGCCTCAACGAGCAGGAGTTTCCGGTCGGTAAGCTCAAGCTGCTGGCGAGCGCGCGCTCTGCGGGCAAGACCGTTGAGTTCCGCGGCGAGCAGGTTGTGATTGAAGTGGCTTGCCCCGAGGCCTTTGAGGGCTGCGACATCGTGCTCGGCGCTGCCGGCGACGATATCGCCAAGGAGCTGCTGCCCGAGGCCGTCAAGCGCGGCGCCGTCGTGGTCGACAACAGCCACGCCTTCCGCATGGATCCCGAGGTGCCGCTGGTCGTGCCCGAGATCAATGCCGACGATATCAAATGGCATCACGGCCTTATCGCCAATCCCAACTGCGCGACCATCATCGGCCTGGTTCCCACGTGGCCGCTGCATCAGCTTGCCGGCGTGAAGCGCATGATCGTCTCGACGTATCAGGCGGCTTCTGGTGCCGGTGCTCCCGGTATGGCCGAGCTCGAAGCGCAGCTTGCCGCCCTGGGCCGTGGCGAGGAGATTCCCGAGCCGCGCGCATTTGCCGCCCAGCTGGCGAGCAACCTGATTCCGCAGATTGGCGGCGTCAAGGAGGAGGGCTTTACCTCCGAGGAGATGAAGCTGCAGAACGAGGGTCGCAAGATCATGCATCTGCCCGAGCTGCGCGTGAACTGCACCTGCGTGCGCGTGCCCGTGCTGCGTTCGCACTCCGAGAGCATTACGCTCGAGTTTGAGCGCGACATCACGGTGGAAGAGGCCCGTGCTGCGCTGGCTGTCGCTCCGGGCGTGAAGCTGGTTGACGATATGGCTGCCGAGGATGCACACGACCGCTTCCCCATGCCGATGGATACGTCCGACCAGGACCTGATTTGGGTCGGCCGCGTGCGTCGTGACATCTCCAACCCCGAGGCCGCGCGTGGCATCACCTTCTGGTGCTGCGGCGACCAAATCCGTAAGGGCGCGGCAACCAACGCCGTCCAGATCGCTAAGCTGCTCTGCGAGTAGTGTGACCTGTCCGGCGGGGGCCGGGCTTGGTTTTCAGAACGTCCTCGACCATGTGTGGCGCCTTGTCCTGCTCCTTCGGAGCCGCGGACAAGGCGCCACACTGGTCTGCGGAGTGTTCTGAAAACCAAGCCCGGCCCCCGCCTGCGGTGACGCTGCTGCGAGCGGCCTGCGATGGGGCCGTTGTTGGTTGAGGCCGCTGGGCTGATGCGGGGGCACGTGGCCGTTGCGGGCCCTGGTCCCGGCGGCGGCCTCGGCGCTTTGCGCCTGCCGCCTTTTGGGACTGTGGGGCGCGGCCGGCAGCTGCGGCGCGTTGCGCCTGCTGCCTGCGGGGACTTTGGGGTCGTGCGGCAGCTGCGGCGCTGCGCGCCTGCTGCCTTGGGTGACTTTGGGGTCGATTGGGGTTGTCTGCACAATTCGCGGTATTATGTTGCGGAGTTTTGAAAGGAGCCGCTGGTGGTCACGACGACGTTTCCTTCGCCTTTGGGCGAAATCTTGCTTGCCGCTGATGGCCGCGGTTTGACAGGGCTTTGGTTTGAGGGGCAGGAGCATTTTGGCTCCACGCTTCTCAAAGAAGATGTCGAGCATATCGAAGGTGCCGATGCGGTTTCAGGTATTGGTGGCATGTCGTCGGTGAGTCCGACAAATGGCGCGGCCTCTTCGGTGCTTGAGCGTTCCTGGGCTTGGCTGAATGCTTATTTTGCAGGGCAGGAACCTCGGTTTACGCCGCCGTTGCATATGATTGGTACGGCGTTTCAGCGCGAGGTTTGGTTTGAGCTGCTTTCTATCCCGCGTGGCGAGGTCGCTACGTATGGTGAGATCGCCCAGCGTGTTGCGGCTCGACATCGTGTACCGGGAAACGAAGCACCCGTTGCGTCTCCCCGTGCCGTGGGGGCCGCGGTCGCGCGTAATCCCATTTCGATTATTGTGCCGTGCCATCGCGTGGTTGCCGCCGATGGTTCGCTCAACGGATATGCCGGCGGCCTCGACCGCAAGGAGTGGCTGCTTCGGCTCGAGGGCGCGTACGAGGAATAACGTTCGAGCACTTTGCATAGCCAAGACGCCGTGAAAGAACGGGATGCGCTTTCCGAATGGCGTCCCAAACGGAAACCGTGTCCCGGAATACAGCCTTAGAGTGGGATGCCGTTTCCGGTTGAGACCACTTGCTTGGACATCTTTCTACGCCCGCTTCTGCAGGGCATAGATCGACTTATCCATGTTGAACAGGTAAGCCGCGACGCAGACGATGAAGAATGCCGGCAGATTACCGAAACCGAAGACTTCGCAGCCAATCAGGATGGGTGCGAGCAGCGTATTGGTGGCGCTGCCAAAGACGGCTGCGTAGCCCAGCGCGGCGCAAAGCGCGATGGACATACCGAGTTGAGCCTCGTTATGGCGACATCTGGGTAACAGAAAGGCCCGCGTTCCTCAGAGGCAAGATAGGCAATTCTGCTTTTGAGGTAGATCTCAATTCTGCCGACCGCATCAAACATTAACTGCCGGAGGGCTCGGTCAAATTCATACGTGTAGATGATGGTTTCGAATGTTGTGCCTTCGCGAAAGATGGTAATCCCGGACTTGCATTTGGTTTTGTAGGGAAACCAGTAGGCCGACAGTTTGTAGTGGCCGACTTCGACCAAAGCTCGCTCGAGTTCGCTTTGATCAGAGCACTTAAGACCCCTGTATTCTGTCAATAGTGCTATTTGTTCGTTAGATGGATATCCGCGACTTCCGGTATTTCATTTAAGCCTCTTGATAGAAAAAGAGCTGGAGTTGCGCATCGTTGAGAGGCTTTCCAGCTTTAGCAAAACAAACTTATAAGATGCGACGGGCCGCGTCAAGATAATTACCGGACGGCCTAGGAGGCGGCTGGTTGGCTGGCTTAAAACCTAGCGCGTGAGATGACGCTCCACGCTATTCAGCGCGCTTGATAGGATGACGAACCACAGTCTTAAGTTTCTCCGGTGCACATTTGCGTGGATCGGAGAGATAGATTTCGTGATGGAAACGGGTGTCTGAGAAGTCGGGGACATAGCCCTGCTCGGTCGTGTATTCATTCATAGCGCCTACGGTCGCCGGTTCGTTGTCGTAGGGCCCGGTGTGCATGCATTGAACGCAGAGGCCCTCGTCAACTTTAAGCAGCTCGACGGCAGAAAAGTCAAGTTTCTTTTTGGTCGTGGCTTCCGCGACTGCCCAGTCAAAGTCATCTCGGGTGACGAAATCGGGCAGGCGAATGCACGAGATAAAGTTGAAATCGTCCTTGCGTACATAATCGATGTCGCCGCTCGGGGAGTCTTGCCACCAGAAACCCTCGAGCGGCGGTACCACAAAGTCGAAATAGCCCTTGATACTCCTTGAGCCTTTCTTCGACATCTTGACGGTATAGGCGATGCCGTAAAGCAGCGGCAGGGCGTTTTGATACTCGCCACCTTCAGTATTTGGGTCGCCCTTTCCGCGAACGGCAACGTAGCTCATAGGCGGGACAGTTACGATGCTCGGCTTGCTTGCAGGTTTGTAGAGCTCCTTGCATTCCTTCTTAAAGTCGAACGCCATGTTGGCCGCCTTTCTGCGTATTGGCCTGCTTAGATAACGGAATCATATCATAGAAACGAACAGCTGTTCGAATGATTTTGCTGACAGATAGAGATGCGTGCGTTGTGTTTGGCGGTCGGCCTGACCCCGTCGATGATTTCTCTGCCTTCCCGGCGCTTGCCTGCGCTCCCCGTTTCCCCATATAAAACCTGCCAAAATGAACCTGTCCCTTTTTGGTCGGCGTGAAATGGGTAATACTAAAGAGTTATCCGACCAGATGGGAATTAATCGATGGCTTATATCGAATTCAAAGACGTCATCAAGGCGTACGGCGAGGGCGATGCCCGCATTCACGCGCTCGACGGCGCGAGCTTTACCGTTGAGCGCGGTGAGCTCGCCATTATCCTGGGCGCCTCGGGTGCCGGCAAGACCACGGCGCTCAACATCCTGGGCGGCATGGATACGGTAACCTCCGGCACCGTGACGGTGGACGGGCGCGACGTGAGCTCCGCCAACGAGGCGCAGCTCGTGGAATACCGTCGCGCCGACGTGGGCTTTGTCTTTCAGTTCTACAATCTGGTCCCCAACCTGACGGCGCTCGAAAACGTTGAGCTCGCGGCGCAAATCTGCCCCGATTCGCTCGATGCCGAACAGACGCTTCGTCAGGTTGGCCTGGGTGAGCGCCTCGCCAACTTCCCCGCGCAGCTTTCGGGCGGCGAGCAGCAGCGCGTGTCCATTGCCCGCGCACTGGCCAAGAATCCCAAGCTGCTTCTGTGCGACGAGCCCACGGGTGCACTCGACTACAAAACCGGCAAGCAGATCTTGCAGTTGCTGCAGGACACTTGCCGTAAGCAGGGCATTACGGTCATTATCATCACCCACAACTCCGCGCTGGCGCCCATGGCCGATCGCCTGATCCGCTTTAAGAGTGGCCGCGTGGAGAGCGAGACGGTCCAGCAAAATCCAGTGCCTATCGAGACGATCGAGTGGTAGCGCCCATGGACCAAGATCGCCAAAACAGCCAAAACCACGATACGGAGCACGCGGGTCGCGACCGGGAGTTCGCGACCTACCGTATCGCTCAAAGCTCAAACGATATGGTGCCGACGGTTTTTCGCCGTGGCATCTACCGCACGATTCGGGGCAGTCTTAAGCGCTTTTTGTCCATCGTGGTTATCACCGCTCTCGGCGTGAGTGTGATGTGCGGCCTTAAGGCGGGCTGCGAGGATCTGTGCGATTCGGTCGACGCGTATTTTGACCAGCAGAATGTCTATGACATTAACGTGCAGTCGACCTATGGCCTTACACGCGACGATCTTGCGGCTATCCAAGAGGTCGACGGCGTCGAGACGGCTGAGGGTATCTACACCGAGACCGCCTACACCGCCGTGGGCACAACGCGCGAGCGAGTGGTCGTGCAAAGTCTCTCCAAGGAGAACATCGATCAGCCGGTGCTCGTGAACGGCGATTTGCCCGAGAGCGCCGATGAGGTCGCGGTGACTTCGAAGTTCCTGAAGGCTTCGGGCAAAAAGCTCGGCGATACAGTGAGTTTTGCCGCCAATGACGCAAGTTCATCGAACCAAAGCGCCAAGGATCAGTTTGCCGCGGGCGATTACACCATTACGGCCGAGGTCCTCGATCCTACCGACGTGAGCTCCGACTCGACAGTCAACGCCTTTCGCGCTGCTTCGGCGGCGGACTATAAGTTCTATGTGAGCGAGGACGCCGCGACATCTTCTTCCTACTCCGCAATCCGCGTGATCGTCGAGGGAGCCAAGAGTCTCAATTCCTATTCGGATGCCTACGCGGCAAAGATCAACGAGGTCAAAGGCAATATCGAGAAGATCCGCGAGGAGCGTGAGAAGGCGCGCGCTCAGGAGCTGACGGTCGACACGCCGACAAGCTTGGATGCGGCCGAGCGTCAGGCGAATATGCTCTTTGGGATTGAACAGGGCAACATCGACCGTATGGCCGAGGGCAGCGATGAACGCGTCCAGGCTCAGGCCGAGTTGGACCAGCGCCGCGCCGCCGCCAACCAGCATTTTGCCGATGCCCGCGCCGAGCTTTCCGATCTGGGCGAATGCACCTGGTACATCCAGGACCGCGGCAACATCGCAAGCTACTCGAGCGTCGAGAGCGACAGCTCTTCGATCGAGGCCATCGCCACGGTTT
The DNA here is from genome assembly GCA_958427035.1 of uncultured Collinsella sp. GTDB lineage: Bacteria > Actinomycetota > Coriobacteriia > Coriobacteriales > Coriobacteriaceae > Collinsella. The sequence goes on along the minus strand of CAUAAR010000007.1, from coordinate 32,928 downwards.
TCCCATTCATCTTCTTTATCGTCGCCGTACTCATCAGCCTTACCACCGCCACGCGCATGGTCGAGGAGGAACGCACGCTCATTGGCCTGTACAAGGCGCTTGGCTACTCGCGCGAGCGCATCCTGTCCAAATACGTGGATTACTCGCTGTGGGCGTGTCTGATTGGCGGCGTGCTCGGCAACATCATCGGATTTGTGGGCCTGCCGCTGTTCCTGTTTACAGTGTTCGACGACATGTACTCGCTACCCCAGATGTTGCTTTCGTACGATATCGTGTCCTCAATCGTCTCGGTGGCGCTGTTTGCCGTGGGCGTGGTGGGTGCCACGATTATCGCCTGCCGCCACGAGATGGCCGAGACGCCGGCTTCGCTCATGCGTCCCAAGGCGCCGCGTGCCGGCTCGCGCATTCTGCTCGAGCGCATCGGATTTATCTGGCGCCGCATGGGCTTTTTGAACAAGGTGGCAGCACGTAACCTGTTCCGCTACAAAAAGCGTGCCTTTATGACCATCTTCGGTATCGCCGGCTGCACGGCGCTCGTGATCTGCGGTATGGGCATTCGCGATACGTCGGTGGCGCTTTCGCCCAAACAATACGGGCATATCACGCGCTATGACTTGCTGGCGGTCGCCAATCCCGACGATTTTTCGCAGACGTGCGCGGCATTGGATGAGCGCAGCGCGGCCAATGATTCCAACGTGACCGTGACTTCGACGCTGCCGATTATGACCGACAACGTCACCTTTACATTCGGCGGCAAGAGTGAGACCGTGCAGCTCATCGTGGTGCCCGATGACCGCACGGATGACTTGGGCGATTACGTGCGCCTGGAGGATGAGTCCAAAGAACCGCTGTCTTTGCGTGACGGAGACGTGTATCTGAGCAAGAGTTCACAGCTGGTACTGGGGATTCAGCCAGGCGATACGGCGCACGTCCAGGATTCGTCGCTCAATGTTGCCAAGGTCAAAGTCAGCGACATTTCGCTCAACTATTTGGGCAATACGCTTTACATGACGCAGGGCACCTATGAGCGCGCGTTCGGTCGAAGCGCACGCCTTAACGGTATCTTTGTGCTGCTTAAGGGCTCGCCGGCCGACCAGATTGCGTTTAGCAAGAATCTTAAGAGTGACGGTTGGCTTACGATTTCGAGTACGGCCGAGCATTGGGAGAACTATGAGGCGAACTTTACGATTATCAATTCGGTCGTGGTACTTGTGACCTTTATGGCGGCGTGCCTGTCGTTTGTAGTGGTGTTTACGCTGTCCAACACCAACATCTCCGAGCGCGAACGCGAGCTGGCGACCATCAAGGTGCTGGGCTTCCGTCGCGGCGAGGTGCACCATTACGTCAACAAGGAGACGTTGATCCTCACGGCGATTGGCGCTGCGCTGGGCGTGCCGCTGGGCGGCTTGCTGGCCGAGAGTTTTACGTACATTTTGCAGATGCCGTCGCTGTACTTTGATGTCGAGGTCGAGCCGCTGAGCTACGTGCTATCCGTGCTGCTGGCCTTTGGCTTTACGTTTATCGTCAACCTCGCCACCAATCGTACCCTCAACAAGATCGACATGGTCGGCGCCCTCAAGAGCGCCGAGTAACCTGTCCTGGGATTCAAGTTCTAGCGAGCTGCCGACGTGCCCGCAGCAGCATTTTTGCATAAACCGCCCCGCCAAATGCATACTTTGACAGGGCGGTTGCTTTTTGCCCACAGGTACCCCCGGGGGCGCCGTGCAAATTTCGGAGTATTCAGCGTCCCGGGGTCCGCGGGCGCGGGGGCGGGGGTGCAAAACTGCGCTGAAAGCCCCGATTCTGAGTCCCAACGCCTCTAGAGCCGCTCGTTTTTTACAGGATGCGGCCCATGGTGCCTGCCTTTCGCCCAAAATCCAGTATGCAGGCACCCTCGGCTGCTGAATACTCCCAAAAATGCACGCCGCATCCTACCCCAGGCACCCGTAGCAAGAAGACGAATAGCCTCGGCCTCCCTAGTTACCGCAGGAGGCCCCAGGGCTTACCTCCCAAATCTTTCCGCAGGACGGAAGGACCCCGCCGCGCGAAGCGCACGGCGGGGTCCTGACATGTCCGAGGACGATTTGGGAGGTAAGCCCTGGGGCCTCCGATGGGGCGGTTCCAGCCGAGACTATTCGTCGCCGAAGCTGATGCCCAGCGCCTTGGCCTCGCGTACCAGGTCGCTCTGGGGGTCGACAAACTTGAGCTTGCCGGCGACATCCTCGAGCGGCATGTGGCACATCTTGCCGTCACGCAGGGCGATCATGTAGCCAAACTCGCCGCGTAGACAGCCCAGTGCCGCCTCGACGCCGCACTGGGTCGCAAAGATGCGGTCCTGGGCGTCGGGCTGGCCGCCGCGCTGCGTGTGGCCGGGGATGGCGACGCGGGTCTCGCGACCGGTCTTGGCCTCGATCTCCTTGGCGATGTCGTAGACGATCGACGGGCTCGTGCGCTCGGCGAGTTTCTTCTTGTACTCCTTCTTGGACAGCGCCGCGTCCTCCTTGGAGATAGCGCCCTCGGCGACGGCCACGATGGTAAAGCGGCTGCCGGTCTCCATGCGATGCTCGATGGTCTTGATGACGTTTTCCATGTCGTAAGGGATCTCTGGAATCAGGATGACGTCCGCGCCGCCCGCGACGCCGGCGTACAGTGGAATCCAGCCAACCTTGTGGCCCATGATCTCGATAACGAACACGCGGCCGTGGCTCGAAGCGGTGGTGTGAATGTCGTCGATGCACTTGGTGGCGACGTCGATGGCGCTCGTAAAGCCAAACGTCAGCTCGGTGCCCCAGGTGTCGTTATCGATGGTCTTGGGCAGCGCGATAACGTTGAGGCCCTCTTCGCGCAGGCGGTTGGCGGTCTTGGTGGAGCCGTTACCGCCCAGCATAAACAGGCAGTCGAGCTGCAGCTTATGATAGGTGTGGACCATCGCCGGCACCTTCTCGACACCATCGGCCTCGGGGGTATCCAGACGCTTGAACGGTGTGCGGCTCGTGCCCAAGATGGTGCCGCCGCGGGTGAGGATGCCGCTAAAATCGGCGGGCGTCATGACGCGGAATCTGCTGTAGATAAGGCCCTGGTAGCCGTCCTCAAAACCATAGATCTCGATAGGCTCTTCGCTATTGGTCATAAGCGTTTTGACGATGCCGCGCATGGTGGCGTTGAGCGCCTGGCAGTCGCCGCCACTGGTAAGAAGACCGATCCTAAGCATGATGAATCCTTCCGGGCAAGTTATAACATGCGCATAAGTTTACCCCCGCACACTGTTGATACGGGGGTAAAACGTGTTAGCTCAAGCGTATGGAAATGTAAGCAACGTCAGGGAACGTAAGGTCGACGGGCCTGGCTCCTTACAGTGCGAAGGCATCGACGTTGCCCCAGTGGCGGCGCAGCGTGATGGCGGCAGCGGGCTCGGTATTGTCAAAGACGACCGACCACTGCGTGTTGCTGGTGATGTCTTCCGGATTGGGCTCTTGCGCTGCGGCACGTAGGGCCTTCCAAGCGACTGCCTCGTCCTGGGCGCCGGCATGGGCGTCGAGGACATCGGCGATTGCGACGGCGCGCTCTTTACCATGGCCCAGCTCGCCATTCTTTTGGTTGGGCAGCACTTCGTCACCATAGCAGGCGTAGAAGTTCGTGACCTGGCGCACGGGCGTCGCCTTGCATGCGCGGTCGGGATCGCGCGGATCCCACTCCACCACCCGTGCGTCACCGGCGGCGTCGTTGATAAAGAAGTGGTAATCGCGTCCGGCCATGGCGTGCATGTCGTGGGCGGAAAGTAGGTCGACGGCCTCTTGCGTGGTAGCCGCGCGGTCGAGCACCAGACGGATGGCGAGCGAAGTGTTGATGACGGGGCGTTGCGTGTCCTGGTCACAGGGCTTGGAATCCAGGGTGAGTACGGCAATGGACACGCCGCATTCGTTAACACCGTCGAGCTGGGCAAACGGGCCCATGAGTGCGGCGGCGCGTCCGGCGACGGAGTCAAGTGGAGTGTTGGCGCCCAGGTTATTGAGGGCCGCAAAGCCGATGGAGGCATAGCCGCCGCGTGGGTGATTGCGCACCAGCAGCGCCGAGGTGTCGTCTTTAAAGTCGTAATTGCGACCGGTGCGCACGCGGCCTTCGGCATCTACGGCGACAAAAGCGCTGCAGGCAAACTGGGGCGCCTGGACATGTACCGGCACACCGGGCAGCACCTGCGCCACCACGGCATCGATGTAGGCCTGGTCGTCGCGCACGCCAGCGGCGATGATGCGATCAAGATCGTAGTCGTAGGCGATGTCGATTGCGTACAGGTCATAGCCATCCGCGTAGCCGGTCAAGCGTTTGAGCGACGCGGCGGACTTGATTTGCTTGTGATAAACGATACCGGTGGCAGCGGCAAGGCCGACGGCGACTCCCGCGACACCGCAGGCGATGGCAATGTTACGTGGCTTCATGGCGGCTCCTCTCGTCCTGTTAGCGTAATTGTCGCAAAAGGTGCACGGGCATGATGGCTCAACTTGGTGAGCGGTGCGGGATTAAACACGGAATGAAGAGTGCAGCGCTGGCGCGGCGGGGTATGCTGGAAGGGACCATCAACCCAGCGAAAGGGGAGAGCATGACGGATCAGGAAACGCCCGAGCGCGCGCATGTGACGGCCGATGATATCGAGGCCGCCAACGACCTTATCGACTTTATCGAGGCATGCCCCAGCATGTTCCATACGGCGGCGACCATTATGGCCGAGCTCGACGAGGCGGGCTTTACCTACCTGTCCGAGAACGCGGCGTGGGACATCGAGCCGGGCGGGCGTTATTACACGCAGCGCAACACCTCGAGCGTTATCGCCTTTAAGGTGGGCGAGGACCTGGCTGCTACGTGGGGCGAGGACGGCGTTGCCGGCGACTACCATTTTCAGCTGACGGCGTCGCACGGCGACTCGCCGACGTTTAAGGTTAAGGCCGTGCCCGAGCTCGACGGCGCGGGCGAGACGCTGCGCCTGAACACCGAGGCCTACGGCGGCATGATCGACTACACCTGGTTCGACCGTCCGCTGGCACTCGCGGGCCGCGTGCTGGTACGCGAGGGCGACCGTATTGAGAGCCGCCTGCTTGCCACCGAGCGCGAGGTCGCTATTATCCCGAGCCTTGCCATCCACATGAACCGCGGCGTTAACGAGGGCTTTGCGCCTAATCGTGCTGTCGACCTGTGCCCGCTCATCAGCGCCGGTGACCTTAAGCAGGGCGACTTTGATGCTCTGATCGCCGACGAACTGGACGTTGAGCCCGAGCAAATTTTGGGCCGCGATCTGTTCCTGGTCAATCGTCAGGATGCGCGCATTTGGGGTTGGGCCGATGAGTTTATCTCGACGCCTAAGCTTGACGACCTGGCCTGTGCCTATACCTCGCTGCAGGCATTTTTGGGCGCCGAGAACGCGCACGACGTCTCGGTCTTTTGCTGCTTTGATAACGAGGAGGTTGGCTCCGAGACCAAGCAGGGCGCCATGTCGACCTTCTTGGCCGACGCGTTGCGACGCATCAACGGGTCGCTGGGCTTCGATGATGAGTCGTACCATCGCGCACTTGCCGCCTCGATGCTCGTGAGCTGCGATAATGCGCATGCCGTGCACCCCAACCACGCCGAGAAGTGCGATGCCCGCAACCAGGTCGTGCTCAACGGCGGCATCGTCATCAAGGAAGCCGCCAACCAGCACTACTGCACCGATGCCTTTAGCCGCGCGGTGTTCCAGGCTATTTGCGATGACGCCGACGTACCCACGCAGGCCTTCGCCAACAAGAGTGATATGGCGGGTGGCTCCACGCTCGGCAACCTGTCGAACATGCAGGCGAGCATGCATGCCGTGGACGTGGGCCTGCCGCAGCTGGCCATGCACTCGAGCTACGAGACCGGCGGCGTGCGCGACGTGATGTACGCCATCCGCGCCCTCACCGCCTTCTACGGGCGAAACCTAACCATCAACGGCGCCGAAAGCGTGGAGCTCTAAAACCTATCAAAAAGGGACAGGTTCATTTTGGCAGGTTTTATCTGGGAAAATGCCTCAATGCCAACAGCTGGACAGAATTGTTATGACACCGCAGGTTGGGCAAACGTCAGCGAGCGATGTCCAGAGCGAACAAGTCGGCATGAAAAAGGCGAGGCATTGACCTTCTGGTCGTGCCTCGCCTTTTGAATGGCAAATTGTCGCTCTGGGCGGCGCGCAGCGTCGACCGGTCCGCCGTTCGTTAGAACGGCGGAACAAGATTAGTGCTCGATCCAACAACGTAAAGTTTCGCCGGCTTGCAGGTGACGCAGGTTCTCTGCGGCGATGTCGACAACGTTGTTGAGCGTGGCGGCTAGGTGGAACCAGCCGGAGACGTGTGGCGTGATGAGCATGTTAGGCGCATCCCACAGTGGGCTTGTTTCAGGCAACGGTTCGGGGTCGGTGACGTCGACCGCGGCGCCGGCGAGATGTCCCGACTCCAGGGCGGCAACCAAGTCGTCGGCGACCACAAGGTCGCCGCGGCCGCCGTTGGCAAAGAAGGCGCCCGGTTTCATCGCGGCGAAGAACTCGGCGTTCGCCAGGCCGCGGGTCTCGGGTGTGCTGGGCATAAAGGATGCGACGATGTCAGCCTCGGCCAGGCGCTCGGACAGGGCATCCATACCGTCCATGTCCTCAAACACAATGGGGTAGACGAGCGGGTGGCGCTTGATGCCGCGGACGTGCGCGCCCATGCTGCGGCAGAGCGTGGCAAAGTGGCCACCGATGTCGCCCGCGCCCAGCACCAGCACGTTGGCGTTTTTGAGCGAGGTGACCGGCCCTAAATCCTCCCAGCGATGCTCGCGCTGCAAGTCGTGATAGTCGGGCAGGCGCTTCATCATGGAAAGGACCATGGCAAACATGTGCTCGCTCACGGCCTGGCCGTAGGCGCCCACCGAGCAAGACAGTTTGGCGTCGGCCGGTACGGTGCCGGCGGCAAGGTAGTCGTCATAGCCGGCGGTCTGCAATTGCAACAGCTGGAGATGCTCGCATGCCGTGAGCATGTCAGGGTCGATGTTGCCCAGGATCACGTCGGCATCGGCGACCTGCTCACGCGTGGCGGCGTCGGCGCTCGTGTAGATAAAGTCCTCGCCCGGAGCGCTCGACTCAAGAATTGCGCGATGGCGGTCATTGACGGGCAGCAAAACCAGGATGTTCACAAGCAGTCCTCTCCGCTCGACCTGCAAAAAGGGACAGGTTTTTTGGCAGGTTTTATCAGGCAAAACGTTCAAATAAAATCGCCGGATGCAAGACGAGCGTGCCCGTCAGCATCCGGCGCATCCACGGCTACCAGCTCAGCAGCTCGTAACCGTCCTCGGTCACCACGAGCTGCACCTCGCACTGGGCCGAATCGCTGCCGTCCTTGGTGCGCACGCACCAACCGTCACCCTTGCTGATCTTGATGTCGGGCGCTCCGGCATTGACCATGGGCTCAATGGTAAAGACCATGCCCGGAGCCATGATGGTGTCCACATCGGGTGCCTCGGTGGTAAAGCCCACAAACGGGTCCTCGTGGAACTCCTTGCCGATGCCGTGTCCGCCGTACTCGCGCACCACGCTAAAGCCGGCGTCCTCGACCGTCTTTTGTACGGCCTCGGCCATAACGGACAGCGGCAGCCATGGCTTGACGGCCGCCAGGCCCGCCTCCACGCTGGCGCGGGTGACGTCGACAAGACGCTGGCGCTCGGCAGAGACCTCGCCGATGCAGAACATGCGGCTCGAGTCGCTAAAGTAGCCGTCCAAAATCGTGGAGCAGTCCACGTTGATGATGTCGCCCTCGTGCAGCACGTCTGTATCGCAGGGGATACCGTGACAGACCACATCGTTGATCGAGGTGCATACGCTCTTGGGGTAGCCTTCGTAGTTGAGGTCGGCCGGCGTACCACCGTGCTCGACGGTGTAGTCGTAGATCATCTGGTCGATCTGGTTGGTGGTCATGCCTGCGGCGATGTGCTCGCCTACGTAGTCGAGCACGCCTACGTTGATGGCTGCCGAGCGCTTGATGCCCTCGATATCGGCGGGCGTCTTGTAGAGCGTGCGGGGCAGAACCTCCCAGCCCTCCTCCCACAGGCGCTCGAGGCGCTCGTCGAAGGCGCTGTGACATTTCTTATATTTTTTGCCGCTGCCGCACCAGCAGGCGTCGTTGCGGCCGGGTACGGGTCCTTTGTCATACATGGCTAACTTCCTTTCATCCGCAGCTAGTATAGCCCACCCATGCGTCCATAAAAGTTGCGGTGATATAGTTCCGATTTAAGCGGTTTAACAGCATAAATAGGAACTATATCACCGCAACTGATGGAGTGGGATGGCGGACACTAGCTGCTGCGTGGTTTTGCTAGTAGCTCACCTGGCAGGGAATGCCGAGGGCTTGGACGCGCGCGGCAATGGCGTCGAGCACCTCAGGCGCCGCTTTGGCAAGGCCGGCGATCGGTGTCTCGCGCGCCACCGTGTAGATGGTTGCTTCTTGTGGGCGAATGCGCTCAAGCGCCGCGAGCCAGGGGCCGACGTACTCCTCGCCGGTGTTGTCGATGAGCTTGCCCTGATACTCGCCGGTCAAATAGATCGTCTGGATAATAACGTGACCGTCAAAGCTTGCGAACGTCTCGATCTGGTGCTCGACGCCGTAGGGGCCAACGGGCTGGTCGAGCAGCTGGATAAACGCCGGGTCGACGGTATCGAGCTTGAGGATGTTGTCGTCGACCATCATGAGCGCGTCGTGCACCTGGGGGCGGTCGGCGCGCGTACCGTTGGAGAGCACGGCGATTTTGGAGTTTGGGGCAAGCTCGTCGCGCAACGCGACGGCGCCGGCGATGGCCTGCGGAAACTCCGGTGCGGCAGTGGGCTCGCCGTTGCCTGCGAAGGTGATCACATCGGGGAGCTCGCCCTCGGCTGCCATCTCGCGCAGCTTTGCCTCGAGCGCGTCGAGTACCACGGCAGCTGTGTTGTACGGCTCATGACAGGGGCGCTCGGCGTTGAGGCCGTTTTCGCAGTAAATGCAGTCGAACGTGCAGATTTTGCCGCTGGCCGGCATCATGTTGACGCCGAGCGAGAGACCAAGGCGACGGCTGCGAACGGGCCCAAAGATGGGGCTGGCATTCAAAAACGTAGACATAGGCATATGCTCCTCAAGACAATTGTGCCTAAGCATAGCATCGGCTCCAAAGCAAGGTGCGGGCTCTTGCTTTACAAGTTTCGTTTTTTCACGTCGCTCATTATGCCGTGCCATGAAAAGCCTCGGGTCGGGTACAGTTAATCTGTTAACAAGGCGTAAGGCAATGCGGGTCCATCCAACCGCACTGACGTGCAACTGGATGGGCGTTGATGATGGGGGCACAACATGGATTTTACGGTCGAGAATGCGGGCACCACGATTGCCTGTCGCGAATATGCCGGCCCGGATGTGTCGCCTGATGCTCCTGCCTTGGTGTGCGTGCACGGTGCTTGTGTCGACGGCACATTTTTCGACGGCATCGCTTGTGAGCTCAGCCGCAACTACCGCGTAATTGCCTACGACCGCCGCGGCTGCGGTGGCAGCAGCGATGCGGCAGACGGCAGCTATGATCTTGCCGCCCAGGCCGCCGACCTGCAAGCCGTGATCGAACACGTTGGCGCTCCGGCAAATGTGCTTGCGCACAGCGCCGGTACGTTGGTGGCGCTGGAGCTTCTTTGCACCGAACCCCATCTCGTCGCCCGTGCGATTCTGCATGAGCCGGCTGTGTCGGCCGAAGGCGTCGGTATGGGCGCAGCTCCGGTTTTGCTCGATATGATTGCGGCTGGAAAGGTTTCAAGGGCGCTCCGGCTTTTCTTGGGAGCCCTCGGCGACTTGGACCCCGAGGCTCCCGGGACGACCGAAGCGGAAGCCAAACATGCCCTGCGCAATGGTCGTTGCTTTATGGCGAGCGAATATGGAACAAATATGACATATGCTCCCGACTGGGAGCGCGCCCGCGCGTCAAAGGCGGTGTCGGCCGTGTTTTTGGGCGAGCTCTCGGTCGGTACGCCCCGCGAGGCTGGTACGCGAGCGGCTGCCGAATATCTCGATTGCCCCCTCGTGACGATCCCGGGCGCGCATAACGGTCTGCGCGATCGCCCCGTTACGGCGGCAAACGCCGTTCGCGATGTCTTGGAGCGTTAGCACGCTCGATGACCTGCGGGGAGAGGGGCTGTTAGCGTTTCGTCATTGTTAACGAATGCGCCAATAACCACGCGCCCGCGGCTCCATCACCGCCGTTTGCCAGGTCATAAAAATGTAACAGCATTCACGTGCTTACCTGCATCGGCAAGGTGTTACCCTTGTAGCATTTGGAACCCACCGCTACCATGCGAAACTATCGAAAGGGCCCCATATGCTCAATAATCACGAGGCAAATCTAACCGACGAGGAGGCTGCCGCCGAGGTCGCCCGCGTCGCGAAGACCTACCCCGTGGTGCGTTTGCTGTCGGCCGATCAGATTAAGAGCGAGCCTAACTGCCTGCTCGCCGGCGATCGGTGTCCTTGTTTGCGCCAGTCGAGTCTTGAGGCCTTGGCAGACTCCGATGAGGTGTCGGAGCAACTGCTCAGTGATGGTACTGAGTACCGCGCTCGCCTGCGCCCTCTGAAGGTCGAGGGCGAGCCTCACGTCCTGCTGATGGTGCGTCCGATCAATGAGCAAGAGGCTGCAGAAGAGGACCTTGTCTACACCGACGTGCTGACGAGCGTGCGCAATCGCCGATATTACGAGGAAAAGCTCCGCAACGCCCGCATGAATGCCGGCGTTGCGGAGATCGACCTTGATGATTTTAGGGTCTTCAACGATACGTGTGGCCGTCATGCCGGCGACCTTGCACTCGGTGCTGTGGCGACGGCCATACGCAGCGGAATTCGTTCGACTGACGAGCTTGTGCGCTATGGCTGCGACAAGTTTGTGGTTGTCATGCCCAATATTCCCTCCGATGACTTCGCCCGTCGCCTGCATCAGGTATCCGATGCCGTTCATGCCACGATTGTTCCGGGCCATGAGTACGTGAGCTTGACGGCGTGTGTTGGTGGCGTTCGCATTCATGGCGAGACGGTCGATGAGGGCGTTGGCCGTGCTGCCCAGTTACTGAGCCGCGCTAAGGCAAAAGCCGGTACGGTCGTGACCGATGCCGATTCCATCGAGGCCTTCCAAAGCGAAAAGCCTTTGGTGCTTATTGTCGATGACTCCGAGATGAACCGAGCCATTCTCAACGAGATGCTCAAGGACGAGTATTGCATCCTCGAGGCCGATAACGGTCGTGCGGCGCTCGACATGGTCGACCGCTATGGCGATGAGTTGTCGCTCGTGCTGCTGGATATTGTCATGCCGGGCGTAAGCGGCTTTGAGGTGCTGGCCGATCTGTCGCGCCGATCGGTTAGTGACAATCTGCCCGTCATCATGATTTCGAGCGAAGATTCCGATGATATGGTTCTGCGCGCGTACGAGCTGGGCGCCTCGGACTATATCAACCGCCCGTTTGACTCCCGTGTCGTGCGCCGCCGTGTAAGCAACACCATCCGCCTATACGCCACGCAGCGCCGCCTGACGAACCTGCTGTCCCAGCAGTACAACGAGCGCGTCAAGAACAGTCGCATGCTCATCGACATCATGGCCGGCGTCATGGAGCTTCGCAACGGCGAGAGCGGCAGGCACGTTACGAACATCGAGAAGCTGACCGAGCTGCTGCTTGGCTGTCTGGTCCAGCGTAGCGGCACGATCTCCCTCGATAATGAGGAACGCTCCACGATCGCCCTGGCTTCGGCGCTGCACGATATCGGCAAGATGTCGATTGACGATGCGATTCTCAACAAGCCCGGACGCCTTACGCCCGAGGAGTTCGAGATTATGAAGACGCATACCACGATCGGCGCCGACATGCTGCGTGAGCTGGGTAGCCATCACGCCGGCAATGCGCTTATGGAATATGCGTACCAGATTGCGCGTTGGCACCACGAGCGCTGGGACGGCAAGGGTTATCCCGATGGCCTTAAGGGCGACGAAATTCCCATTGCCGCACAGGTGGTTTCGGTGGCCGACGTGTACGATGCCCTGACGAGCGTGCGCGTGTACAAGGACGCTATCCCGCACGAGGAAGCGATCAAGATGATTCTGGACGGTAAGTGCGGCACCTTTAACCCGTTGCTGCTCGACTGTTTGCTCGAGGTGCAAGACCAAATTGCCGAGACGTTGGCACGCCCCGCCGATGTCGTCGCGTTTCCTACGATTTAGTTTGACCAAAGGAGTTTTTAATCCATGATTTCCATGCGTGAGGCGTATGAGAAGATTGGCGCCAATTATGATGACGCGTGTGCTCGGCTGATGGGCGGGGAAATGCTTGCCCGCTTTGCCCTCAAGTTTTTAGATGACGAGAGCATGGACAAGTTGGAGGCTGCCATGGCGGCGGGAGACGCCGAAGGTGCGTTTATGGCAGCGCACACGCTCAAGGGCGTGAGCCAGAACCTGGGATTCGATAATCTGTACGAGCCGGCGGTCGTGGTAACCGAAGCGCTGCGCGGCGCCGATGCCGTTGACGGCGCTCGCGAGGGGATGCATGCGTTGCAGCAGCAATATGCGGCAACGATGTCGGCCCTGCGCGAAGCGGCTGAATAAGGGCTTGCGAGCCTTGGGCTGTGTGCCGGCCGCATATAGGTAAAAGGGCTCCCCGTCGGACCATGTGGCCGGCGGGGAGCCCTTTTGTGTTGTGCCGTCCGTGAACTAACGGGCCTGCTTAACCTTGGCCGCTGCCTCGACAAACGACTTCCACAGGTTAAAGTCGGTCTCGAGCGTCTTCCACGTGTACTCAGGGTGCCATTGCACGCCCAGGCAGAAGGGTTGGCCTTCGACCTCGATGCACTCGGGAACGCCGTCGGTTGCCTTGGCGACCAAACGCGTGCTTTTGCCCAGACGATCGACGCAGCAGTGATGTGCCGAGTTGGTCTGGATCAGCCTGTGCCCGCCAACCGCGCGCTCCAGCAGCGAGCCCGGCACGACCTCGACGGGATGCACGGGGTCGTTGAGCACGTGGGTGTGGCGCCACTGCGTGCGGCCCTCGCGAGCACCCAGGCTCGGCACATCCATGCACAGGGTGCCGCCAGTGGCGACATTGAGCAGCTGCGTGCCGCGACAGGTGGTAAAGAGCGGCTTTTTGGCGCGGAGTGCCTCGTCGACCAGCTTAAACTCAAAACTATCGCGGATCTCGCAGCAAAGGGTGGGGTCGTAGGGTCGATCATCGCCCCAACGTTTGGGATTGACATCGGGGCCGCCGGGGATGGCGATGCCGTCGGCAATGTCGACGTAATGGCGGATGACCTCAATGTCCTCGGTGATGGACATCTGCAGCGGCAGGCCGCCAGCGGCAAGGATGGCATCGACAAAGACACTTGCGATTTCCTCGTTGGGGGAGAGCATCTCGGTTAAAAACGGCTCTGCCTCTTCCCAGCGCGGTGCGACGAGGATGAGTGGGCGGTCGGCGGGGGCGACGTCGACGTGCGGAGTGTAGGACGATGAAGTACGAGTTCCGATCATAGGTGTAACTTTCGAGTTTGGATGGGCATGGCGGGTAGGTGGGCGGTCTGGTTAGTGGCCCTTGATGGAGTTGAGGAAGTCCTGGGCGCGCTTGGTCTGGGGGTGGTCGAAGAACTCGTCGGGCGTGCCGGTTTCCACGATCTGGCCGTCGGCCATAAACACGACGCGGTCGGCCACGCGGCGGGCAAAGTTCATTTCGTGCGTGATGACGATCATCGTCATGCCCTGCTGGGCCAAACGCACCATGACCTCGAGCACCTCGTTGATCATTTCGGGATCAAGAGCGCTCGTGGGCTCGTCAAAGAGCATGGCCTTGGGCTGCATGGCGAGTGAACGGGCGATGGCCACGCGCTGCTGCTGGCCGCCTGAGAGCTGTGCGGGCACCTTGTCGGCCTGCTCGGCCACGCCCACGCGGCCCAGCAGGTCCATGGCGCGCTCGCGGGCCTCGTCCTTGGAGACACCCAGCACATCGACCGGTCCCAGCATGACGTTCTGCAGCACCGTCATATGTGCAAACAGGTTAAACTGCTGAAACACCATGCCCAGCTCGGCACGCATGCGGGCAAGGTCCTTGCCTTCCTGCGGCAGGGGCTCGCCCTCGATGAGGATCTCGCCCGAGTCGATGGTTTCCAGGCGGTTGATGGTGCGGCACATGGTTGACTTGCCCGAGCCCGAGGGGCCGATCACAACGACGACCTCGCCGCGGTCGACCGAGAGATTGATGTCGTTGAGAACGTGCAGGTCGCCATAGTGCTTATTGACGTGTCTGAGCTCGATCAGCGGCTGATTGCCGGTGGAAGAGGTGCTCTGTGCCATGGTGCTCGGCTCCTTATGACTCGAAATGGTAAAGCGTTAGCGGATGATGGTCGCGCCGGTCTTGTGCGAAACATAGACAGCGGCCTTGTTGATCGCGACGTTGATGAGGATGTAGATGACTGCGATCACCAGGTAGACCGATACGAGGGCGTCGTAGTTGGTAATGAGCACGCGGGCGTTTTGCATGAGGTCGGGGTAGCTCACCACATAGGCGACGGTGGTGTCTTTGACTACGACCACGAGCTGCGAAATCAACGACGGAATAATAAACCGAATCGCCTGCGGTAGCACGATTTTAAAGGTGATTTTGGCCTTGGAGAGACCGAGCGCCTGGGCCGCCTCGACCTGCCCGCGCGGTACGGCGTTGACGCCGGCACGGAAGATCTCGGCAAGTACACCGGCTGCAGCGAGCGCGACAGGCAACGTGAGCATCCAAAACGACGGCAGCGCGATCTTGTACTGGGGCAGCACCAAAAAGAAGAAGTAGATGAACAGCAGGCTCGGCACACCGCGGAAGAAATCGGTGAGCACGCGGCAGACCAGCTGTAGTGGCTTGATGCCGCTGGTGCGGCCGAGCATAAGGGCTAAGCCCAGTACCAGCGCAATGACGCCGGCAGTGAGTGCGACTTTAACGGTGCCCTCAAAGCCGGCAAGCAGGAACTTCCAGGTGGTGAGGTGCGTAAAGAAATACCAATAGTGGACCGAAAGCTGGCCGGTCATATAAAAGCGCTGCAGTACCAAGGCGACGAGCACGGCGACGGCAACGAGCGAGATGGCGGTGCCGATGCGAATCTTGGCGCGCATCTTGGGGCCGGGAGCCTCGTAGAGCGCATCGCGCATGGTAAGTGCAGGGGAGGAATGCTTGCTCATCGGAGGATCCTCACCTTCTTATCGATGTAGTTGCCAATGTGGCTCACCACAAAGGCCGTGCCCAGGTAGCCGAGCGCCGAGATAAAGAACGCGGCGACGCCGCCGAGCGAGCGCGTGTTAATGTAGCTCACCACGCCGGTGAGTTCCTGCGGTTTAAGCGGCACCTGACTGCCGAGCGCGGTGGTGAGCATGACGGCGATAAAGAGGTTGGTCATGGGCAGCACGCTTGAGCGCAGTGCCTGCGGAATCACGATCTTGGCGAGGATACGGCTGAAGCTCATGCCCAGCGAGCGGGCGGCTTCCACCTGGCCGACGCCGACGGTGTTGATGCCGCTCATAAAGTTTTCGGAGCCAAAGGCCGAGCCCAAAAGGACCGTGGCGACGATAACGCAGGTGCGGTAGGGCAGAACGACCTTGAGCGGCGGCAGCGCATAGACGACGATGATGAGCAGCGCGATGCCGGGGATGTTACGGAAGATCTGGACATACAGGTCGCCAAAGACGCGCAGTGGCTTGAGCGGCGACACGCGCATCACGGTGACGGCGACGGCCAGTACCATGGCGATGGCAAACGACTCAAGCGTCATGCCCCAGGTTGCTAGCAGCGCGTCGATATAGTTCTGGCCATAGAGCGACCAGAGTTCGGAGAGACTCATGCGGACCTCCCGCCGATAAGGAAAGGGGCTCCCGTGTGTACGGAAGCCCCGACAACTCAGTGAGGAAACAGTTTACCGCAATAAAGCGCATCATGCGTTTCCGTATGGTTTCGTTGCGGCCGTTACCAGGCTCGCTGCCTAGGCGCCGATCTCGGGCAGCTCGGGAACATTGGTGTCGCCCGTACGGTCGCCGATGCAGATCTGCCACAGCTCAGTCCAGGTGCCGTCGTCCTCGATCTTCTTAAGGAAGTCGTTGACAAAGGCGACGCCGTCGGAATCGAGCGGCAGGCCGATGCCATAGGGCTCCTTGCTGCCGAAGGGCTTGCCGGCGATCTTGTACTTACCGGGCTCGCGGACCAGGGCGCTCTGCTGCATGTTGTTATCGATGACGTAGGCGTCAACGCGGCCCTGCTGGAGTGCCTGGCGGGCCTCCTCGTCGGTCTTGAACTCCTGCTGGCTGGCCTTGGGGGCGAACTCCTCCAGGATGGCGGGGCCGTTGGAGCCGGACTGGACGGCAACGTTCTTGTCGGCCAGGTCGTCGACGCTCTTGATGTCATCGTTGTCAGCGAGCACCAGGATGGCCTGCTGGGTGTAGTAGTAGGGGCCGGCAAAGGAGACGAGCTTCTTGCGCTCGTCAGTGATGGTGTAGGTGGCAAAGACAGCGTCGACCTGGCCGTTCTGCAGGACGGACTCGCGCGTGTCCGAGGTCACCTGGGTGATCTCGACTTTGTTCTCGCCCAGAATGTAGTTGGACAGGAGCTGCGCGATGCCGGCGTCGAAGCCACGGGTCTTGCCGTCCTTCTCGTTGAGGAGGGAGAAGAGCGTGGAAGTCTGAACGCCACCGATCTTAAAGACGCCGGCGTCCTTGACGGCCGTGGCCCAGGTGCTGGCGGCGATGGCGTCGTCATCGGCCTTGGGGCCGTTGTCGACGAGCTTGTCGAATGCCTTAGCGTCGAGCGTGGTGGAAGCCTCGGTATCTTCGGAGCTCTTGGAGGAGTCGGCGGCGGAACCCTTGTCGGCCTCGGCGCTGGTGTCGGAGCAGCCGGCAAGACCAAGGCCGGCGACGGTTGCGAAGGTGGCGGCGACGAAGCCGCGGCGGTCGAGAACGACCTGCTGGGAGAGGTTCTTGCTCATGGTAGAACACCTTTCTCAATAAAATCCCTAGCGGTTGAGTAGAGTTATACCCTATCGCGCTCAAATGGGTCAACACGAAATAACTCAGAAACATACTTACCTTATGGGTTATTGTATCTACCAAAAAGGGACAGGCACCTTTGTGGTGGTTCTGGCCGGTGCGGCGGCAAGCCTTGCTGCTTTGTCTCAATCTGTAACATCTGGACGGTCAAAAGGTCCCTATCTGTTACAGATTGAGATAATCGCGTCGCGAAAATAAAAACCTCCGCAGGGGTGCTTTCCTTGCGGAGGTTTTCTTACTCGTTGAGTAGCCTTACGGCTTCGGCGGCCATGTTCTCGACTGTCATGCCGTTCTGAGCGAGCAGCTCGTTGGGGTCGTAGCGGTCGGGGAAGCCCTTGGCGATGCCGAAGGCGCGCGTACGCACGGGCGTGCAGGCCAGGTAGCACGCCACGCGCTCGCCCCAGCCGCCGTCCAAGATGCCGTCCTCGAGGGTGACGACGACGCGATGCTCGGCGGCAAGGCTATCGAGGAACTCGCGGTCAAGCTCGGTTGCAAAGCGCGGGTTGACGAGCGTGGCCTCGATGCCGTACTCGGCAGCCAAGCGGTTTGCCACGCGCTCGCCCAGCTCAAAGAAATCGCCAAGCGCGAGCACGGCAACGTCGCGGCCCTGACGCACCACGTTGTAGCGAACGGCGCTGTAGTCGGTGTCCTCGGCAGGCGCCAAATCGAGGCGGCTAACCAGGCCAATGCCCGGTACGCGGATCGCCACGGGATGCTTGCGGTGGTCGAGCGACCAGCTCAGCATGGACAGATATTCCTCCATGCAGGCCGGCGCTAGGTAGCGCATGTTGGGAAGAGCGCCCAGCATGGAAATATCGAAGAACGAAAGGTGCGTCTCGGACGTGGTGCCAAAGATCGAGGCGCCAAACACCAAGATGGTTGAGGGGGCATCGTTGAGGCACAGGTCGTGCCACAGCTCGTCGTAGGCGCGCTGCAAAAACGTGCCGTACACACCAAAGACTGGCTTGGCGCCCGAGCGCGCAAGCGCGGTGGCAAAGGTCACGGCGTGCTCCTCGGCAATGCCCACGTCGACAAACTGTTTGCCGGCGGCAGCGCGAAGCTCAGGTGTAAAGCCCATGATGTAGGGCGTGGCGGCTGTGATGCCCACGACCTGCGGATCGCGCTCGATGGCGGCGCTGAGCGCCTCGCCCGTGATATCGGCATAGGTGCGCGGTGCGGGCTCGCTCGGATGGCCCGGGCAGAGCTTGCGGCCAGTTGCCATGTCAAACGGACCCACGTGGTGCCAGCGTTCGGGGTCGTTCTGGGCCGGCTCAAAGCCCTTGCCCTTGGCGGTCGAGACGTGGAGCACGATGGGGTGATCGATATTGCGCAGCTCCTGCAACGTGTCGACGAGGGCCAACACATCGTTACCGGCGTCCAGATAGCGGTAGTCGAGTCCCATCGCGCGGAAAACGTTGCGCTCACAGGTGCCGTTGCTGGCGCGCAGCTCGGCCAAATTGCGATACAGGCCACCGTGGTTTTCGGCGATGGACTGGTCGTTATCGTTGACGATGATGATCAGGTTGCTGTCGAGTTCGGCGGCATTGTTAAAGCCCTCAAACGCCAGGCCGCCCGAAAGCGAGCCGTCGCCAATAACGGTAATGACGTTGTACGTATCGCCCGCCAGATCGCGGGCGTGTGCCAAGCCGCAGCCCAGGCTCACCGATGTGGAGGTGTGGCCCATGGCGAACAGGTCGTGCTCGGACTCGTCGGGATTGGCAAAGCCAGAAGCCTCGCCAAAACGTTCCGGATCGATATAGGTATACGCGCGCCCGGTCAGCGCCTTGTGGGCGTAGGTCTGGTGCGAAACGTCAAAGACAATCTTGTCGATAGGGGAGTTAAACACGCGATGAAGCGCAACCGTAAGCTCAACGACGCCCAGGTTGGGGGCAACGTGTCCGCCGACAGCGGCGGAGCTTTCGAGGATGGCGTGGCGAATCTCGCCGCAGAGCAGCGGAAGCTCGGCGCGGTCGAGAGCCTTGACGTCCTCGGGCGTTGTCGTTTGCGTAAGCAGCATCGTTGTGGGTTACTCCATGCGAATCGAGCGTCGGCGCTCCCTCGGCCGACACAATTGCACAAGACAGTCTCGCACATTTTGGCGTTTGATATGTGACGGCGGCGCGGTGATTCGCCAACTGGTGGGGCAAAACGTTTTGTCCGATGCCATACTGATGTGTTCCATGATGTTTTTATCGATTGTGCACAGGCCGTGGCTTGTCGCCATAAGCCGCTGGAAGGAGGCAGCATGTCCGATGCCGTTCGTGCCGAGAAAATCGCGTGCGAAGTAGACCATGCTGCCCGTCAACTGGCACAGGCGGGCCGTCTGGACCTGACGCGCGAGTTTATCCAGCATGGCGATGTGACGGTGTATGCGCATGTGATCTCGGTGGCGCGGGCGAGCCTGTCCTTTGCCGAGCGCTTGGGCCGTGCAGGCATTTTGGTCGACCGCGCCTCGTTACTGCGCGGAGCCTTGTTACACGATTACTTTCTCTACGATTGGCACGACCCCAACCCGAGTCATCGCCTGCACGGATTTCGACATCCGTTTTTTGCCCTGGCGCGTGCCGAGGAAGATTTTGAGCTGACGCCGCGAGAGCGGAATATTATCGTGCGGCATATGTTTCCGCTGGTGCCGGTGCCGCCGACGTGTCGCGAGGCGTGGATTGTTTGTCTGGCGGATAAATGGTGTGCTCTGCGTGAGACGGTCGCCGGCCGCCTGCCGCGCAAGGACGAGACGGACGATAGCGTGAGTAAAGCATCGAGTGAAAAGAGGAGAGGGTAGACGGTGGGGACCGCGATCGACATGTCCTTTGACGGCGCGACGCTTGCCGCCTGCCCGCTTTCGGCACTGGTGCTCTCGTTTGCCTTCTACGGTTTTTGCGGCTGGGCATGGGAATCGACAGTCTGCGCCATGCTCAACCACGGACGCTTTGCCAACAGCGGCTTTTTGCTGGGACCGTGTTGCCCTATCTATGGCGCGGGCGGCATTGCCTGCTGGCTGCTGTTGCGCGGGATTCCGGATGCCCCGAGCCAGTTTGTCGCTGCAGCGCTCGTATGCAGCGTGATTGAGTACAGCGTAGGCGTGCTGTTGGAAAAAACAACGGGCGCTCGCTTTTGGGACTATTCGCATCTGCCGTTTAACCTGCACGGACGTATCTGTCTGTACTGGGCCTGCGCGTTTGGCCTGGGTGCGTTGTGCATTTGCCGTTTAGTGGAGCCGGCATTGCTGGGGCTGCTTGGCCATCTGCCGGTGCTGATTGTGCGGTTGTCCGCCTTTATCGTCGCGGTCGCGATGATGGTCGACGCGTTGTGCTCATTGGCGAGCTGGCGGCGTCTGTCTGATCAGCTGGAGCGCGTCCGGGCCGACCTTGCCGACCGCATCAACGAGTCGCTTGCCGACGCGTCCGACTCAATGCTCGAGCGCATTCCCGATTCTACGATTGACTCGGTGGCACAGACGCACATCCGTAGCCGTGCCGTTAACGCGTGGCTGGCCGAGCTGGGCGACGCCGCGCTCGATGCCCTGCGCGAGAAGGCTTCGATGCCGACGTTTATCGCGGATGGTGCTCGCGGCCTGGCGCTTGCCGCCCGCCGCGTGGCCGATGCCGCGCCGAACATGCCGCGTCCGTCGCTCAGTCGTCGCCTTGCCGGCAAGCGCATGAGCCGTCCGGTGCCAAGCGTGTCGCTCAGCCGACGCGACCTGCGCTTCTTCAATGCCTTCCCGCGCTTGCGCATCAACCGCTACGAGGGCGTCATCCGAGCTACCGACCTCCGCGACCGAGCCCGCGAGCTGTTCCGCCGCTAGCCGGGACGGGCGCGCTCACGGCTTCCTTGCTCGCGTATTTCCCGTTCGTTTCGCGTCCGTTGCCGCGCCGTTTCCAAGATTGCGGCACCGTTTCCATTCGACAACGCCGCGTTTAACAACGCCGTATCTGGTCTACACCAGTTGCCCCTCGGCCGCATTATGGGCGCCGACAACGTTCATGCGACCAAGGGAGAGCGAATGTACGATACGGGATCGACAACGTTTATGCTCATCTGCACCATGCTCGTGTTTTTAATGACACCGGGTCTGGCGTTTTTCTACGGCGGCCTGTCCAGGCGTAAAAATGTCATCAACACCATGCTCATGTGCTTTGGCGCCATTGGCCTGGTTGGTGTGCTGTGGATTGCTGCCGGCTGGTCGCTGGCCTACGGCGGCGACGGCTCGAGCCCGTTTATTGGAGGCTTTGACCAGCTGCTGTGCCTGCCGGTGCTCAACCAGGTGCTGCAGGCGGCCGAGGACAATGCTGCGGACGGTGCCGTCTACCCTCAGATTATCAACATCGCCTTCCAAATGGCGTTTGCCATGATCACGGCCGCTATCGTCACGGGCAGCCTGGCCGGCCGCGTTAAGTTTGGTGCCATGACGGCCTTCCTGGGCATTTGGCTGCTCGTGGTCTATGCGCCGCTCGCCCACATGGTCTGGGGCGGCGATGGCTCCTTTATCGGCGACATCATCGGCGCACTCGACTTTGCCGGCGGCGACGTGGTGCACATTTCGTCCGGTCTCACGGGTCTGATTCTTTGCTTAATGCTCGGCCGTCGTCGCGGTTTTGGCATGGTGAGCTATCGTCCGCATAGCGTGCCGTTTGTGGCGCTGGGCGCCGGTCTGCTTTGGTTTGGCTGGTTTGGCTTTAACGGCGGCAGCGAGTTTAAGGCCGACGCTGTGGCGGCGCTCGCCATCCTCAACACCGTGACGGCCAGCGCGGCGGGCATGGTTTCGTGGCTTGCCGTCGAGCGCGTGCATACCGGTCGCCCCACGCTGGTGGGCGCCAGCACCGGTCTGGTTGCGGGCCTTGTGGTGGTCACGCCGGGTGCGGGCTTTGTCGAGCCGTGGGCAGCGCTGGTCATGGGCCTGATCGTCTCGCCTGTCTGCTACCTGGCCATCAGCCATCTTAAGACCAAGTTTGGCTACGACGATGCACTCGACGCGTTCGGCTGCCACGGCATCGGCGGCATCCTGGGCGGCGTGCTCACGGGGCTGTTCTGCGTGCCGGAGCTCTCGTGGACCGGTAAGGGCGGCCTGTTCTACACGGGCGATGTCTCGCTGCTCATCTCGCAGATTTTGGGCATTGTGGTGACGGTCGCTATTGTACTGGTGCTCGACTTGGTGATCGCCGCGGTGGTCAAGGCGCTGTTCCACGGCAGCCTGCGCGTGGACGAGGCCGACGAGGCGCTGGGCCTGGATGCGAGTCAACACGGCGAGAGCGCGTATCCTTCTTTCTCCGGACTTGACTAGCGGCTTCCCCAGGCTCCGCACCTTGCCCTTCAAACCGTCGCGCGGCTTCCCCAGGCACCGCACCTTGGGTTTCAAACCGTCGCTTGCGTACAAAAGTACGCGGCGCTCCTCTTTCAACCCAATCTGCGGCACCTGGGAAACCCGCGTCATTGAATGGCAATTCATTTATTTGATAAAGAGAGGAATTCATTATGAAAAAGATCACGGCTATCGTGCGCCAGGAGAAGCTTGAGGTTCTTAAAGACGCGCTGTTTGCTGCTGATGTTCGTGGTATGACCATCAACCAGGTGCAGGGTTGCGGTGCGCAACATGGCTGGAAGGAATACGTGCGCGGCAACGAGTTGCTTGTCAACACGATCCCTAAGGTGCAGTTCACCCTCATCTGCGCCGACGAGCACGTCGACGGCATTGTCGAGATTATCTGCAACGCCGCTCGCACCGGTGCCGTCGGCGACGGCAAGATTTGGGTCGAGCCGGTCGAGGAGGTTATCCGCATCCGTACCGGCGAACACGGCCCTTCTGCGGTGTAGGACAATCTTTCGCCTGACGGACGCGCCTCTCTTAGGGCGCGCCCGTTCTCGTCTACAATATCGTGCAGACGAAGGAGAGGCATGCCCATGATCAAGATGTTTGCGAGTGACTTAGACGGAACGCTGCTGAATGCCCTACACGAGGCCGACGGAACCATCCGCCGCGCCATTCGCGAGCTGACCGAAGCCGGGCTGCATGTGGTTCCCGCGACCGGACGCTCGACGCTGCCGATCGGCGAGCATGGCTTCACAGGTCTGGCACTCGACGCCTGCTGCTCCAACGGATCCATCGTGCGTGACAGCCATGGTGAGGTGCTCAAGACCTGGACCATCGACCCGCAGGTTACCGAGGAGCTGCTCAAGGCGTTCCCGGACATTTGCTTCGACTGCTCCACGCCCGACGGCATGTTCTCGAGCGGTTCGTTCGAGATGCACCAGGCGGGTTTTAAGAAGGACAGCCCTATCAAGCGCATCGTGATGCGCGGCATGCGTGCACGTGGCGGGTATCACGAGGAGCAATATTTCGACCAGTCGATCGGTGACATCCTGCGTCATGACGTGTGCAAAATCAACTGCCGCGTGACCTCGCCCGAGCTGGAGCGCGACCTTAAAGCGTATCTCGCCGAGCGCTCGGACCGCGTGGTCAACGCGCCGTTTGATCCGGTGATGTTCGAGATCACGGACGTGGCGTGCAACAAGGGCGAGAGCGTGGCCTGGCTGGCGGGCTACTACGGTATTGCCGAGGATGAGGTCGCGGTCTACGGCGACGGCGGCAACG
This sequence comes from uncultured Collinsella sp., assembly GCA_958427035.1. GTDB lineage: Bacteria > Actinomycetota > Coriobacteriia > Coriobacteriales > Coriobacteriaceae > Collinsella. The sequence goes on along the minus strand of CAUAAR010000007.1, from coordinate 9,263 downwards.
ACATCGCCATGCTCAAGCGTTTCCGTCACAGCTACGCGACCAAAAACGCTAGCGATGCGGCTAAAGCCGCCGCGAGCGCAACTATCGGCAGTTGCATGGTCCACGCCGTCCCCAAGCACATGCTCGCCACCATGCGCAAGCAAAACTCGCGCACCGTCATCGAATAATGTGACAAAGGGACAGCCCCTTTGTCGCGGGGGCCTGTGTTCTTGGAATACGAACATATATTCGTATATATAACTAGGCTCTGGTAGAATCGGTATCGTTGACGGCAGTTCCATGTGCCGGGCAGCGCCCTCCATCTGATGGGAGGTGATGCCCATGACCGATTTGATTGATTTCGTGAGGCTTCTGACCGCTTTGGTCTCGTTCTTCACGGCGCTTGTCGGCCTTTCCGAGGCACTCAAGCAGCGTTCGAAGCGCATCAGAAGGGGTCGCCGCCGCTAAGGCGTTGACCCCCTAATGCAAACAACGGCGCTGCCCAGCTTTCCAGAACTTGGGCTGCCGTCGACACTATTCTACCCACGAATGACATTTTGAACAATTGGCAATGCCGTTCCAAAAGCCAGGCACAGCTGGCGCAACCTAGGCGGTCACTGAATGTGACAAGGGGACTGTCTCTTCGTCACATTCAAAATATTGCCTTTACGTGTTGATGCACACGGTGTGCAATAATACTCGCACTGTGCAATAGCGCACAGGCTGAGTAACAAGGAGGACGCTTGTCCCAGCTCGAGAAATGTGATCGCCGGTCCCTTCGCTCGCAGCGCGCCCTTCGCCAGGCGCTTGCCAGCGAGCTTGCCGAAAGCGGCGACCTTTCGCGCATTAACGTCGCGTCGCTCACCGAGCGCGCCGGTCTTACGCGTCGAACGTTCTATTCGCACTACCGTGATATCCCCGACTTTATCAATCAAATCGAGGACGGCTTGCTGGCCGAGATCCGTGAGCGCATTGAGCTCATCACCGCAGCTCAGCTACCCGATCTCTATCACAACATCGATGAGCTCGAGCCGGCACCCGGTTCGGTTGAGTTGCTGCGCTACCTTGCGGCCAACCGCGATTTAATCGGATCGCTGCTGGGCCCGGGCGGCGACCAGGCTTTCATTAAAAAGATTATCGACACCGCGCGTGAGGCCGTGGTGCCTCGTGCGCAGACGGGCATTTTGGGCCTGGCGCTGGGCACGTTCTTTGACTACTACGTCACCTACGTCGTGAGTGCCGAGGTCGGTCTGATTCAGCGCTGGTTTGAGCGTGGGCTCACCGAATCGCCCGAAGCCATGGCGCGCATTATGACGGTTATCGCCTTTGTGCGCCCCGGCGACCTGTATGGCCAACCCATCGATATCAACGTGCCGGAATACGGCATGAAGCTATTGAACTTGCAGCTCGAGGACGCGGTCGACACCGCCGCAACCGTCGAGTCCAACAACTAAGAGGAGAGACAGATGAGCAAACTCGTCGAGGGCATTAAGGACCGTATGGTCGCTGCCGCGCGTGAGGCTGCACCCGCCGTGGTGGATGCCGCGCAGAAGGCCGCGACCGCAGCTGCCGAGAAAGTTGCCGAGGCAGTTGCCGATGCCAAGAACGCGGCAGGGGAGACGTCCGTCGCTAGCGAGCTCGCCACCGCCGCTGAGCCCGTAGCCGCCGCCCAGGCCCCCGAAGGCGCGATCTTCAACCCCGAGGCCGCCCGCGGCAACCTGCACCTGGGCATTGACGTGGGCTCCACCACCGTTAAGCTCGCCGTGCTCAACGACGATAACCAGATTGTCTACGCCAAGTACCAGCGCCACCACACCGACGTCCGTGCCTGCGCCCGCGACCTGTTCGAGGGTGCTGCGACCGTGCTGCCGACGGCCCAAATGACCTGCGCCATCACCGGTTCGGGCGGCCTGCTGCTGTCCCAGTGGCTCGACCTGGAGTTTGTTCAGGAGGTCATCGCCAGCAAGCGTGCCGTCGAGACCCTCATCCCGGCCACCGACGTCGCCATCGAGCTGGGCGGCGAGGACGCCAAGATCATCTACTTCGACAACGGCATCGAGCAGCGCATGAACGGCACCTGCGCCGGCGGCACGGGCGCGTTCATCGACCAGATGGCCACTCTGCTGCACACCGACGCCAGCGGCCTTAACGAGCTCGCGGCCAACGCCACCACCATCTATCCCATCGCCAGCCGCTGCGGCGTTTTTGCCAAGACCGACGTGCAGCCGCTGCTCAACGAAGGCGCCCGCCCCGAGGACGTGGCGGCCTCCATCTTTCAGGCCGTCGTGACCCAGACCATCTCGGGCCTGGCGTGCGGCCGTCCCATCCGCGGCAACGTCGCCTTCCTGGGCGGCCCGCTGCAGTATCTCTCCGAGCTGCGCCACCGCTTCTACCTCACGCTCAACCTGGACGAGGAGCACCGTATCGTGCCCCAAAACGCTCATCTGTTTGTGGCGAGCGGCGCCGCCATGGCGCACGAGTCCAATAAACTCAGCACGTTCCCGCAGCTCATCGAGGCCATCGATGCCCTGGGTGACACGCAGGGTGCCGAGGTTGAGCGTCTGGATCCGCTCTTTGCCACCGACGAGGACTTTGCCGAGTTCAAGGGCCGCCACGACACCGAGGTCGTCCCCAAGGGCAAGCTCGAAGGCTACACCGGCCGCGTGTTCATCGGCATCGACGCCGGTTCCACCACCATGAAGGCCGCGCTCGTGGGCGAGGACGGTCAGCTGCTGCACACCTGGTACGGCAACAACAACGGCGACATCCTGGGCACGGCCAAGGTCATCATGGCCGATTTCTACAACCACATTCCCGCCGGTTGCACCATCGGCCACGTGACTACCACGGGCTACGGCGAGGCGCTGCTCATCGAGGCCCTCAAGGCCGACTCGGGCGAAATCGAGACCGTCGCGCACCTGCGCGGCGCCAAGGCGTTCCTGCCCGGCGTCGAGTTCATTCTGGACATCGGCGGCCAGGACATGAAGTGCCTGCGCGTCAAGGACGGCGTCATCGAGCACATCATGCTCAACGAGGCCTGCTCGTCGGGTTGCGGTAGCTTTATCGAGAGTTTCGCCGTGTCTATGAACATGGACGTGCGCGCGTTCGCCGATGCCGCCATCCATGCCAAGGCCCCGGTCGACCTGGGCAGCCGCTGCACGGTCTTTATGAACTCGCGCGTCAAGCAGGCGCAAAAGGAGGGCGCCACGGTGGGCGACATCGCGGCCGGCCTGTCCTATTCCGTCATTAAGAATGCCCTGTTCAAAGTCATTAAGCTGCGCGACCCCGAAGAGATCGGCAGCCAGGTAATCGTCCAGGGCGGCACCTTTATGTCCGATGCCACGCTGCGCGCGTTTGAGCAGCTCACCGGCGTCCACGCCGTGCGCCCCGACATCGCCGGCTGCATGGGTGCCTATGGTGCTGCCCTGCTCGCCCGCGATCGCGCCGGCGCCGACGGCACTTCGACCATCCTTTCGGCCGAGGACATCGCGCACCTCACCGTGACGCAAAAGCATGTCCGCTGCGGCCGTTGCTCCAACAACTGCCAGCTTACCGTCAACGACTTTGGCGGCGGCAGGCGCTTCATTACCGGCAACCGCTGCGAGAAGGGCGCCGGCCACAAGAAGCAGAAGACCGAGGCCCCCAACCTCTTCAAAAAGAAAAATGAGCTGCTCTTTAACCGTGAGGTCCTGAGCCCCGACGAGGCTCCGCGCGGCACCGTCGGCATCCCGCGCGCACTCAACATGTACGAGAACTACCCCTTCTGGCACGCGTTCTTTACGCGCCTGGGCTTTAGCGTGCAGCTGTCCGACCAGTCGAGCAAGAAGACCTACCAGGCGGGCATCGAGTCCATGCCGTCCGAGAGCGTGTGCTATCCGGCAAAGATGAGCCACGGCCATGTGATGAACCTTATCGACCGCGATGTCGACTTCATTTGGATGCCGTGCGTGCGCTGGGAGCGCAAGGAGGATCCGACCGCCGGCAACTGTTACAACTGCCCCATCGTCATGAGCTACCCTACGGCGTTGGCACTCAACATCGACGAGATCCGCGAGCAGAACATCGAGTTCCTGTACCCGTTTGTGCCCTATCACGATAAGACCGAGCTCAAGCGCCGTCTGTACCAGGTGCTCGCCGTCGACCGTGTGGCCGATGCGCAAGCCGGTCGCGGTCGCGTGCGTGGACCCAAGATCACGCGCTCCGAGGTCGATGCCGCTGTCAACGCTGCCTTTGAGGCCGATGCGCGTTTCCACGAGGACATCCAGACCATGGGCGAGGAGGCTCTTAAGTGGGTCGAGGACCACGGCGGTCACGGCATCGTGCTCGCCGGTCGCCCTTACCACAACGACCCCGAGATCAACCACGCCCTGCCTGAGCTTATCTCGAGCTTTGGCTTTGCGGTCTTTACCGAGGATTCGCTCGCGCACCTGGTGAAGCCCGAGCGTCCGATTCGCGTCGTCGACCAGTGGATGTACCACAGCCGCCTGTACGCCGTCGCCCGTTTTGTGACGATGCGCAACGACCTGGACCTGATCCAGCTCAACTCTTTCGGCTGCGGTCTCGACGCCCTGACTACCGATCAGGTGCAGGAGATTCTGGAAGCCAGCGGCAAGATCTACACCGTGCTCAAGATCGACGAGGTATCCAACCTGGGTGCCGCGCGCATTCGCATCCGCTCGCTCATGGCAGCGCTCAAGGACCAGGAGGCCGAGCGCTTGGCCGAGGCCACGGCCGCGGGCGAGGCCTACGAGCAGGGCGATGCCGCGCCGGTGGCGCCCTCTACGGATGCCCCCGCGTTCGCGAGCCGCAAGTACACGTTCGAGGCGCAGCGCGAGAGCGCTTCGACCGCGTGGCCCAAGGTGCCCTTTACCGAGCAGATGCGCGAGGAGGGCTACACCATCCTGTGCCCGCAGATGGCGCCGATCCACTTTGACCTGGTCAAAGAGGTGTTCCGTGGTGCTGGCTACAACTTGGAGCTGCTGCCCTCGACTGATCACGACGCTGTCGAGGCTGGCCTGCGCTATGTGAACAATGACATCTGCTATCCGTCGATTCTGGTGACGGGCCAGATCATGGAGGCCATCGAGAGCGGTCGGTACGACCTGTCCAAGACGGCCGTGGTTATCAGCCAGACCGGCGGCGGCTGCCGTGCCACCAACTACATCGCGCTCATCCGCAAGGCCCTGCGCGAGAGCGGCCATCCCGAGATTCCGGTGATCTCGCTTTCAGCTGTGGCGCTCGGCGAGGACAACCCCGGCTTTAAGATTACGCCGGCGCTGCTTAAGCAGGCAGTCTACGCGGTGCTCTTTGGCGATGTGATGATGCAGATGCTCTACCGCTGCCGCCCGTACGAGGCCACGCCCGGTGCCGCCAACGCGCTCTACGAGGAGTACATGGCGCGCGCCCGCAAGCTGGCGCCCAAGTTTAACCGCCACAACTACACCAGGCTGTGCCGCGAGGCCATCCGCGCGTTCGACACCATGCCGCTTGTGGGCGAGGGCACCAAGCCGCGCGTGGGCGTGGTCGGCGAGATCTTGGTCAAGTTCCACCCCACAGCCAACAACCACGTGGTCGATGTCATCGAGCGCGAGGGCTGCGAGGCCGTAGTGCCGGGCCTGCTCGACTTCTTCCTGTACTCCATGAGTAATGCCGAGCTGCAGAAGGACGAGCTGGGAAGCTCTGCTACCACGCGCGCTGGTATGCAGGCGCTCATCAAGCTCGTGGACTGGATGCGCACGCCGGTGGAGGAGATGCTCGAAAAGTCCCGCCGCTTTGAGGCGCCCGAGCGCATCGGCACCATGGCTGACAAGGCCCGCACGGTGCTTTCGGTGTGCAACAACATGGGCGAGGGCTGGTTGCTCACGGCCGAGATGCTCGACCTGATCGATCACGGTGCGCCCAACATCATCTGCACGCAGCCCTTCGCGTGCCTGCCCAACCACGTGGTGGGCAAGGCCGTGATCAAGGAGCTGCGCCGCCAGCATCCCGAGAGCAATATCGTCGCGGTGGACTACGACCCCGGCGCGTCCGAGGTCAACCAGCTCAACCGTATTAAGCTCATGATCAGCGTGGCTAAGGAAAACATGCGCGCCGGCAAGGGCTTTAAGCTTGAGAAGGTGGCGCCGCTCGCGATGGATGAGGTTACCGGCCAGATGCGTGCCCATGATGGCTGCGTGAGCTGTGGGCCGGCCAGCGAGGAGGCCGTTGCATCGGTCGCCAATCGTCTGGGACGCGGCATTAAGAAGTAGTTGGCCTACTTCGAGCCGGATATAAGACAAACGGGTGGTAGTCGTACCGGCTACCACCCGTTTTTGCTGGACATATGTTGCGCAAATGATCTCGCTGCAGCCTTCCGTGGGCTCGCCCGATTTCTGGGCTGGCTCGGGCTTTGAAGACAAGTTATTGCAGGCCCAGGGCGATTTCTCGCTCAATGCAGGCCAGCACAGCGTGACGTATCTGCCGAGTTCTGACACGGCAGCGACTGGTCGCTACCAGGTGCTGCTATACGACAACAACTTTGGTGCGACCGAGCGCTATCCCAAGTTCGACTGGGGCCAGCTGGGCGCCGCGGTGGTGACCGACTACAGCAAGGGAACGCATTCGTTTGGGCGCATCTTTACGGTGGACGAGGCCGCGCGCACCTACGAGCTTGTGGACCAGATCGCAGTGCCGTTCTCGGGTTATGTGAGCAGTGCGCAGCGCGTCGGCGGTTCGAATAGCACGCTCGTGGCATCGGGCATGGCCAAGACCTTTGCCGAGTACGATCGCTATGGACTGCCCATCGCCACCTACGAGATGGAAGCCGAAAAGTACATCTACCGCGTGTACAAGTACGAGCTGTAGCGCTGCGCTTAGGTTTGACCAATGGAGTATGAAAACACGCCGCTCGCCGATACCCCCTCCGCGAGTGGTAGCCATATGGTTTGATGTCAGAAACATATAGTTGTCGCCAGCCTGCTGGCGACGTTCCCCCTGACATCGGAGGTTTCAGGTATGTTTCGCGCTCCGTTAAACAACTATCGGTTGGTCTAACATGGGCCGCCGTGCTATTTCGATAACCCTTGCAGTGGTCTGCCTGGCTGTGCTCCTGGGCGCTACAGGGCTGTTTGCTATAAGCCGAGAAACGTCCTATATGCAGGAATGCGCTTCCGAAGGGTTTGCCATTGACGGTTACTATCGGGACGACAAGACGAGTCTGGAAACCCTGGCCTTTCTTGAAGAGGATAACCATCGGTGGCAACTGGTCGACAAAGACGGCAGCTGCGTAGACGGGCAGTTTAAGCGTACGGATGACCCCAACATCCTGATATTAAAGAAGGAAAACGGCGAAGAATTCGGTACGGTCCACGTGGCGTATACGTCACGTGGACGCGAGCAGGGCCAGCTCTATCTATTTAGAGATAGCAAAGTGACCCGATTTTATCTTGTGAGCACCGATCCGGCGTTTACGGTGGAGTCTGGCGATGTCGATCCGGACAGTTGATTCACGGCAATAAAACAGCGAGCGGGGCGCGGGTGTGAACTGTACTCCGCTATTTGCTCGTGTCCGTATCGCGTCTGCGCCTCGTCGTAACTTGCGTCCGTGCGAGCATTCATCCTGCGCCGGCATCACTTCACATCGAACTCAACGCGATCGAGCTCGGGCACATTGAGGTCGATGAGTTTGCGGGCAACACGGCGGTCGTGCGCCCCGAGCGCCTCGCTTGTCGTCACGTGGGCGACAACCTCGCGCTCGACGATGCCCTCTTTCTCGCCCTCGGTAGCCGAGGTCTCGACGGCGACGGTGTAATCTTTAAAGCCCGGCAGCACCGCCGCAAGCTCGCGCGTGGTTTCGGTGACGCCGTAGCCGTCCTGCACGCCGGCCTGCGCCGAGCCAATGGAACCCGCGGTCATAACGATGCAGGGGATGGCAAAGACTACCGTGCCCACAATAATGCGGCGGCGCACCTTGCGTGACAGCTCGTCGACCTCGGCGTTTTCCTCGGCGGTCACAATGCCGTCGCCGTTGAGATCACGCTTGAGCGGTACACGTAAAAGAAGCAATACGGCTTCGGCCGCCAGCGCGATAAAGACGACGTTGATGCCAAACTCGTAGAGGGCTGAGAGGAACAGCGACCCGCTCGCGATGGCAATGCCATAACCCGCCGCGCACAGGGGCGGCATGAGCGCGGTTGCCACGGCCACGCCGGCGATGAGCGTGGCGGGTTCCTGGTCGCGCGAGTTGCCCAGGCCACCCGCAAAGCCGCCCGCGAGCGCGACGGCAAGGTCCCACACGGTGGGCGTCGAGTTGTCGATAATGGCGGCCGTGGTGGTGCCGAGGGGCGAGAGCTTAAAGTACAACGTGGATGTGACCAGGCAAAAGGCCATTTGCAGCGCAAGGCTGGCGACGGCTTCGACGGTAATCTCGCGGTCGAGCGTGGCGATGCCATATGCCATGGCAAGGACCGATCCCATAAGCGGGCAGATGAGCATGGCGCCCACGATGGCGATGTCCGAATCGATATCGAGGCCGATGCTTGCGATGAGCATGGCGATGATGAGAATGCATAGGTGGGAGCCAGTCAGACGCGCCCCGTTTACAAAGCGCTTGCGAATCACGTGGTAGGGCGCGCGACCCTCGCGAATGTTGAATGCGCGCTTTAAAAAGCGACCAGCCTGTTCGGCAGCCTCACTATGAGCGGGGCGGATGCCGTGGCGCCGGTGATGGCGTTCGCGTAGTCGTTCGATCTGTTGCTTATCGAGTTCCATGTCCACCTCGTTCCAGCGCGGTCCGCGCAACGCGCCCGTTGTCCTTACTCTACACCGTGGCGGGCGGGGTGTCTGTTGGATGCGGAATCCGATAGGGCGGATGACGCGGGAGCAAATGCAAATCACAGGCTCAATTCCATCCCGCGAGAATATGATGCACCAGCTCCTTCAAATGTGACGAAACTGTGAAGCACGAGAGCGTGAATTTCAAAAAATACGCTGGTCGCCAATGTTGCGCAACAGAATTCAAAAATCGACAGCTACCGTTTGATACGTATGGATACATCCGTGTCAAAGGGAGAAAGCCATGGCAAACTACAGTCCACAACACTTTGAGCCTCGGGCCAAGGCCGTCAACGTCAAGGGCGTTGCCAACCGCGCCGTCGCAACCGTTTTGACGGCGGGCCTCATCGCTCAGCCGCTCATGTCGCCGCTGGCGGCAATCGCCGCACCGTCAGCCGATAACGGCGATTCTGTTCAGGGGGGTGTTCCTATAGTTTTGTCAACTGGGAAATGCTCTCCGTGCGACCGAATCG